>NZ_LZIR01000022.1 GCF_001667035.1 Mycobacterium sp. 852002-51057_SCH5723018
CCGTTGGCGGCCGAAGTGCTCGAACGCGCCGATCGAGACGATCCGGTCGACCTTGTCGTCGAACTCTTCCCAGCCCTGCAACCGCACGTCGACGTTGCGCCCGGTCGGGATCGCCGCCAGCCTGGTCTTGCTGTACTCAAATTGGTTGCGGCTGAGCGTAATTCCGATGACGTTGACGTCGAATTTCTCGATCGCCCGCTGCAGCGCTCCGCCCCAACCGCAACCGATGTCGAGCAACGTCATCCCCGGCTCGAGGTTCAGCTTTCCCAGCGCCAGGTCGAACTTTGCATTCTGCGCCTCCTCGAGTGTCATATCGTCACGCTCGAAGTAAGCGCAGGTGTAGCCCATCGTGGGGTCTAGGAATAGCGCGAAAAACTCGTCCGAGATGTCGTAGATAGATTGCGATTCTTCGTAGTACGGCTTCAGCGCAGTCATGGGGCCCGATATACCTCTCATTTTGTTGACAGGGGGCATAATATCGGATGCGCACGCCGACTGCTACACGACAAGCCGTCCGCTTCAGTAGGTGTAGAAGCCCTGACGTGATTTTTTGCCCAGCCGACCGGCCTCGACCATGCGCAGCAGCAACGGCGGCGGGGCGTATTGCGGTTCTTTGAATTCCTCGAACATTTTGTCCGCGATGAGTTTGAGGGTGTCCAGGCCAACCAGGTCGGAGAGCCGCAGCGGCCCCATGGGGTGCGACAGCCCGGCGACGACGGCCTTGTCGACGTCCTCGACGCTGGCAAAGCCGGCCTCAACCATCCGGATCGCCGACAGCAGGTAGGGCACCAGCAGCGCGTTCACCACGAAGCCGGACCGGTCGGAGCAGCGCACCACCTGCTTGCCCAGGACGGCGCCGGCGAACTCCTCGGTGCGGGCGGCGGCGCCGTCGTCGGTGACCAGCGTGCAGACCAGCTCCACCAGCGGCAGCACCGGGACCGGGTTGAAGAAGTGCAGCCCCAGCACGCGCTGTGGGTTCTTGGTGGCCGCGGCGATCTTCATGATCGGGATGCTCGACGTGTTCGACGCCAGCACCGCGTCGGGATCGGTGATGACCCGGTCGAGCTCGGCGAAGATCTCGGCCTTGACGGCCTCGTCCTCGACGATGGCCTCGATCACCAGCTGCCGGTCGGCCAGGTCTTTCAGGTCCGTGGTGAAGGCCAGCTTGCTGAGCGCGCGGTCCCGCTCCCGCTCGGTGACCTTGCCCGCGCTGACCCCGCGCTCCAGCGACTTCACGATGCGGTTGCGTCCCGCCGTGATCAGCGCCTCGGTGGGCTCGTACACCGTCACGTCCACACCGGCGCGGAGGGAGACCTCGGCGATGCCGGAGCCCATCTGCCCGGCCCCGACAACGCCTACCCGCTGGATCGCTGCGTCGCTCACTTGTCGTTCTCTCCAGTCGTATTGTCGTGCACCGCAATAGGCCCCGCCCAGGTTGGCTGGGCGGGGCCTACTCTATTGCCTGGTCCGCGAGCAGACGCAAAAGCCCCTATTCATGGAGCAACGGGGGTACCTTTGCGTCTGCTCGGCGGAGAATCAGTGGAACTGGCCCTCTTCGGTGGAACCGGTCAGCGCCGTCGTCGACGAGTTGGGGTCCACCGTGGTGGCGATGCGGTCGAAGTAACCGGCACCGACCTCGCGCTGGTGCTTGGTCGCGGTGTAACCCCGCTCCTCGGCGGCGAACTCGCGCTCCTGCAGCTCGACGTAGGCGCTCATCTGGTTGCGGGCATAGCCGTAGGCCAGATCGAACATCGAGTAGTTCAGCGCGTGGAAGCCGGCCAGTGTGATGAACTGGAACTTGAATCCCATTGCGGCAAGCTCTTTTTGGAACTTCGCGATGGTGCCGTCGTCGAGGTGCTTACGCCAGTTGAACGACGGCGAGCAGTTGTACGCCAGCATCTGGTCCGGGTACGCGTCCTTGACCGACTCGGAGAACTTCCGCGCGACCTCGAGGTCCGGGGTACCGGTCTCCATCCAGATCAGGTCGGAGAACGGCGCGTAGGCCTTGGCCCGCGCGATGCAGGGCTCGATGCCGTTCTTGGTCCGGTAGAAGCCCTCCTTGGTGCGCTCACCGGTGATGAACGGCTGGTCGCGCTCGTCGACGTCAGAGGTGATCAGCGTGGCCGCTTCGGCGTCGGTGCGAGCGATCACGACGGTCGGCACGCCGCAGACGTCGGCGGCCAGCCGGGCCGAGGTCAGCGTGCGGATGTGCTGCTGGGTCGGAATCAAGACCTTGCCGCCCAGGTGGCCGCACTTCTTCTCCGACGCCAGCTGGTCCTCCCAGTGCGACCCGGCGACGCCGGCCGCGATCAGGGCCTTCTGCAGCTCGTAGACGTTGAGCGCGCCACCGAAGCCGGCCTCGCCGTCGGCGACGATCGGCGCCAGCCAGTTCTCCACCGACTTGTCGCCCTCGACTTTGGCGATCTGGTCGGCGCGCTGCAGCGCGTTGTTGATCCGCCGCACCACCTGCGGCACCGAGTTGGCCGGGTACAGGCTCTGGTCGGGGTAGGTGTGGCCGGACAGGTTGGCGTCACCGGCGACCTGCCAACCCGACAGGTAAATGGCCTTCAGCCCGGCGCGGACCTGCTGGACGGCCTGGTTGCCGGTCAGCGCGCCGAGCGCGTTGACCCACTCCAGGTCGTGCAGCTGCTCCCACAACACCTCCGCGCCGCGGCGGGCCAGGGTGTGCTCCTCGACCACGGTGCCTTGCAGCGCGACGACGTCCTCGGCGGTGTAGGTGCGGGTGATGTCCTTCCAGCGCGGGTTCGTGTCCCAGTCGTGCTGGATCTGCTCGGCGCTCTTGGGGGTGCCAACGACAGACATTGGGCTTACTCCTTATACGGTTTTCAGTTGCTGAACTGTTGCTGAACTGCGCCGCCACCCGCCTTGCGGCGGTAGCTAGGGGCTCAACTTCACTGGCGTGCTAACTCGACCATGGCACAGCTTGTTGATGCAGGTCCACCCGTTTCATTTGCCAATTTCGGCAACAACTTCGCGCGATTTTGCGAATCTTGCAAAGGTTACCAACAACTTAACCGTTTCAGAAACTACCGGTCAGTAACCGCATATCCGCACGTCAGCGCGGCAATTCTCGGTAACGGCGGTCCGGCTACAGAGCGAAGATTGCGGCGACGGCTTTTGTCTCGTCACCGACCGCGTATGTGAGCGTTGTAACAGGGCGATCGGCCAGCTCGGGACCGAATTGCTCGGTCGAGCCGGCGGGGTGGACGTGCGAGATGATCTCCAGTTTGTCGCCCAGCGCGACCGGTGCCTCATGTTCGATCGTGACCCGCAGCGGCCTTTGCAACAGCTCCTGATGCGAGGCCAGGTAGTCCTCGATCACGCTCCAGTACACCGAGTTGTTCATGTGGTCGAACAGGTCGATGTCGGTGACCCGGACCGGAAACTCGTGGATCTCGGCGGCGTCGTCGCGGCTGCCCGGCTTCAGGTAGCCCTTCCAGCGCAGCCGGTCGATGCTGGTGGTCTTGTGCAGACCCGCCAGGAAGTCGTCGGCGATGCGGGCCGGCATCTGGGTTTCCCGGTTGATATTGATCCAGAACGCCTCGGACTCGATCAGCCCGCCCTTGCGGCCGTCGATGCGAACCCGCATCTCACACCACCGGTTCGACGTCCCCGAACACCATCTGCGCAGGCGCAGCATGTCCTGAAACTCGATGGGCCGGATGAGATCAGCCATGGTGCGACGGACTATCCACAGCGGATGGGTCTCCTCGAAGCCCATCTCGCGCAGCTGGTCTTGGCCGATGTCCTGGATATGGCGGCAGGCCGCGTCCAGCCGCAGCCGCCCCGTGCGGTCGATATCGCCGACCCGCAGCGGCCATTCGCGATCGAATACATCGGGGTGACCGTCGGGCACGGGCATCAGTGTTTTGTCCAGGCTCACGGCTACGCTCCCCGTTTTCCTCCTCGTCGGTACCTCAGGTTAACCCTGGGGCCCGCTGCGAATGATGCCAAATCGCATCTGACGAACACCAATCGTGAGGGATTCGGCGGCCATGCCAACTCTGCGAACCGCGTCTTCGCAGCGGCGGGTACGCTTCGTTAAGTGGCCAAAACCTTCGTCGGCTCCCGCGTTCGCCAGCTGCGCAACGAGCGCGGATTCAGCCAGGCCGGGCTGGCCCAGATGCTCGAGATCTCGCCGAGTTACCTCAACCAGATCGAGCACGACGTCCGCCCCCTGACGGTGGCCGTGCTGCTGCGCATCACCGAGGTGTTCGGGGTGGACGCGACGTTCTTCGCCTCGCACGACGACACTCGGCTGGTCGCCGAGCTGCGCGAGGTGACGATGGACCGCGATCTGGACATCGACGTCGACCCGACCGAAGTGGCCGAGATGGTCGGCGCCCATCCCACGCTGGCCCGCGCCGTGGTCAACCTGCACCGGCGGTACCGCATCACCACCGCCCAATTGGCCGCGGCCACCGAGGAGCGGTTCTCCGACGGCAGCGGCAGCGGGTCGATCACCATGCCCCACGAAGAGGTGCGCGACTACTTCTACCAGCGCCAGAACTACCTGCACGAGCTCGACACCGCCGCCGAAGACCTCACCGTCAAGATGCGGTTGCACCACGGCGACCTGGCCCGCGAGCTGACCCGCCGGCTCACCGAGGTGCACGGGGTGCACATCACCCGGCGCATCGACCTCGGCGACACCGTCCTGCACCGCTTCGATCCCAAGACCAAGACGCTGGAAATCAGCAATCACCTGTCCTTGGGTCAGCAGGTATTCAAGCTGGCCGCCGAACTGGCGTACCTGGAGTTCGGAGACCTGATCGACAGCCTGGTCGCCGAAGGCAAGTTCACCAGCGACGAGTCGCACACACTGGCGCGGCTGGGGCTGGCCAATTACTTCGCCGCGGCCGCGGTGCTCCCCTACCGCCAATTCCACGACGTCGCAGAGAATTTCCGTTACGACGTCGAGCGGCTGTCGTCGTTCTACTCGGTCAGCTACGAGACCATCGCGCACCGGCTCTCCACGCTGCAGCGGCCGACGATGCGGGGGGTGCCGTTCTCCTTCGTCCGGGTGGACCGGGCCGGCAACATGTCGAAACGCCAGTCCGCCACCGGTTTTCACTTCTCCTCCAGCGGCGGCACGTGCCCGCTGTGGAACGTCTACGAGACGTTCGCCAACCCGGGCAAGATCCTGGTGCAGATCGCCCAGATGCCCGACGGCCGCAACTACATGTGGGTGGCCCGCACCGTGGAGCGCCGCGCCGCGCGGTATGGTCAGCCCGGTAAAACCTTCGCGATCGGCCTGGGCTGCGAGCTTCGCCACGCGCACCGGCTCGTCTACTCGGAAGGATTGGACTTGTCGGGCGACCCGAATGTTGCAGCCACACCGATCGGCGCGGGCTGCCGGGTCTGCGAACGCGACAACTGCCCGCAGCGGGCGTTCCCGGCGTTGGGTCGCGCCCTCGATCTCGACGAGCACCGCAGCACCGTCTCCCCCTACCTGGTGAAGCAAGCGTGACCAGCGCCCCAGACGGCCCCGTCGGTCGCATCCCGTCGGGGCGGTTTCGCGAGCTGGGCCCGATCAACTGGGTGATCGCCAAGTTCGGCGCGCGCACGGTCCGCGCGCCGGAGATGCATCTGATGACGACGTTGGGTCAGCACCGGCTGCTGTTTTTGGTGTGGCTGCTCTACAGCGGACGGCTGCTGCGGGGCCGGCTGCCCGCCATCGATACCGAGCTGGTGATCCTGCGGGTCGCGCACCTGCGCGCCTGCGAATACGAGCTGCAGCACCATCGGCGGATGGCCGCCAAGCAGGGGTTGGACGCGCAAATTCAGTCTACGATTTTCGCGTGGCCCGACGCCGCAGCGGACGCGGCGAACCAACTGAGCTCCCGGCAACGGACGTTGCTGGCGGCGACGGACGAACTGGTCGAGGAGCGCACGATCACCGCCGCTACCTGGCAGCGGCTCGCGACTCACCTGAATCGGCGTGAGCTGATCGAATTCTGCTTGCTCACAAGCCAATACGACGGGCTGGCGGCGACCATGTCCGCGCTCGACATCCCGCTGGACAATCCGCGTCAGGCGTAGACGTCGGCTAAGACGGCCAGGGTCAGCACCACCGGAAGCACGGGCAGGCCGAACCCGAACGCCGACCACGCGTACTTGCGGCGCCGCCGCTGCACCAGGCCCCACAGCACGGCGCCGATCCCCAGCGCCACCGACAGCAGCAACACCGTCGGCGCCCATCGGCCCACTGCCGCGTTGTCGTCGGCGAGCGAAAAGGCCACCAGCCACAGCACGTAGCCCGCGGCGACCCCGCCGATGGCGCCCACAACAATGTCGCTGCGCATCAGTCTCAGAAGTTGATCATGTGGCCGGTCAAGCCGTGGAAGCACTCCTGCAGCGCCTCCGACATGGTCGGGTGGGTGTGCACGTTGCGGGCCAATTCGGTGGCGGTCAGGTCCCATTTTTGGGCCAGCGTGAGCTCCGGCAGCAGCTCGGACACGTCGTGGCCGATCAGGTGCCCGCCCAGCAGCTCGCCGTAGCGGGCGTCGGCGACGAGCTTGACGAAACCGCTGGGGTCGCCCACGCCATGCGCCTTGGCATTGGCGGTGAACGGGAACTTGGCCACCACCACGTCGTAGCCCTCGTCGCGGGCCTGCTGCTCGGTGAGCCCGAAGCTGGCCACGTTCGGCTGGCAGAACGTCGCGCGCGGCAGCATGCGGTAATCGCCAAGGGCCAAAGTCTCTGCGCCGGCGATGGTTTCGGCCGCGACCACCCCTTGCGCCTCGGCGACGTGGGCCAGCTGCAGCAGCCCCGTGACGTCGCCGATGGCGTAGATGTGCTCGACGTTGGTGCGCATGTAATCGGTGATGCCGATCGCTTTGCGGTCGGTCAGCGCGACGCCGGCCGCCTCCAGCCCGTAGCCCTCGACGTTGGGAGCAAACCCGATGGCCTGCAACACCTTTTCGGCCTTGAGGTCCTCGGACTTGCCGTCCTTGCTGACGGTCACCGTCACCACGGAACCCTCGTCCTTGATGCCCTCGACCTTGGTCCCGGTCAAGATCTTGACGCCCAGCTTCTTGAACTGCTTCTCGATCTCCTTGGACACCTCGGCGTCCTCGTTGGGCAGCGCGCGCGGCAGGAATTCAACGATGGTGACGTCGACGCCGTAGTTCTTCAGTATGTAGCCGAACTCCATGCCGATGGCCCCCGCCCCGGCGATGACGATCGACTCCGGCAGCTCGCGGGACATGATCAGTTCTTCATAGGTCACGACGTTGGCCGACAGCGACGTCCCGGGAACCAGCCGCGTGCTGCTGCCGGTGGCGATGATGACGTTGTCGAACGTGACCGTCACCGGATTTTCAGCGCCGCCTTCATTCAATTCGACGGACAAAGTGCGCGGATCTGTGAACCGGCCATACCCGTGGATCTCGGTGATCTTGTTCTTCTTCATCAGGAAGTGCACCCCGGCGACGCGGCCCTCGGCCACCTTGCGGCTGCGGTCGAAGGCGACCCCGTAATCGAAGGTCGCCTCGCCGTTGATGCCGAAAGTCTTGGCTTCCTTGGTGAAGATGTGGGCGAGCTCGGCGTTGCGCAGCAACGCCTTGGACGGGATGCAGCCGACGTTGAGGCACACTCCGCCCCAGTACTTGGGCTCGATGACCGCGGTGTTCAGGCCCAGCTGCGCGGCACGGATCGCTGCCACATATCCGCCGGGACCGGCCCCGAGGACGACGACGTCATAGTGAGAAGTCACGAGCCCACCCTAGTGCGCGCCCACCGCCCCCAGGGCCCCGAGTGTGGGCCCTAGGTATCCGGACGGCCTTGAATTCGGCCGTAAGCCCCACGCTCGCGGGCCCTTACTCCGCGCCAGCGGCCTAGTACGGGATGACGCCGATCACGCAGTGGCCCGTGCGCGCGCAGTAGTAATAGCCGTACAGCGGCGCCGCGGCGGCCAGGGCGGCAAACGGCGCCGACATCACCGCCAGCGACAGCGCCGAGATCAGCGGCCGGCCCTCGGCCATCGCCAGCATCACGCCACCCACCGCGCACGCCACGACGTAGACCAGGACCGCGAACACCGCCAGGGTCTTGTCGGTGCTGTGGTACCACCAATAGAACAGCGCGAGCCCGACGGGGGCCGCGACGATCCACACGCCCAGCAGCACCAGGACCAGCTTCCACCACCTCAGAAAGACGTAGCGACCGGGAACGGTGACCGGGTGCACGGGCGCCGCGCCGGGGCCGGCATCCCGCTCCGGCGTGCCCGGCGGGGTGGGCTCGGGCGTCTCGGCCGCGGGCTGCGCGGACTTCGGGGCCCCGGAGTCCTTGGAGTCCTCGTCATCCGAGAAGTCCGGCACCCACGATTGCGTCCCGGTGTCCTCGGCGTCCTCGTCATCCGAGAAGTCCGGCACGAACGCCTGAGTGCCCGGGTTCGACGGGTGGTCGTCGTCAGCCACCGGAGGCCACCTGCAGGGCGACGAGCACGCCGAACCAGCCGGGCCCGAGCGACAGGACGAACGCGCCCAGCGCGGTGATCCAGCGCCGTCCGGAAAACAGAGTGGTCAGCAGCCCGGTCACGGTGGGCACCCCGACCACCAGCGCGATGACGACATCGGGATGCATCCGCGCGTGGACCAGCACGGTGAACGCGACGCCGGCCAAAAACCCGGCGGCACAACCGATCAGCATGGCGCCGGCCAGCAGCCAGGGGCGGGGCAGCGGGATCACGCCGACGACCTTACTTGTCCAGGGCCATCACCTGGCCGCGCACCGACGGGCGTTCGCCCCGCTCGTAGGCAGCGCCGGTGATCACCGGCGCGGCCCCCAGCTGGGCCATCTCTTCGTCGGTGAAGACGCGCCCGCGGGACAGGAACCGCACGCCTTCCGGGGCCTCCAGGCTGAACCCGCCGCCGCGGCCCGGCACCACGTCGATGATCAGCTGGGTGTGCTTCCAGGCGGCGAACTGCGGACCCGAAATCCACACCGGCACCCCGTCCGCAACGTCGAGCACCCCGAGCAGCACGTCGCGGTCGCCGACGATGAAGTCCCCGCGCGGGTAGCACATCGGCGACGACCCGTCGCAGCAGCCGCCGGACTGATGGAACATCACCGGGCCGTGACGCTCGTGCAGGCGCGCCAGCAGGTCGGCGGCCGCGGCCGTCATGACCGCACCCGACGGAGCCCCCGCGCTCATCAGAAGAAACCGAGCGCCTTGTCGGAGTAGGACACCAGCATGTTCTTGGTCTGCTGGTAGTGGTCGAGCATCATCTTGTGGTTCTCCCTCCCGATGCCGGACTGCTTATAGCCGCCGAACGCCGCGTGCGCGGGATAGACGTGGTAGCAGTTGACCCACACCCGGCCGGCCTGGATGTCGCGCCCGGCCCGATACGCGGTGTTGCCGTCGCGGCTCCACACGCCGGCGCCCAGGCCGTAGAGGGTGTCGTTGGCGATCGAGATGGCGTCGTCGTAATCGGTGAAGGACGTCACCGCCACCACCGGCCCGAAGATCTCCTCCTGGAAGACCCGCATCCTGTTGTTGCCGCCGAAGATGGTCGGCTGCATGTAGTAGCCACCGGCGAGGTCACCGCCCAGCTCGGCGCGCTCGCCGCCGGTGATGATCTTGGCGCCCTCGTCCTTGCCGATTTCTATGTAGGACAAGATCTTTTCCAGCTGATCGTTGGACGCCTGCGAGCCCAGCATCGTCTCGCTGTCCAGCGGGTCGCCCTGCCGGACCGCCTTGGTGCGGATCGCGGCGAGCTCGAGGAATTCGTCATAGATGTCGGCCTGGATCAGGCTGCGCGACGGGCACGTGCACACCTCGCCCTGGTTGAGGGCGAACATGGTGAAGCCCTCCAGGGCCTTGTCCTGAAAATCGTCACCCTTGGCCATCACGTCGGAGAAGAAGATGTTGGGGCTCTTGCCGCCGAGTTCCAAAGTCACCGGGATCAGGTTCTGCGAGGCATACTGCATGATCAGCCGCCCCGTGGTGGTTTCCCCGGTGAACGCGATCTTGGCGATCCGGTTGCTCGACGCCAGCGGCTTGCCGGCCTCCGCGCCGAACCCGTTGACGACGTTGAGCACTCCGGGCGGCAGCAGATCCCCGATCAGCGACATCAGGTAGAGCACCGAGGCCGGCGTCTGCTCGGCCGGCTTGAGCACCACTGCATTGCCGGCCGCCAGCGCCGGCGCCATCTTCCAGGCGGCCATCAGGATGGGGAAGTTCCACGGGATGATCTGCCCCACCACGCCGAGCGGCTCGTGGAAGTGGTAGGCGACGGTGTCGGAGTCGATCTGCGAGAGCGTTCCCTCCTGCGCGCGGATCGCCCCGGCGAAGTACCGGAAATGATCGGCGGCCAGCGGGATGTCGGCGGCCAGCGCCTCGCGGACCGGCTTGCCGTTGTCCCACACCTCGGCCACCGCCAGCGCGGCCTTGTGCTCCTCGATCCGGTCGGCGATCTTGTTCAGGATCGCCGCCCGCTCGGCGGGCGCGGTCTTGCCCCACGCCGGGGCCGCCGCGTGGGCCGCATCGAGCGCCTTGTCGATGTCGGCTTCGTCGGAGCGGGCGACCTCGCAGAACGTCTGGCCGGTCACGGGTGTCGGATTTTCGAAATACCGGCCGCCGACCGGCGCCACCCACCCGCCCCCAATGAAGTTCTCGTACCGGGATTCGTACGACATCAACGCCCCGGCAGACCCCGGACGTGCGAAAACAGTCATTGCCCGTCTCCTCCTTCTCTCCTCGTGTAACACACCTCACACTACCGCCGCGCCCAGCCGTACAGTGGGCGCCGGAGCTCACAGCACTGGGATGGTGACGAATGCCCGAAAGCCATTCGGCCGCAGACGCCCTGCGTCATTGGACGTCGGTCGCTCCGGCCTGGGAAAGCTATCGGGACCGCCTCTTCTCCGACGTGCGATCGGTGTCGGACCGGCTGGTCGAGCACGTCGATCCGCAGCCCGGCCACACCGTTTTGGAGCTGACGGCCGGCCCCGGCGAAACCGGCTTCCTCGCCGCCGCCCGCCTCGGCCCGACCGGCCGCCTCATCTGCAGTGACTTCGCGCCCGCCATGGTCGCGGCGGCAAGTCGCGGCGCCGCCGAGCGGGGCCTGGCCAACGTCGAGTGCCGCGTCCTGGACGCACGGCAGATCGACCTGCCCGACGGCAGCGTGGACGGGGTGCTTTCGCGGTTCGGGCTGATGCTGGTGCCCGAGCAGGACCGGGCGATGGCGGAGATCCGGCGGGTGCTGCGGCCGGGCGCCCGGTGCGCCTACGCGACATGGGGACCGCCGGACCGCAACCCGTGGATCTTTCACATCGTGGCGGCGCTGCTGCAAAACGGCGTCGCGCCACCCGGGGACCCCTTCGCTCCGGGAGGCTTGTTCTCGCTGTCCACATCCGAACGCAACCACGCCCTCGCCGCCGCCGGCGGCTTCGAAGAAGTCACCGTCGAAGAGCTCACCGGCGTCATGCGCTTCGACGACCTGGACGACTACTGGACGTACGTCACTGCGGTCGCAGGGCCGGTGGCCGAACTGGTCGGGTCACTGCCGGCCGGGCAGATCGACGCCGTCCGCGCGACGCTTGCCCCGTCGGTGGCGCCGTACGAGCGCGGCGGCGCGCTCGAACTTCCCTGGCAGGCCGTGGTCACCAGCCTCTCCTGACGGTCCGCTTCGGCGTACACGACACAATGGCGGTCGTGACTGACGACCCCTACCTGTGGCTCGAGGACATCGCGGGCGACGAAGCGCTCGACTGGGTGCGCGCGCGCAACGAACCGACGCTGGCGGAATTCCGCGACCCGCAGTTCGACCGCATGCGCGCCGAGGCGCTCGAGGTGCTCGATACCGACGCCCGGATTCCGTACGTGGTGCGCCGCGGGGAGTACCTCTACAACTTCTGGCGCGACGCCGCCAACCCGCGCGGGCTGTGGCGGCGCACCACGCTGGACAGCTACCGCACCGACGCACCGGAGTGGGACGTGCTGATCGACATAGATGAACTAGGGCGAGCCGACGATCAGAAATGGGTATGGGCGGGCGCGGGCGTCATCGAGCCCGACCACACCCGGGCGCTGATCGGGCTGTCGCGTGGCGGCTCGGACGCCTCGATCGTCCGCGAATTCGACATGCTGACACGCGAATTCGTCGCCGGCGGGTTCGAGCTGCCGGAGGCCAAGTCACAGATCGCCTGGGCCGACCCTGACACCGTCCTGGTCGGCACCGACTTCGGCGCCGACTCGCTGACCGAATCCGGCTATCCGAGAGTGGTCAAACGTTGGCGACGGGGCACGCCGCTGACCGACGCGGAAACGGTCTTCGAAGGCGCTCGTTCGGATGTCCGCGTGTCGGCCTCGGTGGATCGCACGCCCGGCTTCGAGCGCACCGTGCTCGGGCGGGCCCTGGACTTCTGGAACGACGAGCTTTACGAACTGCGCGGTCCGGAGCTGATTCGCATCGACGCGCCCACCGATGCGAGCGTCTCGATACACCGCGAGTGGATCCTGATCGAGCTGCGCTCCGACTGGTACTTCCGCGACGCCATCTACGCCGCGGGCTCGCTGCTGGCGGCCGACTACGACGAATTCCTCGCCGGCACAGCGCAATTGCGGGTGGTGTTCGAGCCCGACGAACACACCGCGCTGAATCACTACGCGTGGACCAAAGACCGCCTGCTGATGGTCACGCTGGCCGATGTGGAGAGCCGCGTCGAGATCGCCACCCCGGGCGTCTGGGAGCTGGAACCGGTCGGGGGCATCCCGCCGGCGACCAACACCGTCGTCGTCGCCGCCGACGACACCGGCGACGAATTCTTCCTGGATTCCAGCGGATTCGCCACGCCGTCGAGGCTGATGCGCGGCGCCGGCAACGGCCCACTGGACCCGATCAAGTCGGCCCCGGCGTTCTTCGACGGCGAAAACATCAGCGTGGCACAACATTTCGCGACATCCGCCGACGGCACCGCAATCCCGTACTTCGTCGTGCGCCCGCGCGGGGCGACCGGACCCACGCTGCTGAGTGGTTATGGCGGGTTCGAGGTGTCGCGCACCCCCGGGTACGACGGCGTGTTGGGCCGGCTGTGGCTGGCCCGCGGGGGCACCTACGCGGTGGCCAACATCCGCGGCGGCGGCGAATACGGTCCGGGCTGGCACACGCAGGCGATGCGCGAGCGCCGGCACAAGGTGGCCGAGGACTTCGCCGCGGTGGCCACGGATTTGGTGGACCGGAAAATCACGACGGTCGCGCAACTGGCGGCGCGCGGGGGCAGCAACGGCGGGCTGCTGATGGGCATCATGCTCACCCAGTACCCCGAGAAGTTCGGCGCGCTGGTGTGCGACGTGCCGCTGCTGGACATGAAGCGCTACCACCTGCTGCTGGCCGGCGCCTCGTGGATGGCCGAGTACGGCGACCCGGACGAACCCGCTGACTGGGCGTTCATCTCCGAATACTCGCCCTACCAAAACATTTCGGCCGAACGCCGCTACCCGCCGGTGCTGATGACCACGTCCACCCGCGACGACCGCGTCCATCCGGGCCACGCCCGCAAGATGACGGCGGCCCTGCAGGCCGCGGGGCACCGGGTCTGGTATTACGAAAACATCGAGGGCGGCCACGCCGGCGCGGCCGACAACGAGCAAGTGGCCTTCAAGTCGGCGCTCACCTACTCGTTCCTGTGGCGGACGCTGGGCGGTTGAGCAGCGGGCGTCGTGCCGGGTCGAGCCGTTAAGCTCGATGGTGATGTAGCGGATGTTGTCGAGGAAGGCATGGATCATGCGCGCACTGAGGTTCGTCGGCTTGGCGACATTGACGGCGGTCGCCCCAATCGCGGTCCTGCTCGGAAGTAGCCCGGCGCATGCCGATACCGACCTCGGCAAAACATGTTCGCCGGAAGGCGCCAAAGTATGGGGGAACCCGGGCCCGATCTACTGCGCGCGCCAGGCGGATGGGCAACTGCAATGGGTCTCCATTCCCGTTTCAGACATGTGCGTGGCGTTCTGCGTGAATCACCCCTAGGGGCCGGCGGTCGGATCAGCGCCCCGTTTCCGCCGATTGATCATCCAGACGCCAAGGCTCACCGCTAACGCGAGCCCCCCGTAGCTCAGCGCCGAGGGCCACCAGGGTTCGGCGGATTCGGTGGGCTCCTTGAGAGCGGCGAGGGCCACCAAGTAGCTGCCATTGTCGGTTGGCCCGGCACCCGGCAGCGACTGGGTCCTGGTGACCCTGATCTGGGCGGGGCTGCTTGGATCGTTCACCTGACCCCAGGCCAAGGTGGAGTCGTCGAGCAGGAAGCTGTCCTGGCTGCCCGCGGGTTGGCTGTCGTCGTGGCCCAGCACCTGCACTTGACCGATTCCGACGGTCTGGTTGACAGCGGCGACGTAGGCGGCGACGTCTGGGTACACCTCCGGGGGCGCGGGCGGGGTGTAGTTCGGCGGCGGCGGGCCGTCCGAACCCGCCGGCGGTATCGAGGCCCCGCCGTAGAAGCTGCCCGACGCCACATGGCTGTAGCCGACGGCGGTGAACGGGAACAGCCCAACGGTCGCGACGTCGAGCACGATCCGGCCACCGGCCGGCACGAACGCCTCCCGATAGGCGCCGCCGTAGAAGTAGCGGAAGGTCATCGCCTCACTGAGCGGGTTGTACAGGGTCGGGCGGTGGTTGTCGTCGTAGTCGATGTAGTCCCAATGTCGGGGGCGCACCAGTTGCTGGTTGTCGGCCTTTACCAGGTCAACGTTGCCGCTATGGGTGTCGACGGCATTCTGCACCTGGTGCTTGAAGTCGTACACCCGGCTGGGCGGCTCCAGCGGGCTGGCGGGATTGATCCGCGTCGCAGGCGCGGCCCTGGCCTCCGCGACCGCCTGCGGTGGCGCATCCAGACCCTTCGGCGGTGCCACGATCGAAGCGTTTCTTGGCACCCCGGCCACCCGATTGAGCTTCGGGGTCTGGACCGGAATCACGCTCGGGGGAGGGGGATTCGGCGGAACAACCTGTGGCGGATGCACCGGCGGCGCGGGCTGTAGCGGAGCCGGCTCCGGAGCCTCCGGAGACCACACCGGCACCCTGCTCGGGGGCGGCGGGGCGGGGCGGGGCGGCGCGGCGCTGTAGCACACGTTCGAAGTGTGATACGCCTCCACGTAAACCAGACAGTTCTGGCAGGACTCGGGGTTTGCCCCAGCGCCGGCACATGGAGCCGCTTGCGCCACACCGGGTGTGGTGGCTACCACCGAGAACGAGGCGAGCGCTATCGCGGCTACCGCCGTCGCAATAACCGCGCCCATTCGCTCGAACGCCGCCCCGCCCACTGGCAGACCTTCCCACATCCCATCTGGTTAGAAATGCTAGCGAGCCTTACGTTGACCGGCCATAAGATCGTCGACGTGTCAGCGACCGAACGTATCGAACTCACCTTGCTGGCGACCGGATTGATCTTCATCGTGGCCGGGGCGGCGCAGGCACGCTACCGCTTCATCCGCGAGCGCCGGCCGGGACGGCGTTTCTATTGGGCCACCTCGATCATCGGCATCGTCTGCTTTGCGCTGGGGACGGGCAGGATCTGGCCCAACGGGATCCTCGCGGCCGCGATCTTCTCGGCCGTCGTCGTCTTTTCGGCCTACCTGACGACGCCCTATCTCAAAATCGGCGAACGAATTTATGCGTCATCGCCGGAAAACCGTCTCCCCGACCCCTAGGAAGCCATGCCCGCCTTCGACACCCTGCTGTACACGACGGCCGGCCCGGTCGCCACGATCACACTGAACCGCCCCGAGCACCTCAACACCATCGTTCCGCCCATGCCCGACGAGATCGAGGCCGCCATCGGGCTGGCCGAGCGAGACCACGACATCAAGGTCATCGTCCTGCGCGGCGCCGGCCGCGCCTTCTCCGGCGGCTACGACTTCGGCGGCGGCTTCCAGCAGTGGGGCGAGGCGATGATGACCGACGGCCGGTGGGACCCCGGCAAGGATTTTGCGATGGTCAGCGCGCGCGAGACGGGCCCAACCCAGAAGTTCATGGCGATCTGGCGGGCCTCCAAGCCCGTCATCGCCCAGGTGCACGGCTGGTGCGTCGGCGGGGCCAGCGACTACGCGCTGTGCGCCGACCTTGTCATCGCCAGCGAGGACGCCGTGATCGGCACCCCCTACAGCCGGATGTGGGGCGCGTACCTGACCGGCATGTGGCTCTATCGCCTGAGCCTGGCCAGGGTCAAGTGGCACTCCCTGACCGGCCGGCCGCTGAGCGGCGCCCAGGCCGCCGAGGTCGAGCTGATCAACGAGGCGGTCCCCTTCGAGCGGCTGGAAGCGCGGGTCGCCGAAGTCGCCGCCGAGCTGGCCCGGATCCCGCTGTCGCAGCTGCGGGCGCAGAAGCTGATCGTCAATCAGGCCTACGAGAACATGGGCCTGGCGTCCACGCAGATGCTCGGCGGCATCCTCGACGGCCTGATGCGCAACACCCCCGAAGCGCTGGACTTCATCAACACCGCCCAGGCCCAGGGCGTGCGCGCGGCGGTCGAGCGCCGCGACGGTCCGTTCGGAGACTATAGCCAGGCCCCGCCGGAACTGCGGCCGGATCCCAGCCACGTCATCGTGCCTGATGGCAATGGATAGTGAGATGGCCTACGCATGTGCGCCCTAGCCTCAGAAGTGTTACGGTGAAAGTTATGTCTCGGCTGAGTTCCGGCCTGCGTGCAGGCGTCGTTTTCATCGCATTCTTGATCACCTTGAGCTTCGCCGCTGCGACCTTCCCCAAGACCGCCGCGGCCGATTCCACAGAAGATTTCCCCGTGCCCCGCAGGCAGATCGCGACCACCTGCGACGCCGAGCAGTATCTGGCGGCCGTCAGGGATACCAGCCCGGTGTACTACCAGCGGTACATGATCGACTTCAACAACCACCCGAACGTCCAGCAGGCAACCATCGACAAAGCCCACTGGTTCTACTCGCTGTCACCGGCGGAGCGCAGGGACTATTCCGAAAACTTCTACAATGGCGATCCGCTGACGTTCGCCTGGGTCAACCACATGAAGATCTTCTTCAACAACAAGGGTGTCGTCGCCAAGGCGACCGACGTGTGCAACCAATACCCGCCCGGCGACATGTCCGTGTGGAACTGGTCGTAGCGGATTGACCCTGGCCTTTATTGGCCCGCGAGCTTAAGATCTGCCTTTGTCGGGTATCGCTTTTCATCGCTCTACGGGACAAATCAATATGGCTGACTGGTTATTCGGCGCATAGTCCCCGGCGACCCGCCCCGGAAATCTTGCTCGTAACAGTAGTCCGCTCAGCCACTGCTTAACCAGGACTCACATCATGCACATGACCGCAATCCATACTGGGACGACGGACGGTTCGTGCCGGAATGATGCGGCGCAGTGAGGACGCGATGAGCACCGTGGACCCCCAGTCGGCCAGCCCAATTCCCGACGCGCTTGCGGCGCTGGATTGGCACGAAATGACGTGCCAATCCGAAACCGGCTGTACCAACCCGGCGACGCACATCGTGTACCGGCATGCCGTGGACGAATGCAACCGCCCCAACCTCGACCCGTCCGGAAACGTCGTCGACGTTCTGTGCATCCGCTGCGTGCGCCGGCTCAAGGCCGACGTCCTGCAACAGGTGGACCGGATCAGCCGGTGCCCCGGCGGCTACTGCCTGACCTGCGGGGCCCCGGTGGACAAGCTGAGCGACATCATGCGCAGGGTCGTGCAGCTTCGCATCTACGCCTGACGGCGCCTTCTCGATCAGTAATGCGGTGAGCTCACCGGGAACCGGTCGGTGTTGGCCGACTCGGGACCCTCGTGCGACAGCAGGGCGCGCACTGCCGGACGCGGTCCGTAGGGCCGAAACATCTGGCTGGCCGTGCGCACCATCATGCGATTTGCATAACGCACGCCGTGTGATTTGTCGGGGGTCACAGAACACATACGTTTTCGGTGTTACGCACGTGATATGCGTTACACTCCAGGTCGCGAGGGGAAGGAGTCCAACGGTCCGGCCGGGTGGCGAGCCAGCCGTGATTTACTTAGGTAAGCCTTGGCTGCGCTAACGATCGGGCGGCGCCGCGATTCAGCGGACCGTCCGCCCGCAGCAGGTGCCGAACCGGTGAAAGGGATTCCAAATTTTCAAGGTGCTGTCCCGAACCTGGATTCCACTCGTCATCGTGGCGGTGGTGGTGGTCGGTGGCTTCATCGTGTACCGGGTGCACGGCTACTTCGGCTCGGAAAAGCGCGAGTCGTATGCCGACAGCAACCTGCAAAACCCCAAGCCGTTCAACCCCAAACGCATCGTGTACGAGGTCTTCGGGCCGCCCGGAACCGTCGCGGACATCAGCTATTTCGACGTCAACGCCGACCCCCAACGCATCGACGGGGCGCCGCTGCCGTGGACGCTGCGCATCACCACCGACAAGGCGGCGATGATGGGAAACCTCACGGCGCGGGGCAGTAGCGACAGCATCGGCTGCCGCATCACGGTGGACGACGTGGTCAAGGCCGAGCGAATTTCCAACGAGGTCCACGCGTATACGTACTGTCTGGTGAAGTCGGCGTGATCACGCAATCCGCCCCCGCCCCGAGCGCTCACGCCGAAAGGCCGTTTCTCGCCAGGACGATCCACACCCTCGCGGTGCCGATCATCCTGTTCTGGGTGGGGGTCGCCGTCATCCTCAGTTTGTTCGTCCCCTCGCTGGAGGTGGTCGGCCAAGAGCGGTCGGTGTCGCTCAGCCCCAAGGACGCGCCGTCGTTCGTGGCGATGAAGCACATCGGTCACGCCTTCAACGAGGGCGAGACCGACAGCTCGGCGATGATCGTGCTGGAGGGTGATCAGCCCCTGGGCGACGACGCCCACAAGTACTACGACGCGATGATCCGTAAGTTGCGCGAAGACAAGGCGCACGTGCTGAGCGTCCAGGATTTCTGGGGCGATCCGCTCACGGCCGCCGGCGCGCAAAGCAACGACGGCAAGGCCGCCACCGTGCAGGTGAATCTGGCCGGCAATCAGGGCGAGCTGCTGGCCAACGACTCCGTCGACGCCGTCCGCAAAATCGTGGACAGCACGCCACCGCCGCCCGGGGTGAAGGTCTATGTGACCGGCGTGGCCGCGCTCGCCGCGGATCTGCACCACAGTGGCGACAAGTCCATGATCCGAATCACCGTGACGACGGTGGCGGTGATCCTGATCATGCTGCTGTTCGTCTACCGCTCGATAGTCACCGTGATCCTGCTGCTGGTCACGGTCGGCTTCGAATTGACCGCGGCGCGTGGCGGCGTCGCGCTGATGGGGCATTTCGGGCTGGTGGGCCTGACCACCTTCGCGGTGTCGCTTTTGACGTCGCTGGCGATCGCGGCCGGGACGGACTACGGAATCTTCATCATCGGGCGCTATCAGGAAGCCCGCCAGGCCGGCGAGGACCGGGAAGCGGCCTTCTACACCATGTATCGCGGGACGGCCCACGTCATCCTGGGCTCCGGTTTGACGATCGCCGGGGCGACGTTCTGCCTCAGCTTCGCCCGGATGCCGTATTTCAAGACCCTGGGCGTCCCCTGCGCGGTGGGGATGCTGGTCGCGGTGCTGGTCGCGTTGACGCTGGGTCCGGCGGTTTTGACCGTCGGCGCCCGGTTCGGGCTGTTCGACCCCAAGCGCAAGCTCGGGGTTCGCGGCTGGCGACGCGTCGGGACCGCGGTGGTTCGCTGGCCGCTGCCGATCCTGGCGGTCACGTGCGCCGTCGCCCTCATCGGCCTGCTCACCCTGCCCGGCTACAAGGCCAACTACAACGACCGGGAATACCTGCCCTCGTTCATCCCCGCCAACGCGGGCCTCACCGCCGCGGATCGCCACTTCTCCCAGGCCCGGATGAAGCCCGAGATCCTGATGATTCAGGCGGACCACGACATGCGGAATCCGGCCGACTTCCTGGTCCTCGACCGGCTGGCCAAGGGCATCTTCCGCGTCCCGGGGATCTCCCGCGTCCAGGCGATCACCCGGCCCGACGGGACGACGATGGACCACACGTCGATCCCGTTCCAGATGAGCATGCAAAGCGCCGGCCAGATGCAGAGCATGAAATACCAGCGTGACCAGATGAACAACATGCTCAAGCAGGCCGACGAGATGACCAAGACGATCGCCACCATGCAACGGATGTACGCGCTGATGACGCAGCTGGTCGCCACCACGCACCGCATGGTCGGCGACACCGAACAGATGCAGCAGATCACCAACGAGCTGCGCGACCGAATCGCCGACTTCGACGACTTCTGGCGGCCGATCCGCAGCTATTTCTATTGGGAGAGGCACTGTTTCGACATCCCGATCTGCTGGTCGATTCGTTCGATATTCGACGCGCTCGACGGCCTGGACCAGATCGACGAGAAACTGAACACGCTGGTCGGCGACATCAAGGACCTCGACCGGCTCATGCCGCAGATGGTCGCGCAGTTCCCGCCGATGATCGAAACCATGTCGAACATGCGGACCATGATGCTCGACATGCACAGCACCATGTCCGGGATCTTCGACCAGATGGACGAGATGAGCGACAACGCGACGGCGATGGGCCACGCGTTCGACGCGTCCAAGAACGACGATTCGTTCTACCTTCCGCCAGAAGTCTTCAAAAACAAGGACTTCCAGCGCGCCATGAAGAACTTCCTGTCACCGGATGGACGCTCGGCTCGCTTCATCATCTTGCATCGCGGAGACCCCGCCTCGGCC
This sequence comes from Mycobacterium sp. 852002-51057_SCH5723018, assembly GCF_001667035.1. Lineage (GTDB taxonomy): Bacteria > Actinomycetota > Actinomycetes > Mycobacteriales > Mycobacteriaceae > Mycobacterium. The sequence goes on from NZ_LZIR01000022.1 coordinate 20,688, forward strand.
GAGGGCATCGCGAGCATCGACAAGATCCGCACCGCCGCCGAGGAATCGCTCAAGGGGACCCCGCTGGAGGACGCGAAGATCTACCTGGCCGGCACGGGTGCGGTGTTCAAGGACATCTCCGAGGGCGCCAAGTGGGACCTGATGATCGCCGGAATCTCCTCGCTGTGCCTGATTTTCATCATCATGCTGATCCTCACCCGCGCCCTCGTCGCCGCCGCCGTCATCGTGGGCACGGTGGCGGTTTCGCTGGGCGCTTCCTTCGGGCTGTCCGTGCTCGTCTGGCAACACATTCTCGGCATTCAGCTGCACTGGCTGGTGCTCGCGATGTCCGTCATCGTCTTGTTGGCCGTCGGATCGGACTACAACCTGCTGCTGGTGTCGAGGTTCAAACAAGAAATTCACGCCGGACTGAATACCGGAATCATCCGGTCGATGGGCGGCACCGGGAAGGTGGTGACCAACGCGGGCCTGGTCTTCGCGTTCACGATGGCCTCCATGGTCGTCAGCGACGTACGGATCATCGGTCAGGTCGGCACCACCATCGGCCTGGGCCTGCTATTCGACACGCTGATCGTGCGCGCGTTCATGACCCCGTCCATCGCCGCGCTGCTGGGGCGCTGGTTCTGGTGGCCGATGCGGGTGCGTTCCCGGCCCCCCAGGTTTTCGTCACGGCCGGTCGGGCCCCGGCCGTCCTTAGCCTACAGCGATTAGCCCGTCGGCCCGCTAGCTCCGAATACCAGTCATGGGAACAGTCGCGCTCATCGGATTCCTCGGCGGCCTGATCACCGGCATCTCGCCGTGCATCCTGCCGGTGCTGCCGGTGGTGTTCTTCTCCGGCTTGAATGGCCGCCGAGTCAGCAGCCGTGACAGCACCCCCGCGGCGCGGCCGTATCTGGTGATCGCCGGCCTGGTCTGCAGCTTCAGCGCGGTCACGCTGGCCGGTTCGGCGCTGCTCTCAGCGCTGCACCTGCCGCAGGACGCGATCCGTTGGGCCGCGCTGGTGACGTTGACGCTCATCGGCCTCGGCTTGATCTTCCCGCCGCTGCAGCACCTGATCGAGCGCCCGTTTTCCCGCATTCCGCAGCGTCAAATCGGCTCGGCGAGAAGCGGTTTCGGGTTGGGGCTGACGCTGGGCGCCCTCTATGTCCCGTGCGCGGGACCGGTGCTGGCGGCCATCGTGGTCGCCGGCGGCACCGCGTCCATCGGGCCCGCGACGCTGGTCCTGACCGCGACGTTCGCGATCGGCACCGCGCTGCCGCTGCTGGTTTTCGCGTTGGCCGGTCGGCGCATCGCCGAGCGGGTCGCGGCGTTTCGCCGCCGGCAGCGCGTGATCCAGGTCGCCGGCGGGATCACGATGATCGTGCTGGCGGTGGCGCTGGTCTTCAACCTGCCCGCGATGCTGCAGCGCGCCGTCCCCGACTACACGACCGCGATGCAGAAGGGCATCGGCGGCAACGAGATTCGTCAGAAACTCAATTTGGGCGCCGCGGTGAAGGGCCAGCTGGCCGACTGCAGCAGGGACTTCGGGGGCGCCGACCAGCTGCAGCAATGCGGGCCGGCCCCCGCCGTCACCGGGATCACCCAGTGGCTCAACACCCCGGGCGGCGCACCGATCGACCTGGCGTCCCTGCGTGGCAAGGTGGTGTTGATCGACTTCTGGGCCTACTCCTGCATCAACTGCCAACGCGCCATTCCGCATGTCGTCGATTGGTACAACCGCTACCGCGACGACGGTCTCGTCGTCATCGGCGTGCACACCCCGGAATACGCCTTCGAACGGGTACCCGGCAACGTGGCCAGTGGCGCCGCCGCGCTGCACATCACCTACCCCGTCGCACTCGACAACGACTACGCGACCTGGAACAGCTACCAGAACCTGTACTGGCCCGCCGAGTACCTGATCGACGCGAGCGGAACCGTCCGGCACACCAAGTTCGGCGAGGGCGACTACGGCGCGACCGAAAAGCTGATCCGCCAACTGCTTGTCGACGCCAACCCCGGCGCCCGGCTGCCGGCACCGACGGACACGGTCGACACCACCCCGCAAACCAGGCTCACCCCGGAGACCTACCTGGGCGCCGGCAAGGCCGTCTACTACGGTGGCGGCGAATACAAGCCGGGCACAGCCACATTCGGCTACCCGGCGCAGTTGGCCGACGACCGGTTCGCCTTGCGCGGCCGCTGGAGGGTGGACGACCAGGGCGCCACCGCCGACAGCGACGACGCCGCCATCCGGCTCAACTACACCGGCAAAGACGTCTATGCCGTCGTCGGCGGCACCGGCACCATCACCGTGACGCGCGGCGGCAAGACGACCGCGACGGCCATCGGCGGGGCGCCCACCTTGCACCAGATCGTCTCCGACGACACCGCGCACCGCGATCAGCTCGACATGCAGGTCAGCAAAGGCCTGCAGGTGTTTTCGTTCACGTTCGGCTAACGACACCGCGAGCGCGCCGCGGGCCGTCCGCGGGCTCGGTGGCTCCGAATTACCAATGTGACGCCGGCCCGCTTGCGATTCGATGACATCTCCGGTTGTCATTGCCCGAAGTTGGCGGCCACCGAGCCCGGTACATCGACGACGGGCGATAGGCTACGGGTCGATGAGCAACGAGGTGGACGCCCTGCTGCGCCAGGTCGCGCGCGGGGACAGCGCCGCCTTCGCCACGGTCTACGACCTCACCAGGACACGGGTGTACGGACTGGTGATGCGGGTGCTGCGTGACCCGGGCTACAGCGAGGAAACCACCCAGGAGGTCTATCTCGAGGTGTGGCGCGCGGCGTCGGGGTATGACTCCGCCAAGGGCTCCGGTCTGGCGTGGCTGCTGACGATGGCGCACCGGCGGGCCGTCGACCGGGTGCGCTCCGAGCAGGCCGGCAGTAGGCGGGAATCCCGATACGGCGCGGCGAGCGCCGAACACCCAAGCGCCGCGGCGCAAGACCCAGTGGCCGACTCGGCGATCGCCTCGGACGAGCGCCACCGGGTGACCCAATGCCTGGACGGGCTGAGCGATGCGCAGCGGCAGTGCATTCAGCTGGCCTACTACGAGGGCCTGACCTATAGCGAAGTGTCACAGCGGTTGGCCGCCAACTTGTCGACGATCAAATCGCGCATCCGCGATGCGCTGCGCGGCCTGCGCAACTGCTTGGACGTGGTATGACCGCGCCGGCGACGATGCAGAGCGCAGCGATGCCGAGGAGCGGCGCTGATGACCGCGCCGGCGACGATGCAGAGCGCAGCGATGCCGAGGAGCGGCGCTGATGACTGAGCCGACCGATTTCGAACTGCTCGAGTTGGCCGGGCCGTATGCACTGCACGCCGTGTCGGACGCCGAAAGCGCCGAGATCGACCGCCGGGTGGCCGCCGCGCCGTCGCCGGTGGCGGCGGCCTTCAACGACGAAGTGCGTGCCGTGCGCGAGACGATGGCGGTGGTGTCCTCGGCGACGGCAACCGAGCCGCCGGCACGTCTACGTGGCGCCATCCTCGCCTCGATCCAAGCCGCCAAACCCGACAACGTCCGCCAAATAACTTGGCGCAAAGCGGCTTTGGCGTCCGCGGCAGCGGCCATCGTGGTGGGTGCCGCGGCGTTCGGCGTCGGGGTGCTGACGCGTCCGCCCGCGAAGTCGACCGTGGCCGAACAGGTGATGGCGGCACCGGATCTGCGGACCGTCTCGCGCCCGCTCGCCGACGGCACGGCCACCGTGGTGTTTTCCCGCGACCGCAACGCAGGAGTGCTGGTGATGAACAATGTGCCGCCGCCGGCCCCGGGCACCGTGTACCAGATGTGGTTGATCGGGTCGAACGGCCCGACCTCGGCGGGCACGATGGGCACCGCGGCCGTGACACCGTCGACGACGGAGACGCTGACCAACCTCGGATCGTCGACGGCGTTGGCGTTCACCGTCGAACCCGGCGCGGGATCGCCCAAGCCGACCACGCCGATCCTGGCGCAGCTGCCGCTCGGCTAGTTAGGTGGCGACCCGCTTCGTCCGGCTCCCCAGCCCTCGCGATCGCCACGGGCTAGCACTTCTTGCGCAGGCCGCCCAGGATCGCGACGAGCACGCCGAGCCCCACCAGCGCGGCTCCGGCGACCAGCGTCAGGTCGAGCCAGTGGCGCAGGCCGGCCTCCGCGTGGTCCACCATGACCTCGGCGATCCGGCGGATGTCACCGGTGGTGCGATTCAGCGCGTCGTTGACGTACCGGCCGCCGCCCTCGATGCCCGCCCATCCGGCCGCGCCGGCGAGCAGCGCCGAGACGCCCAGACCGGTCAGGGCCCTGCCGCGGCGGCGCGCGGCGGCCAGCGTCAGCAGCGCGAAGAGGCCGCCGCGGGCGGCCGCGCCGATGCTCACCCACGGACCCCAGGCAGCCAGCCGGCTCAGCTGCCCCTGCCGCAGCGATCCCGGCATCGACACGGTCAGCGGAACCGCCAGATTGGCCGGCACCTTGACGTTGTGGCTGCTCAACACCTGCTGAAACGAGGGCTCTTGGAGCATCGGGGCCACGTCGACGACCCATTGATTGCCGTTTTGGCCCTGGCCCGGGTCGGTGAACAGCCAGCCGTGCGCCGCCCGGTTCAGCTGCGCGAACAGCGGCGGAAACGCCGGGCCGGCGGTGAAGGCGGCGGCGACGTCGCGGACCTGCGTGCTGTCGACCGGGTAGCGCCCCCCGCCCCGTTCGGCGATGAGCGCCATTGCCCGGGTGGTCAGTTCCCCCGCCACGGCCGACTGCAGGGCGGGGTCACTTGCGGCTTCGCGCGCCAGCGCGGCGTAGCCGCCCTCGTCGACGACGTTGAGCTGCAGCCACACCGCCGGGATGGCTACGGCCACGGCAACGGTCGTCGTCAGCCACAACAGCGCCGTCACCGCCGATCGCACGGTCTAGACCCTACGGCGCGATCCCCCGCACGTACGCGGCCTGCCCGAGGTGCTGGGCGCAGTCGTCGATGATGCTCACCAGCCGCGCGCTGGCCGTCACCGGCGGATCCCAGTTGGTGTCGACGACCCGGGACAGTTCGTCGGTGGTGACGCTGGCGATGTATTCCAGGGTGAGCTTGTGCACCGCGTGGTAATAGCCGGACAGCAGGTCGGCGGGCGCGTGTACCTTCGCGACTTGCTCGGGGCCGTGCCCGTAGCCGGTGTCGTTGCGCGGCAGGTCCAGCCCGAACCGGTCCACCCAGCCGTCTCGGATCCACACCTCCTCGACGCCGGCCACGTCGGCCAGCTGAATGTCCTGCACCCGCGCGCTGTGCCAGATCAGCCAGGCGATGCTGTTGGCGGCCGACGTCGGCCGGTAGTCGGACGTTTCGTCGGTCAGCCCGTCGGTGAGCTCGTCGACGTGTTCGACCAACCGGGTGAACGCGTCCCGCAGCAGTTCCTGGGTGGCGGCGTCGGTGCTTGGCATATCAGCGACATTACGGCCGTCCGTCCCAGACCGCTTCGGCGTTGTTGCCGTCGGGGTCGCGGACGAAGGCCCCGCATTATCCGGGGTGATCGATCAGGGAAAAGATTCTGGCACGAGGCGCCGGGCTGGTCGTAGATTAGTTAGATGACCTACGACCTCGTCATCCGCAACGGCACCATCGTCGACGGGCTGGGGGGCGAGCCGTACGTCGGCGACGTCGCGGTGCGCGACGGCGTGATAGCGGCGGTGGGGTCGAACGGCGACCTCCAGGGCGAGAGCGCCGCGCGGGATATCGACGCGACCGGGCTGCTCGTCACCCCGGGCTTCGTCGATCTGCACACCCACTACGACGGCCAGTCCATCTGGTCGGACCGCCTGACCCCGTCGTCGGCGCACGGGGTGACCACGGTGGTGATGGGCAACTGCGGGGTCGGTTTCGCGCCGTGCCGGCAGGCAGACCACGACGTGCTCGTCGACGTGATGGCCGGGGTGGAGGACATTCCCGGCGTCGTCATGACGGACGGCCTGCCGTGGACCTGGGAAACCTTCCCCGAATACCTGGACACCCTGGAAGCCGGCGAGCGCGACATCGACGTGGCCGCCTACCTGCCGCACTCCCCACTGCGCGTCTACGTGATGGGCCAGCGCGGCGCCGACCGCGAGCCGGCCACCGCCGACGATCTCGCGAAGATGCGGGCGCTGGCCAAGGAGGCCATCGAGGCGGGCGCGCTGGGCTTCGCGTCGTCGCGGCTGACCATCCACAAGACCGAAAGCGGTTCGCCGATCCCCAGCTACGACGCCGCCCGCGAGGAGATCGAAGAGATCGCCCGCGGCGTCGTGGACGGCGGCGGCGGCCTGCTTCAGTTCGTGCCCGACATCCCGGCCGGCGGCTACCAGCCGGTCCTGCAGACGGTGTTCGACGTGGCCGAGGACGTCGGCCTGCCGGTCACCTTCACCCTGGTCGTCGCCAACCAGGGCGACCCGAACTGGCCGGACGCCATCACCATGATCGAGAAGGCCAACAAAAATGCCGGGGCCGGTGGGGCACAATTCACCGCGCAGCTGCTGCCGCGCCCGATCGGGCTGATCATCGGCCTGCAGTTGAGCGCCAACCCGTTCGTGCTCTACCCCAGCTACCGCGAGATCGCTCACCTGCCGCTGCCCGAGCGGGTGGCCGAGATGCGCAAACCCGAGGTCCGCGCCCGCATCCTGGCCGACAAGCCGGGTATCGGTCACCCGATCCTGTACGTCGCCCAGATGTGGGACTGGATTTTCCCGCTGGGCGACGACCCCAACTACGAGCCGAACCCGGCCGACAGCATCGGGGCCCGCGCGCGGGCCCGCGGGCTCAACCCGATGGAGGAGGCCTACGACCGGCTGCTCGACGACGACGGTCGCGCGATGCTGCTGGTGGCGACCAGCAACCTGCAGGGCAACTCGCTGGACACCGTGGGCGAGTTGCTGCACCGCGAGGACGTGGTCCTCGGGCTCGGCGACGGCGGCGCCCACTACGGCATGATCTGCGACGCCAGCTACTCGACGTACTTCCTGGCGCACTGGGCGCGCGACCGCAAGGCCGCGCGGTTCTCGGTTCCCGAGGCCGTCCGCGAACTCACGTCCGTGCCCGCCCGGGTGGCGGGGCTGGGCGACCGCGGCCGCATTGCCGTCGGATACAAGGCGGACCTCAACGTCATCGATCATGCGGGGCTGCGGTTGCACAAGCCGGTGATCCGTTATGACCTTCCGGCGGGCGGACGTCGCCTGGACCAGACCGCCGACGGCTATGTGGCGACGATTGTTTCCGGCGAAATAATTGCCGAAAATGGCATTCCCACCAATGCTCGTCCCGGCAGGTTGGTCCGCGGCCGAAAGCCAACCCCCTTACCTGCGCGATAACGCCACGAAGCGCAGGCCATCCCGGTTAAGTTGGCTTAGTGACGAGCCCGCATTTCGCGTGGTTGCCGCCAGAAATCAACTCGGCACTAATCTTCGCCGGTCCGGGGGCGGCGCCGCTGCTTGCTGCCGCGGCCGCCTGGGATGGGCTGGCCGAGGATCTGGCGTCGTCAGCATCGACGTTTTTCTCGGTGACGTCGGACCTGGCGAACGGCTCGTGGCAAGGGGCGTCGGCGGCGGCGATGATGGCCGTCGCCACCCAGTACGTGAGCTGGCTCAGCGCGGCGGCGGCCCAGGCGGAGGCGGCATCAAGCCAGGCCGCAGCCATCGCGACCGCGTTCGAAACCGCGCTGGCGGCTACGATCCAGCCCGCGATGGTGGCGGCCAATCGCTCCCTCATCCAGGCACTGGCGTCGACCAACTGGTTCGGGCTCAACACCCCCGCGATCATGGACACCGAGGCGGCCTACGAGCAGATGTGGGCGTCGGACGTCGCGGCGATGTTCGGTTACCACGCCGACGCGTCGGCCGCCGCGGCCCAGTTGGCACCATGGCAGGCGGTCCTGCAAAAGATCGGAATTACCTTCAACAACGGCCAACTCAATTTCAACCTGTTCGGCTCCGGCAATTCGAACGTCGGTTACGGAAACAGCGGTAATCAAAATGTCGGCTCCGGAAACTCGGGTAACAACAATCTTGGCTGGGGCAACCTAGGCAGCGGAAATATCGGGTTTGGCAATACCGGCAACAACGACTTTGGGATCGGGCTGACCGGCAGCAACCAGATCGGATTTGGCGGTTTCAACTCCGGGAGCGGCAACATCGGGTTGTTCAACTCCGGGACCAACAACATCGGGTTTTTCAATTCCGGCAACGGCAACTTTGGTATCGGGAACTCGGGCAACTTCAATACCGGCTTCGCGAACTCCGGGTCGTCCAACATGGGATTTTTCAACGCCGGTACCGCCAACGCGGGCTTCTTCCAGGACAACGGCGCCCTGGCCGGCCAGGGCATGGACTCGAGCGCGCTCAACTCCGGCCACTACGTCACGGGCGGCGTCAGCGCGGCCAACCTCGGCTCCGGCGTCCTCAGCTCGGTCAGTGCGGCGACCGGCGGCCTCAACGCCGGCCTGCCGAACGCCGGCATGCTCGGCCCGGCGGCCAACGCCGCCTTCGCCGCCGCGGCCGACCCCAGCGCGATCGCCGGCAACCTCCAATCGGGCACCGGCTCCGGTGTCGTCAGCGCGGCAAGTGGGTCCACGCCCACACCGCCGGCCCTGCGGACTACGACCTCCGCACCCCCGGGCTTCTTCGCCCCCGGGGACAACGAGTTCCGCGGCCCCGCCACCCGCGAGTCAGGCATCCCCAGCTCCGGATTCTTCAACAAGCCCGACCGCACCCCCGGGGTTCCCGGCCCGGGCATCCGGGTGCCGGACATACCGGACTAGCGGTCCGCCTGGCCTATCCTCGGCATTATGCGCACCAAGAAGAAGGTGGACGTCAAGCGCCTGGCCGCCGCCCTCACCGACTATCCCTTCGCGTATCTGATCACCGTCGACGACGGCTACCGCGTGCACACCGTGACGGTCGAGCCGCGCTTGCGCGACCTCCCCGAGGGCCCGGACGGGCCCGCCGCGATCGTCGACGTCGGGCCGATCGGCGGCCGCACCCGGCAAAATCTGAACCACCGACGCGACGTCACCCTGCTGTGGCCCCCGCGGGAACCCGGCGGCTACTCCCTGATCGTCGACGGCGAAGCCAAGGTCAGCGACGCCGATGCGGAGACCGCCCACCTGGGCGTCGTGCCGACCCGTGCGCTGCTGCACCGCGAGGCCGATTCCCCGTCGGCCGCCAAGGGCTGCCTGCACGACTGCGTGGTGTTCTCGCTGCCGGCTTAAGCCTCTTCGCGCCGAGCCTGCGGTGAGCGCGTGCTCCGGCGTGATTCGGTAGCGCTGTACGCAGTCTCGGCAAGCGTGTCGCCGACACGAAAAAGCCCGGCCCCCAGAGGGACCGGGCTTCTTCGTGAAGGGACTTAGAAGTCCATGCCGCCCATGCCGCCGGTCGGGTCGCCCGCGGGAGCGGCCGCCTTCTCCGGCTTGTCGGCAACGACGGCCTCGGTGGTCAGGAACAGCCCGGCGATGGATGCCGCGTTCTGCAGCGCCGAGCGGGTGACCTTGACCGGGTCGGCAACGCCGGCCTTGAGCAGGTCCTCGTACTCACCGGTGGCGGCGTTCAGGCCGGTACCGGCGGGCGAGTTGCGGACCTTCTCGGCGACAACGCCGGGCTCCAGCCCGGAGTTGAAGGCGATCTGCTTCAGCGGAGCCTCGAGCGCAACGCGCACGATGTTGGCGCCGGTCGCCTCGTCACCGGTGAGCTTCAGCTCGTCCAGCGACGGCGACGCGTGCAGCAGGGCCACGCCACCACCGGCGACGATGCCCTCCTCGACGGCCGCCTTGGCGTTGCGGACCGCGTCCTCGATGCGGTGCTTGCGCTCCTTGAGCTCCACCTCTGTGGCGGCGCCGGCCTTGATCACCGCAACACCGCCGGCCAGCTTGGCCAGGCGCTCCTGCAGCTTCTCGCGGTCGTAGTCGGAGTCGCTGTTCTCGATCTCGGTGCGGATCTGGGCCACCCGGCCGGCGATGGCGTCCGGGTCACCGGCGCCCTCGACGATGGTGGTCTCGTCCTTGGTGATGACCACCTTGCGGGCCTTGCCCAGCAGGCTGACGTCGGCGTTCTCCAACGTCAGGCCGACCTCTTCGCTGATGACCTGGCCACCGGTGAGGATGGCCATGTCCTGCAGCATCGCCTTGCGGCGGTCACCGAAGCCGGGGGCCTTGACCGCCACCGACTTGAAGGTGCCGCGGATCTTGTTGACGACCAGGGTGCTCAACGCCTCGCCCTCGACGTCCTCGGCGATGATCAGCAGCGGCTTGCCGGCCTGGATGACCTTCTCCAGCAGCGGAAGCAGGTCCTTGACCGTCGACACCTTGGAGCTGACCAGCAGGATGAAGGGGTCCTCCAGGACCGCTTCCTGACGCTCGGCGTCGGTGACGAAGTAGCCCGAGATGTAACCCTTGTCGAACCGCATGCCCTCGGTGAGCTCGAGCTGCAGGCCGAAGGTGTTGGACTCCTCGACGGTGATGACACCCTCGTTGCCGACCTTGTCCATCGCCTCGGCGATCAGGTCGCCGATCGACTGGTCGCCGGCCGAGATGGCCGCCGTGGCCGCGATCTGGTCCTTGGTCTCGACCTCCTTGGCCGACTTCAGCAGGGTCTCGGTGACCTTCTCGACGGCCTTCTCGATACCGCGCTTCAGGCTGAGCGGGTTGGCGCCGGCGGCAACGTTGCGCAGGCCCTCTTTCACCAGCGCCTGGGCCAGCACCGTGGCCGTCGTCGTGCCGTCACCGGCGACGTCGTCGGTCTTCTTGGCGACTTCCTTGACCAGCTCGGCGCCGATCTTCTCGTAGGGGTCCTCCAGCTCGATCTCCTTGGCGATGGACACGCCATCGTTGGTGATCGTGGGGGCACCCCACTTCTTCTCCAGGACGACGTTGCGGCCCTTGGGGCCCAACGTCACCTTTACCGCGTCGGCGAGGGCGTTCAGGCCCCGCTCGAGGCCGCGACGGGCCTCTTCGTCGTACGCAATTGTCTTGGCCATTGCGAAGTGATTCCTCCAGATTGGGGATGACACGTTCTGGCCGGGTGCAGTGCCCGCGACGGACGACCAGAGCTGGTCTCACCGTCCCGACCTAGCACTCACCGGTCGCGAGTGCCAAGATCATTCTTAGCACTCGCCTATGCCGAGTGCAAGAACGCACGGCGACGATGCAGCCCGCGCAGCGGGGTGAGGAGGAGGCGGGCAATCAGGACGGGCACGGCGACGATGCAGCCCCGGGCCCTCCTCCTTATCGCTGGGCGCGTAAACCGTCGACGACCACGTCGGTCACCCGCTCGGCCAGCTCCGAGTTGTACGACTCCATCGCCTGGCATCCGACCAGGATCGCCTTCACTTCCCGCACGCCGATGTCCGGGCGCGCCGTCCCGGCCTCCTGCGCGGCGCCCAGCAGCTCACCGAGCACGGCCAGGAACGCGTCCTCGGCGTCGGGCGCGACGCTGGCGATGTCGATGCCCAACCCGGCAAGCGCGTCGACCAGGCCCCGGTCCGTCGCACCCCACTGCAGCACCATCGACCGCAGGAAACTGAAGAGCGCCTCCCCGGCTCCGACGGACTCGAGCAGGGTGCGCCCGTCGTCGACCAATCGCTGCATGCGATCTTCGATGACCGCCTGAAACAGCGCTTCCTTGGTCGGGAAGTGCCGGTAGACGGTGCCGGCTCCGACGCCGGCGCGACGCGCGATCTCGTCGATCGGCACCGACAAGCCCTCGGCCGCGAAGGTGTCGTAGGCGACTTCCAGCACCCGCGCACGATTGCGCGCCGCGTCGGCACGCAGCCGACGTTCGGGCTGCGCCATCTATTCACCACCCATCGGTTGACAAAGCGGGGCGCCCGTTCCGTATAGTGAAGTCAACCGGAGCACTCGCCCCGTTTACTCTACTAGTTCAAGGAGCCCGTCATGGCCAAATGGACAGCCGCGGACATTCCCGACCAATCCGGTCGGGTCGCCGTCATCACCGGAGCCAACACCGGCCTGGGCTACGAGACCGCCGCCGCGCTCGCCGACCACGGCGCTCACGTGGTGCTGGCGGTGCGCAACCTGGACAAGGGCAAGGACGCGGCCGCACGCATCGCCGCCCGGAGCCCGCACGCCGACGTCGCGCTGCAGGAGCTCGACCTGACCTCGCTGGACTCGATCCGATCCGCCGCCGACGAGCTGCGGTCCGCGCACGACCGCATCGACCTGCTCATCAACAACGCCGGGGTGATGTACACGCCGAAGGGGACCACCAAAGACGGCTTCGAGCTGCAGTTCGGCACCAACCACCTGGGCCACTTCGCCTTCACCGGCCTGCTGTTGGATCGGCTGCTGCCGGTCGCCGGTTCGCGGGTGGTGACGGTCAGCAGCGTCGGTCACCGCATCCTGGCCGACATTCATTTCGACGATCTGCAGTGGGAACGCCGCTACCACCGGGTGGCGGCCTACGGGCAGGCCAAGCTGGCCAACCTGCTGTTCACCTACGAGCTACAGCGACGGCTTGCGCCGCACGGCACGACGATCGCCGCGGCCGCGCACCCCGGCGGGTCGAACACCGAGTTGATGCGCAACATGCCGGGATGGCTTGCCGGTGCCTCATTGCTGTTCGAGCGGCTCATCGCGCAAAGCGCGGATATGGGCGCGCTGCCGCAACTGCGCGCAGCGACCGATCCGGGAGTGCTCGGCGGGCAGTACTACGGACCCGACGGCCTCGGCCAGACACGCGGCTACCCGAAAGTCGTTGCCTCCAGCGAGAAGTCGCACGACGTCGACGTGCAGCGCCGGTTGTGGGCGGTCTCCGAGGAACTCACCGGCGTGGTCTATCCGGTCGACTGAGCGGCGCCCGGGGCCACACTGGAGGCATGTCCCTCGCCGTGCCGCCCTACCCACCGCCCCGCTACACCAAGGACGAGCCGGAGGTCAGCGCCTGGCTCAAGCGCTCGGATGAGCCGCCCGACTACGAGACGTTTGGAACCAAGTACCACTACCTGGCCAATCAACAGGCCACCGACGGCGACTACGGCCTCTATCGGGTCGACATCGCCCCGGCCGGCGGTGGTCCCGGACCGCACTTTCACCGTGCGATGTCCGAGGCGTTCTTCGTCCTGTCTGGGACGATGAAGCTCTACGACGGCAGCGACTGGGTGGACGGCCATCAGGGCGACTTCCTCTACGTGCCGCCCGGCGGCATCCATGGTTTCCGCAACGAGGCCGACGAACCGGCATCGATCCTGATGCTGTTCGCCCCCGGCGCCCCGCGCGAAGCCTACTTCGAGGGCTTCGGGGCACTGGCCGACATGACCGACGACGAACGCCGCGAATGGTTCATCCGCCACGACAACTTCTGGCTCCAGTAGCCGCAGTAAGGTGTGGCCGTGCAACCGAAGAAGCGGACGAAGCGCGCCGCCGCGTGGCTGCGGATGAAAGTCGAGACGGCGTTCAGCGCCCCGATCAGAACCGGGGAACGGGTCAAAGCGCTGAGACACCCCAGCAAGCCCGGCGTGCGGCCCCGCTCGCCGGCGCCAAAAGCCTTGCCGCCGGCGCCGACCTGGCGGAAGCGAAACGGGCGGCCGACGAGCCCTCGCGGGCGCAGGCTTTCCGGGCCCACCGGCGCTGAGCTCAACGGCCCCAGCGGTAGTCGCCGTCGACCAGCTCGCGGGTCCGTTCGTAGAACTCCCGGCCGCTGTAGGGCAATTGGGTGACCACCTTGCCGCTGGGGTGCCGAAAGTAGTTGGTGCAGGCCAGCCAGACCTTGCCCACCATGGCGGCCTGGATCTCGTCGTTGTAGCGGCGCTGCGCCCCCGGGGTCACCTCCACCGTGCGGGCGCCGCGACGGCCCATCACCTCGAGGATTTGGCGGATGAACGTCGTCTGCGCCTCGTGGATGTACAGAATTGAGTTGACCCCGTTGGTGTTTGGGCCGTAGAGGACGAACAGGTTGGGATATCCGGCGACCAGCGTGCCGAGGTAGGCCTCCGCGCCCTGGTGCCACTCCTCGCGAAGGCGACGGCCGCCGGTTCCGTACACGTCGATACTCGCCAGGTACTCGGCCGCCTTGAATCCGGTGCCGTAGATGACGGTGTCGACGCGGTGCTCCACGCCGTCGACGGTGCGCACCCCGCGCTCGGTCAGCTCGGCGATCGCCGTGGTCTCCAGGCTGACATTGGGCAGCGCGAACGTGGGGTACCACTCGCGTGACATCAGCGGCCGCTTACAGCCGGCGGGGTAGTCCGGCATCAGCTTCGCGCGCAACCCCGGGTCGGCCACCTTGCGCATGAGGTAGCTGCGGGCGAGCTCCGTCGCCTCGCGCGTCTGCTGCGCGTCGACGTCGAAACTCGACGACTCATAGGCATCGAAGGCCTCGTCGCGCAGCTTTTGCGCCGCCGCAGGGTCGCGTTCGAAAAGGTCGTGCTGCTCGGGGGTGAAGGGGAAGTCGAACCGCGGCGCGATCCAGATCGGTGTGCGTTGAAACACCGTCAGGTGCGCGGTTTCTCGCGCGATCGCGGGCACGTACTGGACCGCGCTGGCGCCGGTCCCGATGGACGCGACCCGCTCCCCGGCCGTCGACTTGCGGTGATCCCAACGCGCCGAATGGAATTGGCGGCCGCGAAACCGCCGCGCCCCGGCAATCTCGGGGATGTGGGGCACGTCGAGCATCCCGACGGCGCTCACCACGACGTCGAAGTCGTGCCTGCGGCCGTCGCCGTCGGTGAGCGTCCAGCGCCGAGCGGTGTCCGACCACCGCGCCGTGGTGATGGCGGTGTGGGGCCGCAGGTGTGGGCCCAGCCCGTGGTCGGCAGCGACCTTCTCGAGATAAGCCAGGATCTCGGGCTGGTTCGCGTAGGTCTTGCTCCACCGCGGGTTGGGCGCGAAGGAATACGAGTACAGATGCGACGGCACGTCGCACGCCGCGCCCGGGAACGTGTTGTGCCGCCAGGTCCCGCCGAATCCGTCGGCCCGGTCGAAGATGGTGAACTCGTACCCGCCCTCGGCCAGCTGGATTCCCATCGCGATGCCGCCGGCACCCGCGCCGATGATCCCGATTCTGGGTCGTCCTAGTCCCATTGGGAGAAGTAGGGTCGCTCGGGCCGGCTTTTTTCCACCAGGATGAACACCACGCCCCACGGGTCGACGAACCACGTGGTGCGCACCCGGGCGACGTCGGCGATCCCGCTGACCAGGAAGCGCACCCCTTTGCTTTCCAGTTCGGCGCGGGTCGCGTCGAGGTCCTCGCAGACCAGCCCGACGTGCGACAGCCCGTGATCGGTCAGCGCTCGGGCGGTGGCACGCCGCCCATGCGCTGGGCCCCCTTCGACGTTGAGGTATTCGATCACTTCGAGCACCCGGTCGCCGTCGTCCGGCAATCCGACGATGGCCGCCTTCATGGTGGGGTCGGACACCAGCTCGCCCATGTCGTCGCGAATGGCGTTACCGCTCATGACATACGGCGGCGACAGCACACGCAGGCCCAACACGTCTCGATAGAACGCCACCGCGGCCTCACAGTCGGGTACGCACACCCCGGTGTGGGCCAGTCCGGTAATCACGTTCTCGACTCTACGACGGGCGGTGCGGATCGGGGACGGGGTGAGCGACCGATAATGGCCGGGTGCGGTCAGTCGAAGAGCATCAGCGCGTCGTAACCGAGATGATCTGCGCCCGCCCGGCGGCCGCGGTCACGTTGACCGAGGCGCAGGGGTTGGTGCTGGCCGACGACGTGGTCGCCCCGCTGGCGCTGCCGGTTTTCGACAACTCCGCGATGGACGGATACGCGGTGCGCGCCGAGGAGGTCACCGGGGCGACGCCCGAGCGCCCGGTGGTCTTGCCGGTCGCCGAGGACATTCCGGCCGGGCGCACCGACAACCTGACGCTGCAACCCGGCACCGCGCACCGCATCATGACCGGCGCGCCGGTGCCGGCCGGGACGACGGCAATCGTGCCGGTCGAGGACACCGACGGCGGCGTGCAGGCCGTGGCGATCCGCCAGCCCCGCCCGCCGGGCGCGCACATCCGGCGAGCGGGCGAGGACGTCGCCCCCGGCACCACCGTCCTGCGCAAGGGCCAGGTCGTGACGCCGGCCGTGCTCGGCCTGGCCGCGGCGCTGGGAATGGCCGAACTGCCGGTGATCCCGCGCCAACGGGTGCTGGTCATGTCGACCGGCTCGGAGCTGGTGTCGCCCGGTAGCCCGCTGCGGCCGGGGCAGATCTACGAGTCCAACTCGATCATGCTGGCCGGGGCCGCGCGCGAGGCCGGCGCGGAGGTCATCGGCGTCGAGACCGCCGAAGACGATGTCGCACAGTTCAGCGAGTTGCTCGACCGCTACGCCGGTGGCACCGACCTGATCATCACCAGCGGAGGCGTCAGCGCCGGCGCCTACGAGGTGGTCAAGGACGCCTTCGGCCGGGACGGCGACCAGGGGGTGGAGTTCGTCAAGGTGGCGATGCAGCCCGGAATGCCGCAGGGCATCGGGCGGGTGGCCGGCGCGACGATCGTCACCCTGCCCGGCAACCCGGTCAGCGCGCTGGTGTCCTTCGAGGTGTTCCTCCGTCCCGCGCTGCGCAAGGCCATGGGCCTGCCCGACCCGGACCGCCCGCACCGGCCGGCGGTGCTGACCGAATCGCTGACCTCGCCGCGCGGCAAGCGCCAGTTCCGCCGGGCGATCCTCGACCGCACTGAAGGAGGGACCGGTCGCGTCACCAGCTACGGGCCGCCGGCGTCACACCACTTGCGGTGGCTGGCGTCGGCGAACGGGCTGTTGGACATCCCGGAAGACGTGGTCGAGGTGGCAGCCGGGACCGAGCTGCAGGTGTGGGACCTGAGCTAGCCGGCCCCCTTGAGTTGCGCTGTGGCCACTTCCCGGTGGAATTCGTCGGCCTTGTCGAAGGCCGCGGTGCAACGGATGGCGATCGCGGCGACCGCGAGCATCACCGGGATGATCACCAGCGCCACCGACAGCCCGAACCATCCGGCCAGGCGCCCGATCAGCGGCGGACCCATCAGGTAACCCGCCCAGCCGGTCGCGGCGACGAGGGCGATCGCCGATCCCGCACTGCTGGCCGAGTAGGCGGCGCTGAACGCCGTCGGCACCAGCAGCGCCACCCCGACCCCCACCCCGGCGAACCCGATGACGCTGACGATCGGGTTGGCGGTGGCCAGCGTCACGCCCATGGCCGCGGCGGCCACCAGCGCGAGGGCCGGCAGCAGCACCCGGCTGGGCACCCGCGAGTGCAGGCGTAGCGCGCCGAACCGGGTGACGACCATCGTCAGGGTGTAGGCGGCGTAGCTGCACGCCGAGACGCCCGGCCCGGCGCCGACCACGTCGCGCACGTAGGTCGCCGACCAGTCGGTGGCCGCGCCCTCGCACACGAACGACGCGAACGCCACGGCCGCCAGCACGGCGACGGTCGGCGTTATCCACGCCCGCCGCCGCGGACCGGCATCAGACGCGGGCCGAGTCACCTCGTCGGGAATCAGGCGACACGTGAGCGCCTCCACGACCACCACGACGACGACCCCGACCACCACCAATTGCGGGAACAGGCCGATGCCCAAGCCGACGCACGCGGCCCCGATCATGGCCCCCAGCAGCGCGCCGACGCTCCACATCCCGTGGAAGCGGGCCATGATCGGCGCCCGGGCGAGCCGCTCGAGGGTCGCGGCCTGGGTGTTCATCGCGACGTCGAGACCGCCCTGGAAAAACCCCCACAGCCCCAACGCCGCGAGCAGCCACGACCACGACGTGGCCAGCCCCACCGTCGTCCCGGCGGCGGCGTAACCCGCGACCAGGATCGGAACCAGTCGATGACTGCCCCAACGCGGCAGCGCCCAGTGGGCCAGCACGGTGGCCGCAACAGACCCCAGCGGCGCACCGAACAGCGCCGTTCCCAGCGCCGCGTCGGACAGGCCCAGCTCCGCCTTGACGTGCGGGATGTGCGCGGCCCACGACGAAAACACCACGGCGTGGGCGATGAAGGCGGCGGTGACACCGATCTTCGCGCGGCGCAGCCGTGCCGCCGGACCGTCAGTCGATTGCATTTCTCCCCGGGCGTTCCCGATGCGGGCACAAACGAACCGGGCCGCGGCTTCGTAAGATGGCCGGGTGGCACGACGCCCCCGCACTCTCGGCCCGACCGCCGAGGACCCCTCGTTCGGCCCGAAACACGTGCTCGAGTTGGTGCGCTCCACCGTTCCGCCGGTTCACCCCGCCGGGCTGCCGTTCGTCTCGGCCGGGCTGGCGCTCGCCGTCACGGGGCGCAGGTCGCGGTGGCTGCGCCGGGCGGGTCTGCTGGCCGCCGGTGCCTGCGCGGCGTTCTTCCGTCATCCGCCGCGGGTGCCGCCCAGCCGGCCCGGCGCCGTCGTCGCGCCCGCCGACGGGGTGATCTGCGTGATCGACTCGGCGGCCCCGCCGGCCGAGCTGGGCATGGGAGACAAACCGTTGCCGCGGGTCAGCATCTTCCTGTCGCTGCTGGACGCCCACGTGCAGCGCGCCCCGGTGAGCGGCGAGGTGATCGCCGTGCAGCACCGGCCGGGCCGCTTCGGGTCGGCCGACCTGGCCGCGGCAAGCACCGAAAACGAGCGCACCAGCCTGCGGCTGCGCACGGACACCGGCGCCGAGGTGGTGGCGGTGCAGATCGCGGGGCTGCTGGCGCGCCGCATCGTCTGCGACGCCCACGTCGGGGACAAGCTGTCGATCGGCGACACCTACGGCCTGATCCGGTTCGGCTCCCGGCTTGACACCTATCTGCCGCCGGACACGCAGCCACTGGTGAAGGTGGGCCAGCGCGCGGTGGCCGGCGAGACAGTGCTGGCCGAGCTGCGATGATCAGCAAGCCCCGCAGCAGGCGACCGGTCAACCTGCAGATCCTGCCCAGCGCGATGACGGTGCTGTCCATCTGCGCGGGCCTGACGTCGATCAAATTCGCGCTCGAGCACCAGCCGAAGGCCGCGATGGCGCTGATCGCCGCGGCCGCCATCCTGGACGGGCTGGACGGGCGGGTGGCCCGCATCCTGGACGCCCAGTCGCAGATGGGCGAGGAAATCGACTCGCTGGCCGACGCGGTGAACTTCGGCGTGACACCGGCGATCGTGCTGTACGTGACGCTGCTGTCTGGGTCGCCGGCCGGATGGGTCGTGGTGCTGCTGTACGCGGTGTGCGTGGTGCTGCGGTTGGCCCGCTACAACGCGTTGGCCGACGACGGCACCCAACCCGCCTACGCGCACGAGTTCTTCGTCGGGATGCCCGCGCCGGCCGGGGCGGTCTCGATGATCGGTCTCATCGGGCTCAAGCTGCAGTTCGGCGAGGGCTGGTGGACGTCGACGGTGTTCCTGTGCATCTGGGTGACGGGAACGTCGCTGCTGATGGTCAGCAAGATTCCGATGAAGAAGATGCACGCCGTGGCGGTGCCACCGAACTGGGCGGTCCCGCTGCTGTTGGCGCTGGCGGGCTGCGCGGCCGCCGCCGTGCTGGCCCCTTACGTGTTGATCTGGGTGATCATCATCGCCTACCTGTGCCATGTCCCCTTCGCGGTCCGCAACCAGCGCTGGCTGGCCGCGCACCCCGAGGCCTGGGACGGCGATTCCAAGCAACGGCGCGCCGCGCGGCGCGCGGTCCGTCAGGCCCGCCCGCACCGCCGGTCGATGACGCGGCTCGGGCTGCGCAAGCCGAGCGGGCGCCCGCGATGATGCCCGGCCCGGGCGGCCGACAACTGACCCTCACCGCCCGGCTGAACACCTCCGCCGTCGACTCCCGCCGCGGCGTCGTCCGACTGCATCCGAACGCTGTTGCCGCACTTGGCATCCGGGAATGGGACGCGGTGTCGCTGGCCGGCTCGCGCACCACCGCGGCGGTCGTGGGCCTGGCCGACCCGGGCGCCCCGGTCGGCATCGCGCTACTCGACGACGTGACGCTGTCCAACGCCGGGCTGCGGGAGGGCAACGCGGTGATCGTCGGTCCGGTCACCGTCTACGGCGCCCGGTCGGTGACCCTGTCCGGCTCGGCGCTGGCCACCGCCTCGATCACGCCGATCACGCTGCGGCAGGCGCTGCTGGGCAAGGTGATGACGGTCGGCGACGCCGTGTCGCTGCTGCCCCGCGATCTGGGTCCCGGCACCTCCACGTCGGCGGCCACCCGTGCGCTGGCGGCCGCGGTCGGGATCAGCTGGACATCGGAGCTGTTGACCGTCACCGGCGCCGACCCCGAGGGACCGGTCAGCGTGCAGCCCAACTCGCTGGTGAGCTGGGGCGCCGGCGTCGGGCCGGCCCCGCGGGAATCGATCGACTCGATCGACGTGGCCACCCCGGAGATCGTCGTCGAGGAGCTCAAAGGCGCGCAGCCGCAGGCCGCCAAGCTGACCGAATGGCTCAAGCTCTCGCTCGACGAACCGCACCTGCTGAAGACCCTGGGCGCCGGCACCAACCTGGGGGTGCTGGTGTCCGGGCCGGCCGGCGTGGGCAAGGTGACGCTGGTCCGCGCGGTGTGCGACGGCCGCCGGCTGATCATGCTGGACGGCCCGGAGGTCGGTGCCCTGGTTGCCGACGACCGGCTGAAAACGGTTGCCGCGGCGGTGAAGTCGGTCCGTGACCGCGGCGGTGTGCTGCTGATCACCGACGTCGACGCCCTGCTGCCGGCCACCGCGGAGCCGGTGGCCGCGCTCATCCTGGGCGAGCTGCGCACCGCGGTCGCCACCGAGGGGGTCGCGCTGATCACCACCTCGGCGCGGCCCGACCAGCTCGACACACGGCTGCGCGCCCCCGACTTGTGCGACCGCGAGCTGGGCCTTCCGCTGCCCGACGGCCCCACCCGCAAGGCGCTGCTGGAGGCGCTACTCAAACCCGCGCCCACCGGCACTCTCGATCTGGACGAGATCGCCGGTCGCACGCCGGGTTTCGTCGTTGCCGACTTGGCCGCGCTGGTCCGTGAGGCGGCGCTGCGGGCGGCGTCTCGGGCCAGCGGCGACGGCCAACCCCCGAAGCTCAGTCAGGACGACCTGCTCGGCGCGCTGACCGTCATCCGGCCACTGTCCCGCTCGGCCAGTGAGTCGCTAGCCGTCGGCTGGCAGCTAGGAAGTGTCACCCTGGACGACGTCGGCGACATGGCCGAGGCCAGGCAGGCGCTGACCGAGGCCGTGTTGTGGCCGTTGCAGCATCCCGACACCTTCGCCCGGCTCGGTGTCGATCCCCCGCGGGGGGTGTTGCTGTACGGGCCGCCCGGCTGCGGCAAGACCTTTGTGGTCCGCGCGCTGGCCAGCACCGGCCAGCTCAGCGTGCACGCCGTCAAGGGTTCCGAGCTGATGGACAAGTGGGTGGGCGCCTCGGAGAAGGCGGTGCGCGAATTATTCCGCAGGGCAAGGGATTCGGCGCCGTCGCTGGTGTTCCTCGACGAGGTGGACGCGCTGGCCCCCCGGCGCGGGCAGAGCTTCGACTCCGGCGTGACCGACCGGGTGGTGGCGGCGCTGCTGACCGAGCTCGACGGGATCGACCCGCTGCGCGACGTCGTGGTGCTGGGCGCCACCAACCGGCCCGACCTGATCGACCCCGCGCTGCTGCGGCCCGGCCGGCTGGAGCGGTTGGTGTTCATCGAACCGCCCGATGCCGCGGCCCGCCGCGAAATCCTGGGCACCGCAGGCAAATCCATGCCGCTGAGTCCCGACGTCGATTTGGACGAGGTGGCCGCCGGGCTCGACGGCTACAGCGCCGCCGACTGCGTGGCGCTGCTGCGGGAGGCCGCGCTCACCGCGATGCGTCGCTCGATCGATGCCGCCGACGTGACGGCCGACGACCTCGCCGCGGCCCGCAAAACCGTGCGCCCCTCGTTGGATCGCACGCAGGTGGAATCCCTACGCGCGTTCGGCGGGTCCGTTTAAGTGGCCGTCTAGCACCGCCCGCGCCGAGGCCGCGACGTCGGCTTCCAGCCAGGACGGCATGGGCTCGTCATGCGCGTGGCGCCGAATGACGGCGTAGGGCAGGTCGGCGACCGCCCGCGCGACGGCGTCGACGGATCGCGGATCGCCGCGGCCGTACAGTTGCGCCGCCAAGGCGGAAACCCGCTCGGTCAGCGGCGCATTCATCGCGGCGAGCGTTTCCCGAAACGCCGCGTCGGGCTCGCCGTCCAGTAGGTCCCCCGGCCGGATCGTCAACAACAGCCGGGCGTCCTCGGGCAGCTCGCGGGCGAAGGTGATGCCGGCGACGGCCATCGCCACGGCGGTATCCGCCGCCGTCTCCGCTTCGGCCGCCATCGCCCGGGCCTGGAAGCGTTCCAGCGCGCGCAGCCACGCCGCGGTCAGAATTCCGTCGCGGTTGCCGAAGCGGTGATACAGGGTGCCGGCGGGCGCGCCGCTCGCCTTCGCGATCGCCGCGACGCTCGCCGCCCTCGGCCCGCCGTCGAGCACCAGCGCCCGCGCGGCGTCGAGGATCACATCGGTTTCATGCTTCCGCGGTGGTGCCACGAGCTGTGACATCCCTCCCATCCGGGCGCTGCGGCGGGACCGCCCTTGAACACGCCGGCCCCGCCGTTCGTAACCACATCGCATACATCATCCCGAAAGGGTTGTGCCAACGCCTTCAAGGAGAACAGATGATCGCCGTTCCGCGGCCTGCCGGTATCGGCTCCGTCGCCGTTGCGCCCAGGGCAGGATCACGCGTGAATTTGCGCGACGTCCCGCCGACGATGCGGGTGATGACGGTGGCGATCATGGTGTCGATGGTTGTCTTCCTCGATGGCACCGTCGTAAATCTGGCCCTGCCGGCCACCGCGCGCGACATCGGCGGGGGCATGTGCTCGCAGCAATGGGTGGTTGACGGCTACCTGCTCGCCGTGGCGGCCACAGTGCTGCCGGGCGGCGCCATCTCCGACCTGTTCGGGCGGATACCGGTGATGCGCTTCGGGCTGGCGGCCTTCGGGGCGGGCTGCCTCCTGGCGGCGACCGCGACCAGCCCGGCGATGCTGATCGCGGGTCGGCTCGTTCAGGGTTTGGGGGGCGCGTTTCTGGTCCCCGGCTCGCTGGCCCTGATCAACTCGTCCTTCGGCCAGGCGGACCGGCCCGCGGCGATCGGGACCTGGACGGCCTGGACCGGCACCGCCTTCGCGGTGGGGCCGCTGCTGGGCGGGTTGACCGTGGACTACCTGAACTGGCGCTGGATCTACGTCTTGTCGGCGATCCCGATGGCCATCGGCTTCGCCCTGACGTTCTGGCTGCACCGGGTGCCGGGCCCCTCCCGACGCGCCCCGCTCGACATCGTCGGCGTCGCACTGTCCGCGGTCGGGCTGTCCGGCACGGTGTACGCACTGATCGAACAGGGGCGGCATGGATGGGGCGACCCCGCGGTCACGGCGGCGCTGGTGGTGGGGGTCACGGCGCTGGCGGCATTCGTGGCGTGGCAGCGCCGCGCGCCCCACCCGATGGTGCCGCTGAGCCTGTTCGCCGTCCGCAATTTCGCGGGAGTCAACCTGGCCACCGCGTTCGTCTACGGCGGCATCACGATGGGCTCGCTGGCCGTCGGCCTGTACCTCCAAGAGGTCGCGGGATTCTCGGCCACCGCCGCGGGCCTGGTCACCTTGCCCAGCCCCATCCTTACGTTGCTGTTCGCCCGCGGCGTCGGCAACATGGCCGCACGGATCGGCCCCCGGGTTTTCCTGGTCGCGGGTCCGGCGCTGGCCGGGTTGGGGCTGCTGCTCATCGGCCCCACGACACACGGATCCCGCGTCGTCACAGACGTATTGCCGGGCCGGGTCGTGCTGGCCGCCGGGATGGTCCTGGCCATCACACCCCTGGCCGTGGTCAATCTGTCTGCGGTCAAGTCCGCGCACAGCGGGATCGCCGCCGCGATCCAGAACGCGACGGGCCGCACTTCCGCGCTGATCGCCGTGGCCTTCATGGGGGTGATCACCGCCAACAGGCTCACCGACGCCAGCTTCGTCCGGCTGCTCCAGGTCAGCGCGGCGCTGTTCTTCGTCGGCGCCGTCATCGGCCTGGCCATCAGAAACCACGCCGCTGCCGCCGAGCCCGCACCCGACGAACTGGTGCCGGCTTGACAAACTAGTATGATCCTTCTATATGGAACGATTGCCCTATATCGACGCGCATGCCCTGACTGTCGGCGCGAGCCCGGACGAAACGTGGTCGGCGTTGCTGCGGGTGATGTGCCGCGACACCCGCGATCCGTCGACCGTGCCGACCGGTTTCGTCCTGGATGAAGCGCGACCGCCCGAACGGTTCGCGCTGAAGGGCCGCCATCCCTTCGCGGTCTACCGCTGGGTTTTCGAGCTGGAGGACGAAGCACCGCGGCGCACCCGCCTGAGCGCGCAAACCTGGGCGCGCTTCCCGGGTGTCCACGGCAAGATCTACCGCGCGCTCGTGATCGGCACCGGTGCGCACCGCGTCGCGGTGCGATGGACGCTGAAACGCGTTGCCGCGGCGGCGACCACGGAGCCGGCCGATTACGCGGACGTCTTCGAAGTCCCGATCCGTGACGGCGACTCGCGCAGTGCCGAACAAGCGTTCCGCGACGCCCTCGGGGCTGCACCCGGCGCGCTCGGGGGCCTCGTCTTGTGGATCCACCGCCACGTTCTGAGGTTCCGACTGGGTCCGTCTTCGGGTCGTGATTACGTAATCGGTTGGCGGATCGTGCGTTCGGGTCACGACGAGATAGTGCTGGAGACGGGCGGGCCGCTCATGCTCGGCCAGTTGACGCTGCGACGCCGGGACGGTCGCGCCAAGCTCGTCACGCGCCTGCAGTATCGCCGCAAGGTCGCCGCCCGAACGGTCTGGGCCTTGGTCGGCCCGCTGCATCGGGCCGTGGCACCGCGGCTGATGGAGCGTGGAGCGGCGACCCCGTGATGCCCGGGCTGACGTGGGGAGTCAGGCCGGCAGAACGAGCCGTGCCCCTGCCCTGCGACGGGCTGCTCGTGCGCCCCGGTATCCAAGCCGACCGGGCAATCACCATCCACGCGGCGCCGGCCATCGCGTTCGCGTGGTTGTGCCAGCTGCGGGTCGCCCCGTACAGCTACGACGCGCTCGACAACTGCGGGCGTCGCAGCCCGCGGGCGAGGGATCCCAAACTGGTTCGCCTGGAAGCGGGCCAGCGGTTCATGACGGTGTTCACGCTGCAATCCTTCACCGACGGCGAGCAACTCACCCTGCGGTCGAAGGGTGTGGCCGTGACATACCGCGTGCGGCCCGAGGGGACCGGCTCACGCCTGCACGCCCGCGTGGTGTTCGGTGGGCCGCGGGTGGTCGCGCGGGTGCTGGCGCTGGGAGACCTGGTGATGATGCGCAAGCAATTGCTCACGCTGAAGTCGCTGGCCGAGCGCGACGCGGCGACGGTCCCGTGATGCACTAGACAGCTATGACGGGCCCGGGCCACGCGCGCACCGCGCTACAGGTCGCCGAGGGAATCGACCTGTCGGGCAAGGTGTGTGTGATCACGGGCGCCTCGTCGGGGCTCGGCAGGGAATCGGCCCGCGCGCTGGTCGCCGCCGGCGCACACGTCATTCTGGCCGCGCGCAACCTCGACGCCCTGGCACAGACCGCCGCGTGGGTCCGGGACGAGGTGCCCGGCGCGCGGACCTCGACGGTCGGGCTGGACCTCACGGCGCTGGCCAGCGTCCGTGCGGCGGCGAGCGCGATCGGCGACATCGCGCCGGCGATCCATGTCCTGATGAATAACGCCGGCGTCATGTTCACCCCGTTCGGCCGGACCCGCGACGGCTTCGAAATGCAGCTCGGGACAAACCATTTCGGGCACTTCGAGCTCACCCGGCTGCTGCTCCCGCGGATGACCGCCGCCGGGGAGGCCCGGATCGTCGCCCTGTCTTCCGCGGGCCACATGATGGGTGACGTCGACTTCGACGACCCCAACTGGGAGAGCAGGCAATACGACAAGTTCGTCGCGTACGGCGCGTCCAAGACGGCCAACATCTTGCATGCCGTCGAGGCCGATCGCCGGCTGCGGGACACCGGCATCCGCGCCTACGCCGTCCATCCCGGCACCGTGGCCACTTCGTTGGCGCGGCACATGTCGCGGTCGGATTTCTCCCGGCTGCGCCGGAACGCCGGCCGCCTCGAGGTCACCACGCCCGAGTACGGTGCGGCGACGCAGGTGTGGGCGGCGGTGAGCCCACAGCTGGCAGGCCGGGGCGGCGTGTACCTGCAGGATTGCGCGGTCAGCGAGGCGGTCGCGCCCTATGCCCGCGACGAGCAGCGCGCGGCCGACTGGTGGACGCTCTCCGAAAAGCTGTGTGACAGAGCGTGACCCGGCCGCTCAGGGCTCCGGCAGCTCGCTCCAGTCGGCCGACAGCCGCGCGCTGAACCGCGGCGGCCGCCGGTCCAGGAAGGCGCTGACCCCCTCGCGGGCGTCGGCGGTGCCCATCACGCGCTGGTGTAGCTGGGTTTCCAGCGATGCGACCTGCCGCGGGGTGTAGTTGTTGATCGCGCCGTCCCACAACAGCCGCTTGCACAGCGCCGCCGACATCGGGGCGACGTGGGCCGCGATGTCGCGGGCCATCTCCACCGCGTGGTCGAGCACCCGCTCGGCGGGCAGCGCCCGGTTCGCGACACCGAGCGCCACCGCCTCCGTCCCGGTGAACGTGCGCCCGGTCAGCAGGATCTCGGCGGCCACCCCCAGGGTGCTGAGGTGCGCCAGCGTCCAGTGCGACATGCAGTCGGGAATGACGCCCCGACGCACTTGCACCACACCGTATTTGGCGTCGTCGGAGACCACGCGGATGTCGGCCTGCAGGGCAATGGTCAGCCCGATTCCGATGGCGTGGCCGTTGAGCGCGGCGATCACCGGTTTGCGCAATTCGAAGGCGGCGGGATCGATCGGCGAGGCCGAGAACGTGCTGCCGTCCGCCGGGGCGTCGAACGGCGAGACGTTGGCCGAGAAGTCCGCTCCGACGCAGAAGGCGGGCCCGGCCCCGGTCACCACGATCGCCAGGACGTCGTCGTCGGCGTCGCAGTCGGAGTACGCCCGGCTCAACAGCCGACCCATGTCGGCGGTGTAGGCGTTGAGGTGCTCGGGGCGATTGAGCCTGAGCACCGCCACGCCCCCGCCGATGTCGACCGTCACGTCGGCGCTCATCGCATCGCCCCCTATTCGGACAGCTGGAATTCCACCATGTCGGCGACGGCGTCGACGGCCTCGCCGAGCGCGGTGAGCCGCTCGGCGGCCGACGGCGCCGACAGCACGGCGTACCGGTCGGCCGCACCGATCGGGATGCGAGACGCCAACGCGTAAAGGCGTTGCCCGGCATCGGTTTCGTCGCCCGGCCCAAGCAGCACCTCGCGGCCCGGCAGCGAAGCGCCGCGGGCGGCCGCGATCCGCTCGAACAGGGCCATCACCCGGTCCTCGAGGTCGAGCAGCTCCGCGGGCGTCACCGGGTCGCCGGGCTCGTCGGGCCACGACGTCACCGTCGCGCGCGGGTAGGGCTGGTCGGGCAACCACTCGGCCACCCGGATCCGCGCACCGGTGCGGCAGCGCAACACGTATCGGCCCGCGCCGAGATCGGCGTATTCGTCGATCGTGGACAGCACACCGACGTCGCAACGCGCATCGTCGCCGCCCACCTCGCGGCCCGCCGAGATCAGCACCACACCGAACGGTTCGTCGCCCTCGACGCAGCGCCGCCCCAGCGCGCCGTAGCGGGGCTCGAAGATGCGCAGCGGCAGATCTTCGTCGGGCAGCAGCGCCGACTCGAGCGGAAACATCGGCCGCTCAACGGGTTCGGGATCCGCCATCACCTACACCTAGATGTCCAGCTCGGCCACCAGTGCGTCGACGACCGCCCGCAGGTCGCCGTCGTGTTCCTCGGCCACCCGCCGTTGCCGCTGATATGACGCGCCGTCGGCCCAGATGTCGGCCACCGCGCGCAGCTCGTCGGCGCAATGCAGGGACTTGGCGACCGGTTCCATGCGGTTCAGCACCTCGAGGAGGTCGTCGGTGACCAGCCGCTCGTTGCTCTCGGCGTCCAGGATGATCACCGCGTCCAGGCCGTAACGCGCGGCGCGCCACTTGTTTTCCTGCACGTGCCAGGGCGGCATGGTGGGCAGCGTCTCCCCGGCGTCCAGCCGGCGGTCCAGGTCGACGACCAGACAGTGCGTCAACGCGACCAGCGCGCCGAGCTCGCGCAGGTTGGACACCCCGTCGCAGACCCGCACCTCAAGCGTGCCCAGGTGCGGCGAAGGCCGTATGTCCCAACGTATTTCGTCTACGTGGTCGATGATGCCGGTCTTCTTCTGGTCGTAGACAAAGCCTTCGAACTCCGACCATCTCTGGAAGTGAAACGGCAACCCGGCGGTGGGCAGCTGCTGAAACATCATCGCGCGGTTGCTTGCGTACCCGGTGTCTTCGCCGACCCACCAGGGTGACGAGGCCGACAGCGCCAGCAGGTGCGGGTAGTACTTCAGCAGCGACGTCATGATCGGCATCACCTTGTTCGCCGAGGAGATTCCGACGTGCACGTGCACGCCCCAGATCAGCATCTGCCGGCCCCACCACTGGGTCCGCTTGATCAGCTCCGCGTAACGCGGTGCGTCGGTGAGCTTCTGGGCCGACCAGCGAGCGAACGGGTGGGCGCCCGCGCAGAACAGCTCCATGCCGCGGTCCCGGACGACCTTCCGTGCGGGGCGCAACGTCTGCCGCAGGTCTTCCATCGCCTGAGCGGTGCAGTCGCAGATGCCGCTGACCACCTCGACGGTGTTGCGCAGCAATTCCTTGTGTACACGCGGGTTTTCGCCGATCTCGGCGATCACGGCGGTGGCCTCGTTGCTCAGGTCGCGGGTCTGGGCGTCGACGAGCGCGAACTCCCATTCCACGCCAATGGTCGGCCGCGGTGACGGCGCGAAATCGATGCGGGCTTTCGCCCTGCTAGCCGGCACCGATGACACCGCACGCCACCCGCTTGCCGGCGTCACCGGTGGTCATCGTCGTCTCGTCGGGACCCGGTGTCCCGTTGGTCTGGTGGTAGCGCTCCGACGGGATGTTGGCGAAGTTATCGGCTCCGGCGTGAATGATGATCGCGGTCTTCTCGCCGGTGATCAGGTCGTCCATGGCGAAGGCATCGGTGGTGGTGACCAGCGTGCCGACGCCGTCCTTGCGGACCTGCAGCGAGGTCAGGTCGCCGCTGGCGGGCTCGCCCGAGTGCCCGGGCGCCTGGAAATGCCCACCGGCAGACAGGAAGTCGCCGGGCGCGCCGCCGGTAGGGGCCACCGAGTTCGGTTCACACTTGCCCGCCTTGTGGATGTGGACGCCGTGGAATCCCGGTGCGAGGTGACCGGCGCCGCTGGTCGCGATCGTGATGGTGGCGTAGCCGTTGCCGAATTCCAGCTTCGCGGTCGCGACCTCGGCGCCGTCGGGCGCCTTCAACAGCGTGGTGATGCTCCGCGCGGCCGGTGCCGCCGCCGGCTGCTGGCCGCCCTCGATGCCCGAAGTTGCCGATGGTGCGCTAGCTCCCGTCCACACCGCCGGCGTGGTGCCCGGGTTCGTCGAGGCGTGTTGGGGCGACGAGCACGCAGCCACCACAAAGATCGCGGACACGGCGGCGGCAGCGACAACGCGGTGCTTACGCATAGCGGAAGCCTATCTTGGCGACCGCCGATTTTCCGAGCAGCCGGAGCGTCAGCCCGTCACCAGAACGATGACGCCGGGCGGCTGGCTGGTGAGCGCCGGGATCCGCGGCTGGACGGGCGCTCCGAGCTTCTGGCCGACCGCATCGGCGGTGGCATGCTCGTCGTCGGCGTCGGTGTAGTACACCGTGGTGGCCGAGACCTCCGGCAGCGCCAGGTTGCCGACATCGGTCACCTTGAAACCGGCCGAGGCAAGCTGGTCCTTGGTGCGCGCGGCGACGCCCTCTTTCGACGAGATGTTGTAGACGCGCACCTCGGCCTGGGTCGCCGGGGCCTTGCTACTCGTCGACGCGGCCGGTGCGCTGGTTGTGACGCTCGAACCCGCCGACGCCGAGTCGTCGTCGGACTTCCCGGAGGAGCTCAGGGCCTGCCATCCCAGCAGCAGGAAGATGACGCCGAGGAACAACAGCACCATCACCATGGCCCGCAGGGGAAGCCCCGTCGAGTCGGGGACGCGCTCTTTCATCGAGCCCCACTGTAGCGAGTCAGGTCACCTCGAAGCCCAGGCGCCGCGCCGCGCGCGCCTTCTGGCGGCTGGCGCGCAGCCGTCGCAGCCGCTTCACCAGCATCGGGTCGGCGGCCAGCGCCTCGGGCCGATCCACTAGCGCGTTGAGCACTTGGTAATAGCGTGTCGCCGACATCGAGAACAGCTCTTTGATGGCTTCTTCCTTCACCCCGGCGTATTTCCACCACTGACGTTCGAACGCCAGGATGTCGTGTTCACGGCGGGTGAGCCCATCGGCGATTTCAGCGTCGTCCCCCGATCGATTTGCCCGCGCCATCGCGCTGTCCATATCGCTTCCTGGACCCTTCCGGAGATACTCGAAGTGCTCGAATGACTTATATATAGGCGTTTTAGGGCATGCTTCGCGCGAATATTGAACCACGCCACGAACCCTCAAGCCGTAATCCAGACCCGCGAGTCGGCCGACTGGTGAGATTGCCCTGGCTACCCCGAGCGTGCATCCTCGCCGGGCCTGGCCCGATCGCCCGACTCCTCCTCGCGCCGCTTTGCGGCGCGCATCGTCGCCGGGCCTAAGCTTTCCGACCATGGCAGTCGTACCCATCCGCATCGTGGGAGATCCCGTCCTGCACACCCCGACGACGCCGGTGCCAGTCGGCACCGACGGTTCGCCGCCGCCGGATCTGCCGGAGTTGATCGCCACCATGTACGACACCATGGACGCCGCGCACGGGGTCGGGCTGGCCGCCAACCAGATCGGCCATGGCCTGCGTCTCTTCGTCTACGACTGCGCCGAGGACCGCGGGTTGACGGACCGCCGCCGCGGCGTCGTCATCAACCCGGTGCTGGAAACCTCCGAAGTCCCCGAGACCATGCCCGACCCGGGCGAGGACGAGGAAGGCTGCCTGTCGGTCCCCGGCGAATCGTTCCCCACCGGCCGCGCGAAGTGGGCGCGGGTCACCGGGCTCGACGCCGACGGCAGCCCGGTCACCATCGAGGGCACCGGGCTTTTCGCACGGATGCTGCAGCACGAGACCGGCCACCTGGACGGCTTTTTGTACCTGGACCGCCTCATCGGCCGGTACGCCCGCGGCGCGAAGCGGGCCGTCAAGGCACACGGCTGGGGCGTGCCGGGACTGTCGTGGCTACCGGGCGAGGGGCCGGACCCGTTCGGCCACTGATGGTCTCGTGGCCGGACCCGGGAACGCGGGTGACGGTTCGCTACCGGCGCCCGGCCGGATCGGTTCCGCCGCTGACCGACGCGGTGGGACACCTGCTGGAGGTCGATCCGGTGGTGCGGGTGCGGACGAAGACGGGTGCGGTCGTCGAAATCTCGCCCGCCGACGTCGTAGCGCTACGGGTGCTGACCGACGCGCCGATCCGCACCTCGCAGATCCGCGCGCTCGAGCACGCGGCCGCGGCGGCCCGGCCCGGCGCCGAACGAGCCTGGCTCGACGGGTGGCTGCTGCGGGCGGAACCGGGAGCCCGGCTGGCCGCCAATTCGGCCTTACCCCTTGATGTTTCGGCGCGGCTAAGCGCGCTCCCGCAGATCGTCGCCTGGTATCGCGATCGGGGCCTGACGCCGCGGCTGGCCATCCCCGACCGCTTGCTGTCGCTGCCTCCCGGCGTGGCGGCCGAACGCACGGAACGAGTCCTGGTGCGCGACGTGTCGAGCGTCACGCTCGAGCAACGGCCGCGCAGCAGCCGGCGCGCGGCAGTGACCGACTCACCCGACGGCGCCCGGTGGGTGGGGGTGGATGCAATACGCGCGCCCGACGACCGCGCCGGTGTGGAGGCGCTGTTGGCCTGGGGTGCGAGCCGCGGGGCGACCCGCGCGTACGTCGAAGTCGGCGACGACGACACCGATGAGATCACACTCGCCGAATCGCTGGGCTTCCGGCTGCACCACCGGCGCCGCTACGTCACGGCGCCGGCAATCGATACCGTCTAGCCATGCCCGAGCGGACGGTTGATGGCGGCGACCCGGCTGATGGCGGCGACCCGCTGCGCCCGGCTTCGCCGCGCTTGCGATCGCCGGTTCATGGCGGCGACCCGCTGCGCCCGGCTTCGCCGCGCTTGCGATCGCCGCTGCTGCGGCTGGCCACCTGGAATGTGAATTCGATCCGCAGCCGCCTGGACCGCGTCGTCGACTGGCTGGCTCGCGCCGAGGTCGACGTGCTGGCCATGCAGGAGACCAAGTGTTCGGACGGCCAATTCCCCGCCCTGCCCTTCTACGCACTGGGCTACGAGGTCGCACACGTCGGCTTCAACCAGTGGAACGGCGTGGCCATCGCCTCGCGCGTCGGTCTCGAGGACGTGCAGATCGGCTTCGAAGGGCAACCGACCTGGAGCAGCAAGCCCGACGTGGCGGCCACGGCGGAGGCCCGGGCGCTGGGCGCCACCTGCGGCGGCATCCGGGTGTGGAGCCTGTATGTGCCCAACGGCCGCGCGGTGGGCGATCCGCACTACGTTTACAAGCTGAATTGGCTTGCAGCCCTGCGTGATACGGCGGCGGGCTGGCTGCGCGACGATCCCGCGGCCCAGATCGCGCTGGTCGGCGACTGGAACATCGCCCCGCGGGACGAAGACGTCTGGAGCACCGAATACTACGCGGGCGCCACGCACGTCTCGGAGCCGGAGCGCCGCGCGTTCAACGCGATCGTCGACGCGCAGTTCGCCGACGTGGTAAGGCCTTTCACCCCGGGCCCCGCGGTCTACACCTACTGGGACTACACGCAGCTGCGGTTCCAGAAGGGACGGGGCATGCGCATCGATTTCATCCTCGCGTCCCCCGCGTTGGCCGGCCGCGTGACCGGCGCGCAGATCGTCCGCGACGAGCGCAAGGGGAAGGCGCCGAGCGATCACGCGCCGGTGCTGATCGATGTGAGCCCCGTTTGAGTCGCGTTGAAAGTTGGTATGCACGTCCGCGGCAAGCAAAATCCAAAAGTTGCTCGTTGTACGCGCGTTTGTAACGTGGCAGGCTTTCGCTTGATAGATGCGCAGAAACGGCCTCGTTTTTGCTGTTAACCTTGCGTTCAACGGGTATACATCTTGCCAACGCGGTTCCCGGTGAGAGCGAGTAGGACTAGGGAGTCATCATGGGTGTCGTCGGCGGTGCAGTCCGGAACGTGAGCAGGACGGTGGGTCGTGCGGCGGACGCGACTACTGCGGCCGCCGGCGCCGTGGGTGGGGCCGCCGTCAATGGGATTGTCGGCGGCGTGACCGGCGCCGCAGAGGGCATCAAGCGCGGCGTCAGCAGCGGCAGCCACTCGACGCCGGCGGCCGCGCTGGCCTTGGGTGCACTGGGCGTCGCCGGCCTGATCGAGTGGCCGGTGCTGCTGGCGGTCGGCGGCGGCGCGCTGGTGCTGCATCGGATGCAGCGCAAGCCCGGGACGCCGGCGTCGGCGAAGGCGAGCTTGACGCCGGTGCCGTCGGCACCGGCGGCTAAGAAGGCGGCGCCACGGAAGTCCGCCAGCAAGCCGGCGGCCAAGAAGGCGGCGGGGCGGCGGGCCGGGTCCGCCAACTTGCGCAGCACCAATTAGGTTGCGCGGCAACAACTACACGAAACCGTTTGAGCAGCCCTTGAGCATCGTCCCGTCGCTACCACGATCGATGCCGTTGCGGGCCTTCGCGCAAGAGGCGTTGCACATCGCGGCGATACCGCTGCGCGAAGGCGCCAGGGCGCTCACCGGCGACCTCCCCCACGAAACGCTGAGCCGGCGCTGCTGGCGGGGCGAGAGCCGCGCCTGGATCGAGGTGCGCGGCCTCGACGGCGGCGGTGAAGATGAGCTCGGGGAGGCCGTGCTCGCCGCGCTGCGGGACCATCCCGGCGTCACTTCGGCCGGCCTGAACTACCCCTTGTCGCGGGTGGTCGTAGGCATCGACGGCCCGGACACGTCGCTGCGTGAGCTGTGCCGCATCGTCGAGGGTGCCGAAAAGTCTTGCCGCACGAGGACAGCGGTCCCTCGGGCCGCGCTGCCCGGCGACGGCGTGGTGGCGGCGACCAGGGCCGTCACCGTCGCCGCCAACGCGGCCGGGCTCGGTTTCGCGGTGGCCGGGCGGGCGCTGCGCTGGCCGCGATTGCCGATCGGCTTCCAGGCGGGCGTGGTGGCGGTGGAGTACCAACCGCGGCTGCGCCGCCTGCTCGAGGACCGCATCGGCGGGCCCGCGACCGACACCGTGATGACGCTCGCCATGGCGGCCGCCGAAGCGGTCACCCAGTCCCCGGCATCCCTGACCGTCGGCCTCCTCATGCAGTCGCTGAAGGCAGCCGAGTGCCGTGCCGAGGCGCGGGCCTGGCGCGAGCACGAACCCGAGCTTGCCCGCCACGCCGACCAACCGCACGCCGAGGCGGCGCCGCCCCGACCACCGCGGTCCAGACCCATGGAACGCAACGCCGGTCGTTTCGCGCTCGTCCAGGCGCTAAGCGCCGGCCTGGTCGGCGCCACCACCCGCAACCTGAACATGGCCGCGACCGCCGTGCTGGTGACCGCCCCCAAGGCCACCCGCACCACCCCGGAGGCGTTCGCCGCGGCCCTGGGGCGCGGGTTGGCCGATCAGCACGCGGTCCTGTCGTTGCGACCGGACGCGCTGCGCCGCCTGGACCGGGTGGACGCGATCGTCATCGACCCGAGGGTGTTGTGCACCGGCAGCCTGCGGGTGGCGCGCATCCGCGGCGCCGACGAGCGGGAGCTGTCCGCGGCGTGGAACCGCGCCCAGCTGGTGCTGGAGAACAACGGGCAACGGCCGGGCTGGCATCGGGTGCCGGGAATATCGCCCAGCGCGTCGGATTCCGGCGTCGAGGCGCTGTTCCGCCCGGCCCACGATCCGCTGGCGTCGGCCGTGGTCGCCGAGGCGCACCGCACCGGAGCCGAACTGGTGTCCGTCGACGTCGATCTGCTGGGCGAGCTGCGGCCGGCGTTCGACGAGGTCACGCCCCTGGAAGGCGGCTCCATCGACGATGCCCTGGCTCGGGCGGTGGCCGAGCTGCAACGGGCGGGCCGCACCGTGGCCGTGCTGTCTTCGTCTGGCGCGCAAGCGATCTCGTCGGCCGATGTGGCGCTCGGCGTCATGGCGCCCGGCGCCGCCCCACCCTGGTGCGCCGACCTGCTGCTGCCCGACCTGTCGGCTACGTGGCGGGTGCTGCACGCGCTTCCGGCGGCCAAGGCCGCCACCGAGCGGGGCGTCGGGATATCGGCCGGCGCGACGGCCATGGGATCGCTGCTGATGATTCCGGGCGTCCGCGGGCTCGGGCCCGGGCCGGTGACCACCGGTGCCGCAGCGGGCATGCTCTCCGGTTACCTGCTGGCCCACGGAGTCATGGGCGCGGACACCCCGCGCCCCGCGGCCGTCCACGAGTGGCACGCGATGTCGGTCGAACAGGTCCGCAGGGCCCTGCCCCCGCCCCGGTCGGACGCGCACGCCCCGCCCGAAGGGCAGGTCCCGGCGCCCCCGAACGCGCTGTGGCAGCTCCTCAAGGCCGTCCGCGCCGAGTTGACCGACCCGCTGACCCCGGTGCTCGCGCTCGGGTCGGCGGCCAGCGCCGTGCTGGGCTCACCCGTCGACGCGGTGCTGGTCTTTTCCGTGCTGACCGGCAACTCGATCCTGGCTGCCAGCCAGCGGCTGCGCGCCGAAAACCGCCTGAACCGTCTGCTCGAGCAGCAGATCCCGCCGGCCCGCCTGGTGGAAAGCGAACCCGACGGGCAGCGCACGTACACCGATGTGCTCGCCGCGCAACTGCGGCCCGGGGACGTCATCGAGATCCGGACCCACGAGGTGGTGCCCGCCGACGCCCGGCTCATCGAGGAGGTCGACGTCGAGGTCGACGAGTCGACGCTCACCGGGGAGTCGCTGTCGGTGGAAAAGCAGGTCGAGGCGACGCCGGGCGCCGAGCTGGCCGAGCGCCGCTGCATGCTCTATGCAGGGACGACCGTGGTGGCGGGCACCGCCGTCGCAGTGGTGACCGCCGTCGGCGCCGACACCCAGGAACGCCGGGCGGCCGAGCTGGTCTCCGGCGACCTGTCCTCCGACGTGGGGCTGCAGCACCAGCTCAGCCAGCTCACCAACCGGGCCTTCCCGGTCAGCATGACCGGGGGCGCGCTGGTCGGCGCGCTGGGCATGTTGCGCGGCACGGTGTTGCGCCAGGCGGTGGCCAGCGGCATCGCCATCGCCGTCGCCGCCGTCCCCGAAGGGATGCCGTTGGTGGCGACCCTGGCGCAGTCGGCGTCGGCGCGGCGGCTGACAAAGTACGGCGCGCTGGTCCGCGTTCCGCGTTCGGTGGAGGCGCTCGGCCGCATCGACGTGGTCTGCTTCGACAAAACCGGAACGCTCAGCGAGAACCGCCTGCGGGTTTCGCAGGTGCGGCCTGCGCCGGGGCACTCGCGCGAGGAGGTCCTGCGCTGCGCCGCGCATGCGGCGCCGGCGTCCAACGGCGGCCCGCAGGCGCACGCCACCGACGTGGCCATCGTCGAGGCGGCCGTGGGCTCGCTGAACGGCTCGGCGCCAAGCACGGAGGCGACTGAAATCACAGCGCACCTTCCCTTCCGTTCCGGCAGGTCGTTCTCGGCCTCGGTCACCGGCACGGAGCTGACCGTCAAGGGGGCGCCCGAGGTGGTGCTGGCCGCCTGCAACGCGGTGGGGTCGGACGCGGACATGCTCGAAGGTTCCGTCGCCGAACTGGCCGCCAACGGGCTGCGGGTGATCGCGGTCGCGCGGCGCCGGCTGACGTCGCAACAGGCCCGGGCGATCCGGGACGACCCCGACGACATCGCCGAGTTCTGCAGGGACGGGCTGACGCTGACCGGGTTCCTCGGCTTGTCCGACACCCCGCGCCCAGAAGCCGTCGGACTGCTCGCGAACCTGCGGGAGCAGGGTGTGGGCGTGAAGCTGATCACCGGCGATCACCCGATCACCGCCCTTGCCATCGCGCGGGAGCTGGGCCTGTCGGTGACCGCCGAGCAGGTGATCAGCGGTGCCGAATGGGATTCGCTGCCGCGCAAGGATCAGGAACGCGTCGTGACCGAGCGGGTGATCTTCGCCCGGATGACGCCGG
Source organism: Mycobacterium sp. 852002-51057_SCH5723018 (assembly GCF_001667035.1). Classification (GTDB taxonomy): domain Bacteria; phylum Actinomycetota; class Actinomycetes; order Mycobacteriales; family Mycobacteriaceae; genus Mycobacterium. The sequence continues at coordinate 57,770 of NZ_LZIR01000022.1, forward strand.
AGAACAAAGTCCAGGTCGTTCAGACGCTGGAGGGCGCCGGGGTGCTGTGCGCGATGGTCGGCGACGGGTCCAACGACGCCGCCGCTATCCGGGCCGCCACCGTGGGCATCGGCGTGGTCGCCGGCGGGAGCGACCCGGCCCACATGGCGGCCGACGTGGTGCTGGTGGACGCCCGCATCGAGGCGCTGGTCCACGCGATCGCCGAGGGGCGCCAACTGTGGCAGCGGGTGCAGGCGGCGGTGTCCGTGCTGATCGGCGGCAACACCGGCGAGGTGCTGTTCGCCATCATCGGCAGCGCGATCACGGGCACCTCGCCGCTGAACACCCGGCAGCTGCTGCTGGTGAACATGATGACCGATGCGCTGCCCGCCGCCGCCCTCGCGGTCAGCGAGCCCAGCGCACCCGTCAACCCGGGACTACGCGGGCCGGATCAGCCCGCGCTGTGGCGTGCGGTGGCCATTCGCGGGGTCACCACGGCCGCCGCGACGACGGTGGCGTGGGCGATGGCAAGCGTCACCGGGCGCCCGCAGCGGGCATCCACCGTGGCGCTGGTCGCGCTGGTGGGCGCGGAGCTGGGTCAGACCCTGCTCGATTCCCGCGCCCCGCTGGTCGTGCTCACCGCGGCGGGCTCGCTGGTCGCGATGGGGACGATGATCAGTATTCCGGTGGTCAGCCAGTTGCTCGGCTGCACACCGCTGGGTCCGGTCGGCTGGGGGCAGGCTCTTGGGGCCGCCGCCGGGGCGACCGTGGCGATTGCCGTTCTGAACCGGGTATCGGACGGTTGGGGCATGCCGAACAGGCTGCCACCCGGGCCTGACGAGGCTGCGACGAACGGCGCGCCGACCGATCGGATTGTCGAATCTCCACCACCCCGACGCGCCAGAGCAGCGCATAGAGTTCAACCAACGGCACCCGCAGCACGAAAGCGATCGACGAAGCCAGCGGATCGGCCACGGAGTCGGTCGTCGACATAAGTCCGACGGTGACCTCAGTACCCGGCGAGGTGGCAAACCCTTCGTTACCGAAAGGCAAATGATGGCGGAAAAGAAGACGCGCAGGGGGACGCCCCAGCGCGAAGCGGTGCAGAAGATCCGTGAAGCCGAAACGTTCGTGGTGAACGTGCCGGTGGTGGGTCAGCTGGAGATCCCCCGCCCGGAGCAGCTGGCCTACTTCGGCGGTCTGGTCGCCCTGGCCGCATTCGAACTCATCGACTGGCCCGTCGCCCTGGTGATCGGCGCCGGGCACTTCCTGGCGGCCAGCCACCACAACCGGGTGCTCGAGGAGCTCGGCGAGGCCATGGAAGACGCCTAGCGGAGGCCTAGCAGAGGCCTAAACGCGTCGCCTCACGGTCGCGACCGCGTGGTCGAACTGCAGCGTGACCCGGGTGCCGCCGGGGGTCCGCGCGGTGTCGACGCGGTCGGCCAACCCCCCGATGAGGCTCAGCCCGCGCCCGCGTCGGCGGTTGCGCAGGCTGTCCGAGGAATCCCCCACCCACCGGCCCGTGTCGCTGACGGTGACCGCGACGGTCTCCGACCGCAGGAAGGCCTCGACGGACACCGTCTTTCGCGGCTCACTGCCGCTGCCGTGTTCGATCGCGTTGGTGACCGCCTCCCCGGTTGCCAGCAGGATGTCTTCTTGGCGAAGCGGGTCGATTGCGATGGCCTGCAACCAATTTCGCAGCTGGGCCCGCGCAACGGGGACCTGCGCCGGCGCGGCCGGCAGGACGGTGGCGAAGCTGCGCGCCGTGGCGTGGCCCGGACGTAGCGCGAGCACCACGACGTCGTCGCGATATCCCTCCGGCGGCGTCATCCGGACCAGCAGCTCGGCGCAGACGGAGTCGACGGGGAGTTCGGCGCAGTCGGCGGCCGCGACCTTGAGGCGGCTGAATCCGTCGTCGAGCGTCTCGCCGGCCCGCTCGATCAGCCCGTCGGTGTAAAGCAGGACGAGGCCCCCCGCGGGCAGCTCCGCCGTCGCGGTCGCGTCGGCGGCGCCGTTTTCGTGGACGCCGACCGGGGCACGCCGGCCCGACTCGAGAAACACCGGATCACCGTCGGGCGGAATCAGCAACGGATACGGGTGCCCGGCGCAGCTGTAGCTGACGGTGGCGCCACCCCCGCCGGCCCCGGTGGTCCCCGTATCAACGACGGCGTAGGCCACCGTCGCGCACCGGGCGCCGGTGACGCTGGCCGCATACCTGTCCAGTGCGCCCAGCACCGCGCCCGGTTGCGCTACGGTCAGCGCCGAGGCCGCCACGGCGGCCCGGAGCCTGCTCATCACGATCGCGGCGGCCAAGCCGTGCCCGACGACGTCACCGACCGATATCCCGATCCGGCCCTCGCCGCCCAACGGGGTGACCGAATACCAATCGCCGCCGACCCGCATCGCTTCGCCGGCCGGTTGGTACACGGCCGCGACCACCGCGGCGGTCGACCCACGATCCAGGTCGAGCAGATGCTCTTGGAAGTCGACGGCGATCCGGCGTTCGCGCGCCACCACCCGAATCCGGTCCAGGGCCGACTGGGTGAGCTCGGCGATCCGGCCGAACGTGTCGAGTTCGGCGGCCTCGAACCGGCGCGGCGCAGACCACAGCAACAGCAGCGCGCCGACGACGCGACCCGCGTTGTCCCGCAACGGATGTGCGACGCACGCGCGGACGCTGTCGGCGGTGTCGCGCACGGCGTGCTCATAGCGTGGGGGCAGTTCGAAGGTGTCACTGACGATCATCGGCTTGCCGCTGGCGATGACGTCGGCCCCGATCAACGGCGAATCGAGCGCGGACACGTGGTAGCGGTCGCGCACCTCCGCGGGAAGGTCGCCGGCGTATTGGAAGCGGACGTGGTGCTCCCCCTCGAGGGCTCCGATCGTCACGGCCGCGGCACCGCCGGACGCGAACGGGGAGTCGAGCAAGGCATCGAGGATTCCGGCGATCGAGTCGGCGGCCTGCAGCGCGGAGTCGAGCTGCATCAGGTCGAGCTGGGTCTCGCGGCGTTGACGGTGTCGCGCGCGGGTGATCGCGGACAGTCGCGAGGCCACCCGGTCGACGAGCTCCTGCGACCGGAACGGCTTGGGCAGGTAGTCGTCGGCCCCGCCGGCGAACCCTTCGTCGACGGCCTCCGCCCCGGCGCGGGCCGACAGCATCAGCACCGGCGTGGCCGCCAGTTCCGGGTCGGCGCGAATCGCCGCAACCAATTCGAAGCCGCCCAGGCCCGGCATCATCACGTCCGTAACGATGGCGTCCGGGCGCAGCTTCTTGGTCGCGGCCAAGGCGGACTCGCCGTCGGCGACCAGAACCGTTTCCCAGTGGGCCGATAGCACCCGCTCCAGGTGGGCGCGCATGTCGGCGTTGTCGTCGGCGATCAGCACGAGCTGGCGTGGCCCGCTGTATTCGGTCGTCACGGCGGCGGGTTCGGAAACCGACGTCAGCCACTGACTTGCCTCGGCCACATACGGATTGGTCTCGTCGAGCAGCCCGGCGGGCGACCGATCGGCCGCCGCGGCCCCGACCGACCGCGGCAGCCGGATGGTCACGGTGGTCCCGCGATCCAGTTCGCTGTCGATCTCCACGGTTCCGCGTTGCAGTTCGACGAGTCCGCGCACCAGGGACAGACCGATTCCGGTGCCTTCCACGCTGCGGCCGCGCATGTTGTCGGCGCGGTAGAACCGCTCGAACAGCCGGTCCAGGTCGTCGGCGGCGATTCCAACCCCGGTGTCGCGCAAGGTAAGTCGGCAATGCTCTGGTTCTTCGCGCACCTGGACCGAAATCGAGCCTCGCAGCGTGTATTTCACCGCATTGGAGAGCAGATTGAGCACGATCGTCTCCCACATGCCCGGATCGACGTCGGCCAGCACCGGGCCGCAATCCACCACGAGATCGAGCCCGGCCCGTTGACACAGCTCGGTGAACGACAACGCGATGTGCGCGGTGAGCGCGCCGACATCGGTACACACCAACTTGGCGTTCGCCCGGCCGGCTTCGATGCGGGAGAAGTCGAGCAACGAGTCCACCAGGCGCTGCAGGCGCCGCGCATTGCGTGCCGCCGTGGTCAGCCGGTCCGCCTGGGCACTGCCCGGCGGCACCTCCGACAGCGCGTCCTCGAGCGGCCCGAGCAGCAGGGCCAGCGGCGTGCGGAACTCGTGGCTGACGTTGGTCAAAAAGGCCGTCTTGGCCCGGTCCAGTTCGGCGAGCGCGTCGGCCCGCTCGCGCTGCTGCTCGTAAGAGACCACCGAGGCCAACGCCGACGACAGCTGGTCGGCCAGCAGTTGGCAGAAGCCGCGGTACTGCTCGTCGAGCGGGCGTCGCGGACTGATGCCCACCACCAGCGCCCCGGCCGTCGCGGCCTCCCCGAGCGGCAGCACCAGCGCCTGCCTCGGGCAGTCGCCAGCCAGCGCCTGTTCGATGCCGGGAATGGCGGCGCCCACCCCGTCGATGAGCCGTGCCTGCGCGCGAGACCTCGGCGTCGCGCCCCAGTCGGTGAGCTCCGCCAGGTCGCTTGGCAGCAGCGGCAACACCGACGGTGTCGCGCCGCGCAGCTCGCCCACGTAGACCGCGATGAACGGCAGGTCGGCGGGCTGACCCGCACACACCGTGACGGCGACCCGCACCGCGTCGTCGATGCTGCGCGTTTCCATCATCGCGGTGGCCACCGTGTTGAGCAGATGCAGCCGGCGCTCGCCCAGCACCCGTTCGGTGGTTTCGTTGACGGCACAGAAGACTCCGCTGATTCGCCCGTCGCCGGCGATGATCGGGCTGTAGCTGAACGTGAAGTACCGCTCCTCGGGCTGGTCGCCCGTCACCAGCGGCAGCATCAGGTCGTCGGACCAGGTGGCGGCGCCGGTGGTAAGGACGCTGGTGAGCATCGGGTGAATCTGCTCCCAGATCTCCCACCAGACCTGCTCCGCGGGGCGGCCCAGCGCCGCGGGGTGCTTGTCACCCAAGATCTGCGCGTAGGCGTCGTTGTAAATCAGGAACAGATTGTCCGGCCCCAACCAAATCACGATGGGAAAGCGTGACGTCAGCGTCGTCGCGACCGCCGAGCGCACCTCGCCCGGCCAGGTCTGCACCGAGCCCAAAGGGTGTGCGTCCCAGTCGAACTCGGCGAACCGGCGGCCGGTGTCACCGCCCAACGTGGCCGCTGCCGCCAGGTCAGCCGGCAGCGGGTTCATTGCCGTTGCTTGCGCTGAAGCGCGTCGGACACGGTCGGGTAGACCTCGAGGATGCGATCCAGCTCCGTCACCTGAATCGGCCGCAGCACCTGGTCGTGATCCGCGACCAGGCGAACCGGCGTCCCGGCCTGCCGTCCTTCCTCATGGCAATCGAGCACGGCGTTCAGCGCCGCGCTGCCGAAGAACGTCACCGGCTGTAGGTCGACGATGACCAGCCGGGCGGGATGTGCCGCAGCCACCTGCAGCGCGGCGGACAGGTGTGGGGTCAGCTGGTCCACGGTGCTGGAGTCGACGTCGCCCTTCACACGAACGACTACAGCGTCGTCCCGGGCTTCGTGGTGGACCGCCAACAACTCCATGCCTTTCACCGCCTTGCACCGCATTCCGGGCCCCGGGCGGAAATGCCGCGAGCCCGACACACAGCATGCCCAGAAAAGTTGATGAAGAAGCCTATTCCTTACCCGGAGGCCTCGGACGGGATGCGTTCGTGCACCGTCAGCAACAAATGGTCGAACTGATTTTGGGTCGTGGCCGTCGGGGAAGGCAGGGTTGCCACTTCGGCGAGCAGCTGCTTCGCCAGCGCACGCAGCTTCACGTTCGTCTCCTGCGACCGCCACTGCAAAACGCGGAAGGCCTGATCGGGGCTGACGCGGTAGACGTACATCAGCACGCCCTTGGCCTGCTCGATCGCCGCGCGGTTCTCGAAGAGGTCCGGCAGGGCCGCATCGAGAACTTCCTGGCGGGTCTCGTGGCGCTCCTCGTCGAAGGTGCTGGTCAGGTCGATGTAGTAACCGGCGGTGCCCACCACCGCACCGGCCTCGCCGAGCATGCGGTCGGCGACGACGATCGCGTCATGCACGTTGCCCGCGGTATCGAGGAACCGGTGCCGGCTCGAGAACGACTCCTCGGACTGCAGGGCGTAGTCGAGCAGGTCCTGGACGTGGGCACGGTCGTCGGGATGCTTGTGTGACAGCAGCAGTTTCGTCGTGGGCTCGACGGTCCCGGGTTCGTAGCCGTGCATCCGCGCCACCTCGTCGGACCATTCCCAGCGTTGACCGACGAACCAGAAGCGGAAGGCCCCGACGTCCAAGTATGTGGCGATGGCCTCGGCCGCCGCGTCCGTCTGCATGGGCTGCTGCACGCTTCGCATCCTCTCATTCGATGCCGCCCGCATGCCAGACCGCCGCGGCTGGGGGTAACGTCGCGTGCGGACCCATACACACCACGCGGGAGCGCACGCCCGGTGCGCTGAGAGGACGGCTCGGGGCCGTCGACCGTACGAACCTGACCGGGTAATGCCGGCGTAGGGAGAAGACAATGACCGTCACCGTCGAACCGACCGTCACCACCGGACCCATCGCGGGCAGCAGCAAGGCGTACCGCGAAATAGCGGCCCCCGGCGCCGGTGCCGGTCTCAAGGTGCCCTTCCGAAGGGTCAACCTGTCCACCGGGGACCACTTCGACCTCTACGACACCTCCGGGCCCTACACCGATCCGGACGCCGTGATCGATCTGGCGGCCGGACTACCGGCACGGCCCGGTGTGGTTCGCGACCGCGGCACCCAGCTGCAGCGCGCCCGCGTCGGTGAGATCACCGCCGAGATGGCGTTCATCGCCGCCCGCGAGGGCATGCCCGCCGAGCTGGTGCGCGATGAGGTGGCCCGCGGCCGCGCGGTGATCCCGGCCAACCACAACCATCCGGAAAGCGAGCCGATGATCATCGGCAAGGCCTTCGCGGTGAAGGTCAACGCGAACATCGGCAACTCGGCGGTGACGTCCTCGATCGCCGAGGAGGTCGACAAGATGGTGTGGGCCACCCGGTGGGGCGCCGACACCATCATGGACCTGTCCACCGGCAAGAACATTCACGAAACCCGCGAGTGGATCCTGCGCAATTCGCCGGTGCCGGTCGGCACGGTTCCGATCTATCAGGCGCTGGAAAAGGTCAAGGGCGACCCGACCGAGCTGACGTGGGAGATCTACCGCGACACCGTGATCGAGCAGTGCGAGCAGGGCGTGGACTACATGACCGTGCACGCCGGGGTGCTGCTGCGGTATGTCCCGCTGACCGCCAAGCGCGTCACCGGCATCGTGTCCCGGGGCGGGTCGATCATGGCGGCCTGGTGCCTGGCCCATCACCGGGAGTCGTTCCTCTACACCAACTTCGAGGAGCTCTGCGACATCTTCGCGCGCTACGACGTGACGTTCTCGCTGGGCGACGGGCTGCGCCCGGGATCGATCGCCGACGCCAACGACGCCGCGCAGTTCGCCGAGCTGCGCACCCTGGGCGAGCTGACCAAAATCGCGAAAGCCCATGGCGTGCAGGTGATGATCGAGGGGCCCGGACACATCCCGATGCACAAGATCGTCGAGAATGTGCGGCTGGAAGAGGAGCTGTGCGAGGAGGCCCCGTTCTACACCCTGGGCCCCCTGGCGACCGACATCGCGCCGGCCTACGACCACATCACCTCGGCGATCGGCGCGGCGATCATCGCCCAGGCCGGCACCGCGATGCTGTGCTACGTGACGCCCAAGGAGCACCTCGGGCTGCCGGACCGCAAGGACGTCAAGGACGGGGTGATCGCCTACAAGATCGCCGCGCACGCCGCCGATCTGGCCAAGGGGCATCCCCGCGCCCAGGAGCGCGACGACGCCCTGTCGACCGCGCGCTTCGAGTTCCGCTGGCACGACCAGTTCGCGTTGTCGCTGGATCCCGACACCGCACGGGAATTCCACGACGAGACGCTGCCGGCCGAACCGGCCAAGACCGCGCACTTCTGCTCGATGTGTGGGCCCAAGTTCTGCTCCATGCGCATCACCCAAGACGTCCGCGACTATGCCGCCGCGCACGGGCTCGACAGCGAGGAAGCGATCGAGGCCGCCATGAGCGAGAAGTCGCGCGAGTTCGCCGAGCACGGCAACCGGGTGTATCTGCCGATCACGCAGTGAGCTATTTGCCTCCCATTCTGCCTGTGCCGCCGCCGGGCAGCACGCCGTTGCGCGTGCTCACCATCGCCGGGTCGGACTCGGGCGGCGGCGCGGGCATCCAGGCCGACATGCGCACCATGGCGCTGCTGGGTGTGCACGCGTGCGTCGCTGTTACCGCGGTGACCGTGCAGAATACCTTGGGGGTCCAGGACTTTCACGCGGTGCCCGACGACGTCGTCGCCGCTCAGATCGAGGCCGTGGTCACCGACATCGGCGTCCAGGCCGCCAAGACCGGGATGCTGGCGTCGGCGGGCATCATCGACGCGGTGGCCGCCACCTGGCGCCGGTTGGGGTTGACGGTTCCCCTTGTCGTCGACCCGGTGTGTGCGTCCATGCACGGCGACCCGCTGCTGGCGCCGTCGGCGCTGGATTCGCTTCGCGATCAGCTGTTTCCGCTTGCCACGCTGGTGACGCCGAACCTCGACGAGGTGGGGCTGCTGGTGGGCATCGACGTGACCGACGTGGGGTCGCAGCGCGCGGCGGCCAAGGCGCTGCACGCGCTGGGCCCCCGGTGGGCGCTGGTCAAGGGCGGGCACCTGCGGTCGTCGGAGCGCAGTTGTGACCTGCTCTATGACGGCGCCGACTTCTACGAATACGAGGCCCCCCGAGTGCCTACCGGCAACGACCACGGCGGCGGGGACACGCTGGCGTCGGCGGTCGCCTGCGCGCTGGCGCATGGATTCACCGTGCCGGATGCCGTCGGCTTCGGGAAGCGCTGGGTCACCGAATGCCTGCGCGCCGCCTACCCGCTGGGCGGTGGCCACGGCCCCGTGTCCCCGCTGTTTCGGCTGTCATGATCGCATGAACCTCGACGGGATCGCGGGCGTCGCGGGCCCCGCCGGCCGGGGGGCGGGGCGGGGGGGGGGGGGGGGGGGGGGGGGGGGGGGGGGGGGGGGGGGGGGCGAGATT
>NZ_LZIR01000023.1 GCF_001667035.1 Mycobacterium sp. 852002-51057_SCH5723018
TCGGGCAACAGCATCGCGCCGTACAACCACCTAGAAACCGGGTCGCCGTACGCGATGGAGTACGTCTGGGGCCGCCAGGTCGGCGATAACACGATCAACCCGTAACTCGAACAGTCCCGTCGCGGGTCGCCTAACCCTGCACCCATCGCAGGACATCGGAAGTAACCGGATCGGTGATGTCGTCGAATTCGGGATGCTTCTTGAGCACCGTGACAACCATCGAGCACACCGGGACGATGCGCTTGCCCTCGTCCCGGGTCGCGGTCAGCGCCTCCTCGATGAGGATGCTCGCCAGGCCACGTCCGCCGTACGCCGGATCGACCTCGGTGTGGTAGAAGACGCGCTGATCGTCGCGATCGGCGAAATCAGCGAGCCCGACCGCTTTGCCCTCGACGGCAATGGTGTAGCGGCCCTCTTCCTCGGCGACGGTGGTCTGTGCGCCGGTCTTGTCGACAGTCATTCGTGCTCTCCCTTTCTTTCCGGTGTCGGTCGCGGCCGCAGCCGGGTGGTCGGCAGCGGCGGGGCGGGCAGTCGGGTGACCGATCCGCTATACCCCTGGACGGCGCCAAAGCGGTCGTCGCCGCCCTCCCACTGTCGGCGGTAGCCGACGATGTCGCTGTGGCTGCGCCCGACGAAGTTCCACCACATCACCAGTTGTTCGGTAAACGGCGTCCCGCCCAGCAGCAGTACGCGCGCGGGCCGGTCGCCAAGGTTCCGTAAATGCAGCGACGAAAAGCCGGGGCCTTGGTATCCGAGGTCTGCGACAACGAGGGTGGTCTCCCCCATCGCTACGGGCCCCACATCGCAAAGCACGCCATGCTCGAATGACGGATCCACGGCGACGTCCAGTTCAGCATTGACGTCGATATCGATCTGCGCGCCCAGTAGCGGGGTGAACGTACGCACCGGCGAACGGTGGCCTTCCAGCTCCCCGAGCAAAACCCGCCCCACCGCGCCGGGCAGCGAAAAAGGTGTGGGCACATAGTGGGTGAAGTCGCGGCCGGCGTCGCGATCGGAATCGGGCAGTGCCACCCACAACTGCGCGCCGTGCAACACTGCGGCAGGTTCCACGGAGACCTCGGAGTGACATATGCCCGCGCCCGCCGTCATCAGGTTCAGCTCGCCCGGCCGTATCAGGGCATGAACGCCGGCGCTATCGCGATGCTCCACGCCCCCGCTAAACAACCAACTGACCGTTTGTAATCCGGTATGGGGGTGGGGCGGGACGTCCATGCTCGCGGAGACCGGGCCGTAGTGGTCGATGAAACACCATGCGCCGACCAGTGAGCGCTTTCGTTGCGGAAGGGTGCGCTGTACTCGCAGCGCCCTCGGCCCGCCCAGCGGAACCTCGCGTGGCGGCAGCACTTCAACTGTCGGCAACGCGCCCCCAAATTGCGAACCGCCGTACTCGAGTTCGGCGGGGACGGCCTCCAGGTTGCTCATCATCCCCCCGTCGCGGCCGCGATTCAGCGCCGATACCGCGACAGTACCCCTGGCCCGCCTACCTGCCCGGCGGCCGCAGGACCTTCATGGCCAGCCGCATGACCGGTTCGGGCACGCGATCCTGCATCGACAACGCCGCGTCGGCGGCGCGGGACCGCAGTGGGGTGCCGCGACCGAAGACCCGGTTCAACGGTCCCCCGGTCGGTTCGATCACAACGTGCAGCGGCGGGGTCCCGACGGCGGCGCCCAGCGCGTTGGAGATGACCATCCGCTGAATCTCGCTGGTGCCTTCAAAGATGGTGTACAGCTTGGCATCCCGATACCACTTCTCAACCGGGTGATCGGTGATGTAGCCCCAGCCGCCCATGGTCTGGATGGCGCGTTCGGTGGCCTTGACGGCAACCTCGCTGGCCGCAAGCTTCGACATCGAGCCCTCGCCCCGCTCGAAGGGCACCCCATTGGCCGCCATCCACGAGGCACGCCAGGTCAGCAGCCGCGCACCGTCGATCTGGGTGGCCAGGTCCGCCAGCGGAAAAGCGATCCCCTGGTTGTCGATGATCGGGCCGCCGAACGCCTCGCGCTCGGTGGCGTACCAGGTCGCGTATTCCACGGCGGCTCGCGCAATCCCGATCGCCTGAGCCGCCACCATCGGGCGGGTCTGCTCGAAGGTGCCCAACGTGGCCGAACCGGAGCGCTGCCCGCCGGCCACAACCTCGCGGGCCTTGGCCAGCTTGTGTTCGAGCTTCTCTTGTCCCCCAAGCAGATTCGCTGCGGGAACCCGCACGCCTTCGAGCAGCAGCTCGGCGGTATGGGACGCCCGGCAACCAAGCTTGTCGAGTTTGCGCAACATCTTGAGGCCCGGTGTTCCGCCCGGCACCACGAACAGCGCCTGGCCGCGGTGCCCGAGCTCCTCGTCGACCACCGCGTTGACGACGTGCACGTTGGCGATGCCGCCGTTGCCGATCCACATTTTGTGGCCGTCGATGATCCAGTCGTCACCGTCGCGGCGCGCGTGAGTGCGAAGATTCCGTACGTCGCTGCCGCCCTCGGGCTCGGAGATCGCCAGCGCCGCAAGCTTGAGATCGCCTGGTGTGCCGAAACATTCGGGCGCCCACTGCAGCATCTGCTCGGGAGACGCCGCCTGGCCGATGGCCGACAGCGCCAGCGCCGGCATGACGATCGCCAAACCGATTCCGGCGCAGCCCCAAAACAGCTCCTCCATGAACATCGGCAGCGACAGACCGGTCGGATCACCGATCAGGTCCCGGTAAAACAGCGGGCTGTAGAAGCCGCGTTGGGCCGCCTCCTCAAGCACCGGCCACGGAAACTCCTGCCGCTGGTCGTAATCGAGCGCCACCGGGCGGACCACTTCCTCGGCAAACTCGTGGGTGCGCCGCGCCAAGTCATGCTGTGCCGCCGTCGGTGTCAGGTCGAACGTCATGGATGCGCCTTCGGGTCGATAGACTCGGTCGTGCCGAAGCCCGTCTACCCCGTCGGCTGGCTCAGCAAACTGCCCGCCAAAGCGCCGATGGGGTGTCAGGCGGCCGTGCGGGGCCCCACCTGCGCGGTCGGTAGATGCAGCACCACCGCGGAGACCGGGACGGCTTCGTGTTCATGGCGTGCCAGCAGGGCCGCGTTGTCGGCAAGCTGTCGCGAGTTGATCTCGCCGGTGGCGATGCGGCGCAAAACGTCGTGGGCCCGGGCGAGCTGTTCGCGCTTGCGGTACTGGCCGCCGGGCAGCTTGACGCCGGCCCAGACGCCGTATTCCTCGCGGTGGGCGATGGCGTGCTGGGCGCACCGGCGTTGCTGTGCCAAGGGACAGCGGCGCAGGCATTGGATCCGTGCCTCGGTGGCGGACCGCTCATAGGCGCGCGCCTTAGCCGCGCCGTCACCACCGTCGTCGTCGGGATAGCCGAACCATAATTCCGGGTTGGTTGCGCAGGGGTGTCCCATGTCGGTCTCCTTGTCACGGTGAAACGTAGGTGAAAGCGTATACGCGTATATGGTCCCTGCGCAAGAGAAACGTGACAGAAACGTATATCCGCTGGAGCGCGGCGTTGCGTGTGTAATATCCGGCCTATGGCCGGAGCGCGCGGTGAGCCGTGAATCTGCCGGTGCGGCCATTCGCGCATTGCGCGAGTCACGCGACTGGTCGTTAGCAGACCTCGCTGCCGAGACCGGCGTCAGCATCATGGGCCTGAGCTTTTTGGAGCGAGGTGCCCGCAAGCCACACAAAGGCACAGTTCAGAAGGTCGAGAACGGGCTCGGCCTGCCGCCCGGCACCTATTCGCGGTTACTGGTGGCCGCCGATCCGGAGGCGGAGCTGGCCCGGCTGCTGGCCGCGCAGCCGCCCGCCACCGCGTCCGCGATGCCTACCGGCAGCGTGGTGGTGGACCGTCACAGCGACACGGAAGTGCTGGAAGGCTACGCCGAAGCGCAGCTCGATGCACTCAAATCCGTCATCGATCGGCTGCCGGCGACGACATCAAACGAATACGAGACGTATATTCTGTCTGTGATCGCGCAATGCGTGAAGGCGGAGATGCTGGCCGCGAGCTCCTGGCGAGTGGCCGTGAACGCCGGCGCCGATTCGACGGACCGGCTCATGGGTCATCTGCAGGCGCTCGAGGCGACGCGCAGGGCTCTGCTCAAACGGATGCCCGCCAGCTTGAGCGCGCGGTTCGATCGGGCATGCGTGCGGTCGGAGTTGCCGGAGACGGTCATCGCGGCACTCGTCGGCGTGGGCACCGACGAAATGTGGGACATCCGCAACCGGGGGGTCATCCCGCCCGGAGCGCTCCCCCGCGTTCGCGCATTTGCCGAAGCGGTCGAGTCGACGAGTCAGGACAAGGCGCAACAGGACAGCGGCGAGGGGGAACAGTGATCGACAGCGAAGTCGAGGTGTTGAGCCGCGCTCATCAGCTGTTCACCGGCAGCACGTCGCACCCGGCGCTCGACGCCGGCACCGTGCGACGCGACCCAGCGCTGCAGCGGGCGGCCAGCCTGAATAGCGGTGTGGCACAAGGCGGTTACCCGCTCGCGGTCGAGCAGGCCCGGCAACGGCTGCTGTCGGCGGCCCGCACGGATGCCGCGGCGGTGGGCGTCATCGCCGACGCGCACCGGGACCGCGCACAGGCGCAGGAGCTCACGAAAGGCGTCCTCGACGAGGCGCGCGCCGATGCCGCGGTCGCCCCGGTTACGCCGATGGCCCAGCGTGAGGCGATGCGCCGGCGCATGGCGCGACTGCGCGCGCAACGGCAACATGTACTGGCGGCGCGCCTGCGGGCCCGGCAGCACGCCACGACCCTGCGGTCCCTGCAGTACCTGATGGCGCACCATCGTGATCGGCGATTGGCGGCATCAAACGCCCGCGCTGCAGTCGCGGTGCGGGCCGCGCTATCGCGGCTGGGCCGGCCCTATGTCTGGGGTGCGACCGGGCCCGACCAATTCGACTGTTCCGGGCTGGTGCAGTGGTCCTACGCGCGGGCCGGTATTCACCTGGGCCGCACCACGTATCAGCAAATCAATGACGGCATCCCGGTGGCCCGATCCCAAGTCCGGCCCGGCGATCTCGTCTTCCCACACGCCGGGCACGTGCAAATGGCGATCGGCAACAACCTGGTCGTCGAGGCGCCCTACTCGGGTGCTGTGGTGCGAATCAGTCCAATCGGCAACAACGTTACGATTCGGCGGCCGCTATGACGAGCAACGAACCCATGTCGGTAGGCGCCATCCAATCGAAGCAGTCGGCGCTGGCAAGCCAACACGGGGCGGTCGCCGACGCCGACCGCGTGCTGGCAGAGGTGGTCGCCAGCGCCCACGCCGCGACGCGAGAAAGCCTCAGGCGACTGGACGTGATCGCCGGGGAGATCGATCGCGCCGCCACCGGCCGCGCCGGTCTTGCCGTCGATACCCCCATCGGCGCGCGCGAATTCCAGAAGTTTCTCGTCACCAAGCAGCGCGAGATCGCGGCGGTGGTGGCCGATGCCCATGCCCTCAGTCACGCGAAAAGGGCTGTGCTGGAAAGCCTGCGGGCGCAGTACGCCTCCCCCGCGGGCTAGCCGGTCCCCGCTCGCGATGGTCCGCTCACAGACGCCCCCGGGTGAATTGTCGGCGCGAACGCGCCTCGGTACTGTCGCCCGGCATGGAAGGGTCGCGACCTCTCGCAGCAGGGCCCATCATGGGGCGCGGCGCCGTTGGCATAGACGATGTCGGCGTATGACGACCTGATCGACGCGATCAGATATCTCCAGGACCGCACCGGCGATGCGAACGCATGGCAGGCAGGCCTCGCGCCGGGCGAGGTGGTCGCCGTCGTCACCCCCACAACGCGGCCCGATCAGCTCGATGCGATCTTGCGCAAGATCCGCCAGCAGCATCCGGTCCTGTTCGGCGCCGTGGCACCGGGCGCATCGGCCGCAAGCCCGCCATCGGCGGGATCCGATCCCTCATCGGACCGAGAGCAGGGCGAAGCCGCCGAAGCCATGGCTGGCGCCGAAGCCGCTCTAGCACACCAGAATTCGGCAAGCTCGCAGCTCGACATGCAAGTGGTGGCGGCCATCCTGAATGCGCACCAGAAGGCTGTGGAGGGCAGGGATGCGCTGACCAAGCTGCAACGAGACATCGAAGCCGCGGTGTTGGGGCGATCCGACCTCGACACCCCCGCGGGAGCCCGGGATTTCCAGCGGTTCCTGATCGGCAAGCTCAAGGACATTCGCGCGGTGGTCCTCAATGCGAGTCTGGATGACACGTCGAAATCGGCCCTTATGGCCGCATGGACATCGCTGTACAACGCGTCAAAGAATGATCCCCCCGACCCCCCGCAGGCGGCGGCGGTTCCCGTCGCCCCAGCCGCGGGCACCACCGACCCAGGACTGGTCGAGGATCCCGCGATGGAGGGCGACCCGTTGCTGGATTCGATGTTCACCGACGACCCGGGACTACCGCCCGGAGACTCATCGGAGCCTGCACCGCCCGGGGCCGCCGCGGCACCGGTTTCGCCGCCAGCGCCGCTGATCCCACCCATTCCCAACCTTGGCGCCGGATCGGGGCCGGGGCTCGGCACGGCACCGGGCTCCTTGGCCGGCTGGAGCGCGCCCGGCGGGCTGCCGTTGCCGGAGCCGCGGGAGGGCAGCAGAACCGATGCGGCGCTGGATGATCCAAATGACGAGGGGCGGCCGGGATCGGATGACCCGGACGCGAGCGACGACGCTGACGGCCATGACGGCCACGAAGAGGTCTCGGCGGACAAGCCCGAGTCGCCGGCCGCCGGTCCGACACCGGTGACCTTGCCCGACGGCGATACCGTGACGGCTGCCAGCCCACAGCTCGCGGCGGCCATCCAAGCCGCGGTCGGAGGAGCGCCGATCGCAGATGCGTTCCATCGACAGGGAATCACCATCCCCACACCGGGAACGGCTGTTGCCAACCCGATCGAGCCCCTGCAGGCCGCGCCGGGAGACGTCGGCATCTTCACCGACCGACACGCGCTTGCGCTCGGCCACGAAAAAGCCCTTCTCGACGGCCAGATTCAACGCATCGCCACCGTGGGCGGGCCGACCTTTCTAGGCTGGGAGCATCCACCGGCGGCGACGGCCCCCGCGACGGCGCCTGCCAAGACCGACACACCGACACCCACCCGGCCGGCGGCGACGTCGACCACCCGACAATAGTGAATTCGCCGGCGCAATCCGGCGGCGCGTGAACAGGAGAAAGCAGATGGCAGACCAGATCCGTGTGGTGCCCGCGCACTTGCGTGAAGCCGCTGCGCATCACCAGGAGACCTCCGACTACTTGCGCACCGTGCCGTCGTCGCATGAGGCGATCCAAGGCAGCCTCGATTCGCTGGGGCCCATTTTCGGTGAACTGCGCGATGCCGGACGTGAACTGCTAGAGCGCAGGCGCCAGTGCTACGAGCAGCAGGCGGACGACCACGCCGATATGGCGGCGAAACTGACCGTGTCGGCGACGACGTGGGAGCAGCATGAGCACGGCGCGGCGCGAGATTTTCGCGGCCTCATTGACGGCGGTCGATGACGGACCCCAATCCCGCGTTCGACACCGTCCACCCGAGTGGGCACATCCTGGTCCGCTCCTGCCGCGGCGGATACATGCACAGCGTCGCCCTGAGTGATGAGGCGATGGAAACCGACGCCGAAACCCTGGCGCAGGGCATTTTGTTGACCGCCGACGTGTCCTGCCTCAAGGCATTGTTGGAAGTTCGCAACGAAATCGTGACTGCCGGGCACACGCCGTCCACCGAGGTGCCCACTCCCCGTGATCTTGATGCGGCGATCGAAAAGCTACTGGCGCACAAACTTCGGCGCCGCTAAAGCAGCCACCTCTTGGCGCTATCGGGATCGGGCGCGATATCAGTGGGTGGTTCGATCGGATTGGGGCCGAACAACTCTCGCGCGCGAGCCAGCAGGGCACGCACCTCGTCGAGTTGCTGCTGCAGCGCAGAATCAGCCATGGCCTCACGCTACCGAGGCCATCGCAGCTGCACAATTCACTTACTGAATAGACCACCCGGTACATCCCGGTAGGCTTAGCCAAGTGGCGATCTTCGGTCGGATGACGGCGCGTCAGCGCCTCCGGAGAGCTACCCGGGAATCACTGGCGATTCCGGCCTTCAGCTCTCCTGTCGATTGCACCCCGTGGGTGACAGGCGGGCTCTGGCCTGCCGAACTGTCGACGGTCACCGCCGAAACCGCCACGCTCGCAGAGTATCTGAGGGCAGACCTGCAGCGGATCACCCGGAGCGCCAACGACGAGCTGAAGATGATCAAGCTGGCGGGAATGCCGGACGTCGTCCGGCAGGCAGAAGAAGCCAGGGTTATCGACGAGGCGCGGGCCCTCGCCGTGCGACGGGTCGAATCGACGATGCGTCAGTTGGACGCGGTCAAGGCCGCGGCGCGCGCCGAACACCTGCGCCCGCCAGATTCCGAAAGTCAAGCCGTGGCCGATCTCGACGCGACGCAGATCATCCCCGCCGTCGAACCCGTCGAACCCCTCGCCGATGCCCCCACCGAGAGCGTTGCGCTTCCCGAAGAAGTCTTGGACCACGAACGCAACCATGCGCCGGTGGCTGACGCGGTCGCCGGCCCGGTAGTGGCTGAAGAGCGCGAGCCGGAGACTCCCGAGGGCCGGCATCGAGCCGGTGACGCCGAGAACACCGACGACGTAGCCTTCCCGGAGGCGCTGCAGGCCGTCGAACCCGCCGTCGCGAGCGAATCCGACGAGGAGCGGTTGTGGCGGCTGCTCGCGTTCGTGGTTCGTCAAGAGCCGCGGGTGAACTGGGCGATCGCCGACCGCAACGATGGGACCACCATTTTGGTCACCGACCTCGCGCACGGTTGGATACCGTCGGACATCGCGCTTCCGGCGGGCGTGCGGTTGCTGGAACCCGAGCGGCGCAGCGGAAAGGTATCCGCGCTGGTCGGCGCCAGCACTCGCATTGTGACCTACGCACCCGGGGATTCACTGGGCTGGCTGGACGACTTCGCCGGTGCGACAGCGTCAGTCCAGCCCCGCGAGCTGCCCCCGGTGGCCGACGTGGGCTGGGAGTTAAGCCAGGCCACGCACTGGCGCGACGGGCTGCCGCGGATGGTGCACACGTTGGCCCGGGCGGCCGCCGCCGGGACTGGCGTGGCCGAAGAAGAGATCGACTTGCTGCGAGTGCATCGCGATACCGCGCGCTATCAGCTCCTCATGCAGTATCCCAACGTCAACACCGCGCTCTTGCTCAACTGCCTGTTGTTGGCCGCCACCGAGGGCGCCGTTACCGGAGATTCGACATCGGCGAACTACCACTTGGCCTGGTTTCAGAAACTCAGTGGAGCGGCAGCCAGCCCTTAACGCGCTTCGCGCTCATCGCCCCGCGCTCGGTTTGATGGCCCCGGCTCTCTTCGCGCTTTGCACTCATCGCCCCGGGCTCGGGCTGGTGGCCCCGGCTCTCTTCGCGCTTTGCGCTCATCGCCCGGGGCTCGGTCTGGTGGCCCCGGCTCTCTTCGCGCTCCGCGCTCATCGCCCCGCGCCGGGCGGTCCCGCGAAGGCCTGCGCGATCCCCAACCAGCGCTCCGCGTCGGGACCCTGCGCCACGATGTCCAAGGAGCTCAGCGGGCGTCGCTGCGTCACCAGAAAGCAGAAGTCCTCGGCGGAACCGGTCACGCGCTGGGCTGCGTCCGAGGGTCCCCAGGACCACGTGTCGCCGCCGGGCGCGCGAAGCTCCACCCGGAACGGTTCACTCGGCGGCGCCAGATTGTTGACGATAAAGGCGTAATCGCGGGTGCGGACGCCGATGTGCGCGATCGACCGAAGTCGCTCGGTGGCGGGCCGTTCGACGGCCAGGGCGTCGGCGACGTCTAGGCCGTGGGCCCAGGTCTCCATCAACCGCGCGGTGGCCATCGACGCCGCGCTCATCGGCGGCCCGAACCACGGCAGCTTGCGGCCGTCGGGCACCGCCAGCAGCGCCTCGTGCAACCGCCCGCGGGTGCCCCGCCACTCGGCCAGCAGCTCGGCAGGCGCCAGCGCCGCCAGCTCCTCGGCGCCCGCGTCGACGAAGCCGGTCGGGTCGGCTTGCGCGGCTTTCAGCGCCTCGGCGAAGCCGGCCTCGTCGGCCACCGCGGTCAGGGCGACGCGGTCGGTCCACAACAGGTGTCCGATCTGATGGGCGATGGACCAGCCCGGCGCGGGCGTCGGCTCGGCCCAGCGGTTTGCCGGAAGTGGCGCCACCAACGCGTCGAGGTCGTCGCTTTCGGCGCTTAAGTCGGCCACCATCGGCGCGGCAGTCGGGGAAGCCACGTATGTACCTTAGCCATCGTTCGGTAGCCGGCCCCGGCGGCCGACGAAGCTGTGGACGGCCAGCCCAATCAGATACAACACCGATCCGAACAGCACAAACCCCGGCGCGCGTCCGTCGTCGGGAATGAACGACGCGGCCACCGTGATCGAAACGATGAACGATACCCAGAACAGCGCGTCCTGCACCGCGAACACGTGACCACGCAGGGCGTCGTCGACGTCCATCTGCATCGCCGAGTCGGCGCACAGCTTGACCATTTGCCCCGCCACGCCGAGCAGGAAGCCGCACAGGACCATCACCGGAAGCAGCAGCCCGGCGCCGGGCAGCTGGACGAGCCACGCCGCCGCGAGCGCGCCGTTTGCCGTGGCGTAGCGGCCCCAGCGGCGCACCACCGACGGCGTCAGCACGTTGGCCAGGAACGCCCCGATGCCGCTGGCGGCGAAGAACACTAACGCGGTCCCCAGGCCGCCGCCGGCGAGGGCGGGCATGTGGTGGACCAACAACAGCATCACCAGGGAGTTGATGCCGACCACCATCCGGTGTGCGGCTAAACCCGACAAGGTGGCCGCGACCGTCGGGCGCTGCGCGACCGTGCGCGCGCCGTGCAGCCAGCCGGTGATGACCGCGTAGACGACCGAACCATGGATCGCGCGCTTGGTGTCGTCGGGGCCGAGCACGCGGGAGCCGAACCGCCACGACAGAAGCAACGCGATCGCGACCGGGATCGCGGTAAGGAAGATGATCACCGAGGCACCCTTGTCGCCGGCGCCGACCACGAAGCGGGGCACCAGCATGAAGTTCGCGCCCACGAAGGCCGCGGCGGCGCCCACCGCGGTTGCTATCGAGTTCATCGTCACCACCTGCTCGCGCGGAACCACGTGCGGCAGTGCGGCCGACAGGCCGGAGGCCACGAACCGGGCCAGGCCGTTGGCGAACAGCGCCCCGATCAACAGAGGTATGTCGCCGGCGCCCACGGCCAGAATGGTGCCGATACCGGCGATGAGGATCAGCCGGCCCACGTTGGCACCGACGAGCACCAGGCGCCGATCCCAGCGGTCCATCAGCGCGCCGGCGAACGGTCCCAGCAAGGAGTACGGCAAAAACAGCACCGTGAAGGCGCTTGCGATGGCCATCGGGTCGGCTGCGCGGTCGGGGTTGAACAGCAGCGCCCCCGCCAGTCCCGCCTGGAAAAGACCGTCGCCGAACTGACTTGCCATGCGCACCTGCAACAGTCGCCAGAAATCCGGCAATCCGCGCACCGACCGCCACACGTCGCCGGCTGCACGCGACCGCGTACGGGCTTGAATCACAGAACCGACTTCCAGGATTGGGTTGGCACAATTGCCGCGGTCCACGCCGCCGCACCAACAGTACAAATATTCCTTTCGTGCCACGCAGGATCGCCCCGGCCGACGATGCGAAGGTGCGATGATAGTGGGGTGCCGCCACCCGAAGATCCAGAGGACTATGTCGCACCCGCCGCACAGCGGGTGCGTGCGGGGACTTTGCTGCTTGCCAACACCGATCTTCTCGAACCGACGTTTCGGCGCAGCGTGATCTACATCGTCGAGCACAACGACGGCGGTACGTTGGGCGTCGTCCTCAACCGCGCCAGTGAGACCGCCGTGTACAACGTGTTGCCGCAGTGGGCCAAACTATCGGCCAAGCCGAAGACCATGTTCATCGGTGGGCCGGTCAAGCGGGACGCGGCCCTTTGCCTGGCGGCGCTGCGAGTCGGTGCCGACCCGCAGGGCGTCCCGGGCCTGCGGCACGTTGCCGGCCGGATAGTGATGGTTGATCTGGACGCCGAGCCCGATCTGATCGCACCCCTGGTGGAGGGCGTGCGCATTTACGCCGGATACTCCGGCTGGACCATCGGTCAGCTGGAAGGCGAGATCGAGCGCGACGACTGGATCGTGTTGTCAGCGTTGCCATCTGACGTGCTGGTCGGGCCGAGGGCCGATCTGTGGAGTCAGGTACTCCGCCGTCAGCCGCTGCCGCTTTCACTGCTTGCCACCCACCCGATCGACGTCAGCCGAAACTAGGGCTCCTCCCCCACCTCCAGCGTGGAAACCTCGGCCGCCGAGGCGGTTTCGTCGGCGCCCCGCCCGAGCCTGCTCGCGATCACGGCGCACACCACCAACTGGATCTGGTGAAAGATCATCAGCGGCAACATGGTCAGCCCGACCGTGGCGGCGGGAAAAAGCACCAGCGCCATCGGAAGTCCGGATGCCAGGCTCTTCTTCGAGCCGCAGAACAGCAGCACGATCGCGTCGCCGCGATCGAGTCGCGCCAGCCGGCCGACGACCGTGGTGCCGGCCAGCACCACCGCCAGCAGCACGGTCGCGACGATGGTCACCGAGATCAGCCGCCATCCGTCGACGCTGCGCCAAATCCCCTTGACGACCCCCATCGCGAACGCCGTGTAGACAACCAGCAGGATCGACCCCCGGTCGACCACCTTCAGCACGGCCGCATACCGGGCGATCGTCCCGCCGAGCCAGGGCCGCGCCAGCTGGCCCGCCGCGAACGGCAGCAAAAGCTGCACCATGATGTCGCGGACCGCACCGGCGTCCACGCGGGGCGCGCCGCTGGTATTCATCAGCAGCACCACCAACAGGGGAGTCAGCACCACCCCGAGGATGTTGGACAACGATGCGCTGACGATGGCAGCCGAGACGTGGCCTCGCGCGATCGACGTGAACGCGATAGACGACTGCACCGTCGAGGGCACCAGGCATAAAAACAGCAGGCCGTTATAAAGGTCAATGGTCAGTACCGAGGGAACCAGCGTCCGAGCGGCCAACCCCAGCACTGGGAACAGCACGAACGTCGTGGCCAGCACCAGCAGATGCAGCCGCCATTGCCGCACACCGTGCCAGGCCTGCTGGGGTGACAGCCGCGTGCCGTAGAGGAAGAACAGCAGCGCGATCGCCGCTTTCGCCGCGATCGATACGGCGTCGGCGGCGTTCCCATGGGCGGGCAGCAGGGCGGCCAGGGCCACCGTGGCCGCCAGCGCGAGCAGAAAAGAGTCGATCGGGATCGCCGACAGCCGCTTCAACATGCCGGCCTGTCCAGCAGGGGGGTCAGTGGCAGGACTGCGTGCAGACGGCGCAGGCGCCGGCACAGCCGGGCGCGGCCGCTTCCTGGCGTAGCGCGAAGCGCGCGCTCTGCCACGAGCCGGTGGCCAGCGTCCCCAGGGCGCCCACGACACAGACGACCAGCACGACCAGGGCGGTGTGCGGGGAAGCAGCGAGTGCCACCACCCCGCCGGCGCCGAGCATCACCGCGGCGGCCAACTGGGTCGGCGCCATCGCGCGCAGCGCCAGCTGCGTGGTGTCAGCATCCTGGCTGTGGGAAAGCGACCACGTCCCGAACCCGGCGGAGGCCACCGCCGCACACATGCACAGCACGCCCGCGATCAACATGGGCCTCACAATACGAGGCCGCCTGCGCATGCGCGCGCCCGGCACCAGCCGGCTTGTTAGTGCCCCTGAAGGAACGAGAAGTTCGGCAGCGGCGGCAGCCCCGGCACCATCGTCAGCAGGTTGGGCCGGGGCGCGGCCACCTGGTTGGGCGCGGCCGGCTGCGCGGGAAGCCCGACCGCCGCCGTTCCGGGCGCCTGCGCGGGAAGCCCGGCCGGCGCCGTTCCGGGCGTCTGTGCGGGAAGCGCGACCGGCGCCGTTCCGGGCGTCTGTGCGGGGACCCCGACCGCCGCCGTTCCGGGCGTCTGTGCGGGAAGCGCGACCGGCGCCGTTCCGGGCGTCTGTGCGGGTACCCCGACGGGGGCGGTGCCGGCTGTAAGGGCCGGAGCAGGGGCGACGGCGCCGGGTGCGGTCACCCTGAATCCGTTGACGATCGCGTCAGTGGCCGGTGCGTCGGCGACCGCCACCGCACGGTCGGTCGTCACCGCGAACGAGACCAGGTATTTGTCGTGGCCGGACGTGGCGATGACGTTGCGCCGCGAGGTGTTCAGCGTCATGTCGCCATCGCGGTAGGTGCCCTCGATGATCGAAGACGGGAAGCCGCCGAAGTCGGCCATGGACGCGTTGGTCGTCTGCCAGGCAAGCAGTTTCTGGCTATCGACGTAGCCGTGGCTGATGGCCTCCTTCGGATCGAAGTTACCGACCAGCTTGTACACCACCACCTGCGCGTTCGATGTGTAGACGCTGCTGCCCTGCCGGTCGGCGATCACCGCGAACGCATCGGGGACGTTGGGATCGGGCACCTGGGTCCACCGGGGCGGCACCGGCAGCGTGATGTCGAGCGCCTTGAATCCCTGGGGCTTTTGCGGCTCCAGCCTGACGCCCTTCGCCTGCAGGTATTCCCGGATCGTGCCGGAGACCGCGGGGGTCAGCGTCGGCGGCATGGGCGCTGCCGGCACGGCGGCGGCGGCGGGCGCGGGGGTGGCGGGCGCTGCGGCGGCGTTGGGCGGCGTCAGTGTGTTCGTCGCCGGCGGGGTGGCGAGCAACCTGCTGCTGGGAAGTTGTCCGGGCGCGGCGATGACGTTCTGGGGGGCCGTCACCGGCGCGGGCACGACCGGGGCGGGCGGTGCCGGAAGCAAAGGATCGGCCGATGCGGTGGCGGCGGAGAACGCCGTCACGCCGATCGCGCCGGCGACCAGACCTCCTGCGAGTACCCGCAACGGACGGGCGATCTGAATCATCTGCGTCGGTCCTTCCAATGGCTGGGGTACCAGCTCCCATGGCTAGAGGCTGACTGTAACCAGTGGTCAAACGCGGTGAACAGGCTCGACACAGAGCTGGGATGAACCTCTGATCGGTGCGCAACGGAACCGAGACCAACCTGTGGCCGGCGGAGCCGTCCCGGGCGCCCTTATACCCTGTTCAGGTGACCGAATCCCCGCCCGCCGTGCCCGGGAATAACCCCGGTGCCCCCGCGCCGGAGCCCGATGCGCCGCCCTACCGCTACACCGCGGGGCTGGCGGCCCGCATCGAGAGCACCTGGCAGGGCAACTGGGCCAGGCTTGGGACGTTCCACGTCCCCAACCCGGTTGGCGATCTCGCGCCGGCGGACGGAAGCGGGGTGCCCGACGACAAGTTGTTTGTGCAGGACATGTTCCCCTACCCGTCGGGGGAGGGCCTGCACGTCGGCCACCCGCTGGGCTACATCGCCACCGACGTCTACGCCCGTTACTTCCGGATGACCGGGCACAATGTGCTGCACGCCTTGGGCTTTGACGCCTTCGGGCTGCCCGCCGAGCAGTACGCGGTGCAAACCGGCACCCACCCTCGCACCCGGACCGAGGCCAACATCGTCAACTTCCGTCGCCAGCTCGGCCGGCTGGGTCTGGGTCACGACAGCCGGCGCAGCTTCTCGACCACCGATGTCGAGTTCTACAAATGGACGCAGTGGATCTTCCTGCAGATCTACAACGCGTGGTTCGACACCGCGGCGAACAAGGCCCGTCCGATCGACGAGCTGATCGCCGAATTCGATTCGGGTGCGCGCCGTCTTGACGGTGGACGAGAGTGGGCCGAGCTGTCGGCGGGGGAGCGGGCCGACGTGATCGACGGCCATCGACTGGTCTACCGGGCTGACTCGATGGTCAATTGGTGTCCGGGGTTGGGCACGGTGCTGGCCAACGAGGAGGTCACCGCCGACGGCCGCAGCGACCGCGGCAATTTCCCGGTATTCCGGAAACGGTTGCGGCAGTGGATGATGCGCATCACCGCCTATGCCGATCGGCTGCTCGACGACCTGGACTTGCTGGACTGGCCGGACAAGGTTAAGACGATGCAGCGCAACTGGATTGGCCGGTCCACGGGGGCGCAGGCGCTGTTTTCCGCCGCCAAACGCAATGGCTCCCCGGTCGACATCGAGGTCTTCACCACCCGGCCCGACACGTTGTTCGGCGCCACCTACCTGGTGCTGGCCCCCGAGCATGACCTGGTCGACGACCTGGTCGCCGCCGCGTGGCCCGACAGCACGGACACCCGTTGGAAGTATGGCGCCGCCACCCCGGGTGAGGCTGTCGCCGCCTATCGCCACGCGATCGGTGCCAAGTCGGACCTGGAGCGCCAGGAGAGCAAAGAGAAGACCGGCGTCTTCCTGGGCAGCTACGCCACCAACCCGGCGAACGGCAAACCGGTGCCGATCTTCATCGCGGACTACGTGCTGGCCGGGTACGGCACCGGGGCAATCATGGCGGTTCCGGGGCACGACCAGCGCGACTGGGACTTTGCTCATGAGCTGGGCCTCCCGGTCGTGGAAGTCATTGCGGGGGGCGATGTTTCGCAGGCCGCTCACGCGGGCGACGGCGTGCTGGTCAACTCGGGCTACCTCGACGGGATGGACGTGGCGGCGGCCAAGCAGGCCATCACCGCCCGTCTGGAGGCCGAGGGCCGTGGCCGGGCCCGCATCGAATTCAAGTTGCGCGACTGGCTTTTCGCGCGGCAGCGCTATTGGGGCGAGCCGTTCCCGATCGTCTACGACGGTGACGGCCGCGCCCACGCGCTCAACGAGGTCGCGCTGCCCGTCGAGTTGCCCGACGTGCCGGACTATTCGCCGGTGCTGTTCGACCCCGACGACGCCGACAGCGAGCCGTCGCCGCCGCTGGCCAAGGCGACCGACTGGGTGCATGTCGAACTGGATCTCGGCGACGGCCTGAAGCCTTACATCCGTGACACCAACGTGATGCCGCAGTGGGCCGGCAGCTCCTGGTACGAACTGCGCTACACCGATCCGCACAACTCGGAGCGGTTCTGCGCCAAGGAAAATGAGGCTTACTGGATGGGCCCGCGGCCCGCGGAGCATGGCCCGGACGACCCGGGCGGCGTCGATCTGTACGTGGGGGGCGCCGAACATGCGGTGCTGCACCTGCTGTATTCGAGGTTCTGGCACAAGGTGTTATACGACCTGGGCCACGTCAGTTCTTGCGAGCCCTACCGCAGGCTGGTCAACCAGGGCTACATCCAGGCCTTCGCCTACACCGATTCCCGTGGATCGTATGTGCCTGCCGAGCAGGTGGTGGAGCGCGGCGACAAGTTCTCTTACCCCGGTCCCGACGGGGAGATCGAGGTCTTTCAGGAATTTGGGAAAATCGGTAAGAGCCTGAAGAATTCGATATCACCGGACGAGATCTGTGACGAATACGGCGCGGATACCTTGCGGGTGTACGAGATGTCGATGGGACCGCTGGAGGCGTCCCGGCCCTGGGCGACCAAGGATGTGGTGGGTGCCCACCGCTTCCTGCAGCGGGTCTGGCGGTTGGTGATCGACGAGCAGACCGGCAAGACCCGGGCGGCCGACCAAGGCGACCAACAGAGGCTGGACACCGCTACGGTGCGGGCGCTGCACCGCACCATCGCCGGAGTATCCGAAGACTATGCTGCACTGCGCAATAACACCGCGGCGGCCAAGCTAATCGAGTACACGAATCACCTGACCAAACAGCACCGCGACTCAGCGCCCCGCGCGGCGGTCGAGCCGCTGGTGCTGATGCTGGCGCCGCTGGCCCCGCACATGGCCGAAGAGCTCTGGCTGCGGCTCGGACACACCACATCGTTGGCGCACGGGCCCTTCCCGCAGGCCGACCCCGCTTACCTCGTCGACGACACCGTCGAATACCCGGTGCAGGTCAACGGCAAGGTACGGGGGCGAGTGGTAGTGGCAGCCGACGCCGATGACGACGCGCTGAAAGCCGCTGCCATGGCTGACGACAAGGTCCAGGCGTTCTTGGCGGGTGCGACGCCGCGCAAGGTGATCGTGGTCCCCGGCCGGCTGGTCAACCTGGTCGTCTAGGCCCGTGTAGGCCGATGGTGGCGACCCGCTGCGCCCGGCTGCGCCGTGCTAGCGATCGCCACGAGTCGATGGTGGCGACCCGCTGCGCTCGGCTGCGCCGTGCTAGCGATCGCCACGAGTCGATGGTGGCGACCCGCTGCGCCCGGCTGCGCCGTGCTAGCGATCGCCACGAGGCCGAAGCAGCACCTCGTGGACGTGCCCGTCGGGCGGCGTGGCCACCGCATTGGCGACCGCCGCCGCGACGGTCTCGGGCTCGAGGAACTTGGCGGGGTCGTACTGGCCACCTTCGAAGGCGACCAGTTCGCGTTGCATGCCGGTGTCGGTACGACCGGGATAGATCGTGGTCACGCGCAGGTCCGGCTCGCTATCGCGCAGGGAGTCGGCGAACGCGCGGAGCGCAAACTTGCTCGCCGAATAGGACGCCATGTTCGGCGATGCCCTGCGTCCTGAGCCGGAGTTGATGAACACCACCTGACCGCCCGCGCCGCGCAGAGCCGGCAACAGAGCCAACGTAAGAGCCACCGCCCCAAAGACATTGACGGCGAAGGTGGCACGCCACTCGTCGACGTGCGATTCGGCGACGCGGCCGGGAATGGACACCCCCGCGTTGTGCACCAGCACGTCGAGCTCATCGACGATTTCGCAAGCGGACTCGATCTCGTCGGGGTCGGTCAGGTCCAGCGGAAACGTGGTGGCGTCGAGCCGCTCCGCGACGGCGTCGAGCCGGTCAGAGGGCCGACCGGCCAAGAGGAGCGTATGCGTTGGCGCCAGCGCCGCGGCGATGGCGGACCCGATGCCGCCGCTCGCGCCGGTGATGAGTGCAGTTGGCATGTGCTTCAGTTTACGGATAATTCTGATTCCATTGAGAATCAGGCACTTTCACGCTTGCTTGCGCTGCTGCGGCTCTCCCGCTGGGCCGGACGTCGGTTCGCCAGAGGCCAGGCGTTCCAGCGGCGCCAGCGCCTTGGTCAGGGTCTCCAGGTCGGACCCCGGCAGCTGGCTGAGCATCGCGGCCAGCGCGGAGTGCCGGTTCGCCAGCGACTCACCGTGGACGGCCCGGCCCCGAGACGTGATGTCGACCAACACGGCCCGCAGGTCGGACGGATCGCGGGAGCGTTTGACCAGCCCGATCTTCTCGAGCCGGCGGATCGCGACGGTCGTGGTCGGGGTCCGGACCCGCTCGTGCGCGGCCAGGTCGGTCATCCGCATGGGCCCCTGATCCAGCAACGTGACCAGGATCGACAACTGCGCCAGGGTCAGGTCGCCGGCGACCACCCCGCTCGGGTCCCCGCGCCGCAGAATCGAAAACAGTTTGGACAGCGCACGGTGCAAACCTTCCGCAAGCTCCGTCACATCGGGTGCGGTGGATTCGCTGTCCGCCATAAGTCGGCAGTCTAACCCGATATGTGTGGCGTACAACGTAGCTATCGCGGGTCAGTTATAGACATCAAAGCACTTGGGACAGGAAGCGCTGCAGTCGCTCGGTCTTAGCGGCATCGAATATCTGCTCGGGAGGACCGGATTCCACGACTTTGCCGTGGTCCATGAAAACGACCGTATCCGACGCCGACCGGGCGAAGCCCATTTCGTGGGTGACTACAACCATGGTCATGCCGTCGGCGCCGAGGTCGGCGATGAGTTGCAAGATTCCCTTGACCATTTCGGGGTCCAGCGCCGAGGTCGCCTCGTCGAAGAACATGACCTGTGGGGCCATCGCTAGGGCGCGGGCGATCGCGACCCGCTGTTGTTGGCCGCCGGACAGCATCCCGGGCCGTGCAGCGGCCTTGTGCTTCAGGCCAACTCGGTCCAGCTGAGCCAATGCCAGCTCCCGGGCGGCGTCACCGGACAGTCCCCGCAGTTTTCGCGGCGCCAGCGCAACGTTTTTCAGCACGCTGAGATGCGGGAAGAGATTGAAGTGCTGAAACACCATGCCGATGCGCTCGCGAAGATGGTTGGGGTTGTCGCGCAACACCGACCGGCCGTCCAGCAGGATGTCGCCACTGTCGGGCTCGTGCAGCCGGTTCAGCGTGCGCAACAGCGTCGACTTACCCGAGCCGGACGGGCCGACGATGGCGACCGTAGTGCCCGCGGGGGCCTCGAGGTCGACGCCGCGCAGCACCGCCGTACCACCCAGGGTCTGGTGAATCCCCTTGGCTTGCAATGACACTGGCGCACGGGCGGCGGCGGTCACGTGATCTCCTGGCCGAAGGTGGGGTTGAGGATGTGGGTCTGCTCGTCCTCGGCAGCGCCGCTGCCGCGGCGAAGGCGGGTGTCGATGTAGTTCACCAAATGCGTTAACGGAATGGTCAATATCAGGTAGAAGAGGCCGGCGGCCACCAACGGCGACAAGCTACCGGTCTGCGCGTTGAGGTCCCGGCCCACCTGAAAAAGCTCGCGCTGATCGGCGATCAGGCCAAGGAAGTACACCAGCGCGGAGGCCTTCAACAGTCCGATGGCCTGGTTGACCAGTGCCGGCAACACCCGCCGTATTCCCTGCGGCACCACCACCAGCCGCATCGCGGCCGCATAGCTGAATCCCAAGGCACGGGAGGCTTCCAGTTGACCGGGGTCGACGCTCTGAATGCCCGCGCGCAGAATCTCGCCGATGTAGGCGGCGGCCATTAACCCCAAGGCGACTATCCCCAACGGGTAGGGATTGTTGTTCGTCAGCCCGCCCACCAGCGGCCCGAGGCCCATCCCGATGATCAGGATGATCACCACCTCGGGAAGGCCGCGGAAGATATCGGTGTAGACCCGCGCGGGCCAGCGCAGCCAGCGTGAGTTCGAGATCCCGGCCATTGCCAGCACCATGCCCAGCGCCAGGCCGATGACGAGGGCGCTGTTGGTCAGGATCAGCGTGTTGGGGAGCCCCGTGGTGAACAAGGTGGGGATGGCCTGCCGGTACAGATCCCAATCGAGAAAGGAATCGCGCAGCTGGGCCAGCGTCGACTTCGGCGCGGCCGGGCCGACCTGCTTGTGGTGCTGGCTCGCGGCGATCGCGGCGAAGTCCGGCAGGTTGGGAGCAGGAGCGGCTTGCGATCCGGGTTTCCACCCGGGTGGCAACGTCCGGGGCACCCACTGGGAGTACAGGTTCGCCCACGTGCCGTCGGCGATGACGGCATCGAGCCCCGAGTTCAGGGCGTCGACCAGGGGCTGGTTTTCCTTCGCGACCGCGTAGGCCACCGGGTCACCCGGAGTGAAGGTGTTCGCGGCCACCACCGCCGGGTCGCCCGGCCGCATCAAGTTGGCCGCCAGGGTGCCGGGCGCCACCCACGCGTCGAGCTGTCGCATCTTGAGGTTGGCGTAAAGCGTCGCGAAGCCCGGGTACTTCACCGGTTGCAGGTGCAAAGTGTTGACGACGTAGGACTCCTCGACGGTGCCCTGGACCACGCCGATGCGCTGGCCGGCCCGAAGATCACCGAAGTTGTGGATCGCCGAGCCGGAGGGCACCACCAGCGAGTAGAAGCCGAAGTCATAGCCATTGGTGAATGCGACGGTGCGACGCCGCGCGTCGGTGGCCTTCACCGAAGCTGAGCCGACGTCGAAGCGCCGGGACGCCACTTGGGCGAGCAGCGCGGAGAAATCCGTGCTGACAAAGCGGACCTGCAGCCCGAGCTTGCCGGCAACGGCTCGCAGCAACTGGTTGTCGAAACCGCTGAATTCGCCGGTGGGATTGACGCAGACGCTGGGCGGGGCGTCCGACAGCGTGCCCACGGTCAGCACCCCCGGGGCACCCAGGCCCAACGCGTCGACGTTGACCGCACTCAACGGTTCGACGGTCTGTGTCGTGTGCTGGTCGTCTCGACCCACGGACGGGGCCGCGGTCAGATCCTTGGGCAGGGCGGTCGCGGCATTCAATCCCGCTGGCGCGCATTGGTTTATGTCGGCGCGCGCGGGCGCCGCCAGTGGACTCAACGCCACACCGCACACGACCATCGTCGTCGCGGCCAGTCCGAGGAGCCTTCCGCGGCGCGTGGCGCGCCGGCGCACGCATAAATTCATCACCGCCACCGTATCGGCAGACCGGCGGCGCGGCTCGTTAAAGCGCGATCGACGGCTCGCCGCGGGTCCGGTCGGTGTCCGCGAAGACCCCGAGCTCGCCCGGAACCACTTGGCCGATGTCGTCGGGCGCCGAAAAGACCCTGCGCCGAAATAGTTCGGCAAGCATCGTCTGGGCCATCAGGTTCGATCGGCCGACGCACGCGGCGCGCGCGGCTTCGGGGTCACGCCGGTGCATCGCCGAGGTCTCGTCTTCGTAGAACGGCAACGTGTCGTCGCGGCTGCACTGGTAGGTCATCCAGAAGACCCGGGGGATGAGGTTTTGCGAAGCGCGGATAGTGGCGTGTAGGCGCGGACCGGCGTATTCGTCGTTGATCGTGCGTCGGTATTCCGCAGCGATTTCGGAAAAGGCCCGTGCTTCCTTCGCCGAGCGCAACGATCGCATGAGCGCATCGAGCTGGCCCAGGATCCGTGGCGTGGGGTTGGCGGCCGCGCGCGCCGAGGCGATGCCGTTGAGCAGGCCATCGAGCTCGTGATGTTCGAGCACGGTGGCTTCGTCGAACCGCTCAACAAACGCGCCCCGGTGGTATCGGGTGGACACGATCCCGTCGTGTTCGAGCTGGACCAGCGCCTCTTGAATCGGGACGCGGCTGACCCCCAAGCCGACCGCGATCTCGTTGCGGTCGACGCGATCACCGCTGCGCAACTTTCCGGTCAGCACCAGGTTGAGAATGTGCGAAACAACCTGGTCCTTTTCTTTGACCCCGTATTTCTTTGGCATCCGCTTCTTGAGTGCCTTCCACACGTGATTTCGCTGATCTAGCGCTGAGAGTTTCTCATGACTTGGCGCGAGCGTTCAGATATTTGGTGGATGAAGCGCAGGCAAACGGGAGCCAACCTGGTTAACGACCATCCCGCCAGTTGCACAGCGCCTCGGCGGCGGAGAGGTCGTAATCCGGACCGTCGCAACCGACGGTCAGCAGCCGGACCCCCAGGACGACCAGCGTTTCGGCGTTGGAGATCAGGCCGCCGCCTGCAAGGCTCCCGTCGACCGCGGCCGAGTGTTCGATGCTGGCCGGGTCCCGACCGACGTCGGCGCAGTGCCGGTCGAGCACGGCCGACTTCGCGGGAAACTCGTCGGCGGAGGTGAAGCTGTGCCAGATGTCGGCGTGCTCGGCCACCAGACGCAGGGTCTTGCGTTCGCCGCCGCCGCCGATCAGCACCGGGATGTCCCGGGTCGGCCGCGGGTTCAGCTTGCCCAGCCGCTCCTGGATCCGGGGCAGCGCGGCAGCCAGGTCGTCAAGGCGGCCGCCCGCGGTGCCGAATTCGTAGCCGTACTCGTCGTAGTCCTTTTGTTTCCAGCCGGAGCCGATCCCGAGGATGAGCCGGCCGTTGGAAATGTGGTCGACGGTTCTGGCCATGTCGGCCAGCAGCTCAGGGTTGCGGTAGGAGTTGCACGTCACCAGGGCACCGATCTGGATGCGCGACGTCTGTTCGGCCCACGCCGCCAACAGGGTCCAGCATTCGAAGTGCGGGCCGTCGGGATCACCGGAGAGCGGGAAGAAGTGGTCCCAGTTGAAGGCGACGTCGACGCCCAGGTCCTCGCAGCGGCGAACGGCGTCGCGGATCTGGCGATAGTGCGGCGCGTGCTGCGGCTGCAGCTGCACGCCGATACGGATGGGAAGCGTGGTAGTCATACGACCACCGTAGGACGCTCAGCGCGCGTCGAGCACCCCGCGCAGGAGGTCGATGAGGGCGAGCGGCTGGTCGCTCTGCACCGAGTGGCCCGAGTTTTCGACGACGTGCGCAGCGCGGAAATTAGTTGCCCGCCTGCCGAGTTCGGCCGCGTCCTCGTCGGTGACGAAGCCCGATGAGCCACCGCGGATGAGGGTGATGGGCGCGGACAGCCTGTCCACGTCGTCCCATAGCCCGTCGAAGTCGGGGAAGGTGCGGATGGCGTCGTAGCGCCATGTCCACTTGCCGTTGTCGAGCCGGCGCGAATTGTGGAAGACGCCGCGGCGCAGCGCCTTCACCTCGCGGTGCGGTGCGGCGGCGATGGTCAGGTCCAGCATGGCCTGAAAGCTCGGGAATTCCCGTTCGCCGTGCATCAGCGCCACCGTGCCCTGCTGTTCTTTGGTGAGCTCGGAGTGCCGCTGCAACGCCGACGGGGTGACGTCGATCAGCACGAGTTCGTCGACCAGCTCGGGCGCCAGCGCCCCCAGCCGAATAGCGGTCAACCCGCCCAGCGACATGCCGACCACGAGTTCGGCGCTCGGCGCGTGCTCA
The DNA here is from genome assembly GCF_001667035.1 of Mycobacterium sp. 852002-51057_SCH5723018. Classification (GTDB taxonomy): domain Bacteria; phylum Actinomycetota; class Actinomycetes; order Mycobacteriales; family Mycobacteriaceae; genus Mycobacterium. The sequence continues at coordinate 24,296 of NZ_LZIR01000023.1, forward strand.
CGCAGCGCCGGCAGCAGGGCCTGGGCGTTGAGCTGCGGGGAGTAGTCGCCGTCCTCGCGCCACGCCGAGTGGCCGTGCCCGGGCAGGTCGACGGCCAGCGCCGGCTCCCCGAGACCGACGATCACGGTGTCCCAGGTGTGGGCGTTCTGGCCGCCGCCGTGCAAAAAGACGATGCGTGGCGTGCCTCCCGGTGAGAGGGCGCCCCAGCGCAGCGCGCTGATTCTGCCTTCCCCGGTGCCAGACTCGACCCGCTCTACGTCCGGCACGGCACCCGTGACGCCGGCCTGCTCGGCGTTCTCCGACAGCAGCGAGAATTCGGACAGCCCGGCCAGTTCGTCTTCGGAGATCTCGGTCACAGAGACCAGGCTAGCGGCCCACGAAAGTGCAACTAGCGGCACGTATCCCGAGAAGAGCCGGCCCCAGTTGCACTTTCGCGCGGCGGAGAGTTACCCCTCGATGAACTCTTCGAGCTGGGCGCGCGCGACGTCGTCGGGCAACTGCTTCGGCGGGCTCTTCATCAGGTACGCCGACGCGGGGACCACCGGTCCGCCGATGCCGCGGTCCTTGGCGATCTTGGCCGCCCGCACCGCGTCGATGATGACGCCCGCCGAGTTCGGCGAGTCCCACACCTCGAGCTTGTACTCCAGGTTCAGCGGCACGTCGCCGAAGGCGCGGCCCTCGAGCCGCACGTAGGCCCACTTGCGGTCGTCGAGCCAGCCCACATGGTCGGACGGCCCGATGTGCACATCCTTGGTCTTGAACTCGCGCTGCAGGTTCGAGGTGACGGCCTGGGTCTTGGAGATCTTCTTGGATTCCAGCCGCTCGCGCTCGAGCATGTTCAGGAAGTCCATGTTGCCGCCCACGTTGAGCTGCATGGTGCGGTCCAGCTGGACGCCGCGGTCCTCGAACAGCTTGGCCAGCACCCGGTGCGTGATGGTCGCGCCGACCTGGCTCTTGATGTCGTCACCGACGATCGGCACCCCGGCGTCGGCAAACTTCTTGGCCCACACCGGGTCGGAGGCGATGAACACCGGCAGCGCGTTCACGAACGCGACGCCGGCGTCGATGCAGCACTGCGCGTAGAACTTGTCGGCCTCTTCGGAGCCCACCGGCAGGTAGGACACCAGCACGTCGGCCTTGGCTTCCTTCAGCACGTGCACCACGTCGACGGGCTCGACGTCGGACAGCTCGATGGTGTCGGCGTAATACTTGCCGATGCCGTCGAGGGTGGGGCCGCGCTGCACCACCACGTTGGTGGGCGCCACGTCGGCGATCTTGATCGTGTTGTTCTCCGACGCAAAGATCGCATCGGACAGGTCGAAGCCGACCTTCTTCGCGTCCACGTCGAACGCCGCCACGAACTTGACGTCGCGAACGTGGTACGGGCCGAACTTCACGTGCATGAGGCCCGGTACCGTCGACGTCTCGTCGGCGTTCTGGTAGTACTCGACGCCCTGAACCAGCGACGAGGCGCAGTTTCCGACGCCGACGATGGCGACTCGTACCTCGGACTGCGCCTCCGGCGCCCCAAACGGCTTGTGGTCACTCATAGGGCGTTCTCCTCACTCATTGCTTCTTGCCTCGGGTTCTCATGTCGGTTCGTGCAGGGGTTCTACGTCTGTTCGGAAAGGCCTGGCATGGCTCGCTCCGCGGCGATCAACTCGTTGAGCCACTTGACCTCACGCTCGCTGGACTCCAGCCCCAGCTGATGCAGTTGGCGGGTGTAGCGGTCGAACGAGCTGCTCGCCCGCGCCACCGCTTCCCGCAAACCTTCGCGGCGCTCCTCGACCTGACGCCGGCGGCCTTCCAGGATGCGCATGCGCGCCTCGGCCGGTGTGCGGTTGAAGAACGCCAGGTGCACTCCGAAGCCGTCGTCGGTGTAGTTGTGCGGACCGGTGTCGGCCACCAGCTCACCGAAACGATGACGGCCCGCATCGGTCAGCTGGTAGACCCGCCGAGCGCGCCGCACCGGGGTTCCGGCCGGGGCGGCATTCTCGGCGATCAACCCTTCGGTCTGCATGCGCCGCAGGGCCGGGTAGAGCGATCCGTACGAGAATGCGCGAAAGGCGCCCAGCAAACCCGTCAGCCGCTTGCGCAACTCGTAGCCGTGCATGGGCGACTCGATAAGGAGCCCCAGGATGGCGAGCTCAAGCATCGATTCACCCCCTTTGCATGGCCTGTTACGACGGTCCGACGCCTCGCGCAATAGTATCGTTTCGATATATTCGCCACAACACTACCTGCTGTTGGTGCGATATTAGTCACCGCGTTGCCGGGTTTTAAACGCCCACCGGGCCGCCGAATGATGTCGCCTCGCGGACGATCGCAGCGGTCCGCGTTGGTTCGGCACGGGGATGCGCCGCCCGATCGCTGCGCCTCGGGCCGGCTCGGTACGGCAACGGCATCGGTTGCGTGTCGGCCATGCGGACGGCCACGTACTCTGGTCAGCGTGCGACTGCAGCGACAGGTGGTGGACTACGCGCTTCGGCGGCGCTCGCTGCTTGCCGAGGTCTACTCGGGCCGCACCGGTGTGTCCGAGGTGTGTGACGCCAACCCATATCTGCTGCGCGCAGCGAAGTTTCACGGGAAAACCAGCCAGGTGATGTGCCCGATCTGCCGGAAGGAGCCGCTGACCCTGGTGTCGTGGGTATTCGGCGACCACCTGGGTGCGGTCTCGGGCTCGGCCCGCACGGCCGAAGAGCTGGTCCTGTTGGCGACCCGCTACGAGGAGTTTTCGGTCCATGTGGTGGAGGTGTGCCGAACCTGCAGCTGGAATCACTTGGTGAAGTCGTACGTGATGGGTGCGGCGCGCTCGGCCCCTCCTCCCCGGGGCACCCGGACTACTACGCGGACGGCGCGCGACAGCGCCCGGACGGCCGCTGAACCAAATTGAATAACGAAGGGCGCCACGACCCGCCGTCCCGTGATGTGAACGGAAAGGCGACCGAGGACGTGGGCAAACATACCAACGCCGGTCGGCCGGGCAATTCTGGCCGTCCGGTACCGCCCGACGACCGGTTGACGACGATCCTGCCGCCCGTCGTCGACGATCGGTCCCCCCGGCGGCGCGACCCGATCGAAGAAGTGAAGGCCGCGCTGGACACCCCGGCGCCGCAGCGGGACCCGCTCGATGAGGTCAAGGCCGCGCTGGACGGGCGCGCGGCAACGTCTGCGCGGCGCGCCGGGCCGATGCCGGGCAGCCGCCCACCGCAAGGGCCGCCGCCCCCACCCGGGCTTCCCGACGGGCCCGGCGCGCCGGGCGGGAGGCCGCCCCGGCCGGGGGCCGAATGGGTGCAGCAGATCAACTGGTTGTGGGTGCGACGAGCGGCGTACCTGTCGGCGGCGGTGCTGGTGCTGTTGCCGATTGTCACCTTCGCGATGGCGTACTTCATCGTCGACATCCCCAAGCCGGGAAACATCCGTACCAACCAGGTTTCGACGATCCTGGCCAGCGACGGCTCGGAAATAGCGAAAATCGTTCCGCCCGAAGGCAATCGGGTGGACGTCAATCTCAATCAGGTGCCGGTGCACGTGCGCCAGGCGGTGATCGCCGCGGAGGACCGCAACTTCTATTCCAATCCGGGCTTCTCGTTCACCGGCTTCGCGCGGGCGGTGAACAACAACCTGTTCGGCGGGGGCGACCTGCAGGGTGGCTCCACGATCACTCAGCAATACGTGAAGAACGCGCTGGTCGGTTCGGCGCAACACGGGCTCAGCGGCCTGATGCGCAAGGCCAAGGAATTGGTCATCGCCACCAAGATGTCGGGGGAGTGGTCCAAAGACGATGTCTTGCAGGCGTACCTGAACATCATCTATTTCGGCCGCGGTGCCTATGGGATTTCGGCCGCGGCCAAGGCCTACTTCAACAAGCCGGTCGAGCAGCTCACCGTGTCCGAGGGGGCGCTGTTGGCGGCGCTGATTCGGCGGCCGTCCTCACTGGACCCGGCCGTCGACCCCAAAGGCGCGACGGATCGCTGGAACTGGGTGCTCGACGGCATGGTGGAAACCAAGGCCCTATCGCCGAGTGACCGTGCGGCACAGGTGTTTCCGGCGACCGTGGCGCCTGATCTGGCCCGCGCGCAGAACCAGACCACCGGCCCCAACGGGCTGATCGAGCGCCAGGTGACCAAAGAGCTGATGGAGCTGTTCAACATCGATGAGCAGACCCTGAACACCCAGGGGCTCCAGGTCACCACCACGATCGATCCCAAGGCCCAACAGTCCGCGGAGAAAGCGGTGTCGAAGTACCTCGACGGCCAGGACCCGGACATGCGCAGTGCCGTTGTTTCGATCGACCCGCACAACGGCGCGATACGCGCCTACTACGGAGGTACGGACGCCAACGGATTCGACTTCGCCCAGGCGGGGCTGCAGACGGGATCGTCGTTCAAGGTGTTCGCCCTGGTGGCCGCGCTCGAACAAGGCATCGGACTGGGTTACCAGGTCGACAGCTCCCCGCTGACCGTGGACGGCATCAAGATCACCAACGTCGACGGCGAGAGCTGTGGCACGTGCAATATCGCCGAGGCGCTTAAGCTTTCGCTCAACACCGCCTATTACCGGCTGATGCTCAAGCTGAAGGGCGGCCCGCAGGCTGTCGCCGACGCCGCTCATCAAGCCGGTGTGGCGACCAGCTTCCCCGGCGTGGCGCACACACTCTCCGAGGACGGCAAGGGCGGACCACCCAACAACGGGATCGTGCTGGGCCAGTATCAAACCAGGCCGATCGACATGGCCTCGGCGTATGCGACGCTCGCCGCGTCCGGCGTCTATCACCGGGCGCATCTGGTGCAGAAGGTAGTCAACGCGGAGGGGCAGGTTCTTTTCGACGCCGGCGGCTCGGACAACGCCGGCGAGCAGCGCATCGACAAGGGCGTGGCGGACAACACCACCGCCGCGATGCAGCCGATCGCCGGCTATTCGCGGGGCCACAGCCTGTCCGGCGGTCGTGCGTCGGCGGCGAAGACCGGCACGGCGCAGTTGGGTGACACCAAGTCCAACAAGGACGCCTGGATGGTCGGGTACACGCCGTCGCTGTCGACAGCCGTGTGGGTGGGCACAGTTTCTGACAACGTGCCGCTCGTAACGGCCTCGGGCGCAGAGGTTTACGGCTCCGGCCTACCGTCGGACATCTGGAAGTCGACGATGGACGGCGCGCTGAAGGGCACGTCCAACGAAAGCTTCCCGAAGCCGAGCGAGATCGGCGGCTACGCGGGCGTGCCCGCCGCGCCGCCACCACCGCCCGCTGCCCCTTCGGAGACAGTCATCCAGCCCACGATCGAGGTCGCGCCGGGCATCACGATTCCCGTCGGCCCCCCAACGACAATCACCAATGCGCCGCCACCGCCGGGTGGCTATCAGCCGGGCGGAACGCAACCGGGCGGGACCCAGCCCGGGGGCCCCTTCCAGGGTGGCAACCAGCCGGGCGGTCCCTACCAGGGTGGCAACCAGCCGGGCGGTCCCTACCAGGGCGGCAACCAGCCGGGCGGTCCCTACCAGGGCGGCGTCCCGCCGGGTGGCCCGCAAGCTCCGCCGTGACCGGAGCCCACCCGGATAGCGCGACCATTTCACCGCTGCCCTTGGCCGCCGATCTCCGTAGCGCCGACAACCGGGATTGCCCCAGCCACACTGACGTTTTGGGCGCGGCTTTGGCGGATGTCGTGGGTGGACCCGTCGGCCGGCACGCGCTGATCGGGCGAACCCGAGTGATGACCCCGGTGCGGGTCATGTTCTTGATCGCGCTGGTGTTCCTGGCACTGGGCTGGTCGACGAAGGCGGCGTGCCTGCAGAGCACGAGCACGGGGACGGGCGATCAGCGCGTGGCCAATTGGGCAAACCAGCGTGCGTATTACGAGTTGTGCTACTCCGACACGGTGGCCCTCTACGGCGCCGAGTTGTTGAACCAGGGCAAGTTTCCGTACAAGTCCAGCTGGATCGAGACCGACACCAGCGGCGCACCACAGACCCGCTACGACGGGCAGCCCGCGGTGCGATACATGGAGTATCCGGTGTTGACCGGCGTCTATCAGTACGTGTCGATGGCATTGGCGAAGACCTACACCGCGCTGAGCAAGGTCGCACCCCTTCCGGTGGTCGCCGAGGTGGTGATGTTTTTCGACGTCGCGGCGTTCGGGTTGGCGTTGGCCTGGCTGGCGACGGTGTGGGCAACCGCTGGGCTGTCGGGCCGGCGAATCTGGGACGCGGCCCTGGTGGGCGCCTCGCCGCTGGTGATCTTTCAGATATTCACCAACTTCGATGCTCTGGCAGCGGCGTTCGCGATGGGCGGCCTGTTGGCATGGGCGCGGCGCAAACCCGTGCTCGCCGGCGTTCTGATCGGCTTGGGCGCGGCGGCCAAGCTCTTCCCGCTGTTGCTTCTGGGTCCGATGTTGGTGCTGGCTATCCGGACCGGGCCCGTCGCGGCCCTGGGGCGCACCGCGGGGACGGCGGTGGCGACGTGGTTGTTGGTCAATCTTCCCGTGCTGGTGCTGTTTCCGCGGGGGTGGTCGGAGTTTTTCCGACTCAATACCCGCCGCGGCGACGACATGGACTCGTTGTACAACGTGGTGAAGTCGTTTACCGGCTGGCGTGGTTTCGATCCGAACCTGGGCTTCTGGGAGCCGCCGACAATGCTGAACGCCGTCGTCGCCGTGCTGTTCGCATTGTGTTGTGCGGCAATAGCCTACGTCGCGTTCACCGCTCCGCGGCGGCCGCGGGTGGCGCAGCTGGCGTTCTTGGTGGTGGCGGCCTTCCTGTTGACCAACAAGGTGTGGAGCCCACAGTTTTCGTTGTGGCTGGTGCCGCTCGCGGTGCTGGCTTTGCCGCATCGGCGAATCCTGTTGGCGTGGATGACGATTGACGCGCTGGTTTGGGTGCCGCGGATGTATTACCTGTATGGCAATCCGAACCGCGGGCTGCCCGAACAGTTCTTCACCATGGCGGTGTTGCTGCGTGACATCGCGGTCGTGGCGCTGTGCGCCTTGGTAATCCGGCAGATTTACCGGCCCGCCGAGGATCTGGTGCGCTGGGACGGACGGGTGGACGACCCGGCGGGCGGCCCCTTCGACCGCGCCCACGACGCACCGCCCCGTTGGCTGCCGGGCTGGTTGCGTCCGCACCGGGCACGGCGGCCGTCCGCCGCAACGCCACCCGAAACGGAGAGCGGGACCGACCCGGTGGGCGTGACCGGCGCCGGGGCATGATGCAGGTCGCGATCCCGCTGTTCCCCCGGTTCACCGCGCTCGACGCGGTGGGTCCATACGAAGTGCTGCAGCGCATTCCGTCATTCGACGTGGTTTTCGTCGGACACCGCCGGGGTGAGGTGCGAACAGAGAACGGGATGCTCGGCGTCAGCTGCGACGCCACCTTCGACGAAGTCGGCGCTCCCGACGTGGTGGTGTTTCCCGGCGGCATCGGAACCCGCCAGCTGATCCACGACGAAGACGTCCTCGCCTGGCTCCAGTCGGTTCACCCGAACACCACCTTCACCACCTCGGTGTGTACCGGCGCGCTGTTGCTGGCCGCGGCCGGCCTGCTCGACGGGCTCACCGCGACGACCCATTGGCGCGCCGCGGAGCTGCTCAACCAGTTGGGTGCGCGGTACGTGCCCGAACGCGTCGTCGAGCACCTACCACAGCGGATCGTCACCGCCGCCGGTGTGTCCAGCGGCATCGACATGGCGCTGCGGTTGGTCGAGCTGCTCGTCGACCGCGAGGCCGCGCAGGCCGCGCAGCTCCTCATCGAATACGACCCACAGCCGCCGTTCGACGCGGGTGCGCTGAGCAAGGCCGATGACGCCACCGTGGCCAGGGCCAACGAGTACCTGCGGTCCCGGCAGTAACCGATTTAGCGGGGCAACCGCGCATCCGGTACCCTGGGGCGGTTGCCGACGCAGGCGACCCTCCTGCCACGGACCGACCGTGGCCGCTTGAGACCAGAGGAGGTGGTGAGGTTTCCATGCGTCCATACGAAATCATGGTCATTCTTGACCCCACGCTCGACGAACGCACCGTGGCCCCATCCTTGGAGACGTTCCTCAACGTCGTCCGCAAGGATGGCGGAACCGTCGACAAGATCGACATCTGGGGCAAGCGCCGCCTGGCCTACGAGATCGCCAAGCACGCCGAGGGCATTTACGTCGTCGTCGACCTGAAGGCCGAGCCGGCGACGGTATCCGAGCTCGATCGCCAGCTGAGCCTGAACGAGTCGGTGTTGCGCACCAAGGTGATGCGCACCGACAAGCACTGACTGCCGACTGTCGGGATGGCTGCGTAGGCTCAGCGAAAACATTCATGACTCTCCACCATCTCGCGGCGGAACGAGGAGGAACCTGTGGCTGGTGACACCACCATCACCGTTGTCGGCAACCTGACTGCGGACCCCGAACTGCGGTTCACTCCGTCGGGCGCTGCCGTGGCGAATTTCACCGTCGCCTCGACGCCTCGGATCTATGACCGGCAGAGCGGGGAATGGAAAGACGGCGAGGCGCTGTTCCTGCGCTGCAACATCTGGCGAGAGGCCGCGGAAAACGTCGCCGAGAGCCTGACCCGTGGCGCCAGGGTGATCGTCACCGGGCGGCTCAAGCAGCGTTCCTTCGAGACGCGCGAAGGTGAGAAGCGCACCGTCGTCGAGGTCGAGGTCGACGAGATCGGGCCCTCCCTTCGGTACGCCACCGCCAAGGTCAACAAGGCCAGCCGCTCCGGCGGCGGAGGCGGCGGCTTCGGTGCCGGTGGCGGCGGTGGTGGCTCTCGCCCGGCGCCCGCGCAGGCGCCCAGTGCCGCGGGCGACGACCCGTGGGGGAGTGCTCCGGCTTCGGGGTCATTCGGCGGCGGCGACGACGAACCGCCGTTTTAACGACAGAACTTCACACCAGTAAGAAACGAAAGAAAGACAGGCATGGCCAAGTCCACTAAGCGGCGCCCGGCTCCGGAAAAGCCGATCAAGGCGCGCAAATGCGTCTTCTGCGCAAAGAAGGGTCAAACAATCGACTACAAGGACACCGCATTGCTGCGCACATACATCAGTGAGCGCGGCAAGATCCGGGCGCGGCGTGTCACCGGCAACTGCGTGCAGCACCAACGCGACGTCGCGATCGCGGTGAAGAACGCCCGCGAGGTGGCTCTGCTGCCGTTCACCTCCTCGGCGCGTTAACCCGCCATACCAACCGAAAGTACGTAAACGATGAAGCTGATTCTGACGGCTGATGTCGACCACCTCGGCACCGTCGGCGACACGGTCGACGTGAAGGACGGGTACGGCCGCAACTTCCTGCTCCCGCGTGGCCTGGCAATCGCCGCCTCGCGTGGCGCGGAGAAGCAGGCCGAGGAGATCCGCCGGGCCCGCGAAACCAAGACGGTACGCGACCTCGAGCACGCCAACGAACTCAAGGCGGAGATCGATGCGCTCGGCCCCGTCCCGCTGCCCGTGAAGGCCGCCGGCGACTCCGGCAAGCTGTTCGGCTCGGTGACGGCCGGTGACGTCGTCGCGGCCATCAAGAAGGCCGGCGGCCCAAACCTCGACAAGCGGATCGTCCGGCTACCCAAGACCCATATCAAGGCTGTGGGCACGCATCGGGTGTCAGTGCACCTGCACCCGGAGGTCGACGTCGAGGTCGCGCTCGACGTCGTCGCGGGCAGCTAACCAAGTAGCGTTTGCTCGATCGAGGCGGCGCCCCTGTTCGGCCGCCGCCGCGGTTTGCGGGCTGTGAGCATACCTTGAGTGGGCTTAGGGCCCGGCCACCGACGGCGGCCCTGGCGAACTTTTTCACCGGGGTCCCCGTATGACCCCCTTAACCACCCCGTAACGCGGCGAAAATATGGCCGAAAGCCAACACGCCCGACGCAGTAACCTGGCCCGACACGCCGTACGAATTCCTGTCCACACGAGACGCGCCGGGGTGTACTGCTCTTATCAGCGCAGATGTCGCAGGGCCTCCAATTAATCCACAGGTTCTCCACACCCCGCTCAACACAGGTGTCGACGGATATGCACACACCATGCACAGGCTTATGAACAGCGGGCCCTTTAAGTCCGCGCCAGCAACGTTTACCGTCGTCCCGGCGCTAGGCAACGTGGGTGCTTGGTCGGGGTTGTCGCCACCTTGACTTACCCTCCGGGTGTCGGCTATCGAATGTATGTTCGGATGGGTGTCCCAGGGGGAGGAGAACCGTGGCGGTCCTCGATGACTTGGCGCCGGGCATGGACGCTTCGCCGCCCAGTGAAGAGTTCGGCCGGCAGCCTCCGCAGGATCTGGCCGCCGAGCAGTCGGTGCTGGGCGGGATGCTGCTCAGCAAGGACGCCATCGCCGACGTGCTGGAACGGCTCCGGCCCGGCGACTTCTATCGGCCAGCGCACCAGAATGTCTACGACGCGATCCTGGACTTGTACGGGCGCGGTGAGCCGGCCGACGCGGTGACGGTGGCGGCGGAGCTGGACCGCCGTGGCTTGCTGCGCCGCATCGGCGGAGCACCCTATCTGCACACCCTGATTTCGACGGTGCCGACGGCCGCCAACGCCGGCTACTACGCCGGCATCGTGGCCGAGAAGGCGCTGCTGCGCCGGCTGGTGGAGGCTGGGACGCGGGTGGTGCAATACGGCTACGCGGGCGCCGAGGGCGCCGACGTGGCCGAGGTGGTGGACCGGGCGCAGGCCGAAATCTATGACGTCGCCGATCGCCGGCTCTCCGAAGACTTCGTTCCGCTCGAGGATCTGCTGCAGCCGACGATGGACGAAATCGACGCCATCGCCTCCAGCGGCGGACTGTCGCGCGGCGTGCCCACCGGATTCACCGAACTCGACGAGGTGACCAATGGGCTGCATCCGGGTCAGATGGTCATTGTGGCGGCCCGCCCGGGTGTGGGGAAGGCGCTTGGACTGGGCACGCCGCTGCCCACGCCGAGCGGTTGGACGACGATGGGGGACGTGGCGGTCGGCGACGAGTTGCTTGACGCCGACGGGCGGCCGACGCGGGTGGTGGCTGCCACCGATGTGATGCTGGGGCGGCCGTGCTACGCGGTGGAGTTCTCTGACGGCACAGTCCTTACCGCCGACGCCGCGCACCAGTGGCCGACGACTCGCGGAATCCGGACATCGGCGCAGTTGCGGAGCGGTTGGGACACGATCGCTCCGGCCGGGTCGATGCCGCGCTACGGCTCGCTCGGCATGACGACTGACTTGTTGGCTCCCGTACTGCAGATCAACTCGGTGCGCCGCGTGGAAAGCGTGCCGGTGCGTTGCGTGCAAGTGGACAATGCCGCGCGGCTTTATCTGGCCGGGCCGGGAATGGTGCCGACACATAATTCCACCCTGGGCCTCGACTTCATGCGGTCGTGTTCGATCAAGCACCGCCTCGCCAGCGTCATCTTCTCGCTGGAGATGAGCAAGTCCGAGATTGTGATGCGGCTACTCTCGGCGGAAGCGAAAATCAAACTCGCCGATATGCGTTCGGGTCGCATGAACGACGACGACTGGACTCGGCTGGCGCGGCGGATGAGCGAAATCAGCGAGGCGCCACTGTATATCGACGACTCGCCCAACCTGACCATGATGGAGATCCGGGCCAAGGCGCGCCGGCTGCGGCAGAAGGCCGACCTGAGGCTTATCGTGATCGACTACATGCAGTTGATGACGTCGGGGAAGAAGCACGAATCGCGTCAAGTGGAAGTATCTGAATTCTCGAGGCATCTCAAGCTTTTGGCGAAAGAGCTTGAGGTTCCGGTGGTGGCGATCAGCCAGCTCAACCGTGGCCCCGAGCAACGGACCGACAAAAAGCCGATGCTGTCCGACCTTCGCGAGTCGGGCTGTCTGACCGCCGCCACGCGAATCCTGCGTGCCGACACCGGTGCCGAAGTCAGTTTTGGCGAGCTGATGCGAACGGGTGAGCGGCCGCTGGTGTGGTCTCTGGATGAGCGGCTGCGGATGGTCGCCCGGCCTATGACGAACGTGTTCCCGAGCGGCCGCAAGGAAGCCTTCCGGCTGCGGCTGGCCTCGGGCCGCGAGGTCGAGGCCACCGGCAACCATCCGTTCATGAAGCTCGACGGCTGGACTCCGTTGGAGCAACTGAAGATTGGCGACCGGATCGCCGCGCCGCGCCGGGTGCCCGAGCCCGTCGACACGCAGCGAATGGATGATTCCGAGGTCATTCTGCTCGCCCACATGATCGGCGACGGGTCGTGCGTGAAGCGGCAACCGATCCGGTACGCATCGGTGGACGAGGCGAACCTGGCCGCGGTGACGGTGTCCGCCGCGCACATCGGCGTGACCGCGGTCCGCGACGACTACCCAGCGGCGCGGGTTTCGACGCTGCGGTTGCGTGCGCCAGAGCGGCTGGCGCGCGGCCGGCGCAATCCCATCGCGGCCTGGCTCGATGGTCTGGGCCTGTTCGGATGCCGGAGCTACGAAAAGTTCGTGCCGCAGGCCGTATTTCGTGCGCCTAATGATCAGGTGGCGTTGTTCCTGCGTCACCTGTGGGCCACGGACGGCTCTGTCAGGTGGGATGCTAAGAGGGGCCAAGCCCGGATCTACTACGCGTCAACGAGTCGACAGCTCATCGACGATGTGACTCAGCTGCTATTGCGGGTTGGCGTTTTCGCGAGGATCAAGTACGCACCAAAGCTTGGGTACCGCGACTCGTGGCACCTGCACATTTACGGCGCGGAGAACCAGACGCGATTCCTTAACCACGTCGGCGTGCATGGCATGAAACAGGTGGCCGCGCAAGAGGTCCTGTCTCATCTCGAGAGCGTGGTACGCAATACAAATCTGGACACCGTCCCGAAGGAGATATGGGCGCGCGTCCGGGATGTGCTGTCTGCCAAACAGATGACGCATCGCCAGTTGGCCTCGGCAATGGGCACGCAGTTCTGCGGGTCTGCAATGTGGAAGCGCTCACCAAGCAGGTCACGAGTGCATCGTGCCGCTGCACTGCTGGATGATCCCGAGATTCACGCGCTGGCCACCAACCACGTGTATTGGGACACGGTTGTTGAGATCACCAGCCTTGGCGAACAAGACGTCTACGACGGAACCGTAAGTGGGACACACAACTTCGTCGCGAACGGCATCAGCGTGCACAATAGTTTGGAACAAGATGCCGACGTCGTGATCCTCCTGCACCGGCCCGATGCCTTCGAGCGCGACGATCCGCGTGGGGGAGAGGCGGACTTCATTCTCGCCAAACACCGCAACGGCCCGACGAAGACTGTCACCGTCGCGCATCAGCTGCACCTGTCGCGATTCGCAAACATGGCGAGGTGAGCCAATTTATTATGCCGGCCGGTTGTCTGTAGCTTGCTCAAAGCGCTGACCAGATCTGATCCGAAACGACCACACCTGCCCATGGTCACCGACGTGAGCCAGTCGGGTAACTTGCCCACATACGCACGACGCTCGGCACTGCGCCCTCGAGCATGAGCCGGACGATTACGTTGGATCGAAGGAACATTTGCGACGGACTAGGTGCCATGTTCCATAACTGGGGCACCGGCATCTCATGCTGGGACGATTGAGTCGCCCTGCACCGCAATCGCCTTCGCTGCGAGCGGTTGAGATGCCGGACCGTTGGCCACTGAGCCGTCGAGCCTGAATCGGCTGCCGTGACACGGGCAACTGATCGTCCCCCCTCGGACTTCGTTCACCTTGCACCCTGCGTGCGTGCAGGTGGTCGAAAAGCCATGAAAGTCGCCGCTGGCAGGCTGCGTGATCACGACGTCGCCAACGATCACACCCGATCCGACCGGGACATCCGCAGTCTTGGCCAGTGCGTTGGTCGGCGCCCTCGCTGCAGGGGGAGTTCCGGGGGTGCTCGGCGGCTGAGCACCGTTGGGGCTGGGCGCTTGAGCCGGCGAGGGTGCACCGATTGAGCCGGGCTTCTTGCCGTAGGTCGTACAAGCCGCAACCATGGCGGCGCCCACAGCCAACCCAGCGACTAGAAATGTCTTGCGCGAGACGGGCAACTCTGCCATGTGCATGACCTCTTTCTCAGGGCAAGAATGCTAAAACATCACGCCCTTGGTCTGGAAGAACCACAATGCGGACGTCAACCAGATGAAAACCAGACCGAAGAACACAAGACCTCCGACGATGGGGACGACCCAGGCCCGGACACCTTTTCGGGTCAGCACCAGCATCTTCGTCACGAACGCGCCGTAGAAGAAACAACCCAGGATCGAATGCGCGAGGACCCGCGCGTCATAGGACTGAAAACCCAACGCGTACAAGCAATGCACGGCGACGGGCACTGTACTGAGGACCGCGAGCCGACCGGACCAGACGTGGAAGGCGCCGATCCACGGCGGGGCCTTGATTCGTGGGACTAAGCCGTACATGACGAATGCCGAGCAAAGCTGCAGCACCGCCAGTAGCAGTGCGATCGTCGCCAGCCATGCCTTGACCGAGGTTCCGCTAGAGAACCCAGCGACGTTTATTGCGTAGAACCTGGGTTCGTGCACCTTGGCGAACACGCCCAGCCCGACTGCGGCCGCGGCGCCCAGGACGACGGCGATCAACACCGCGGCAGTCGCGTTGCCCGTCTTCGGCGGAGGTGCGGGCGCATGACTTGATGGCACCGGTACGTGCTGGGTTGGCGCCGCATCCCTTTGCGGCGACATATTGGAGAATCGGCGTGGTCCCTGCGGCCGTCCGGGTGGCCCAGGCCGACGTCCCGGCGGCGCCGGAAAGCGATCGGCCGGGCCGGGTCGACGCGCTGGCGGATCAAACGACATTGCTGTTGCCTTCCACTCGAGTCGCGGTGATTGTCTTGTCGTTGATGACCGCCGTTCCATTGATGGAAAGGGTGGGCGCCGGTGACTTGGATCCGTCCGGGCGTCGAACGACGCCGGTGACGCCGTTGTTCTGGTCGATGATCCAGCTGTCACGGCTGCCGTTCTCGAGGTACACATATAAGCCCGCAGGTGGTTGTGCGGGAGCAGCGGTGAAATTCCACTGGTCTTGATCGATCGACAGAACGCCGGTAACGCTGCCCCCGACAAGATGGCCGGTGAGATGGCTCGTCCTGTCCTTATTGTCAAGAGACACAGTGCCGTTCACCGCGCTCCCGCGTAGCCACACTTCAACCGATTTGCCATCGCATGCATAGGCAATGGCTTTGTCTCCTTCCACCGTGATCTCCAATGTCATGACACCGCGGTGGATCGGGATCTTGCCGACGTAGTCGGCCTTGGCCGGAAACGCCTCTGGCGGTGACTGAGTCGGGCTTTGGGGTGAACCGGGAGATGCGGACGCGGACACCGACGGAGCCGACGGCGTGGTTGATTGCGGCGGCGAGGACTCGTTGGAGATATTGGCTAAGAGCAGTGCGGCCCCCAACACGGCGACAGCGCCCAGCGTCAACAAAGGGCCCTTAGTGCTCATCTAGTCTCCTCGCCGGCTGCAGTGAGCGGTTGGCCCAACACCGACGCCCGTGCTAAACGGCCATGCTAGCGGCTCACCGCGGTTGCGAAGCGTCCTCCGTGTACGTGATGTAGAGGGCATCCGCAAAGCGCGCATGCCCCCTTGACAACCCTAGGCCTGGCGGCCGGCCTCGCGATATAAGGGATTTCCCTATTGCTCCACCGACCGCCGACGGCAAGACATACGCGCGGCCGGGCTCCCCGAGCAGGGCGCTGCGGTGTACCAAGTGATTGGGTCCCGCGTCAGAGTGCCTCTATGCGTCTTGCTAACCGGCGCGCCTGTGGATGCCAAGCTTGCGGTAGGCACGGGAAAGGTGGACCTCAACAGTCTTGGGACTGACGAACAACACCCTGCTGATCTCCCGGTTCGACACTCCGGTCGCGGCGAGATCGGCGATCCGGCGTTCGGCCGCTGTGAGCACGCCGGTGTGGGTCGGCCCGGCGCTAGTGCGATCGACTAAAGCTCGGGCCCACGCTGCCCACAGTGGCGTGTTCAGTGCCGCAAACCCAGCCAGCGCTTCTCTGATGATGCTCGTCGACGTGCTTTTCCTCCGCTGTAGGAGATCCCCCTTCGCGAGCGTAAGATATCGATGGTTATGCTACAAATGTACTTGTCATGAGATATCCGGCAGACCAGAAGGCCAAGGCACGCGCCGCGCTGCTGCGTGCCGGCACGCGGTCGATGAAGGTCGCCGGCTTCAACGGGATCGGGGTGGACGGGCTGGCCGCCGCGGCGGACGTGACGTCGGGGGCGTTCTATTCGAACTTCGCCAATAAGGAAGCGATGCTGGAGGCGATCGTCGAGGCCGCCGTCGGTGAGCCGTTCGTTTCCGACACGGAGTCCGGCACCAAGACCGAGCGCCGGTCGAAGCTGAAGAACTTTGTCGCGGAATACCTCAGCGCCTACCACGTGGAAAACCCGGCCGACGGATGCGTGATGCCGACGCTGAGCGCCGACGTGGCGCGGTCGGGAGCGTCCACTCGGGAGGCGTACGAACACAAGATCGTCGCGCTGGCGGGGCGGATGGCGGAGGTGCTCGACGGCGCCGACCGGGAGCGCCGGGCGTGGAGCGTCGTCGCGCTGATGGTGGGGGCGGTGTCGATCTCGCGCGCGATGTCCGACGCCGCCACGCAGGCAGAGGTGCTCGGCGCCGCGAGTGAGACCGCGGACAGGCTCATTTCACCCGGCAAGCAACGCAAATGACCGCAGGCGGCATGGGGGCTTCGAGTGGTTGGAAAGCCGCCCTGGCAGGTGCGGGTATCGCCATGGCGATGGTTTGCGTTGTGCCAGACGGCAATTCGGCCGCCGCGCCGGACGATGAAGCTGCGGCCACGCAGCAGCAGCGGGCCGTCGTCGGCGCTTTCGCGACCGCCATCGTGCACGACGATCATGCGGGGATCGCGGAACACGCAACACCCGACATTGTCTGGACCATCCCCGGCTCCAGCGTGGTGTCTGGCCGGACGACCGGAATCGATGACGTCACCCGACTGGCCGACACTTTCGCCCAGTACGGGCTGCACATCTCGCCGCAGGGATTCGCTTTCGGCCGTGACACCGTCGCGGTCACGTTGCACGACACCGGTGAGCACAATGGCAAGCGGCTCGAACAGGACGTGGTCAACGTGCTAACTATCCGTGGCGACAAGATTTCAGAGGTCACAGCGCATTTGACCGACATCGGTTCGTTCGACGCGTACTTCTCCTAACCGAGGTGCATCGTGAACCAGTCCCGCGCGGGCGCGACGCCAGCTCGAACCCGTTGCCGGTGTAGGCCGCGAAGTGGCTGCCGGGGATGGAGACGATCCTTTTCGGTTCGGCGGCCGTCTGGTACGCGGTGGCTGCGCGGTTCCCGCCGGTGAGCCCGTCTTTTGCGGGCGACGATCATCAGCAGCGGGGTCGGCGTGATCCCGGCTGGTAGCGGGCCGGTTCGTAGCCGGAATGTTTTCGGACTTCGTACGCGTCCGCCTTCGGCAACCTATCGGCTCGCTAGGTGTCGAACGATACATTCTCGCGCGGGGTCCTCCACCGCCACTTGAAATCGCTTGTGCCGGACGATGTTTCTATCGGTCTGGCGCGCGCCGTCCTGCACCGAATCTGCCGCTGCGGCCGTACCCTCAAGGCGTCACCGAGTCGGGGCTAGCCGTAGGATAGCGATCGGTATATAGTGATCGTTATTCTATGAATCACGACCGGAAGGAAAGTGCGTGGCAAGCAAGCAGGCGGTCGAGTTCGCCGATTTCTTGGCGGACATCGGCAGGCGAGTCTCTAATCCCAACTTCGAGCTGGAGACGATTCGCGACGTCATCGAGAACATCCATCTGGCGACGAAGGAACCCGAGGGAGTCACCTACGCCGAGGTCGACGCCGGCGGTGTCGAGGCCCTGTGGTGCATTCCCGTCGACAGTGACCCCGAATCGGTGCTGCTGCACACGCATATGGGCGGCAGCGTGCTGATGTCGATGCACTCCGACCGAAAGGCGGCCGCGCATATCGCGAAAGCGGCCGGCGCGTGGTCGTTGGTGCTGAACTTCCGGCGATCCCCGGAGCACAAATACCCGGCGCAGGTCGAAGACGTGGAAACCGCCTACCGTTGGCTGCTCGATCAGGGCTACCGGCCCGACAAGATCGGCAGCGTCGGCCATTCGATCGGTGGCTTCCTCGCGGTCGAACTTGCGCTGCGGCTGCGTGATCGGGGAGAGGCGCTGCCCGGCGCCGTGCTATCCATTTCGCCCTGGACCGATGTCACGCTGTCGGGGGAAACCATCGAGACCAATGCCGAGCGGGACAAGCTGCTCACGCGGGGATTGCTCGAGCTGTTCCGGTCGTGCTGGCTCGACGGAACCGCCGTGGAATACACCGACCCGCGGGTGCATCTGCTCGGGGCCGACCTGTCCGGGCTGCCCCCCATCGCGGTGTACTACGGCGAGTACGAACTGCTCGCGTCGGACGCCGTCGCCTTCTCCCAAAAGGCAAGGGAGGCGGGCAATGACATCGTCGTCCGGCAGGTCGACGAGGGGCAGCACTCCTTCATCATGGGGGCGGGCCGCGTCGACGAGGTCGACCGCGCGATCGCCGAAATGGGTCGCTGGCTGCACTCGGCGCTCGGCGTTCATACGGCGGTGGTCTAGCGTCATGCAACCGTTCGAACTGACCTTGGCCGCGGCCGTACAGCAGATCAGGGCCAAGGCGCTGTCGCCGGTCGAGCTCACCGAGTCCGTGCTGGCCCGCATCGACGCGGTCAACCCGCAGATCAACGCGTTCAGCAACGTCACCACAGAATTGGCCGCCGGGGCCGCGGCGCTGGCGGAGCGCGAGATCGCAGGAGGAGAACAACATTCATGAGCACATTTCTGGTGACCGGACCGACAGGAGTTGTCGGCCACTACCTCACCCACCTGCTCTTAGAGCGCGGCCATCAGGTACGCGCGCTGGCGCATCGGGCTGACCAGCGCTCCGAGGGACTCAGGAAGGCAGGCGCACACGTCGTTGTCGGCGACCTGCTGGACCTGGCGGCGATGCGCGCCGCGACCGAAGGCGTCGACGGCGCCTACTTCAGCTACCCGATCATGCCGGGACTGTTGGAGGCCACCACCATTTTCGCCCAAGCCGCCACCGAAGCCGGCGTCGGGATCATCGTCAATATGAGCCAAAAGCCGGCTCGGCCCGACGCGGGAAGCAATGCGTCGCGCCAACATTGGCTGTCCGAGCGGATCTTCAACAACTTTCCGGTGCCGACGGCCCATATCAAGCCGACCTTATTCGCCGAGTGGCTCATCCAGTTCCTCGACGCCGATAACATGTTGCGGCTGCCGTTTGCCGACGGCCGCCATGCCCCCATCGCCGGGGAGGATCAGGCCTACGTCGTGGCCGGGATCCTGGAGCACCGGCAAAACCACGACGGCAAGGAATACCCGCTGTATGGGCCGGTGGAGATGAACCACTTCGAGATCGCCGAGGAACTCAGTAACACACTCGGTGTTCCGTTCACCTACGAACCGGTGAGCATAGATGCCTTCGCGGACACCATGAGGCGCCAGGGCTTCCACGAGCACACCATCCAGCACATCGAGAACATCGCCCAGGACTACCGCGACGGGATCTTCGCCGGCACCAACGACGTGGTGGAAAAGATGGGCGACAAAACACCCACCAGTGTCAGCGAATTCGCGCTGCGCAACAAAGAATATCTCGTCGACAAGCAGCGGTGGGGCTATTGGTTGTCAGCGCGCAGCTGACCTCAGCCACAGTGAGGCCTGCCTGAGGACCGAAGACGACTGCATCAACGGCCAGGGCCCAACGACAGGCATGGCGACACGTAGCAGACAGACCTGCCCAATAGGGCTGGGCCGGATCGACGGCGTGACCAAACCGAAGATGTCTACATCGAGTACACAAGTACTCGCGACCGCATCGGTTCGTATCCAAGAAATCGGCCAACGTGCCACACATTTCTCGAATTAGATTGAACCGCTCAGCTCTTCAGCGCGTGAAGCTAGATATATCGACCTATACCCAGCAAAGGTAGGAGGCCTGCGTGGATATTGTGTTGGAGCCGCGTTACGACGTCATCGTGTGTGGTGCTGGTTCGTCGGGATCGGTGATCGCCGGCCGACTTGCCCAGAACCCCGACGTGAAAGTCCTACTTTTGGAGGCCGGCGGCAGCGACGACGTCCCCAGCGTGACCGACGCAAGCCAGTGGCCATCTAACCTTGGCAGCGAACGTGATTGGGGATTCATCTCCGAGCCGGACCCGCGGCTTCATGGGCGCGCGATCGCGTTTTCGATGGGCAAAGTGCTCGGCGGCGGGTCCAGCATCAACCTGATGATCTGGGCGCGAGGACACCGCAGCGACTGGGACCACTACGCTTCCGAATCCGGCGAGCCGGCCTGGGGATACGAGCCAACCCTCGATCTGTACCGGCGGATCGAGGACTGGCAGGGCGTCGGCGAGCCAAATCATCGGGGCAGGGGCGGGCCGGTGTTCGTACAACCAGCACCGGCCGCGCATCCGCTCGCCGCGGCGACCCTTGAGGCGGCGAGGGCCATCGGGATTCCCACCTACCAGAGCCCCAACGGCCGCCTGATGGAGGAGACCCGCGGCGCCGCCATCACCGATCTGCGCTGGCGCGACGGAAAACGCCTATCGGTGTTTCGCACCTACACCGCCCCACATCAGCAGCAGACCAACCTGACCGTGGTCCCGCACGCACTGGTCACCCGCGTGATCTTCGACGGCATCCGAGCCACCGGTGTCGAGGTTGTCCATGGGGGCACCGTGCATCGTGTGTCGGCCGACGCTGAGGTCGTGTTGTCGCTTGGCACCATTCACACACCGAAGGTGCTCATGCAGTCCGGCATCGGAGACGAAGACGAATTGCGTCGAGTCGGCGTCACCGTCCGCCAGCACCTGCCCGGCGTCGGGCGCAACCTTCAGGATCACTTCGGGTTCGACTGCGTATGGGAGTTTCCCGAGACCATCCAGGGCAGCACTCAGGTGGGGGCGGCACTGTTCTGGGACTCCGGGGCTGCCGATGTCCGCGGACCGGACCTGTTCGCATGTTCAGGGTCCTTCCCGAAAGCCACTGCCGAAAACGCTGCGAAATACGGCCTGCCGCAAAACAGCTGGACCCTGTTCGGCTCACCGACGCAGCCTCACAGCCGCGGTCGGCTCCGGTTGTCAGGCAACGGCCCGACCGATCCCATTCGGATCGAAGCCAACGCGCTATCGGACCCCGAAGACCTGAAGACCGCCATCGCCTGCATCGAAACCATGCGCGAGATCGGCAACTCCGCAGATCTTCGATCTTTCGTCGCGCGCGAGGTCATGCCGGGCGACCTAACCGGCGCCGAGTTGGAGACGTATCTGCGTGACGCCGTCACCACCTACTGGCACGAATGCGGGACAGCAAAGATGGGCCGCGACCCCATGTCCGTGGTCGACGGACACCTCAAGGTCTACGGCATCGAGGGCCTGCGCGTCGCCGACGCCTCCATCATGCCCCGCATCAGCGCCGCCAACACCATGGCGCCCTGCGTCGTCATCGGCGAGCGCGCCGCACAATTCATCCAAGCCGCACACCGAATCTGACTCATGCGCACGGCACTACAGCCGGCCGGGTAGCTGAGGAGCCAAACATCACATGCAAGGAGCAGTCGCATGCTGGAAATGATCGATAAGGGACAAGCCAGCGATGAACATCCACACCCCCTGCTCTTTGTCCACGGCGCCTGGCACAGCGGATGGTGTTGGAATGAACACTTTCTCGACTTCTTCGCTGGCCGAGGCTTCCGTGCCCTAGCGCTGAGCCTGCGGGGCCACGGCACTAGCCCAATCGAGAAATCGCTGCGCAGGTGCTCGATTTCAGACTTTCTCACCGACTTGAGCTCGGTCACGCAAAACCTTCCAACGCCCCCAGTGCTAGTCGGTCACTCCATGGGCGGCTTCCTAGTCCAAAAGTACTTGGAGACTCATGACATTCCAGCCGCGGTACTTATCGCCTCGGCGCCACCGCGGGGACACCTGCGCTCCTTGCTGCGGTCGATGCGCCGACATCCATACCGCAGCAACAAATTTGCGCTTACCGGCGATCCCGCTCACCTGTACGGCTCAACGGCAGGCGCTCGAGAACTCTTGTTCGGTGGCAAGGCTCCCGATCCTCTCGTCGACGCGGTCACAACGCGACTCCAGCCGGAAAGCACACGCGCCATCCTCTTCGACATGGTGGCCGCCAACTTGGTCGACACCAGGAAGATCAGCACACCGATGCTCGTCATGGGCGGACAAAACGACCAAATCTACGCCGCCAGCGACATACGCCAGACCGCCAAGGCCTATAACACAGAGCCCGTCTTCATCCCCGAGATGGGACACGAGCTCATGCTAGAACCAGGATGGGCCATGGTTGCCGACACGATTACGTCCTGGCTGGGCAAGCAACGACTATGACCCTCGACGCCTCCTATCACTGGATCCAAGCGAGTCGAGGTCACCGGCCCGCGGATGTGGCAGTGATTCACTCGACCGGCAATGCCTTTGCTTTACAAGGCATCCCACGCAGTTTGAAAACCTACAGTTTCTTTTCCCCCACCCAAATAATTTCTGCAATTACTCGTTCGCGCGGCTTCAGCGCGTGTCCAGCGGGCCGGTAGTGACACGGGTCCGTCCAGGACAGCTACGGCACGTCGGTCGAGGGTTCCGGTCGCGGTGCAACGGCGCGAACGAACGCGTCGGCGAAGATGTCGCAGCATTCATCAAGGTCTGGCATCGCGATCTGGGGCAGGTTAGCCAACGATGGCCGCAACATGCAGTGCACCACGATGGGGCTGATCAGCTGTTGCGACAGCAACGGGCGGGGAACATCGCGAATGTGGCCAGCCGCAACCTGGTCTTCCAGCCAGCGATCCACGGCAGCGAGGCTGCCCAACACGCCATGCTCAACCAACACCTGCCCAGCTTGTCCCGTCGGATGGGCCATTGCGTCGACGAGCACGGCCAACAGCACGCGCGGCTCGCGGAGGTAGAGCTCTGCAAGCGCCCGGTAGATCCGGCGCACCGCCTCAATGAGATCGGGCCCCGAGCTAGCGAAGACACCGTGGAGATCGGGCGAGATCGGGATATAGCGGTCACAGACAGCCTGCAACAATTCGTGACGTCCACCGAAGACTGCATAAAGACTGTGCACCGAGCAGTCGGCTTTCGCGGCGACCGCCTCGAAAGTCGCTGCGCCCACGCCCCGGGCGCCGATGAGCGCCGCCGCCGCCTCTAGGGCGCGGACCCGCACCGGAGGGCGTCCACCTGGATCCACACCGGAGTCGCGTACGGCGTCGTCGAGTGCTTTACGGGTACCACCGAGCTGGCGCAGCAGAGTGCTCCGTGACACCCCAAGGGCATGAGCGATCACGGCGATCGGCACATCGGCGACGTCCCTGCCTAGCCGCTCGGCCGACGACAGTGCGGCCTGGATAGCCTCTGCCGGCACCGCTCTCGACCGGCGAGACCTGCGTTGTGACACAGATGTCTACCTAGCTTGTAAACAAGTTTCAAAATGGACTAGACCGGAGATCTACCGTCTAGTAATTTTTGCAACAGCAACATCAATGTTAGGCGACGAATACAGGGGGCGGAGAGGAGCATCCGATGGCTGGATGGCGCCTCTCGGCAGGGCGGACCGGGGTGTGGTGGGCTCGGTGGACGAGGATCCACGAGCAAACCTCAAAGGATGGCTACAAATTTGAGGCTTTCGACGGAGGCTTCCACCGGATAGGGGTAGCGGCTCCTTAATACCCCTCACCACGGTGAGCGCTGAACAAAGGAGGATGCCTTGACTGACGCATCGACGGCACAGCAGCCTTCGGATCGCGCGGCCCGCCATACGCACATCGCCATCATTGGTAGCGGCTTCTCCGGCTTGGGCGCGGCGGTCAAATTGGATGCGGCCGACAACCGCGACTTCCTCGTGCTCGAGCGCGGTAACGACGTCGGTGGCACCTGGCGCGACAACACGTATCCCGGTGCGGCATGTGATGTGCCCTCCCACCTGTACTCGTACTCGTTCGCGTTAAACCCCGATTGGACCAGATCGTTTTCGAGCCAGCATGAAATCCAGGACTATATCCGTGGCGTCGCGCGGGGCGCGGGGGTTCTGGATCGGCACATCTTCGGGTGCGAAGTTAAGAGGGCGGTGTGGCAAGAACAGCACCATCAGTGGGAGCTAACGACGAGCCACGGAACCATCACTGCCGATGTGCTTATCGGCGCGTTCGGCGCGCTGGCCGAACCGGCGCTGCCAGACATACCCGGTGTCGACAGCTTTGACGGCGAGTTATTTCACTCGGCCCGGTGGAACCACAGTGCCGACCTGAGCGGTAAGCGTGTCGCTGTGATTGGCACTGGCGCCTCCGGCATCCAAATCGTGCCAGCGATCGCCGATACGGTAGCCCGCCTCGATGTCTACCAGCGCACCGCGCCATGGCTGCTGCCACGATTCGATCGGCCCTTTACCCGCGCCGAGCGATGGGTGTTTCGGAAGATCCCTGGCGTGCTGTGGCTGGCGCGTGCCGGCATCTACGCGGCCCGCGAGACTCAAGTCGTCGGCTTGGCGAAGAACCCGCGCTTGATGAAGCTTTTCGAGTGGATCTCGCGCTTCAAGATCCGCACGGAGATTAAAGATCCTGCGTTGCGGCGCAAGGTGACACCGAACTTCCGCATTGGGTGCAAGCGCATGCTCATCGCCAACGATTGGTATCCCACGTTGGACCGTGAGCATGTCGAGCTGATCACGGACGGCATTAAGGAGGTCGACGGCCGGCGCATCATCACCAAAGACGGAACGGTGCGGGAAGTTGACGCGCTCGTCGTCGCGACCGGCTTTCACGTCACCGACTCCCCGATGTTCGACACGATCTGCGGCAGCCACGGACGCAGTCTCAGTCAGTGCTTCGCCGACAAAGGGATGCGCGCCTACAAAGGCACCACCATCGCCGGTTTTCCAAACATGTTCGTACTCATAGGGCCGAACACGGGGCTCGGCCACACGTCCATGGTCTACATGATCGAGTCTCAACTGAATTATGTCGTCGACGCCATCAGCACCATGCAGAGTCGCGCCATCTCCCGCATCGACGTTCGACAGGATGTACAAGACGACTACAACGAACAGCTGCAGTGCAAGCTGGCCGGATCGGTGTGGATGACGGGGGGCTGTGCCAGTTGGTATTTGGACGCCCACGGCAACAACACCACTCTCTGGCCCGACTTCACATTCCGGTTCCGCCGCATGACCAAGCGATTTGACATTGATGCGTACGAAACGTCATCGCCACGCGAGTCGCGGGCCGGTGTAGCGGCCAAGCGTAAGCCCGGTCGAGCTAACTGAGTCGCCGCAACCCAACTGATTGGTCCGAAGGGGGATTGACACTGTGGGGTCGATTAAGGGCAAGGTTGCGGTGGTCACCGGCGCAGGCTCGGGCATCGGTCGGGCGCTGGCCGTCGGATTGGCGGGCCGTGGTGCACGCGTGGCGATCTCCGATGTCAGCGAAGACGGCTTGGCAGAGACCGCGGAACGAGTTGAAGCCCTCGGTGGTACGTTCCATGTCGAACCGCTCGATGTCAGCAACCGTTCGGCAGTCCAGGCCTACGCCGCGTCCGTGGCGGCGCACTACGGAGTGGTGCATCAGGTCTATAACAATGCCGGAATCGCCAGCGGCGCCGCGTCGGTAATCGACTGCGACTACGACATGTACGAGCGCATCATCGCCATCAACTTGTGGGGCGTTATCCACGGAACCAAGGAGTTCCTGCCGTACCTGGTTGAGTCCGGGGATGGACACGTGGTGAATATCTCAAGCCTCAACGGGTTGATGGCTCAAGGATCCATGACTGGATACTGCACCACCAAATTCGCGGTCCGCGGCTTTACCGAATCCCTTCGGGCCGAGATGCTTTCGGCGAAGTGCCCTGTGCGGGTCACACTAGTACACCCCGGCGGTATCGCCACGAATATCGCCACATCGGCGCTCGACGACGCCGAGCGCGAAGGGCGCGAGATCACCGAGGCGCAGCGGCTGCGCGCACAGGCGTACAACACAAAGCTGCTGAAGATGTCCCCGCGTCAGGCCGCCGACATCATCTTGGCAGGTGTGGAGGCGAACCGCAGCCGAGTGTTGGTGGGCAAAGACGCGAAAGGCGTCGATCTGCTGGTGCGGCTACTTCCGCGCGCCCATCCGCGGCTGGTCCTGTGGTGGGAAAAGCGCATCTTTGGGCAGCAGTGATCATGCGCGCCCGCGACCGACCTCGACTGGCCTTGTCTCCGACCGAACATCGCTGAGTCGCACACGAAAGGAGTTTGTCCAGTGGATCGGATAGTGACGGCGGATGCGCCGGCGGGCGGTGCCGGTATCAATCAGGTCATTGGCCTGTCGATCGCCGCGGTGGTGATCGGGGCGGCGATGTTGGCGGTGGGGTATATGCACCGGACACATCGCATCAGCTGGCTGACCCGGCTTGCGGATGTCCCCGCGCGCAAGTTCAAGCGGCCACCCTGGGTGGCGCTACAGGTCTTGGTCTTCGTGTCGTCAATCATCTGTGCCCTGTTCGGATTTATCTGGGACGTGAGCTGGCACATCGGAAATGGGCGCGACCCCGGCCCCTTGGCTAACCCCGCGCACTACTTCATCATTGTGGGCTTATTCGGAATCTTCGTCGCCGGCATGTTGGCCATCGTCGTGCCCTACGACAAACCGGGACCCGCGGCGATTCGCATCACCAGGCACTGGTACGCCCCAGTCGGGGGCGTACTGCTCGCGGGCTGCGGTCTCTATGCGTTGATCGGTTTCCCCCTCGACGACATCTGGCACCGACTCTTTGGGCAGGACGTCACATTATGGGGGCCGACACACTTCATGATGATCGGCGGCGCGTGCTTTTCGCTGTTCGCCTTGCTGATGCTCGAGTATGAGGGCCGCCGCACGATGCCAGACCCGCCTGATGACGGACGGTTCGTAAAGTTTCTGCGCTACTTGTCCTTTGGCGGCTTACTGATTGGCCTGTCCGTTTACCAGATTGAATACGACTTTGGTGTGGAGCAGTTCCGTCTGGTGCATCAGCCGATGTTGATTGCCGCGGCGGCCGCGCTGGCACTCGTGGCGGCGCGGATCACGCTCGGGCCATGGGCGGCGATCGCGGCTGCGCTGCTAGCGGCCACGCTGCGCGGCATCGTCGCGTTGCTCGTGGGGCCGATACTGGGGGCGCCCACCACCTGGTTTCCGCTCTATCTCGGCCCGGCGATCGTCGTCGAGTTGTTAGCGCTGACACCGCTACTCAAGCGGCGGGTGCCATTTGGGGCCGTCGCCGGTCTGGGGGTGGGCACCGTTGGGCTATGGCTGGAATCGCTGTGGATTGGTGCGGTCTATCCCTATTCGTGGCCAATGAGTATGTGGGGCGAAGCCCTCGCGATGGCTGTGCCGGTCGCTGTGTTGACGGGTGTCTGCGGTGGACTGCTCGGAATGGTGCTTATCGGCCGACGGTTACCACGTGGGGCCATCGGTGTGGGCGCTGTGGTGCTCGCGGTCGTGGCCATCGGCATCGCAGTCGTCAGCGGTCTACACATCGTTGTCCCGAAGCAAGGCTCGGCGACGATCACTCTCGCTGAACAACCCAGCACCGACGGCAAGCGCATGGTGTCGGCCGACGTGCAGATCAATCCGCCGACGTTGGTAAGTGATGACCCCCAGTGGGTATCGATCCTGTCGTGGCAGGGCCGCATGGAAAACAACCGTGGACTCGTGATCGACCGGTTGGAGAAGATTGGGCCTGGCCATTACCGCTCGACACAGCCGGTTCCGGTGTGGGGATCGTGGAAGACGCTGGTGCGAATCCAGGACGGCACCACCATGACGGCGGTGCCGATCTTCATGCCAGCTGACTCGGCCATCCCCGCTCCAGAGGTCCCCGTTGAGATGTCGAGCACAAGGAAGTTCGTGCCGGAGATCACCATCCTGCAGCGCGAACGCAATCAGAACAGTCCGACCTGGTTGTGGAACGTTGGATCGGGGCTGGTGTTGATGTTCACTCTGATGGTGGTCGCCGGCCTCACGTGGGGAGCCGGTCGTATCAATGCGACCGAGCTCGGGGTAGAAGAACAAAGCAGTGCGCCCCTTCGAGAGCCGACACCCCAGGCATGATCTCCGGGCGACTTGAACGGGAACCGCAACCGGCGCTCGTGCGGGAATCATCGCAAGCCGTACACGCTTCGCTCGAAGCCAAGCGGTGGAGTTGTAATGGCTGAGCCTAAGACGCTGGCACAACCCAACCCGGGGCAGTAGCGGCGGACGAGCTGATCTCGGCGTGAGCTTTGCCAAGACAAATCCGGCTTGAACTTCGGGCGACAAAAAGTCATCGCAGTCGCATCGGACTTGGGCGAGTGTCAAGAAGAGAGAGTTCGTCAGCCCGCGTCGTGCGCTAATTCGGTCTGCGTATGCATGACCACCGCCGTGGGAAGGTAGCTGGTCACAACCTGCGAGCCACGCGTGCTCGGGAATTCGGCAACGCCGAGGTTCCCGGCTGATAACATCCTGTTGGCACCGGTCAGGTTCATCCCCAGGGATTGGAGAGCCGTGAGCGCTGACAAGAAACGCAACGAGATCGACCTCACCGTCCACCCACTGGCGCCGTTGAACCCCGAGGCGATGCCGCGGTCGACGAACACGACGCAGATCATCGGGTTCGTCGGGCCCTCCGACGTTGAGGACCACTTGCGCATCTACACGGATCTGTCGTTCTCCACCTTCTACGACATCGACGAGACCGACGTGGTGCGGGCCGCACGCGTAGACACCCAGGACGGCAACAGTCCAACCGTGGTCCACGTCGACAGCTCAGCTCACATCGAGTTCGTGTACACCAGCCGCATCGCCGGCGGCGCCGACTACGTCACTGGCGCCGTGGCGCGGCTGTATGCGCAGGTTGTCGAGACCGACGACAAGACGCGGGTGTGGACTCCTGGGCCGGCGCCGCGTCCTCGGCCCACTGTGTGGGAGTGTGCGACCCAGCCGCCCCGTTGCACGCCGATCTTCTGCCCGACCCAGGCCGGATCGGGTTGTCAGGCGGTCTGAAGCATCGCGGCCCGGCAAGAAAGGCCGCCGCCGGGTGAATATCGATGCCAGCCCGGTTGCCCTGAGCGTCGAGGGCGCGGCTGACTACCTACTGGGACACGGATTCATCGACGCGGCGGCAATCCTCGACGGCGGACTTTCGATCACCGCCGTTGCGCGGCGCAACCGCAACCTCATCGTGCAGGGAGGCGATCGCCGAGGCTTTGTGCTCAAACAGCCCGAACCGGCTGCGCCCGCCGGCAATCGGAACTCCATTGCCGTAGAAGCACGGTTCTACCTTGGTCTGCGTGATAACAAGCACGGCGACCTGGCATCGCTGGTTCCGCGGTGCATCGCGTTCGACCCCGACAGTGCGCTGCTGGTCATCGAATACCTGCACGAGCACCAGACGCTGGCGGCGCGCTTCGGCTACATCGAGCCCGAGCACCTACCGATCGCGCTGTGGCGCCGGGTCGGCGCCGCGGTCGCCGCAGTCCATGAGAGTTCGTACCCCGCGGCGGGTCACCACGATGACGAACAGCGCAGTGCGCCGGCGGCATTCGGCGCGCATCAGCCGCCGCCGATTTGGTTGCAGACGGCGACTTCTGCCGCGCTGACCCTCCTGGGCGCCGTGCAGTCCTCCGTCGCTATCTGCGAGGGCATCACGGCCAGCGCGCAGAGGTGGCGCGACGATGCGTTTATCCACGGCGACATGCGCCTAGACAACATCCTTTACGCGCCGGAGGACTTGCGGCTGATCGACTGGGAACTGTGCCAGCGCGGCGACAGCACGTGGGACGTCGCGTCGGTCATCGCCGACCTCATTGTGTTGTGGCTGCACGGCGCGCACCCCCACGGCGCGGCCCGCGTCGAACCGACGCTCGATACAGGCAGCTGGTCGGTGTATCAGGCCGCGATCCGGTCGCTGTGGTACGGGTATTCGGCGTCGCGAGAAGGCGGCCGACGGCCACCTACGGACAAGCTGGCAGGATACGCCGCTGTTCGCCTCGTGCAGACGGCCTTCGAGTGGGCCGCGGTCAGCGCCGACCGTCTCCCGTTCGCCTTCACGCTGCTGCAAGTCGCCGAGAACATTCTCATCGATCCGCACAAGGCCGCAACACAATTGTTGGCGATCACCGCGCCGGATCTTGGCGGCCGGTGATGCACCCCGACTTTGTCGAAATCGCCGAGTCGACTGCGGCCACCACGCACGCGGGCGCGACGCATCGGATGCTCGGTGATCTGGTGGCACCTCGCACCGCAAGGCCCGCCGGTTCTGATGATGGCGAATCACGTTTAGCCGCTGCCCTTTATCACCACTCCTACATTCGGCCCCCCGCTGGCGGTGCAGGCGCAGACGATCTCATCAGCGAACGCGACTTCGTCGCCGCGCTCACGCGGGCCAATCACACCCCGCGGACGTGGGTACCCGGATGGGTGATCACCGGCACGGTCGACCAGCGGATCGCCGTGAGCCGCAACGGCGTAGCGTTGTTCGCCCGCGCAGAGGAAGTGCGTCCGGCGGTCGCCGCCGGCCCCAACTGTGAAGTGCTGTTGCCCACCGAACGGCGAGGGATATCGGCGGGCTTCTACCAATTTGTCGGCGAGTCCGCGCCGGCAGGCGCCGATGATGTAGCGCGTGCCCGCCTCTACTGGCACCTCACCGCGGCAGCGGGTCCTCAGTTCGTCGCTGCGGTCTCGCGCGTGCTCAACTCATCCGAAATCCCCTTCCAGGCCAAGGTGATTGACCGTCCTGGGGGATACCGTCGTGCCGACGCGGGGGTGCTGTATCTGGCGGTGACGGATCTGAGCAGAGCGCAAGACGCGATCGCTGACATCTACGCTGAACTCGCAGCGGGGCTGCGCGAAAGCGTGCCGATGTGGACCAGAAAGCTAGCGCCAGGCCTGTCAATCGCTTGTGATCCCGGAGACGGCACCAGCTTCGGGCAGGCCATATGCACCATAATCGCGCACGCCCTGGCGGCCCATCATCGTGACCGCCCCCGGGCAGCCGAAATCTGCTCGAATGCAATGCGTTTGGACGCGATCGGCGCGGTGCTGACCGCCCGACAAATTGATGTACAGCGGCCCTACCTGTATCGGGCGACCGGGGCAGTCGCTGAGGCGATCTGCCACTTCGACCCGCTGGCGGCGCGCCTTGAGAGTCGGCCACCACCGCCGCCGGTTTCGATGTCAGGAGGCGACCGCGATCGAGCGGTGATCCAGGGCGCGGCCATCGACGTGGGGGAGACGTTGCTGCAACGAGCGGTCTTTAACCCCACTGGCACACTGTGCAATTGGGTCTGCCGAGTGCCGCTGGTCCCCGGCGACCCAGAGTTCGGCCACGGGGTCCGCGCGGCGGCGATGGGATCGGCGCTCTACGACGGTCTCAGCGGTGTCGCAGTGTTTTTGTCGGAGCTGTCCTTAGCAACCGGAGACGATCGGTTCGGGCGGGCCGCCTGTGCGGCGATGCGCTGCGCACTGAGGCAGCTGAGTTTTCCCGCGGCGCGCCGTCGCCCCGACGGGTTTGGTCTGTACTCCGGAGCGGCCGGGGTGCTGTTCGCCGCCGAGCGACTGCGGCGCGACATCGGCTTCGAAGACGACGACATGGTGCTCGACCAGTTCCTGCGCGCCGTGAATGCCTACAACCTAGAAAATGACCACGACCTGATCTCGGGACGGGCCGGGCTCATCATGGCGCTGTTGGGATTATCAGCAGATCGCCGTTCACCCGAATGTGAGCGGCTCGCGACCGCCCTGGGCGCCGAGCTGGCTTGCTATGTTGACGAAGCTATCGGTCAAACGGAATGCCCGGCAGCCGATCTGGGCCCGATCTCGGGGATCTCGCACGGCGCGGCTGGGATGGGACTTGCTCTGGCGGCGCTGCACGCGCGCAGCGGCGACCCGTGTTTTCTATCGGCGGCCCGCGCGGCGTTCACCTACGAGTATTCGCTGTTCGACGAGGCCGAACAGAACTGGCCGGACCTGCGCTCGGCGCCGGCTGCTCCGGACGTGCACAGCGGTCGGCAGTTCCTCATCACCTGGTGTTACGGAGCGCCCGGCCTCGCGCTGGCGTTAGGGGCCACCAGCCGCCTCGATACCGTGCGAGAGGCTTGGTACCTGAATCAAGCGAGGGTGGCACTCGAGTCGACCGCTGCATCGCTGCCGGGCCCGGATTCGGTGAGCGCCTGCGACGCCAGCCTGTGCCATGGGGTGGCCGGTCTGATCGATGTGTTGCTGTACGGCGCGACCGAACTGGCGATGCCCGAGTACCGATCAGTGGCTATGACAGCCGGCGCGAGGTTGGCGCGTGGGTGGCTGGACAACCGCGTCCTCACCTACGGCGCCTCGTCCGGCGGTCCGAATTACTCACTGATGCTGGGCCTTTCCGGTATTGGCATGGCCTGGCTGCGGTTGGCGGATCCCGGAGTCAAGAGCCCGCTGCTTCCGTTGCCTTGACCGGCCAGCGTGCGCTCGACCCATTTCTATGACGACCTCGTGCAGGCAGGGATCGCGGACTCGCCGCACGGCGGTCAAGTGACTGCGTCGGCTCGACGCCATGCGAGCAACAACGTCAGCGCCGCAACAATCGCCAGCAGCGGATGCACGATCCCGTCCCGCATGTCGACCGGAACAATCCCGAACAGGTCGTCGCCGTGAAACGCGTCCAGCCCAGTCGCCACCGCATACACCACCCCGACCACCGCGACGGACGGCCACGCCGCACGCGGCCGCGCGACACCGATCAGCATCAGAGCCGCCAGCACCAACTGCCAAATTGCCCGCCATCCGTTGCCCGGCAGTTCGAAATTCGCGCCGACCGCCAATGTCGACGCCGCCCGCACCGCCAGAAACAACCCGACGACGACGCAATACCACTGCGACGCACGAACCACGCCAACCCAACCTGCACGAACCCGACGCTACCGCTTGAGCGAGACAACGAGCGGCCCCCACTGTGCCGCCATCGGCGCTTTGCAGCCCCACCATCAGAGCGAGCAGCACGATCGCTTCAACCGCTGGGGATCCGTTACACGGGCTAAAGCCATTACGTGGGAGAGCTTTTCGCTTGCTAAGGCTCGGGGTCCCACTCTATTATCAGCAGCCTTCGCACGGGGCTTTGTCGCAACAGAGATTGATGGTCGCGGCGACCACGCTACGCCCGCGCCTGCACGTCCGAATGAAGTTCCCGTATCCGTGGCCGCCGCATCTTCGAGGTCGCCCACCGCGGAGGCGTACTCAACGGGAGCCGGCACGACCTCAAAATGCCGGGGACATTGTGTTCGGCTCCGTTGCCTGCGCGAGTCACACTGCCTAAGCCAGACGTTAAGACTCAATTTCAACGTGGGACGTCATCGGTCGGCGGCGAATTCACGCCGACCGCTATCTGTCACGCCGACACGCGAGATCGCGGACACCGGCGGGGCGGCCACACCGAAATCCCCTCGCCTCAGCTCTCACGCACTGAGATACACGTGCACCTCCCGGCGCATCGTATGGCCGCGGACATCGTTGCGACACAATTGGAATCGTCCTTGCGTGAGGTGATGCTGCTAGGGTTGGTCAGGTGTTGGTGAGCGGTTTTCCCGCAGCTTCCCACGCCTGCAGCCGGTCCTGAATGAAGGCATATTGTTTGGCCGCGGTGGGCAGAGCGGCGACGGTCTGCTCCGGGTTCTCGATCGGTTGGGACGGTACGGGCAGCTTGGCTGCGGCGATGGCCTTGGCTTCGAGGAACGAACTGGGCGCCTCACCGATCGGAGCGGACCCGGCCTGCAGCACTGGATCGGCCGCCGTCGGCGGAGTGACGCCCTTCAATGGGTCGTCGCCGCGAGGCTCGGCCAGGGTGAGCACGGGCCCCAGGTGCGGCGCGATGGCGTCCCGCTCGCCGAGCGGGCCGAGCTTGAAGCGGGCTCGCAGGGTCGCAATGATCGACGTGTGGTCGTAAGGCTGGCCGTCGGCGGGGGCCCGGAAGACGGTTTCGGCAGGAATCAGGGGGGAGACGATGACCGCCGGTACCCGCACTCCGAAGCGGGTGAAGTCGAAGAAGTCCGGTCCCCTGGTGATGTCGTCGGGTGGGGTGGCCCCCGTTTCGGGGGGCACGTGGTCGTAGTTTCCTCCGTGCTCGTCGTAGGTGATGATGAGCAAGCTCTTCTCCCAGACGGCCTGGTTGCTGCGCAGTGCCGTGTAGACGTCGTAGATGAGTTTCTCGCCCACGGCCAGATTTGAGACCGGATGCTGGTCGTTCTCTAGCTGAAAGTTGTGTTTGTCGTGATAGTGGGCCCATTCCGGCTCGATGTAGCTGAAGGCTGCTAATTGTCCGCTGGCGGCGTCGCTCTGGAACTTGTCGAACCCTGACTCCACCTTGCAGCCGGGACCGGGCTGGACGGTATCGGGATAGTCGTTGGCCGTCAGGGGCCGCTTGGAGTAGCCGTAGATCGTCCAGGTCAGGCGGGCCTCGGCGAGCTTTCCGAACACCGAGGGCGTGTTGAACGCAGGTGTGTCGCGGGCCGAGTTGTCGATGTAGCCCAGCGACGTGCCGGCAACGGCGAAGGCCCGATTGGGGAAGGTCTGCGTCGGAACCGATGCGAACCAGCGGTCACAAACGGCAAAGCCCTTGGCCAACCCGCAGAGCACGGGCAGCGTCTCGGGCGAGTACATGCCCATGACGGACGAAGGTTTGGCACCGACGAGCTTGGGGTCGCGCGGATGGGCGGGATGGGCGAGTTCGCGAGCGAAGCTGGTGACGAAGCCGTCGTTGGCCGCTCTCCCGTCGGCGGGCGCGGTGTCGGAACTAAACAGCTGTGCGTTGGTCGCCTTGAACCCTTCGGCGGGGTTCGCCAGCGGGTAGTAGTAGGCGTTTTCTTTGTTCGGTGCGACCGGATAGACGGACACGGCGGTGCCGGCAAGGTCGCGGTTAGATTCCGTGCCGTCCAGTCCATCAAAGTCACCGGATTTGGGGTAGAGGTATCCGAGCATGTGGTCGAACGAACGGTTCTCCAGCATGAGGAGGATTACGTGGTCGATCGACTGCAGTCCAGCCATCAGTGCGCCTTTCGTCCCGTTGATTCTCAGTTGCTCGCAGTTACGCAGGGATTGGTGTCCCGTTCCAATCGACTAGGGTCCACCCGTCCGTGGGGTTTCCGGTCAGCACCACGTGCGCGGTGTTGGGTAGCGGATTGTCGGCGAGGTGCGGGTCGGCGTTCTTGGCGGTCATCAGGACCCAGAACGTGATGGCTTCGCCGTGGGTGAACACGACCGGGTTGGTTTTGCCGCTGTCGTAGATGGCTTTGACCGCGTCGTTGAACCGCGACTCGAATTCGTTGCCGGTGATCGATCCTGGGATGCGCGCGGCCCGATCGCCGTGCAGCCACACCCCCGGCGCGGGGTAGCGCGGCGCCGTGGCCTGGTTCTGTCCTTCGTTGGTGCCAGCTTCGATTTCTCGCAGTCCGGGCAGCACGGTGACGGGCTCGCCAAGTGCTTGGGCAAGTGGTGCGGCCGTTTGTTGGGTTCGGATCATCGTTGACGCGTAGATCCCGTCATACCTGTTGGGGCTGAGTTGATTTGCCACAGCAATGGCCTGTGCATCGCCGATTGCGGTGACGTCGGGGCCGGGAACGGAGGTGTCGATGACACCGGTGGCGTTGGCGGTGGATTCCCCATGGCGTATGAGAGTCAAGATGATGGTGTGGTGGTTGGTGGCGTGCGCAATCGGTGACGGGCCGAGCGGCGAGATGATCACCATAACCGCCGCGAGCGGGATGCCAACGCGAACCACAACATGGCTCGCTTTGTAGTTCCTCGCAACAACCGGCATGCCACTCTCTCCGCTGGCCATGATGTCACAGCGACATCGACCAATCGCCCAAAGCGCCGCGACGACTGCTGTTGGCCTGCAGGCGATTATCCGACCTGGAAAAGACAGTCGCGCATCACATTTTGTCGAACAATAGGCGAACACCGTCCCCGTCAACTCACCGCTAACCGGCAGCACATCTCGTCCAGCCATGGCTCATCGAGCATCGAAGCCGTGCTGTCCCGGCGGTTGCGCCCCAAGAGTCCTGGTTCTCAAAACTCGATCAACTGACTGCGTCGGCTCGACGCCAGGCGAGCAACAAGCTCGCGGCCGCCAGAATCGCCAGCAGCGGGTGCACGATCCGGTCGCGCATGTCGACCGGCACCACCCCAAGCAGGTCGGCGCCGTGGAACGCCTCCAGCCCAGTCGCCACCGCGTACACCGCTCCGACCGTCGCGGCGGCCGGCCACGCCGCACGCGGCTCCGCGGCACCGATCATCAGCAGCACCACCAACGTCAACTGCCAAACCGCCCGCCACCCGTCACCGGGCAGTCCGAAATTTCCACCGGCCGCCAATGTCGACACGGCCCGCACCGCCAGAAACATCCCGACCACGACGCAATACCAGCGCGGCGCACGAACCACGCGAACCCAACCTCCATGCATCCGACACTCCCGCATTTGCGACCGCAACCGTTACTGCCACCATGGCAGTAACAATCGGTGACTATACTGCCACCGTGGCAGTAACGGAAGGTGTTGTCGGCCCAGCCCATCCTCCGACACCGCGACGGCGCCGCGCGCCCGCCGACGCGCACCGCGAAATCATCGACGCCGCAAAGGAATTGCTCGAGCACCACCCCGCGCACGCGGTGTCGGTCGCCGCCGTCATGGCTCGCACGACGCTGTCACGAAAATCGTTCTACGTCTACTTCCGCGACCGAAGCGAACTTCTGGAGGCCCTGGTGCGACCGTTGCGCGCCGACGCCGATGCCGCGCTGCAGCGATGGCGCACTGCTGACGATCCCGTCGCTGCCGGGCGGAAAGCCTTGTCCAGCGCAGCGCGCACCTACCGGCGCCACAGCGCGATCCTGCGGGCGGTTTTCTGGTCGTCGGAGGACGACCCCGACATCGAGGCGGCACGGGCCGGACTGATCGATCCAGTGGTCGCAGTCGCAGAGACCATCATCGACCGCTTGGCGCCCGATCTTCCCGACCCGCACGAGACGGCCCTCGCCCTGGTCACCATGAACATCCACCGGATGCTCACCCTCACACCGGAAAGCAGCGACGCCGACCTCGACACACTCGTCACCACACTGGCGACCATCTGGGAACGGACCATCAACACGGCAGCCGATGCAAAGAAGCCGCCACTGCGCCGAGATGAGTCACGACGCCGATCGCGCAGTGGCTGAATCGTCGATCGCTCTGCGCACCTTGCCGAAGGCTGCGTCGTGTCTTTCGATCGAGACTAGGGCCGGAGCGCCGGCGGACATAGGCTGCGTGTGTGGGCCTGGTAGTCGAGGCGATGCACGAGATCGGTGTCACCCAGCTTTCGCGATGGATCTTCAATTGCTATGTCATCCACAACGACGGTGCCCTAGTTGTCGTCGATGCCGGGTTACCGTCTGCGGCAACGGATCTGACCCCAATCATAGACCGGCTCGGCGGACGCGTTGCGGCGATCGTGGCCACCCATGGACACAGCGATCACCTTGGCGGTGCCGCCGGCCTTGCGGCGAAGTACGAAGCGCCCATCCACCTGCCGGCGGTGACGATGAAGTACTTAACGGGAGAGCGGCCCCGTACACCGAGTGTGGCCCGTGTCGCCCGCATTTGGCCGACCCTGGTCGACCAGCCGATGGACCGCATCGGGGTGGGGGGACTGCTGACGGGCGCCCGGGCTGCTGGCTATGGAACTCCGGCGGGCATGCGTTGGCCGGGGCCAACGCCGGCCGGCACACTCACTGACGGTGAGCCATTGCCCGGTGCAGGCGAGTGGCAGATCGTCGCCACACCCGGCCACACCGACGACAGCATCGCGTTTTGGAATCCGGCAAGCCGCACACTGCTGTCGGGGGACGCCGTTTTGACCGCGCGCGGTTGCGCCTGGCATACACCGGAGACGGTTGACACGCCCGCCGCGCAACGCACCCGTGAGCGGCTGCAGAAGTTGCCGGTTGCCCACCTCCTGCCCGGCCACGGCCGGGCCGTGCACGCCGACACCACGGTCTGGGAGCGACAACGCCGGTAAGGTCTTTCGCGGCCTGATCGATCTCCTTTCTCGACCGCACAG
The DNA here is from genome assembly GCF_001667035.1 of Mycobacterium sp. 852002-51057_SCH5723018. GTDB lineage: Bacteria > Actinomycetota > Actinomycetes > Mycobacteriales > Mycobacteriaceae > Mycobacterium. The sequence continues at coordinate 62,387 of NZ_LZIR01000023.1, forward strand.
TGAACGGAAACTTCCACCATGACTAACGTCGACAATCCGGTTCCGCCGCAAGACTTGTCGGGCATCGTCGGGCACCGGTTCATCTACACCTACGCCAACGGGTGGCGCTACGAGATGTATGTCAAGAACGACCGCACCATCGACTATCGGATCCATTCGGGTCATGTCGGTGGACGATGGGTCAAGGGCCAAGAAGTCGACCTGGTGCAGCTCGACGATGACAGCTTCAAGATTTCGTGGACTGAGCCGACGGGCACGTCGGTGGCCGTCAACGTCATGCCCGGCAAGCGGCGCATACACGGCGTGATCTTCTTCCCACAGTGGATTCGCGAGCACGGTGAGCGCACGGTGTGCTTCCAGAACGATCACCTCGACGAGATGCGCGCCCACCGTGACGAGGGGCCGACCTATCCGATCTACGTCGTGCCCGAATTCGCCTACATCACGCTGTTCGAACGCGTCGGCGCCGACGACGAGTCGGTGATCGATGTGGCGCCCGGCGAGCTTCCATCCGGATGGGCCGACCGCACGAACTGACACTGCGCCGGCACAGGAGTGACCGGATCAGTGGACTGATTCGATTCGGTCTGCCAGCATGGCGGTCCAGTCGGCGACGTATTGCTCGTCGGATGTGCCTATCTGGGGGTTGTGAAACACGACGCGGGTTGCCTGTTTTCCGAGTAGGGCGTTGATGCCGACGACGGCAATCCGTTTGGCCTCGGGGCGTTTGAGCTTGGGCGCGCAGCCCGTGATCCAGTCGGCGAGTTCGCTGTAGAGCCCGTCAAGCAGTGCGGCGTAGGCATCGTTGAGACGCTTCGAGTCGGCAGCGGGGGTGCGGGCCGCGACTTGGAGGAATTCGCTTTCCCGGTCGAGGACGCTCATCAGGTACCGGCAGAGCAGCGTGAGTTCCGTCCGCAGGTCGCCCTGCCCGGCGAACAGGGCGCTGATGTCATGCATGGCGCGGCGCCGGTCGAGTTGGCGGTCGATCCCCGCACTGAGAAGCGCTTCCTTGGACTTGAAGTGGTTGTAGAGCGCACCGCAACCGGGAACCAGGCCGGCGGCTTTTTCGATTTGGTTGATGCTGGTCGCCCGGTACCCCTGTTCGCTGAACAGCCGCATGGCTTCGCTGACCAGCCGTTCCTTTGTCGAGATCTGCACCCTTGACCGCCTATAAGTAAGTACATATATTTCGTAGTAGGCCACTATACCAAGACGGCCGGGCCCGAGGAGGTCACGATGGCAGATATGGATCGGCCAGTGCCCCACGGCCGGATGCGCCGCACGATGCCGATGGCGGGCTTCACCGCCCGCGCAGCCGGCGGCCGCATGCTGGCCGGTCTGCGCGAAAGGGCCGGTGACACAGGCGCGGTGCAGCGTTTTCATGAACGCACGGCCGAACGCTACGTCGAGTTGCTCGGCCACTCCAAGGGCGTGCTGATGAAGGCGGGACAACTGGCCTCGATGGTCGACGCGGCCGCGGTTGGTGCCGGAGAGCTGTCGCCCTATCAAAAAGCGCTGACGCGATTGCAGGCTGATGCGCCGCCGATGGATTCGGTGCTGGCGCTGGAAGTCTTGGAGGCGGACCTTGGCCGGCCCGCCGGCACGGTGTTCGCCGAGTTCGCCACGGCGCCGATGGCGGCGGCGTCCATCGGGCAAGTGCATCGGGCCGTCCTGCATGACGGCCGCCAGGTTGCGGTCAAGATCCAGTATCCCGGTGTGGCGGAGGCGATCCGGGACGACCTGTCCAACACCGAGTTATTGGCGACCGTCTTCCGGTTCGCCTCGGGTGCGGCCGGGGCGCTGGGCATGGCGCTGCCCGACATCGAGCGCGCCGCCGGCGAGATCACCGCCCGCATCTCCGAGGAAGTCGATTATTGGCGAGAGGCCGCCAATATCACCGCGTTCAGCGAGCTGTATCGCGGGCACCCGTTCATCCGTGTGCCCGAGGTGGTGCGCGAGGCGTCGGCCGGTCAGGTGCTGACGATGACGTACATGTATGGATTGGATTGGGCGGCAGCACAAGACGCTGATCAGAACCTCAAGAACATCTGGGCCGAGGTGATCGCCCGGTTCATCACCGGCTCCTACCGGCACGCCAACCTATTCCACGCCGATCCGCACCCGGGCAACTACCGCTTCGGTGAGGACGGCACGGTCGGATTCGTCGACTTCGGATGTGTCAAAGTCCTCTCCGAGCTGCAGCGCCGCCAGATCGTGGACATGTTGCGCGCCGCCATGACTCGGCGCAAAGACGACCTACGTGAGCTGATGATCGAAAGTGGCTTCCTTACCGCCGATTCCACGCTCAGCCCCGGCGAGACATATCAGTGGTGGGAGGGGATCATCTACGAGTTGCTGGCGCCGCAGCCGGTCACCTACACCGAGCAGGCCTCCGAGCGCGCCATTCAATTCCTGCTCGACGTGCGCTCGGCCGATCACCCCATGCGGAGAATGTCGGTGCCGGCCGACTTCGTCTTCTTCTCGCGGCTCAACTTGTCCATGAACGCTATCTTCACCGCACTGCGGGCCACGATCCATGCCCGGGCGATGCTCGACGACATGGACGGCGTGGCGACTCCGGTCACGGACCTGGGCCGCCGACACGTTGCGTGGGTCCGCGACCGCGGCCTGCCGTTCGGGATGGACCGTCATGATGACGACTGACGTCACAGGCGCCCGCCTGCCCTGGGACGCGGCCAACCCCTACCCCTTCTATGAGGCGCGCCGCGCCGAGGGAGACGTCGTTTGGGACGACACCGCCCAAGCCTGGCTCGTCCTGGGCTACGAGGCCGCCCGGCAGGTGCTCGGCGGCGCCGGATGGACCAGCGACCCACTGGCCAACCCGCTAGCACGCGCGTCCCTGGACGCCGCTGGTCAGGAATTCACCAGGAGCTCAATGCTTTTCGCCGACGGGCCCGATCATCAACGCCTGCGCGGATCGGTTCGTGACGTGTTCACCAGATCATTCGTCGCAAACCTCACCGCAGGCATCGACACGATCGCCACGACGCTGATCGACCGGCAGCCGGCCGACACAGAGTTCGACTTCATGTCCGACATCGCTCTACCGCTGCCCATCGCGGTGATCGGCGCCTGGCTCGACCTCGAACCCGGCAGCGCCCAACTCCTGCGCGAGGTGTCGCCGGTGATCATCCGCATGCTGGGCACGCTCGCCGACCACGACGAAATCACTGCCGGAGCGGCCGCCTCGGCCACGCTGATGGCAGAATTCCTCCCGATGGCCGCCGACCGGCGCACCCACCCGGGAGACGACCTGCTCAGTTTCATCGCCGCCGATCCCGGGCTTTCGCTCGAAGAGGTCGTCATGACCGCCATCCTCATCGCCGTCGCCGGCCACGAAACGACCGCCAATCTCCTTGGGGCCGGACTGATCAGGCTGCTGACACCCGGTACGGACGCAACCTGCATCGCCGACCACATCGACACCACCGATCCCGCGATGGTGACCGAACTGCTCCGAATTGACGGACCGGTGCAGTCCACTTCGCGCACCGCGACCGCCGACCAGTTCGTCGGAGGTGTTGAAATCCATACGGGCCAAAGCGCTCTCGTCGCTGTTGCGGCCGCCAACCGCGACCCCGCCGTGTTCACCGAACCCGCTCGATTCAGGCTCGACCGCAACGCGCCCGCACCCTTGGCCTTCGGTTACGGGGCGCATTACTGCCTGGGCGCCGCTCTGGCGCGACTCGAGTTCTCCATCGCCCTATCCAAAGTTCTTGCCAGGCAACCAGTTCTGGCGGGGCCGGTGAACTGGCGTGACACCCCCGCAATCCGCGGGCCGCTGACCGTCCCGGTGGTCTTCGGCGGCCCATAGCTCGACGGCGTGAAGGGAAAGCGAAGCGTGCGCGTATTCGTCACCGGCGGCACCGGCGCCCTCGGTAGCCGCGCGGTGCCCGCACTCATCAATGCGGGACACACCGTCTCCGCCCTGGCACGCAACGAAGCCAAAGCTCGCGTGCTGCGGGACCAAGGCGCAGCACCGGTGCTGGTATCGCTGTTTGATCGTGAAGGGCTCACCGCGGCGTTTGCCGGTCACGATGCGGTGGTGAACCTGGCCTCGGCCCTGCCGTCGCCGCAACGCTTCGTATTCAAGTCGGCGTGGACCGAATGCCAGCGCATCCGCACCGAGGGATCGGCTGCCGTGACCGATGCGGCGCTTGCGGCGGCGGTTTCGCGGGTAGTGCAGGAATCGGTCGCCATGATCTATCGCGACGGGGCTGACCGATGGATCGACGAGGAGTGGCCGACCGACCACTACCCCATCGCCGCCGGTAACCACTCCGCCGAGGGGAATGCGCGCCGGTTCCACGACGCTGGCGGCACGGCAGTGGTCCTGCGGTTCGGGATCTTCTATGGCCACGGAGCCGCGCACAGCGAGCAGATCATGGCAATGGCGCGGCGCCACATCGGATTCCGAGCCGGCCCGCCGGACAGTTACGTATCGTCCATCCAGCTGGCCGATGCCGCCAACGCGGTCGTAGCGGCCCTTGAGTGTGCCGGGGGCACCTACAACGTGGTCGACGACGAGCCCGTCACCGCACGCGAGAACGCGCTGGCGATGGCCGATGCCGTCGGCGCCAAACCTTGGATCAGCGGGCCCGGCCGGCTCGCGTTGGCGGCGGGGGAGCGCACCACTTCCATGACCCGGTCGTTGCGCGTTCGCAACACCAGGTTCCGCTCGGCGACCAACTGGAAACCCCTGTACCCCAGCGTGCGCGAGGGTTATCTGGCGATGGCCAACACCAACGACTGAGCATTGGCGGGCCAAGAACCACCCGATGGCCGCCATAACTGATCCGGACCACAGTCCAGCTAGGTGGCGGGCGCACCCTCAGCGGGTTGTACACCCTCGCCAGAAGGAAATACCGAACGTTCCCGCCGACGCCGCACTGCTCGCGCTGGCCCTCGTCGTGGCATGGGGCCGGCTTGGACCGTATTCCTTTACCTGGTGACCGAGCAATCGCCCTCAGCGGACGGGTGGTACCGGAAGGTCGGCATGCCGAACCTGGTTCCCGCCAGCACGTTTCGCGTCGTACATCGCCGCATCGGCGGCTTCCACGAGGCCTTCGATAATCTGGCGGTTGAGAACCTCGTCTTCGGACACCAGTCGGATGCCGCTGACACCCAAGCTGGCTGTCACGCCCCACGGTGTAGCCGCGATTGCCAGGCGCATCGCCTCGGCTCTTTGCAGTGCTTGCTGGTCCCCGATGGTCTCTGCGACCAGGAACTCCTCGCCACCGACCCGGGCGATCAGCGTTCCACCGCTGCTGATCCGCCGCAGGTTGTCGGCCACTGCCACCAGGATGCGGTCGCCGGTGGCATGGCCGTAGGTGTCGTTGATGCCCTTGAAATTGTCGAGGTCGACCATCAAGACACTGAGACACAGCGGTCGCTCCTCGATAGTGAGCAGCCTGGACGCCGACCGATAAAAGCCTCGGCGATTGCGCAAGCCAGTGAGCGGATCGGTCGAGGACTTCAGGGCATCTACCGATAACCAGTGAACGAGTATCTGTCCGCAGAACGGTACCGCCAGAATTCCCGCGCTGAGCACCATCAGCTTTGCCGCCGCCATCGATGCGTCACCGGCCGCCGCGATCCTGGCTGCGCACACGACCGCCGTACTTAAGGCGGTGCCCAGGGTAAAGACCAGCAGGCGGGCGGAATGAAAGAACGCAACGTAACCCGCGAGACCACCGAAAGCTGCACACCCCAACATGCCGCTGCGCGGGTCGATCTCAATCAGGCTGAGCACGGCGATGCCCACTGTTCCCGTTACCGAAAAAACCCGGGATTGAATCCGCGTCGGCCAGCACACCAGCCACACCAGTGCGATTCCCGTCAGGATGACCGCGAACGCCACGGCCGCGGCGCGCTGCGCGGTCGTTTGCGGACCCGACGGGCTGGCCAGCATCAGCAACGTCGCCGCAGCCAGAGTTGTCAGGATGGCGACCAGCAAGGAGCGAACAAACGGCTTCAGACCTCGCGCGGCGAGGTAGTCCGACAACCAGTCGTAGTGGTCGGGTTGATGCCACCACACGCCGATCCAGTCCATTTCCCGACGCCCCTGGACCCCTCCTCGACGGCACGGAGGAACGGCGCGACCGGCCGAACCTTCGTCGTATGCTACTGATCACCTACAGGGAGGGGAACATTTCATTTGCAGGGCGCTGAACGGACTGACGGCGTCGCTGTGCGCGCAGCATACTTTGGGTTCCAACCAATTCAGCGGCCCTCCGAAACCTCAACGGCCACAAGATAACGGGACCGCGCCGTCGATACCTCCGTCGAGACGTATCGCAGGCGTATCGTTCGGCCTGCCCAGCACACGTCGCCTGACAGCTAGCCGGGAACCTTCGGCTCGCGATGACTGTTCAGCTCCTGCCTCCGCCCGCCAAGCGTCGAAAACCCAAGCCCGGCAGTCGATTACAGCGATCCGCTGCCCAACCGGCTGACGCGTGGAGGCGCAGCGGCGCCGCGAACGCTAGAAAGCTCGGTTCAGCTTTCGGCGGCCAGCACGTCACGCACCGCGTCGTCCACGGTGCTCAGCAGGTCAGGATCGATGCCGGCGCGGCCGCGAACCAATACCGACGCCTGGTTGGCGGGTGGCAGCCCCTCGGCCGGGCAGAGACCGTCAGGAAGCTTTCCGATCATCGGCAGCAGCGCCACGCCCAGCCCTGACCGCGTGGCCGCGTAGAGCCCCGACAGATCCCCGCACTCGGCGACGATCTCGTAGTCGATGTGGTGATCCTCCAGGATTGCGAAGGCCGGCTCGCGCAAGGTGCACGGCTCAGAGAAAATCACCAGTGGCAGCGGGTTGTGCGTCGAAGCGGAGAACGTGCGCGCGGAAATCCATTGCAACCGAACCAGTCCTGACGCATTCGCGCGATCCAAGCCGGCCCCGTCCAGCATGATCGCCAAGTCGAGGAGGCCGCGTTCGATCGCGTCGGCCAGTGACACGTTGCGGTCAAGCCGGAAGCGCAGCCGCCGGTCGGGAAGTCGGTCACGCAGCGCGCTGGTCAGGCCGGCCAGCATCACGTCTGCGCCGTGCTCGGTGGCCCCGATCGTCAACAGCGCCCGTTCGGTCGCACCAAGATCGTCAAGCGCCGTGTCATGCGCCGCCAATATCGTCCGCGCATGCCGAAGCACTTTTTGACCGACTTCGGTGAACACGATGCCGCGACCCGAGCGCTCGACCACCGGCTCGCCGACCACACCCTCGACCTTGCGCAGATGCTGGCTGACCGCGGACTGGCTGAGGTGGAGCGCCGCGGCGGCACGGTGAAACCCGCCACAATCGGCGACCGCGACGAGGCTGCGCAGCGCTGGGATATCGAGCACTTGGGCCACGCCAGCACCATAGTCTGATTAGCAAAAACGATCAATTGGCCGGCTTGGGTGCTGGTAGTCGCCTCAACCTCGAGTCGATTGATAAGCGCTCGCAATCGCTGGCGATCGTCAATAATCGTTGGACTGCAGGAGTTGATTCGGCCAGCATGGGCTACATGGACCTGCCGCGGATGCCACTGACAACTGCTTCGGCGGTGACATTCTTCTACGCGCTCGGCTACCCGATCGGTGCCATGGCGGTGGCCGCGATGACACCAATGGCCGCGCTGGTGTTGCGCTTCAGCCTGGCCGCATTGATTCTGACCGCCTGGACCCTGCTGGCCAAAGCGCCCTGGCCGCGGGGAGCGCAGTTGGGCCACGTGGTGGTTGCCGGTCTGCTGATCCAAGCCGTGCAGTTCTGTTGCCTCTACGAGGCCCTTCAACTCGGGTCGCCGGCGGTCCTCGGCGCGGTGGCGATCGCGATGAATCCGGTAGCGACGGCGATCCTTGCTGCGGTGTTCCTGCGCGAGCCACTCGGTCTGCAACGAGTGGTCGCGCTTGTGCTCGGCGTCGTCGCGGTGCTCGCGGCGTGCGCCACCAGGTTGATGAACACCCACGGTGTGGACCCCGTGATGGTGCTGCTTGTGGTTGCCCTCCTTGGACTTTCGGCCGGCGGCGTTTACCAGCAGCGGTTCTGCGCGGGTGTCGACTTCCGGGCGATGAGCGCGACGCAGAACGCGGTCGCGCTGATTCCCGCAGCGGCGCTTGCACTACTGACGCCTTTCAGCGTGCATGACGCCGCGAAGGCGACCATCGCAGTCGGCGGCATCGTGCTGTTGAACGCGACGCTGGCGGTAAGCCTCTACGTGCGCGCCATCAATACCCACGGCGCTGCGGCGGTGGCGATGCTTTTTGCCGTCATTCCCGCGGTCGCGGCGGTGCTGGCGTGGCTGATGCTGGGCCAGCGCCCCGATGCAGGTGTGGCGGTCGGCCTGCTCGTCGGAGGGCTCGCATGCTGGCTCAATAGCAGGGCCTCAAGCCGGCGCCGTCGGGCGAAGGTCACCGCGGAACCGACGGTCGCGACCGCTGAGGATGCAGCGTTTGCCGAGCCGAAGCGGGGCGCGGTCGACACGATCAGTTGTTCTACCTAACCCGCTCGCGTCGAGGCGCGACCGGGACAGTAACTCGTGCGAAAGTTGCGGGGTGACCGGAAGCGTCGCCGTGGTCGGTGCCGGACCGAGTGGACTGGTGGCAGCCCGATGGCTGGCGTCGCAGGGGTTCGAGCCCACGCTCTTCGAGCAGGGGTCGACGCTGGGCGGGCAGTGGGCGGCTCTGGACGGTTCTAGCGGCATCTGGCCGAGCATGCACACCAACAGCAGTCGCACCATGACCACCTTTAGCGACCTCGAGCACGACAACGACCGTGTCTACCAACCGAACTGCGAAATCCTCAACTATCTGCATCGCTATGCCGACGCATTTGGGCTGACGCCACGTATCCGGCTGCGCAACCGGGTCGAATTGATCCGACGCGACGGGTCGCGGTGGCTCGTGACGCACGGTGACGGGGACGAGCGCTTCGAGCGAGTGGTGGTGGCGAGTGGCAGGTTCAACCAGCCGGCCATCCCTGCCGTCGACGGGCTGGACACGTTCCGTGGCTCGGCAGGAGCCATGTCGACGTTTCATTATCGGGATGGCATGGCCTACCGCGGCAAGCGCGTTCTGGTTGCCGGCTCTGCAATCAGCGCGCTCGAGATCGCGTCGGAACTGGCTCAGCTCGGTGCGGCGCGCGTCGTCGTGACGCAGCGCCGACAACGGTACGTCGTCCCCAAATTCGTCGCCGGTGTCCCCACCGATCAAGTGCTCTACACGCGATACGGCGCCCTCGCCGACGAATCCCTTCCGGCGGAGGAGATCGATCGGCAGCTGAAAGAGATCGTGGTCGGTGCGGCAGGTAGGCCGGAACACTACGGCGCGCCGCCGGCCGACCCGTCCCTTTTCTCGGCCGGCGTGACTCTCAGTCAGCACTACCTGCCGCTGGTGGCGGAGGGCCGGATTACGGTGCGGCCGTGGATGACGTCCGTCTCGGGGACGACGGTGACTTTTGCCGACGATCACGCCGAGGAATTCGACGGGATTGTGTTCGGGACCGGTTTCACGTTGCGTCTGCCGTTTCTGAGCGCAGACATCCGGGCGACCCTGGACCTTGACGCGGCGCACATGGACGCCGACCGCTATACCTTTCACCCCGGCCTTCCCGGACTGGCCTTCATGGGTATGTGGGACCAGTCGGGCGGATACTTTGTGCCGCTTGAACTTCAGGCCAGGTGGATCGCTTACACATGGGCCGGTGCCATCCCGGCTCTAGACGAGGGCGACCAGCGGCGGGCAATCGTTGCTTATCGCGCTCGTCGTGGAGCCTCACAGAAATCGCGGTTGAACCTGGTGGCTATCGCCTTCGCGCGCGCCGCCGGCGTCGAGCCGTGCCTGGACAACTGGCCGCACTTGCGCCGGGCGCTGTTGTTCGGTCCGCTGACACCGAGTTGTTTTCGGCTCGAGGGGCCCGACGCGCTGCCCGACGCGCCGGAACGGTTCGCGCGCGAGGCAGCGGCATTCGGCGCCATCACCTCGAACGACATGACCGAGCGCGAACAGAACTACTGGTCGCTGCTCCACGGCCGCAATGCGGTTGGGTAGAACCCGACATCGTCGTGGAGTTAGTGGCCTTGTCAGCCGAGATGGGCGGACAGCAGCCAGGCCCCCACCGACTTACGGCCGTCTGCCTCATCGCGGATGTCGGCGCCGGCGAAACCCTCGAACTCCGCCAAAAGGTTCTCGGGCACGTTGGCGTGAATGCGTGCCGGCCGGATCTCGTCGACCACCCAGTACTTCGACACCACCTCCCGTAGCTCGTCCTCGGTGACGGGGTTGACCGGCCCGTCGTCCGGCATGCTGCCGCGGTCGAAGACCAGCACGAAGTAGGAGGCTCCCGGTGCGGCGGCGCGCGCGATCGACTGCTGGTAGCCGTCGCGCAGTTCGATGGGCATCGAGTGGAACAGGGTGCTGTCGACAATGGTGCCGAAGCGACCGTCATAGCCGGTGAAGGCGCTGATGTCCGCGACGTCGAAGGTGGCGTTGGTCAGGCCCCGCCTGGTCGCCTCCTCCCGCGCCAGCGCGATGGCGGTCGGCGACTGGTCCAGTCCCACGGTGGTGAAACCGCGCTCGGCAAGGTACAGCGATACCGCCGCCTCGCCGCAGCCGGCGTCGAGCACGTCGCCGTGAAACTTTCCGGCCGCGATCAGGGCAGCGATCTCCGGTTGCGGTTCCCCGATGCTCCATGGCGGCCGGCCGCCTTGGCTGATGTCGGGCGCCTCGCCCCGGTAGGCGGATTCGAACATCTCTTTCGTCGGCTGAGTCATGCTCCAGAGCATATCAACGAGGTTGATAAGATATCAACCTGATTTACATTCGCTGGCGTGCCTCGTCGCCTTTCGTGGCGGCGGGTTTTTCGTGTACCATCTGGTACATGATTACCGAAAGCAGCGTGGCGATCGACGCGCCGGCGTCCCTGGTGTGGGAGGTCTTCACCGACGTCGAGCGTTGGCCCGAGTGGACCGCCTCGGTCACCGAGCTCGTCGGCCTCGACGGGCCTGAACTCGCCGTAGGCAAGCGTTTCCAGATCAAACAACCCAAGCTGCCTACGCTCGTGTGGCAGGTCACCGACCTGGAACCGGGCGTTTCCTGGTCCTGGGCGCAACGGTCTGCCGGGGGCTCGACGCGCGCTCACCACACGCTGAGTCCGCTCTCCGAAGGCGGCACGCTGGTGCGGCAGACGCTGGACCCGCGTGGTCCGATCGGCGCGATCGTGGGTCGGCTCATGCGCGGCACGACGCGGCGCTACCTGGCGATGGAGGCCCAAGGCCTGAAGGCCCGCAGCGAGGAGCTGCGCCACTCGCATGGCCCGGCCTCCTGATCTCAAGCGGCGCCAGCAGTTGCTCGCCGCGCTCGTCGACGAGTTCGCCGCGGGGGGCATCGGGGACCGCTCGCTGCGTGACGTGGCCGCGGCGGTGGGCACCAGCCACCGCATGCTGCTCCACCACTTCGCCTCGCGCGACGAGCTGCTCCTAGCGATCGTCGATGAGGTCGAGCGCCGCCAGATGACGCTATTGTCCGAACTGCCCACCGAGCCTGCCGAGGCGATGGTCGCCATGTGGGCCAACCTGTGCAGGCCGGAGCTACGTCCGTTCGAGCGCCTGTTCTTCGAGTGCTACGCCCGCGGCGCGCAGGGCGAGCAGCCGTTCGTCCGCATGGTGCCGGGCGCCGTCGATGCGTGGCTGGCCGAGATCGACAGGGCGACCGGCGGGACCGCCGATGCTGCGCTGGCGCGGCTGGGACTCGCTGTCACGCGCGGGCTGCTCCTCGACCTGGTGGCCACGGACGACGACGCGGGCGTCGCGGCGGCGGTCCAGGCCTTTGTGGACCTCATCCGGCGAGCCGGTGTGCCCGCGCCGACGATCGTCCCCGGCGCGGCGACGCGTCACTAGCTGCGGTACCGACTGACCGAGGCGGCGTATTCGTCGAGCACTTTCAGCGATTCGTCGCGTGGCCGCGTGGGCAACAGCAGCGCCACCTGGTCGAAACCCAGGTCTTCGACGGCGCGCCAGTACCCGTGGTCGTCGGGCGTGCCGAACATCGCCAGGGGGACGTCGTGGCCGGCGCCGTCGCGCAACTGGCCGACGCGTTTGGCGAGCTCTTCGACGGGGAGCGGGTTGGATATCCAGCCCGCGTCGTGCCGAATTACCCGCTTGACCGTGGCATCGGAGTTGCCGCCGATGAAGATGGGCGGATGCGGTTGCCGCACCGGCTTGGGGCGACTGTACGACGGCGGGAAGTCAACATATTTGCCGTGATACTCGGCGGGCTCGGCGGTCCAGATCGCCTTGATGGCCTCGATGCGCTCATCCAGCAGCGCCCCGCGTGTCTTTGGGTCGGTGCCATGGTCGCGCATCTCCTCGAGATTCCACCCGGCGCCCACGCCGAACACGAACCGGCCGCCCGAAATCAGGTCGATGCTCGCGGCTTCCTTGGCGGTGGTGATCGGGTCACGCTGAATGAGCAGCGCGATCCCGGTGAACAGCTCGATCTTTGACGTGACCGCCGCCGCGGCGGCCAGCGTGACGAACGGGTCGAGTGTGCGGTAGTAGATCGACGGCAGTTCGCCCCCTAGGGGATATGGCGTTTCTCGGCTGGCCGGGATGTGAGTGTGTTCAGCGATCACCAGCGACTCAAATCCCCGCTCTTCGATCGCACGTGCCAGCGACACCGTGTCGATGCTGTCGTCGTTGACGAACGTGGAGATCCCGAACTTCATGCGCTACCCCTGTCTTTCCCTGTCTGTCGGCTTCGGGTGGCCAAACACCCCCGAACAACCCGTTATTCCGCCGCATGGGGGCGGTGGCGCGGCCGCCGACAAGTCGGGGCGACCGAGGATTGGCGCCAGAGCCTGGGCAGGCACCGTGTGGTTCGATCGGTATCAGCAGGTTGCGCTTGTTCTCGGCCACCGAAGGAAAACAACGCTAAGGAGAAAAGTGACAGCACGGCTCGGCGGGTTCTTCGTGGTCCCGTTCTTCTTGGCGCTGACGGTACTGCTGGCTCCGTCTGTATCGGCGGACACCTACACGGACCAGGTAGTGAGCCGGTTCGACGCCCAGACCCATGTGGTGGCCGACTCGGCCGCGAATCCGCCGCTGCAGAACCCCGACAGACTGAACCGGCAGATCCTCACCAGCCGGTGGACATGGAGCCCGGCACCTCCCGTCTGGGTGGCGGCGGTGGCCCCCAGCCAGACCGGCGTGACGACGGCGGACGCTCTCCACAACGCCTTCCTCGGCCGCGATCCCGGGTTCAGCGGAGTCGTCCTGGTGATCGACTCCAAGGGCTACCACGTGCGCGCCTACAACGTTCCGAAGGTGATCGCGGACAGCGTCGACCCGTTCATGAGTCAGGCGGCCCGCGACCACCGCAACGACCCGTACGGCGCGACCAGTGCGTTCGTCACCAAGCTCGCCGACGTGAGCGTGGCATCCGGTGGGCCGGCGACCACCTCGCCCGTTGCGAACGCCAAGCACACCAGCGGGACGTCGCTGTGGGCAGCGCTGGTCATCATCGGCATCCTTCTTGCGGTGCCTGGCCTGATTTGGTTCCTTGTGCGTCGGAATCGCAAGCGGCGCAAGGACGCCGACGCGCGCGACCAGGTCAAGCAGGAACTGATCGCCGCCGAGTCCGATGCCAGCGACCTCGCGAACGCGGTGTTGAACAACAGCAGCATCGACGTCAGCGCCGAGTCTTTGAAGGCCAACTCGAGCCTGTACGACGCCCGCAAGGCATACGAGGCGGGTGATTACACCGCCGCGCAAGCGCACCTCGCCGTGGTGCGGTCGACTGCTGCCAAAGCCAACCGCAAGCTCAACCCGCATGAGTCGGGCGGCTACCCGCCGAGACAGCCCCAGCCGGATGTGGATGCGGTGACATCGGTGCCGGAAGGGGAACGCAAGCAGGCGACGGTGCGGGCGAAGGACCCCGACAGCGGTAACTACGTGACAATCAACAACAACAACTACAGCACCACGCAGCAGCCGGGCTACGCGAACTACTATCCGGGTGGCTACCACAACGGAGTCTTCTTCTACCCGGGCTTCTATCCGTACCCGTTCTGGGGTCCGGGCTGGGGCTGGGCGCTCACCGACGTGCTGTTGATGGATGCGTTGCTCGACGACCATTGGGGCGGCAGCTACGAGCGCGGCTTCGAGGATGGTCGAGATTCGGCGTGGGCAGATTCCAACGTCGCCGACAGCGGTCAAAGCCCCAGTTACGACAGCCAGCAGGGCGATGTCGGCTTCGACGGAAACTACGAGTACTCCGGCGGCGGCGACACCGGGTTCGGCGGCAGCGACTACTCCGGCGGTAATGATTCCGGCGGCGGCAGCTTCGATTTCGGCGGATCGGACTTCGGCGGCGGATTCGACTCGGGCGGCGGAGATTCCGGATTCTAAACATATTGAGCGGCAACGTGATTCGGCCGCTCATCCGGCTCGGTGCTGGCTTAGCGACCTGTGGCGCGCGGATCGATGAGTTCGTTGAAGTCGCCCACGGTATAGATGTCGTCGGCATAGTGGAACGACCCGTCGTCAAGCACTTCCCGTGCGGCGCGAACGACGGCGGTCAGGGCGGCGCGGCAAAAGGAGGTACCGATCGTCACCCTGCGTACGCCCAACTCCTTGAGCTCGCCGAGGGTTAAGCCGGCCGGCCCGAAACCGGCAACGTAGTTGACGGGTTTGGTGACGCTGGTGCAGGCCAGGCGAAGCGCTGCGGCGTCCGGAAGGCCTGGCGCGTAAAGCACATCGGCCCCGGCGTCTTCGAACGCTTGCAGCCTGGACACCGTGTCGTCGAGATCGGGACGGGCGCGAATGAAATTTTCCGCACGCGCCGTCAAGGTGAAGGGATAGGGCAGCGCCCGCGCGGCGTCGACAGCCGCCTGCACTCGCTCGACGGCCAGCCCACGGGGAAGGATCGGGTCGTCCTGCCGGTAGGTTGCGTCTTCTATCGAGGCCCCGGCCAAACCGATCTGGCCGGCAAGCCGCACCGTCTGCGCGACCGCCTCGGGTGATTCTCCGAAGCCGTTCTCCAGGTCCGCGGTCACCGGCAGGGGAGTTGCGTCGACGATGCTGCGGACATGCTCGAGCGTTTCCTCTCTGCTGACCGCGCCATCACCGTCACGCCGGCCCAAGGAGAACGCCAGACCTGCGCTAGTGGTTGCCAATCCGGGAAACCCCAGGTTGGCGAATAGGCGGGCGGTACCGATGTCCCACGGATTGGGCAGCACCAGCACCTCACCGCTTGCGTGGAGCTCTCGGAATCGTTTGCCCCGCCGGGCCCATTCACTGTTATCCACATCCGCTCCCGTCTCCTGTCTGCAAGCCGGTATAGCACCGGCCACCGACAGGCGGGTTAAAGGTGATGAGCCTGGTTGCCGCCGCGGCGTTTGGCGATGTACATCGCGGTGTCCGCCACGTCGACGATCTTTTCGATGAAGCCGGCGATGTCGGGGATGCCCAGTGAGGGCAGCTCGGCGGTCGCGGTGCCGATGCTGGCCGTCACCTGGTGGGGAAGGGTTGCGATGGCCGAGCGCAGTTGCGCAGAGGTGGAGTCGGCGTTCGGCGATGGGCTCATGACGGCGATGAGGAATTCCTCGCCGCCCGCGCGGCAGAGCACCGATGTCGGCGCCGTACGCTGGCGCAGCACATCGGCGACGGCGGTCAGCGCCCGGTCGCCGGCGGCGTGCCCGAAGGTGTCGTTAACGCGTTTGAACGCATCGAGGTCGAGCATGACCACGATCAGGTGGGTATCCGCCGCGCGCGGGTCGGCGAGTCGACGGGTGAGAGCGGCGGTGAAGCCGCGGCGGTTCAGCAGCCCGGTCAGTGCGTCTTGGTCCGCGCGTACCGCGTAGGTTCCCATAGCTCGTGACATCCCGCGCATGACCAGGGGCGTTGACAAGTTGAGAATGGAAATCACCCACAGCGCAGCCAGCGCCGTGCCAATGTCGGCCTCAAAAGCCAGATGCGCCGAGACCACGGCGGCAACCGGGATCGCCACAGCAACGTTGAAGACCAGAAGTCTGTTGCTATGGAACAGCGCGATATACCCGCCATTGGTCGCCATGGCGCAGCAACCCAACGCTGCCAAGGTGACCGTGGGCTGGGCCAAGCTCCAGCCGGCGATGCACAACGCGCCGACAACTCCGAAAGTCTGGGATTGAAGTCGGTTCGGCCAGCGGGTCAACCAGAAGACGCTCACTCCGAGAATGAAGATCGCCGCCGTCGCGTCAAGGATCACAATCTCGGCGGTCGGATGGCGGGTGCTCAGGAAGGAGGTCACCGGGACAAGCACCGTCATCGAGCTGACGACGGCCAGGGTCCACTGTGCTGAGCGAATTATTCCGCGCTCGCGCAGGATGTCCGTGATCCAGTCGAACTGATCCGGCTGACCCAGCCACGACTTGAACCAGGACACGCTCCACACACCCCCTCTCCGGCGATAGCTCACCATCAAACAGGGATCAGCGAAACAAAATGTCCGAATGGACGAATCCATCACGGGCCCGGCCGGAAATCCTGGGTTGACCGGTCGGCCCGGCAATGATTTAGGAAATGCGGGGGCGGTTCGATGGGCGACCGTGCTTCGTGGTGACGTTTGCTCCAAAACTTCGGCAGGAGAAGAGGTCTCGCGCTCAGCTGCCGAGCAGCCCTCGGGTGCACGTACGGCAGAACGGCCCCTGCGCTACTTGAGCATGCTCCCCGCGTCAACGGTGACGGGAAGACCTGTGACGTAACGGGATTCATCCGATGCCAGGAACAGCACCGCGTTGCTGATGTCCACCGGCTCCACCCAGCCGATCGGCAGAACGTGCATGAACTGCGCGGCGACCTTGAGGTCGTCGGGACCCGGGCTTTCGAGATCGGGCCGAAATAGCTTCATCGTCCCCTCGTTCATGAACATCGGGGTGTTCACGTTGGTCGGGTGAACGGAGTTGACGCGGATGAAGTGCCGGCCAAGTTCGACGGCGAAGGTGCGCATCAGGCCCACGACACCGTGTTTCGCGGCGATGTAATGACCGGTGTGCGGGTAGGCCTTGAGTCCGCCGACTGAGCTGGTCAGGATGATCGATCCGCCTTCGCCCTGGGAAATCAGGTGTGGGACACCGGATTTGACGGTTTTCCAGACTCCCGAGAGGTTGACGTCGATCATATCGCGCCAGTCGTCCTCCGACGTCTTGTCAAGGGTCTGCCCGCCGTTGCCGATTCCTGCGTTTGCGCAAATGATGTCCAGGCGGCCGAGCTGCCCGACACCGCTGTCCACAGCCGCTTTCAGAGCTTCATAATCACGAACATCGACCTCGGCCGTCACGATGCGGCGGTTCAAGCCTTTTATGATGTCGGCGGTCTCGGCGAGGTCATCCGGTGTCGACGGCGGGATCTCGGTGTTGCTGCTGACCGGCTTGCAGATGTCGACCGCGATGATGTCGGCGCCCTCTTGCGCCAGGCGCACCGCGTGGCTGCGTCCCTGGCCGCGTGCCGCGCCGGTGATGAACGCAACCTTGCCCTCAACTCGTCCACCCATGATTGCACCTCACTCGATTTTGTCGATCGATCAGGAAGGGTGGCACTAATCCGGTGCGGTGTCAACAGGCGGCTCCCCAATCGACCGAGTGGTACGCGGCCGGACGGAAGGTCACCACGCACTCGAAGGTCGCGAGCGGGGCTAACTGGGCTGCTTCGGCGTGGGCGGCGGAGCAGCCTTCAGGAGGTTCATCTGGCGTTCCACCAAGGCGCGCAATTCGTCGTGCCCCTGGGTGACGCCGACGGCGCTCTCGTTGCACAGGCTGCGGGCGGTCTGCGCGATCAGCATCGAGATCGCCACCGGCGGATACTCGTCGAGATCGATGCCGCGGGTGCGCAGCACCATCGTGACGGCCGCCGTCTCGATGTCGCGTACGCGCTCGGCGTACGACTTCAATTCGGAGCCAATTGCCTTGCGATGGTTGGCCAATGCCATGAATTCTGCATTCAGGGCCGTTAGCGCTGTATCGCTGTTCACCAGCCACAGCGCTTGCAGTGGGTCGTCATCGGCCAGCAAGGCGCGCATGCGCCCCAACGCCGCGTCGGCGCCGGCGCGGAGGACCGCCACAAACAGGTCGTCCATCGTCGGAAAGTAGTAATAGACCAGGGCCTGTTTGACGCCCGCTTCGGCGGCCACCCGGCGCGACGTCGCCGCGGCATAGCCTTCCTCGCGCATGATCCGGGCCGTTGCCTCGATCAGCTTGCTGCGGGCACCCGCTTCTCCGTTCTTCTTCCGCGGAGTCGCCGTCGGGTTCCGCGGCCCTGGGCCGCTTGACCGGCCCGCGCGGTCCGTGGTAGGCATACCGCATCCTACCAATTTGGTCGATCGATCAAATCGGTAGTCGCAAACATGAGCCGATCGATGCGCACGCCCCATGCGTCGAGATAGCTCCTCGCGGGCCCCGGGAAAGGATCTGGACCGTGACCGATCTCGCTGACGTCGACTACTTCACCGACGCCCAGATCGCGCAGGACCCGTATGCGTACTGGGACTATCTGCGCCACCAGGGACCGGTGTTCCGCGAACCGCACTACGGAGTCGTGGCCGTCACCGGTTATCAGGAAGTGCACGCCGCCTTCAAAGACTTTGATTCGTTCTCGGCGGTCAACGCGATAGGCGGCCCTTTCCCGCCGCTACCGTTCACGCCAGAAGGTGACGACATCAGCGACCAGATCGAAGCGCATCGCCACCAGTTCCCGATCTTCGAGCACATGGTCGTGATGGACCCGCCGGAGCACGACAAGGCGCGATCCCTGCTGGGGCGCCTGCTGACCCCTCGCCGGCTACAGGAGAACAAGGCCTACATCTGGCAATTGGCCGACCGCCAGCTCGATGAGTTCATCGACAACGGCCGCTGTGAATTTCTCGGCGAGTACGCCAAGCCCTTCGCGACCTTGGCGATCGCCGATCTCCTCGGGGTCCCCGACGAGGATCGTGCGCAGATCCGCCGCAACCTGGGCGCCGGTACCGGTCCGGGCAGCAGGGTCGGCGCCCTGGATCACGAGCCCGTGGGCAGCAACCCGTTGCAATATCTCGACGATCTCTTCAGCGGCTACATCGCCGAGCGGCGACGGCGGCCTCGCGAGGATGTGCTCACCGGCCTGGCCACCGCGACCTACCCTGATGGCTCGACACCACCGCTGATGGAGGTGGTCAGGCCGGCCACGTTCTTGTTCGCCGCCGGACAAGAAACCGTGACGAAGCTGCTGAGCTCGGCGGTTCAGGTGTTCGGCGACCAGCCCGCGCTACAGGAGCGGCTGCGCGGTGACCGACGCCTCATCGGTCCGTTCATCGAAGAGGCACTGCGCATGCAGAGTCCGACCAAGGTCGACTTCCGGTTGGCGCGCAAGACCACGACGCTGGGTGGAGTACACATCCCAGCCGGCACCGTACTCATGCTGTGCCTGGGTGCGGCCAATCGCGATCCGCGGAAGTTTGAACACCCCAACGAATTCCGGATGGATCGCAAAAACGTACGAGAGCACCTCGCCTTCGGGCGCGGCATCCACACCTGCGCGGGCGCCCCGCTAGCGCGGGTGGAAGGACACATCACCATCAACCGCTTGCTCGATCGGACGCGCGGGATCGTCGTCAGTGAGGCCGAGCACGGCCCGCCGTGCAACCGCAACTACCGCTACGCGCCCACGTTCTTGCTGCGGGGGCTTACCGAACTGCACATCGAGTTCACCCCGGGGGGCTGATCACGACGGATCGCGTCGTCGGCGGGCGGAATCTCGCGGCTCGGCACCAACGGCGCGGCCGCCAACGGGAACAACCCGCAAAGCGCCCACGCCGCAGGATATTCGGCCGCCATGATCAGCGCACCGAAGAGCGGCGGACCCGCAGCCGCCATCAGCCGCTGGGTGGTGTTCTGCACCCCTAGCGCGCGCCCACTCCAAAACGGCCCGGCGACCTCGGTGATGGCGGTGGCCTCCAGCCCGTTGTCGAGCACCGCGATCACCGATACGGCGACCATCAGCAACACCACATATCCCGAACCGGTGCTGTCGCTCAGGGCAAGCAGGAACAGGGCAACGGCGGCGGCGATGGCGATGGTGCGGACCGGCCGCAAGCGCGAGCCGACGCGATCCGACCAGCGGCCGACCGCGATTCGGCCCAGCGCTCCGAGCAGCTGCGACAGGGTGACCAAACCGCCGGCGGCCGCCACCGACCAGCCGCGGTGATTGATCAGCCAGACGAGCATGAAGGTCACCGTTACCGTCTGCGGCATCATCAGCAGGCCGGCTACCGCATGGACTCGCCACAGCACAGACGACCCGCGATAGGGACTGGCCAGTTCCTCGGCGGTGGCGGCCGTGCGCGCTTTGCGCGGCGGATCGACGATGCCGATCGCGCTGGCCACCGCGGCCACAGTGCACATCAGCGCCAGGAACATCAGCCCCCGGTGTGGGCCGCGTTCGGACAGCTCCGGTATCACCAGCGCGCCTAGGGCGATACCCAACGGTTGCGCCGTCTGACGAATTCCCATCGCCAGGCCACGTTGGTGGGGAGGGAACCAGGCGGACACCAGCCGGCCGCCGGCGGCGTTGCAGCTGGCCGCGGCCATACCGCCGAGGAAGAGATAGACCCCGATCATCGCCATCGAGTGGGCCGACGCGGCGGCGTAGGCCGCGGCCGCGGTGAGTGCCGACCCCACCGCCAGCACCGCCCGCTCGCCAACGCGGTCGAGCACGTAGCCCCACAGAACCAGCGTGACGACCATGCCCCAACTCGGCATCGAAGACAACAGGGTGGCTTCGGTCAGCGGGATGCCGCGACGAGCCTGCAGCGAGGGAATCAGGAACGCGACACCGTTGATGACAAGAAAAGAGGTGGCCGTTACGCCCAGCGAGATAATCATGATCGACCACCGCGCGCCCGCCCCCAGCCCGAACGTGACGTCCGATTCCCTTAGCATCCAACCATGTTGGCACAGGAATGTTTGGGCAGGAGGCGTCGCGATCGCGCCTCGAGCGCTGTAACTTATTGAAGATTAAGGCAATTCCTAGCTGGCGCCCAGCATCTTTGCGTAGGGACGCGTGGCGCGACCCGCGAGATAGGTTGGCAATCTTCGTATTTCGTTCCACAAGGTGTTGGCGCGGCGTTTGCGCGGACGCCGACGATCCGACGCGATTCATAGCTGAAACATAGAGAATTCTCAGGCCACGGTCGCGCCGTGAAATGGCAACAGCGAAACGCCTTGAACTTCAATCGAAGTGACCTGAAACGGCTGCGACGCACCAAAGCCGGAGCCCGGCGTCTTTTGGTGACCTCGCTGGGGCGACGATTACACCGGCGGAGTACGCGGGTACACCACTACCCTGCGCCGAGCAAAACAGCCGAGGAGGCCTCGTGACCGATGACGATTTCAACCGCCGCAACATCGACGAATTCCGCGCCAACCACGGCCGGATCGGAGGGCAGTTCGAGGGTGCGCCGGTCCTGTTGCTCCACAGCAAGGGCGCGCGCAGCGGCGACGAACGGGTGAACCCGATGATGTACCTTGCCGACGGCGACCGATACTTGGTCTTCGCCTCGGCGGCCGGGGCCGACCGCAACCCCGCCTGGTATTGGAACCTGGTCGCCAATCCCGACGCCAGCGTCGAGGTGGGCGACGAGCACCTGGACGTGCATGCCGTCGAGCTGAAGGGCGCCGAACGCGACGAGAAGTACGCCGAGCAAGCCAGGCGGTACCCCGGGTTCGCCGACTACGAGCGCAAGACGAGCCGCACGATTCCCGTCCTCGCTCTGATACCCAGCGGCCAACACGGTGGCTGACACCTGTACCACCCCGGAAAGGTGATTCGACCAGCGACGAAGCGGGTATTTGGACGGGGTCGCAGTCGAGCAGGGGGAGATGGACATGGCAGTTGAACATGGTCATGCGCGATGCCCGCGCTGCATGGCGTGGGCCGAGTATCGGTTTTTGGAGCGCGGCCATGACAAGCTCGAGTACCAGGTGCAATGCGGTGCCTGCGGCAACCTGCACTCCGAGGTGACCGTAGTATCGACTGCCGGGACGGTGGCTGCCTGAGCAGCACGTGCCTGGTCGCGCTCACGCGTTCACGCCGTCTAATCGCTGGACGGTCGCGGCGGAGGCGATGAAGTCTCGGGCCGGGCGAGACAGGGGCCGAGCGGAATTCCAGATCATCCCGACGTCGCGGTAGGCGTCTGCGTCGGCGAGCGGCAGCATGACGACCTGTCCATACTGGCCGCCGTCGAAGGGCATCAAGCTGA
The DNA here is from genome assembly GCF_001667035.1 of Mycobacterium sp. 852002-51057_SCH5723018. Classification (GTDB taxonomy): domain Bacteria; phylum Actinomycetota; class Actinomycetes; order Mycobacteriales; family Mycobacteriaceae; genus Mycobacterium. The sequence goes on from NZ_LZIR01000023.1 coordinate 84,647, forward strand.
TTCCCAGACCCGCCGCCACCAGGCCGGCGGTGGTGGTCAGGTTGGCCGATTCCAGGACGATCCGCGGTTCGAACTGCGCCGCGGCGCAGAGTTCGTCGAGAAGCTGACGCATGCCGAAACCGGAATGCATGGCGACAAACCGCTCGTCCGTGAGTTGTGTCATCGAGACCGCCGCGACGCCCGAAAGGCGGTGGCCGCTGGAAACGGCAATGCCGAGCCGCTGACGGAAAAGACTGCGCCAGGCCAACATTGACCTCGCCGGCCGCGGTGAAACCAGTCCCACGTCGACGGACCCGGACGACACCAGATCGCCGATCGATTCCGCGGCGCCTTCCTTCAAGGTAAACGCCACTCGCGGTGTTGTTTTCGTGAAATCCGCGATCAGGCGTGGAACCACCGTGGCCCCGAACGAGCGCAGGAACCCGAGCCGAATCTCACCCACGGCGGGGTTGGCCAGGTCATCGATGGCGCGCCGGGCCGAGTCGAGCTCGAGCTGAGCCCGACGCGCGTGCTGGTAGAAGATGCGGCCGTAGGCGTTGAGTGAGAGCCGCTTGCCGCGGCGATCGAACAATGCGGCTCCCAGTCGCCGTTCCAGGCGCGCCAGCATCCGGGTGAGGGTGGGCTGCGCGATATGGAGTTGTTCGGCCGTCGCCGTGACGTGTTGCAGCTCGGCGAGTGTGATGAACCACTCGTAGTCTCCGTCTGGCACGCCCACCAGCACAGCTTATGTCGCAACTGCATGACAATCGCATTGATAATTCATTTCAGTTGCGTCGCCGCGCCGCCCACCATCGGACCTATGGCTCAGATCGCCCCGCCGCGGACCCCGCACCAGGCCGGCAGCAGCGGATACCGGCGGGTGACCGCGGCCGTATGCAGCGCGGGGTTGGCGAGTTTCGCGTCGATGTACTGCACGCAGGCGCTACTGCCGGAAATGTCGGCGTACTACCGCATCTCCCCGGCTGCGGCGGCGCTCACGGTCTCGGTCACCACGGCGATGCTGGCGCTGTCGATCGTCCCGGCCAGCGTGCTTTCCGAGCGCTTCGGGCGCATCACCGTGATGGGCACGTCGGCGGTGGCCTCCAGCGCCATCGGGTTGTTACTTCCGTTCAGCCCGACCCTCGGCATTCTGCTCGTGGGGCGGGCGCTGCACGGCATCGCGCTGGCGGGGATACCGGCGGTCGCCATGGCGTATCTGGCCGAGGAGGTGCACGCCTCGTCGCTCGGTTCTGCGATGGGACGGTATATCGCCGGGACGACGCTGGGTGGCTTGGCGGGGCGGATCGTCCCGTCGCTGGTGGTCGATATCAGCAGTTGGCAGGTCGCGCTGCTCGTGTGCTCGGTCACGAGCCTGGCAGGCACGGTCGCCTTCGCCGTGCTGGTGCCCCGGTCTCGGTGCTTCACTCCGAAGAAGGCGGGCGTGCGGGCCACGGTGTACAGGCTTGGGGCGCACCTGCGGAACCCGGTATTACTCAAGCTCTTCGCCTTAGGATTCGCGCTGATGGGCGGGTTCGTCACCGTGTACAACTACCTGGGGTTTCGGCTGGTCGCGCGGCCCTTCGGCTTGGCGTCGTCGATCGTCGGCCTGTTATTCCTGCTGTATCTGGCGGGCACCGTGTCCTCGACCGTCGCGGGACGGTTGGCCGACCGCAGGGGCCGCGCGTTCGTGCTGGGTGGCGCGTTACCCATCACGGTGATCGGACTGCTGATGACCGTGCCGCAATCGCTGGTCGCGATCGTGCTCGGGGTCGGGGTGTTTACCGGTGGCTTTTTCGCCGCGCACACCGTGGCCAGCAGCTGGGTGGGCGCCGCGGCAGGCCACGATCGCGGCGAGGCTTCGGGGTTGTACCTGTTCAGCTACTACCTGGGCGGCTCGACGGCAGGCGCCCTCGGCGGTCTGGTCTACAGCATCGGAGGCTGGGCAGCGACGGCGACGTTCGTGGGTGCGCTGCTGCTGGCCGCCCTGCTGCTGGTGGCCTCGCTGATGCGGCGGACGTCGAACGACGGAATTGCCTACACGCCGGCCCGCGCCTGACCGGCGGCACCGATCTAACGGGTGGTCTCGTCGGCGACGTCGTGCCGGGACTGGTGCAAACCCGGCGCGTCCCGCTCGTCGTCCTGGTGCTCCAGTTTCTCCTGCAGTTCGCGCTGCTCCTCGGTCGCTTTCCGCGCGTCCTCGGGCGCCGCTGGTGGGTCGATGTTTACTTGCGGATCCACGCGAGATGCCCTCCGTGCGTCTGATGGTTCAGTCTCAGGATCTCCGGAATCACGCGCTTCGAAACCTGATTAACCCGGGAACGGCGTACAGGCCATTCACAGGTTTGACCTAGCTGCCGCCTAGGCAGCGGCGGAATGCTGTAGCCGGGATCGAAATCTCTTGGAGCGAAAGCACTTACGGCGTCCGCATGCGAGGGGGGAACTTTGACCTATCAACCCGAGCTCGCCTTGCAGGGCAAGCCTTTCGCACCGGTCGCCGCAGTCGACGACGGGGGACAGTTCGTCGGCGGCGCCGTCGGTGTGTCGACCAAGCCTCGGCTCCGCGGTTGGATCCACCAGTACTGCGCCATCGCGGCCCTCATTGCGGGCGCCCCACTGGTGGCGGTGTCGTGGGCGGAGGCATCCAAGCGGGCGGGGCACTCCACGCTGACATACACCCTGGCGATCGTGGCGATGTTCGCCGTGAGCGCCACATATCACCGTGTCCACTGGGAGTCGGCGGTCTTCCGGAATTGGATGAGGCGCCTGGACCACTCGATGATCTTCGTCCTCATCGCCGGAACCTATACACCCTTCGTCAGGTTGAACATGCCCCGCGGAACGGGACACATGGTGCTCGCGCTTATCTGGGGTGGCGCGCTGGCCGGGATCGCGCTGACGCTGTTCTGGCCGACGGCCCCGCGCTGGCTCAACGTGACGCTCTATCTGCTGCTGGGCTGGGTGGCGGTCTGGTACACGCGGATGATCATGCACAACGCCGGTATGACCGCGACGGTGCTGCTGGCTGTGGGCGGCGCGCTGTACAGCCTCGGTGCGGTGTTCTATGGGCTGCGCTGGCCCGACCCCTGGCCGACGACGTTCGGCTATCACGAGATTTTTCACGCCTGCACAGCGATTGCGGCCATCTGCCAATACATCGCCATCTGGTTCGCGGTCTTCTAGAACCGGTTGGCCGAGCTACCTATTTCAGGTCGGCGGCGACTCGCTCCAATGCGGTCAGATGATCGTCGACGGTCGCTAGCCCCGCCTTCATGGTGTTGACCGACAGATGGGTGGCCCCGGCGGCCTGCCAGGCGGCGATGTCGGCGGCGGCCTTGTCCGGGTCACCGGTCCAGCTCACGCGCCCTTCCATGCCGAGGGCATCGGCGTCCCGGCCCGCGGCCACCGCCGCGCGCTGCACCTGCTGACGCGCGTGGTCGAGACCGGGTCCGGGCTCCATCATCGGGAACCAGCCGTCGCCGAGCCGCCCGGCGCGGTCGTAGGCGCGGTCGGAAGCCGCCCCGAACCAGACCGGGATCGGCCGCTGGACCGGCATCGGGGCAAGGCCCGCACCGGTCACAGTGTGGTAATTGCCGTCGAAGGTGACCGACGGTTCGGTCCACAGCTTGCGCATGACCTCGACCTGCTCCTCCGAGCGCCTGCCGCGGTTGGTGAACGTCTCGCCGAGAGCCTCGTATTCGACGGCGTTCCAGCCCAGCCCGACACCGAGCCGAAACTGCCCGTCGGTGAGAAGATCCACCTCGGCGGCCTGCTTGGCCACCAGCACCGCCTGCCGCTGCGGCAAAATGATGACGCCGGTGACCAGTTCGAGCGAGGTCACCGCGGCCAGGTAGCCGAACATGACGAACGGCTCATGAAATGTCGAACCGATGTCGTAGACGCCGCGCCAGCCCCGGTGTACCGCCGGGTCGGCGCCCAGGACGTGGTCGTAGGCGAGGATGTGGGTGAACCCGAGTTCCTCGACGCGCTGCCCATAAGCCCGTACGGCCGCGGGATCGCCACCAAGCTCGGTCTGCGGGAACACGACACCAATGCGCATCCAACATTCAACGGCGCGGCACGATCTTTGCTTCCCTTGTATTGCACGGCTTTTGACCTGGAGGCCATCGCGACGCTTTCGCGGTGGACAGGACATGATGGACGCGTGACGGTGACGAAGACCGACGCCGTGCTGCGGATCGGCGGGCTGGAACCTACATTTGCCGACGAGCTGGCCGCGCGTTACGAAATCCCTGCGCTTCCCGACGGTGCCCAGCGCGCCCGCTTTCTTGCCGAGCACGCTGCCGACATTCGCGTGGTGGTGACCTCGGGCCACCCGGGCGTCGACTCCGAAACCATGACGGCACTGCCCAACCTGGAGGCGATCGTCAACAGCGGGGCCGGGGTGGATGCGATCGACCTCGAGGCGGCGAAGCGCCGCGGTATCGGCGTGAGCAACACCCCGGACGTCCTGTCGGACACCGTTGCCGACACCGCCCTGGGTCTGATCCTGATGACGCTGCGCCGCTTCGGCGCCGCCGACCGCTACGTGCGTGACGGTCGGTGGGCCCGCGACGGACAGTTTCCTTACGCCAGGGACGTCAGCGGCCTCCAGGTAGGGATCCTCGGCCTGGGCCGCATCGGTTCGGCCATCGCCACCAGGCTGCTCGGATTCGACTGTGCCATCGCGTATCACAACCGTCACCGCATCGACGGGTCGCCATACCGCTATGCGGAATCACCGGTGGAGTTGGCCGAGTCGGTCGACGTGCTGGTGGTCGCGACGACGGGTGACCACGGCACTCGCAAGCTGGTCGACCGCGCCGTCCTCGAGGCGTTGGGCCCCGACGGTTACCTGATCAACATTGCCCGAGGCAGCGTCGTGGACGAGGACGCTCTGGTGGAATCGCTGGCGGTCGGCGCGCTGGCCGGAGCAGGGCTCGATGTCTTCGTCAACGAGCCGAACGTGCCCGCCGAGCTGCTCGACCTGGACAACGTGGTGCTGTTTCCGCACATTGGCAGCGCGACGGCCAGGACTCGCCGCGCGATGGCGCTGCTGGCGATCCGCAACCTCGAGAGTTTCCTCGACAACGGTGAGTTGGTAACGCCCGTACTTCGACCGCGTAGCTGACAAACCGGTGCGGGTCCTGCTGGCCGGTACACCCTTGCGTAACTCGCTATTGAACTCTTGTTGACCAACCCGATATATCCCTATGGCCGAACTGGCGCCGGCAGTAGGCTCAGTAAGTCACCCAGTGTCGCCTCGCCGGGAGGGGACAGGTGACCGATCCCCTTAGGAGAACCCATGTCGATGAATGGTGGCGGTGCTGGCGGCGGTCGGTTGTCCGGCGGCGGCGCGGGCGGCGGCAAAGAGGTGGGCGGCGGGGCCGGCGGCGGCCGCGCAGTCGGCGGCGGCGGGGCCGGCGGCCGCTGACCTGGCTGCCAGCCATCAGATGAGCCCTGTCAAGCAGTAACGGGCTCACGCCATCGTGGCCGTGAAGGCTGCTGTGGCAGGGGCATTGAAAGGGCGTTGAAAGGGCATTGAAACGTTGGAGCGCGTCCGGCCGGATCAGATGATCTGGCCGGGCGGCCCATCCTCGACCGCACCGAGCAGGTCGAGTTGCATCCACGCGACGTCGTGCCAGCGGTCGTGCTTCCATTCGACGCGGCGGTATAGGCCGGCATCGGAGAATCCGAAGGATCGATGGAATTCGTTGCTCGCCTCGTTGGGCTGGGTGATGCCGGCGAACGCTTGGCGGTAGCCGCGCTCGGTGAGCCGGCGCAGTAGCTGCGAGTAAAGCTTGCGGCCGCAACCGGCGCGCTGATGGCCGACGTGGACGTAGATTCCGGTCTCGGTCGACCACTGGTACGAAGCCAGGCGAATCAATGTGTGCCCATAGGCGAAACCGATGATCCGGCCATCGAGCTCCGAAACGAGCCATTCGTGGACTTCGCGGGCCGCGGCGATGCGTGCGGCCATCTCGCCCACGGTCGGAACTTCGATCTCCCAACTGATCGCCGTGTCCTCGACATAGGGACGGTAAATCGCCACGCACGCGGCCGCGTCGTCCGTCGAGGCCGCACGCACACGACCGGTGTTCGCTTGCATGCCAGCAGTCTTCCAGTCGGTGACCTGAGATCGGGCCTGAGTGCGCGATGATTGTGGCATTCAGCCCGATCTGAAGGCGCCGTTCATCCGCCGTTTGAACGCGTCATCGAAACGCCGGTAGGTCGCGCGCAGCTGATTTCCGGGCCAATCCGCCGGGATGAGCGCGTCCGGGAGCAACGGATCAAGCTGAAGGTGGCGAACGACCGCGATGGACAACGCGAACTGAAAGCTGAAGGCAGCGCCGCTGTCAGCCCGTCGTCCGGTCGTGTCGAGCTCGGAATGCATGGCGGCGAGGAGACGGTTCGCGTCGTCTGCCCATTCATCCAGGGAGAACAGCGATCTCACGGTGTCCTCGGCGATGTCGGTGGCGGCGCCGTGGAAGTGAACACACTGGCGGTCCAGGACCGCCCTCATCGTCGGAAGTCGTTGTGGGTCAAGGTTATCGGGGCGTATCCAGATACCCTCGCGAAGCTCGGCCAAGTGCAGCGCCGTTGCGGCTTTGCGCAAGTCGAGGCGGTCGGCCGCCGATCGCCGTTCCGCCGACACGACCGCCAGTTCCCACGTCCCATCCCATTCGCGCGTGGCCACATCCGGGATGCGCGACGCCTCGTCGACGCGCTGGCGCCTTTCCAGCAAGTGGCCCGCCAGCGCGTAGGTGCCGCCGTCGCTGGTCAGTTCGCCGTTGGAGGCCATGCGCCACAGGCACGTGCGGGCGGCACCTCCGCTGATGCCGAACAGCGACGCCACCGCAACGAGCTCGGCAACCGCGAGCTGGGGTCGGTCGGCGCCCAGTAGCGCGCTCGCCAGGACCGATCGCGCGCTCAGCGGGCGGTCGCCGATGAGGTCTGCCACCTGGCCTCGGGCTGGGGGCCGTTGTTGTCGTGATCGGGACGCTGGGGACACGGTTGTATCTTCGCCGATCGGCACCGGGCCCATGGCGGCAACACGCACATCCATATCACAAACCGATTGACGCATGACACATGAAGTGTGATACTCCCACAGTATGGGCACTCCGACAAGACCGCTGATTGCCGAGGACGTCGACATCGTCCGGCGCATCCTTTCCCATATCGAGGCGGGTACGACCGACGAAGGGCAAGCGTGGCGCGAACCGGTCCAGAACTATGTCGACCCAAGCCGATTCGCCGACGAGCTGCGGGTGCTGCGCGCATTCCCGAGCGGGTACCTACCGTCGGCGGCCATCCCCCACCGGGGCGACCATGTCGAACGCGCCACCTGTGGGGTGCCGCTGTTCGCGGTGCGTGGTCGCGACGGCCGGGCACGCGTATTCCGCAACGCTTGCCGGCACCGCGGTCTGGCCCTCGTCGAGGGCGCGGGTTGCTCACACGCGCTCGTGTGCCGCTACCACGGTTGGACGTATGGGCTGGACGGGTCGCTCTCACACGTCCCGCACGCCGAGGCCTTCCCCGACCTCGACGCGTCCGCCCGAGGTTTGGTGGAGGTCGAAAGCCGTGAGGTGGACGGCCTGATCGTCATCGGCCCGCTCGATCCGGCCGCAACCGGTTCGTGGCGGCGCCACGTGGATGCCGCGATGGCGCAGCTCTCCGACGGCAGCCCCTGGCGCGACAAGCTTTTGCCGGCCGAGAAGCTGCTGCTCGTGGAAGCCATTGCCCGCCCCATGAATTGGAAGATCCTCGTCGAGCAGTTCCTAGAGGGCTATCACATCCGGTCGACTCACAAAGACACGTTCTTCCCGCTCCAATATGACGACCTCAACATCGTGGAAGCATTCGGACCCAATAGCCGGATTGCCTTCCCCTACCGCAATATTGAGAGTCTACGCAACCGTCCCGAATCGACGTGGACCGCTGACCGGCGGGTGACCTATGTATATCACTTGTTCCCCAACGTGATGGTCGCGACGTTCCCCGATCAGGTCCTGCTGGTGGTGATCGACCCCGTCGACATCGCGAGCTCCATGGTGACCATCTATTCCATGACTACTCCGGAGGTCGCGCAGAGCGTGTCGGCCAAGGGCGCGGACAAGGCTGCCAACGGCGCGCGCAGTCTGCTCGACGCGGGCGCGTTGGAGGACAACGAAATGTCGGAAGGCGTGCAGCGCGGTCTGTTCGCCGGCGCAAACACCTTCCTGGAGTTCGGCCGTCATGAAAGTGCGATCGGTCGCTTTCACGCCGCGCTCGACGAGCGCCTGGCCCTCGTCGAGGCACCGACGGGTTCCGCCAGTGTCGGATGATGTAATCCTGTACGCAAAGTCCGGGTCGGTCGTCACGATCACGCTGAACCGGCCCGAGCAGCTCAACACAATTCGTCCAGAGCTTGTTCTTGGGCTGGACAACGCGTTGCGCCAAGCCAACCTGGACGGCGACGTCAAGGTGATCGTCTTGGAGGGCGCCGGCGACAGCTTCTGCGCCGGAGCCGACTTCTCCGCCGGGCTGGAACACTTCGTTTCTTTCCGCGAAAGCGGTTACGACCCCGGCATGGACATGTTCGCGGCCACCAACTCCTACTTGAGCGCCTTCCCGCGATTCATGGGATTATGGCGCGGGCTCAAACCGACCATCGCCAAGGTGCATGGCTACTGCCTCGGTGCGGGTTCGGATCTCGCGCTGTGTGCCGACCTGGTGATCGCCTCCGACGACGCGAGGTTCGGCACGCCGTACGCGCGGGTGTGGGGATGCCACATGACCGGGATGTGGGTGTATCGACTCGGACTGGCCAAGGCCAAGTACTACGCGTTGACCGGCGAGTCGCTCAGCGGCAAGCAAGCCGCCGAAGCCGACCTGATCAATTTCTCCTGCCCGCTCGAGGAGCTCGACGAGCGCGTCGCCGCCCTGGCCGAAAAGCTGGCCACGATCCCGCTGACTCAGCTCGCGGCGATGAAGCTCATCGTCAATCAGGCCTACGACAACATGGGGCTGCAGAGCACTCAGACCCTTGGTCCTATCCTTGACGGAATCATGCGTAACACGCCGGAAGGGCGGGCGTTCGTGCGCCTGGCTGCCGAGGAGGGCGTCCCGCGGGCGGTCGCCGAACGCGACGCGCCGTTCGGTGACTACAGCCAGGCGGGCCCGGAGGCCAAGCCGCGCAAACGTAGTGAGCTCGCAAGCAGGGGAAGCCTCTAGACAGTCAAGATAATCCGACCGCCGTGGCAGAACGGAGACCAACGTGGCGTGGGACTTCTCGACCGATCCGGATTTCCAGGAAAAGCTCGACTGGGTCGAGGCGTTCTGCCGGGAGGAAATCGAGCCGCTGCAGTTTGTCTTTCCCCACGCGATCCGCTCGCCCGATCCGACCGTCAAGGCCTACGTCCGCGGCCTGCAGCAACAGATCAAGGACCAGGGGCTGTGGGCGATCTTCCTCGATGAGGAACTGGGCGGCCCGGGGTTCGGCCAGCTCAAGCTGGCGCTCCTGAACGAGGTGATCGGCCGTTACCCGTCGGCGCCGCAAGTGTTCGGCGCGGCCGCCCCCGACACCGGCAACATGGAGATGCTCGCCGCCTACGGCACCGAGGAGCAAAAGCGGCGCTGGCTGCGGCCCCTGCTCGACCAGGACATGTTCTCGGCCTACTCGATGACCGAGCCGCAGGGCGGATCGGACCCCAACCTGTTCAAGACCCACGCCGTGCGCGACGGCGACGAGTGGGTCATCAACGGAGAGAAGTGGTTCACGTCGGCGGGCCGCGTGGCCGACATCCTCTTCGTGATGTGCACGAACGGCATGTTCGTCGTGCCACGCAAGACCCCGGGCGTGGAGATCCAGCCCGAGCCCCGCAACCACAACCACATCATCTACCGGGACGTCCGCGTTCCGCTCGACCACCTGCTCGGCCCGGAGGACGGGGCGAAAACCCTGGCCCAACGCCGCCTGGGCGGCGGACGCATCCACCACGCCATGCGCACCATCGCCCAATGCAAGCTCGCCTTCGACATGATGTGCGAGCGGGCGCTGTCGCGAGAATCGCACGGCAAAACCATCGCCGAGCACCAGATGGTGCAGGAGAAGATCGCCGATTCGTACGCCGCGATCCGCATGCTGCGGCTGCTGGTGCTCGAAACCGCGTGGAAAATCGACAATTCCAGCACCAAGGACGCCCGTACCGAGATCGCGACCGTCAAGTTCACGATGGCCAAGGTGCTGCGCGAGGTGTCGTTTCACGCCCTGCACATTCTTGGGTCACTCGGCACGACGGACCTCACCCCGCTGCAGGCGATGTATGCGGGTGCGCCGACGATGGGCCTCGCCGACGGCGCCGACGAGGTGCACAAGGCCACCGTGGCCCGCCGCGTGCTACGCGACTACCGGCCGCAGGAGCACCCCTACTGGCCGACGGAGTACATCCCCGCCAAGCGCGAGGCGGCGTGGGCGAAATTCGAGCCGAAGTTCCAAGCCGATCCGAACCTGCGCGCCTCGGCAGAGGCCTACAAGAAGTATTTCGCCAACCGCCGCTGATCCGCTCGATGCGCCACATTCGTTTTGGCGATTGGATTTTGAACATGCACCCAGCTGTGTCCGAAGCGAGACGCCGAACGTGTTATCGCCCCGGGCACAACTGGGTATGCCGCCTTCATGATTGCCGAAGCGCCTGCGGCCACCAACCCCCTTCAGTTGACCTGCGCCGGTGTCGCCGACGCCGCGACCGCGACGGAGTTACGCCGTGTCCTGCAGCGGTGGCTGCAAGAGGTGACCGAAGCGCCGGCTGACATTCGCGATGACATCGTCTTGGGCGTCAACGAAGCGCTGGCCAATTGCGTCGAGCACGCCTACCGCGCCCACCGCATGGTCGGCACCATGAGACTTCACGCCAGCCACGATCCCGCCGCCCAATCGATCTGCGTGTGCGTCAGCGACCGCGGAACCTGGCACCGCCCGGCGGCGCGCAGGCTCTGTGAGCCCCGGGCCTCCCGCGGCATCATGTTGATGCACGCGCTCGCCGACCACTGCACCATCAACGCGCGTCCCGACGGCACGACCGTCTGCCTGGACTACGCCACCCGCCCCGATCGTCTGGGATGACGCGTCACACGCCGACCGCGCGCTCCAGATCCTTCAGCGACGTCTCCAGGTGGCCCAGCATCCGCTGCAGGTGCGGGACGCTGCGACGGCAGCCGACGATTCCGAAGTCGAGGTTGTTGGCGTTGTTGGTCACGGTGATGTTGACCGCTTGGCCCTCGAGTGCGATGGACAGGGGATAGTTGCCGTCCACGCGCGCGCCGCGCCAATACAGCGGCTCGGATCGGCCGGTCGAGACATTCGAGATGACGATGTTGAATGGCGGCGAGGCGGTCGAGAGGTAGCCGGGGAGCAATCCGAAGAAAAGCCCGCCGATGTTGAATGCCGACAACGCCAGCTGCTGAACCGGTGGCAGCTGCTGGAAGATTTCCTTGGTGTCGCGGATCGACGTGCTGATGATCTCGAGCCGCTTCCCCGGGTCGTCGAGGTCGGTCGCCAGGTTGCACAAAAAGGTCCCGACCATGTTGCCGCCGCCGTCATCGTCGCTCTTGCGGAGATTGACCGGCACCATCGCGGTCAACGGGGCTTCCGGCAGGGCGTTCTGCTCGATCAGGTAGGCGCGCAGCGCCCCGGACGACATGGCCAGCACCACGTCGTTGACCGTGACCCCGGCGGCCGATTTGACCGCCTTGATGCGGTCCAAGGACCAGGACTGCGCGGCGACCCGCCGGGCACCGCCGATTCGCACGTTGAACATGCTGCGCGGCGCCCGAAACGGGAGGGTCAGTTGTTGTTCGAGCAGCGCGGCTCGCGCCAGCTTCAACGACGACGGCGCCAACGCGAGCGCCGAGCCCGCGGTGCGGCCGGCCCGCTCGAACAGCGACGGACGTTTCCGTGCCTCGCTGCGTTTGCGTGGGCCGAGGCTCCAGGGAACGCGCACCTCGTCATCGTCAGGATCGGACGTGAATGCGCGCTGCATCAACCGCAGCGCCGAGACGCCGTCCATCAGGGAGTGATGGTATTTCGTGTAGACCGCGTACCGCCCGTCCTCCAGACCCTCGACCAGGTGTGCTTCCCACAACGGGCGGTGTCTGTCCAGCAGGCTGCCGTGCAATCGGGAAGTCAGCTCCAGCAGGTCACGGACCCGTCCCGGCTCAGGCAGGGCTGAGCGGCGTAGGTGGTAATCGAGTTCGACGTCCTTGTCGAACGACCACGCGACGTTGGTGACGCCGCCGAAGAACGCCGGGTGCTTGCGGAACGTCGGCTGCACATCCGTGCACTCGAGCATCGCCTGGTAGGACTCGCGGACGAAATGAGGTCCCGCGTCCTCGGGCGGCTCGAAGAGCTGTAGCGATCCCACGTGCATCGGATGTTCACGTGACTCGCCGATCAGAAACAGTGCATCCGTCGGCGATATCGGTTCCATGGTTGCCCCCATTCCTTGCGGCCGTGCCGTCCGGCCGGCACGTCTTCTATCTCCCTTTAGCCACAGCCGGGGCCCGCTACACGCGAATGAGCGCTCCGAAATTCGGGAGCGGCCTGGTCGGGGCCGCGGGCCGGCCGGATACACTGGTGGGCCATCAAGTATCGAGCGGCTTCGATCGCACGCCGCTGAACCCATAAAGACCAACGTCAGAGGTAGTGCCTTGCCCGAAAATCCCAGCGAAACCGTCAGCTTGGAGCCGCATTTCGACGACGTGCAGGCGCACTACGACCTCTCCGACGAGTTCTTCAAGCTTTTCCTGGATCCCACGCGGACGTATAGCTGCGCTTACTTCGAACGCGATGACATGACCCTCGAAGAGGCACAGGTCGCGAAGATCGACCTCTCGCTGGGCAAGCTCGGGCTACAACCCGGCATGACGTTGCTGGACATCGGCTGCGGGTGGGGCACCACGATCGTGCGTGCGCTCGAGCAGTACGACGTCAACGTGGTGGGGCTGACGCTGAGCCGCAACCAGCAGGCTCACGTCCAACAACGGCTCGACAAGCACCCTTCGCCGCGAAGCAAGCGTGTGCTGCTGCAGGGCTGGGAGCAGTTCGATGAGAAGGTGGACCGCATCGTGTCGATCGGCGCCTTCGAACACTTCGGACGCGACCGCTACAACGACTTCTTCAAGATGGCCTACGAGGCGCTGCCGGCAGACGGCGTCATGCTGCTGCACACCATCATCAAGCCCAGCGATGCGGAATTCGCCGAGCGCGCACTGCCCATCACCATGACCAAGATCCGGTTCATGAAGTTCATCATGGACGAGATCTTCCCGGGTGGAGACCTGCCCAACGCCAGGTCCGTCGAAGAGCACGCCGAGCGTGCCGGCTTCGCCGTCAAGCGGGTCCAGCAGCTGCGGCCGCATTACGCCCGCACCCTCGACACGTGGGCGGCCGCGCTCGAGGCGCAGCGCGACGAGGCCATCGCGATTCAGTCCCAAGAGGTGTACGACCGGTACATGAAGTACTTGACCGGTTGCGCCGATCTGTTCCGCGAGGGCTACACCGACGTCGCGCAATTCACCCTGGCCAAGGGCTGACGACCGGGAACCGACCGCCGGCTGGAATGGGCCGCGCTTTCCGGCCGGTTTACCGATCGAACCCTGCGGGTAACACCACGAGCAACGACCTGATTCGGTAGGCGCCGACGTCCGTCGGCGCAAAGCCGCAGGAAGGACTGACCGTGGGCGCCAAGCACCGCATGACCGAAGCGCTGGAGCAAAGACAGCCGCTGGCCCGTCGCGGCGCGCGGCGCAGGATGTCCGGCCTGTCGACGGCATGTGAGATCGTCTCCGCCTCGATGCTGTGTGCGGCGAGCTTGACGGCGCTAGTCGCCTACGTCGAACCCGAAAAGCCAACGGTTCAAACGACCCTGGGGCCGCCGGTCTCGCAGCCGGTGCGCCAAGAGGGCACCGTGATCGCCGTGTCGGCGGACTCGGTGACCGCGCGCAGCGCCAACGGCTATACCCAGACCTACCGCGTGACTCCGAACACCACCGTCATTTCCCGCGGCGTCGGCCAACCCGCCTCCGCCGCTTCGCATTTCACCGTCAACGACCAGGTAGACATTGTCGGGACCATCCAGGACGGCACGGCGCTGGCCACCGCCGTCGCCGACCGCGGCGAGTCCAACGGCGACGGAGCGCCGATGGATTACATTGCGGCCCAATCGGTCAGCGGCGCACCGGGGAGCACCTGAGCGCTTGGCTAGGGGTTCCCCAAATGCGCGCTGGCATCGTCTAAATCGTCACGGCGCAGAGCCATCGGAGTGACGGCGGGCACATCGCCGCCGGCGACCACGGCCCGCGTGATCGGAGTCAGCGCCTGGAACAGCGTCTCCACCTCGTCGTCGCTGAGCGCGTCGAGCGCCGACAGGCCGAGCGCGTCGGTGTTCGATTCGATGCGGTCCTTCAATTCCCGGCCGGCCTCGGTCAGCGATCCGTTGCCGTCGAGCAACCCCCGCTCGGCCAGCCGTTGCTCGTGGAGCCGCCACGCCGCGTCGTCGTAATCGCGGGTGCGGGCGATGTAGTCGCGCGGAATCCGGTCCGCCGCCGCGTGCAGCACGTTGGACTCCCGACCCGAGACGCCGGCGGCGGCCAGGACGGCCACGTGCGCGTCGCCGCGCTGTTCGCGCAACAGCGTCGCCGCATGCCACAGCGCCGCCAGCGGTTCGTCCGGCCAGGGCAGCGCCAGATTCGCGGCGAACAACGGTCGCCCATCGAGTGGCGCCCCGCGTGCCGCCTTGCCCGCCAATTCGCCTGCCAGAGCGACGTTTTCATCCGCCTCGATGCCGTAGCGGCGCAGCGCCGCGACCGCGGATTCCTGCCGGGCGCGCAACGCGGCTTCGGGTCCGGCGACCTGCCAGGCCGCCGGCAGTGCCTTGGCGACGCGTTCGGGGGCGAAGTTGTAGAAGATCGCGGCGACCACCTCACGTGGCACCATGCCCAGGGGCGCCGATCGGGCGGCGAAGTAGCCCATCCAGAAGCCCCGGTAACCCAGCCCGTCCAACGCCGCCCGCGCCTCCGGCGCGAAATACGTCACCGCATGCACCGGCTCGAATCGATCGAAGAAGCGTCGCGCCAAACCCGGTTCTCTTCGCACGCTCGAAGTTAACCACCCGCCGCGGCTCATTGGCCTTTCAGGCTGCCGATGTGGAGCGAAAAGTCGGTGCGCTTGGACGGTGCCGGGGTCTCCACGTCCTCCACGTAGCGCTCGGGGTCGCGGTCGACGATCGGCAATCCCTTGGTGGTGGGATGCTGGGTCATGAATTCGCCGTACTGCCGGCCGAGTGCCTCGCGAAGCCCGATGGGGGCGTGGCGGCGGAAGTCCGACAGCCCTTCGCGTTCCTCTTCGCCCATGTGGTCGTCGTTGGCCACTCGGGTGCGGCCGACCGCCGCCCACCATTCGTCGGTGCCGGTCCGTGCCGCGTTGGCGGCGCGGACCCCGTCACGGATGTCGTTGTGGTCGCCGATGGCATCGAGCGTCTCGCCTTCGGGGTCGTCGGCGCCGCGCTTCAGCAGTTGTGGGTAGAAGATCTTCTCTTCGATGTAGGCGTGTACGTCGAGCTTCTCGGCGAGCGGACGCCACACCCGTTCGAGTGCGGAGAGGTCGACCGGTGTCTGCGCCTCCAAGTAGTCCAACCTGGCGAACTGTTCGCGGAACCAGTTGTGATCGGCGAGGATCAACTCGGTGATGTCAGCCATTCCGACTCCCCGCCTTTCCTGACCCCTCCGCCCGGTGGCTTCATCTTAGGTGCCTCATCGAGCGGGTGGATCGAAGATGTTGTGGGCCAACGTCCCCGGCGGCGCCGCCGGATCGACGAACCATTCGTAGCTGAAGATCAGGCCGAACACCTGGGGTGGCAGCCTCAGCAGGGCCCCGAACAGGCGCGCGTTGAGTCCGGTACCGATCTGCGAACGATGGGCGGCGAGAGCGTCTCGCTTTTGCCGAGCGAACCGACGGACGTTGATCCGGTGGGTGATGGTCGCCCGCGGCGTGTAGGCGGTGCGAACCACGTCGAGGTCGTAGGGTGCCGGCAACCTCAGCAGGCGACAAACCTCAGCGACGCGGCGCAACAATTCGCGCGGCATCGTCACCTCGAGCACCCGCGGCGTCCCGGCCAATTCGGCGGCCCGCTTGCCGACGCGGTGCACCTGCACATGATCGCGGTGACCGTAGCCGCCGTTGCTCTGATAGCTGAGTAGTACCTGCGCGTCTTCGGACCGAAGCACCACGGCGAGCCGCCCCGCCGCCTCGTCGACGTCGGCCCGGGCGAATCTGATCCGGCCGACAGGATCGGGGTAGAAGGCAGGCCCATAGCCGCTATCGGCGTAGCCCAGGCATTCGACCCGGTGTGCCCCGAGAATGCTTGTGCTCAAGCGCAGTTCACCAAGCCGAGTGTTGTCCGGTTCGTTGCCCGCGCGCCCGTCCGTCGCGGTGACGACGACCACGCGGTGTCCCTGCGCGGCCGCCGATGCGAGCGTGCCGCCGGTGAGGATCACCTCGTCGTCGGGGTGGGCGTGGAAGGCGACGACGGTGGCCATGGCTTGCAGTATGCCCCGCCGGCCTCGGCGCCTAGCTGTCCGAGTGCGGGGTGGGACTCTGCGGGGATTCCCACTTCGACTCCAGCGACCGCTTGACCGTGGCGCCGGCCGGCAGGTTCAACTGAAACGTTTCACCGTCGCCTTCGACGGTGATGAGGTAGCCCTCGTCGGCAGGCTCTTTGAACACCACTTTGTATGGCTGTTCACCGGAGCCGCGATCGACGGCGATGATGTCGCCGGCGGCGACGTCCTCGATTCGGTCGTGACCGGAAACTTCAGACATACCGTCGACGGTAGCCGAAGGCCGGCCGCGACCACCCGGCACGGTTCCCAGCCCTCTGGGGCTTACTTGGTCAGATGCCCCAGTAATTCATGGCACCGTTGCGCGCGCTTCGAATCCTCGGCCATGACTTCCTCGAAGAAGGACGCGACGTCGTCGAGACCCGCGTTCTTGGCGTCGCGCACATACTGCCCATAGTCGTGCCCGGCCTTCAACGAGTGGTACTGCACCGAAACAAGATCGAAAGTGACGTCGTCGAAGCCGGTTTCCCCCGTCGCCATTGTTTCCTCCTTAGTTGTCCTTAGTCGTCACAACATCGACGTCCGTGGGCCTACCCGCGAGTGGCGCCGTTAAACGGGTGGCACAGCAAAGGCGGCCAGGCACTCGTTACCGTCGTCTATACGTGCCGTCATCCGACGGACGTGCGGTGTTTGTCTCTCGGTAACCGGGGGGCGGGCTCGGTCTGCGAACCTTGACCGACGCTCCGGGACGGAGAAGTCGCCACGACCCGCGAAAGGGCGACCATGACAGAACACTTGCGCGCTTACAACAGCCTGTGGCAGGTCCGCAGCGACTCGTGGTGCCACCTGGAAGAGGCCGCCGACCGGCTGACGCGCCCCACCACCACCGGAGCGCTGAAAGAAAAGTACGCGACTACCTGCCAGGAATTGCTCACCCGCCTGAGCACGCTGGAGCCCTATTGGGCCTACCCGGGCTCGCCCCAATTCGCGCGAGTTCAGCGAACTTTCGCTGCGGGCAGCTACGACAAGTTCTCGCAGGCGGTCGCGCAGATCAACCGCGCCCTGACCACCGAGTCGTACCGCTCGGGGGACGTGGACAACGCCGGCGCCGACGAGCTGGACATGTTTCCGTCGGATCCGCGCCAACTCCTCGAGCACCAACCGGCGTCGCAGCGCGACCGCCCGTACTTTGAGGTGCTTGTCGTCGAGAAGATGAGCGAAGACCAGGAACGGGCGCTGCGCAACGAGGTGCGCAAATGGCGCCGCCCGGACGACGAATTCGTCTACGAGCTCGTGGTGGTCGCCAGCGGGGACGAGGCCCTCATCGCCGCGCGGCTAAACGTCAACCTGCAGGCGGTGGTGATCCGGCGACGCTTCTCGCACCAATCGACCCGGGACCTGTCGACGCTGGCGGAGTTTGTCGACAACGACGTCTCGCACGAGTTGGCCGACCACCAATCGCCCGAGGAACGCGCGCAGATCCTCGCGGTTTCCCTGGCCAAGCTGCGGCCCGAACTCGACCTCTTTCTCATGACCGAGATCGCGGTGGAGGAAATCGCCGGGCGGCTCGGCCAGTACTTCCGCCGGGTTTTTCACGCCCGCGAAGGCATGCTCGAGCTGCACCTGTCGATCCTGCAGGGAGTCGCGGCACGCTACCGCACCCCCTTCTTCAGCGCGCTCAAGCAGTACAGTCACCGGCCCACGGGCGTTTTCCACGCCCTGCCGATTTCGCAGGGCAAGTCGATCGTCAACTCACACTGGATCAAGGACATGGTCGGCTTCTACGGGCTGGACGTGTTCATGGCCGAGACCTCGGCCACCTGCGGCGGCCTTGACTCGCTGCTAGAGCCGACCGGGCCGCTGCGGGAGTCACAGCAGCTCGCCGCGGAGGCCTACGGGTCCCGTCACACCTACTTCGTCACCAACGGAACGTCGACGGCGAACAAGATCGTCACCCAGGCGCTGGTGGCGCCCGGCGACATCGTGCTGCTCGACCGCAACTGCCACCAGTCCCATCACTACGGGATGATGCTCGCCGGCGCGAATGTCGTGTATTTGGAGGCGTATCCGCTCAACGACTACTCGATGTACGGCGCGGTTCCCTTGCGCGAGATCAAGTCGAAACTGTTGGCGCTGAAACGCGCCGGCAAGCTCGACCGCGTTAAGATGATGTCGTTGACCAACTGCACCTTCGACGGGATCGTCTACGACGTCGAGCGCGTCATGGAGGAGTGCCTGGCCATCAAGCCCGACCTCGTGTTCCTGTGGGACGAAGCCTGGTTCGCATTCGCCCGTTTCCACCCGGTCTATCGGACGCGCACGGCGATGGCGTCGGCGCGCGCCCTGCGCGAGCGGCTGCAGGACCCCGACTACAAGCGCCGCTTCGAGGAGCACCTGGCCACCAATGGTGCCGAAACACCCAGCGACGACGAGCTTTTGGAGCGCCGCCTCATCCCAGATCCGGCGAGAGCCCGGGTACGCGTGTACGCCACCCAGTCGACGCACAAGACGCTGACCGCCCTGCGGCAGGGGTCGATGATCCACGTCTTCGACCAGGACTTCGACCAGAAAGTCGCCGAGCCGTTCCACGAGGCGTACATGGCGCACACCTCGACCTCGCCCAACTATCAGATCCTGGCGTCCCTGGACCTGGGTCGCCGGCAGGTGGCGCTGGAGGGCGTCGAATTGGTCCAGCGGCAAATCGAAAACGCGATGCAGCTCCGCGACGCGATCGACAACCATCCGCTGCTCAGCAAATACATGCGGTGCCTTCGGACTTCGGACTTGATCCCGGAAAGCTTCCGGCCGTCCGCGATCGCCCAGCCGCTGCGCTCCGGACTGCGCAACATGATGGCCGCCTGGGATCAGGATCAGTTCGTTCTCGACCCGTCGAGAATCACGTTGTTCATCGGCCAGACCGGCTACGACGGAGACACGTTCAAACGCCAACAACTGATGGACCGCTATGGAATTCAGATCAACAAGACATCGCGCAACAGCGTGCTGTTCATGACGAACATCGGAACCACGCGCAGCTCCGTCGCTTTCCTGGTCGAGGTTCTGGTCAACATCGCCCGCGAGCTGGACCAAAACATTTCCGAGATGAGTCTCGGCGAGCGGGAGCACTTCCAGAAGGCCGTTTATCGGCTCACCGAAATGTCATTGCCGCTACCGGATTTCAGCGGCTTCCACCCGGCATTCCTGGACCACAGCGGCAGCGAGCCGACACCGGAAGGCGATGTCCGCCGGGGCTTCTACCTCTCCTACGACGACACCAATTGCGAGTACCTCACCGGCGAGCAGATCGACGAACGGCTGGACGCCGGAATCGACGTGGTCTCGGCGACCTACGTCACGCCCTACCCGCCGGGATTCCCCGTGCTGGTGCCCGGCCAGGTGTTCAGCCGCGGCATCCTGCAGTTCATGCGGGATCTCGACACACCCGAAATCCACGGCTATGTACCGAGCTTCGGCTACCGCGTCTACACACAGAAGGCCATCGAGATCGCCAGCGAGTCCGCCGGACTGCCGTCCAACGGTCATCGCGCTTCCGCGCCGACAGTGGATAAGGCGCCGAAGAAGAAATCGGCCAAGCGCGGCGGGTCGAACGGCGAGGGAAACGTTCCCGAGGTCGGTCAGGACGAGCTGATCGGTCAGCAGTATCCCGGTGACGCGGTGGACACTCCGTCGTCGTAAGTACCCCAGGCGTCCACCCGTGGGGGCTTCATGCGTGCGACGGCAGGCGGTCCTCGATGATCGCCAGCGCGCGCTCGGCCCAGCGAATGTTCTCCTGTTCGAACGATATTCCGCGCAGCA
This sequence comes from Mycobacterium sp. 852002-51057_SCH5723018, assembly GCF_001667035.1. Lineage (GTDB taxonomy): Bacteria > Actinomycetota > Actinomycetes > Mycobacteriales > Mycobacteriaceae > Mycobacterium. The sequence continues at coordinate 105,038 of NZ_LZIR01000023.1, forward strand.
GCGTCAGGTAAGGGCCCACCCGGTCGGTCTGGGCCAGGTATTCGTCCTCGTCGCGGCCCCCGAGCAGCCGGTCCCGTAATCGTTCGTAGCGCTGCGATTTGGCGTTGGCCCGATGCAGTAGTTCGAGGATGAATCCGCGGACGGCCTGCGCGTCGCCCGCGTCGGCGGCCTGGACCTTGACCAGCAGGTCATCGCGCATCACCGACCGCTTCGGCGGCCTGGCGGTGAACTGCCGGATGGCGTCGCGGCCCGCCTCGGTCAGCGAGAACATGCGCTTGTTGGGCCGACGCTCCTGGTGAACCACGCGGGCCTGGATGAGACCTTGCTCAGCGAGCCGGTCGAGTTCGCGATACAGCTGTTGGGGGGTGGCCATCCAGAAGTTCGCGACCGAGGCGTCGAACCCCTTGGCCAGGTCGTATCCGGAGGCCTCACCCTCGAGGAGCGCGGCCAACACCGCGTCACGCAGCGACACGGCCGCCAGTATAGCCACGCCTATACGCAATAAAGTGATTAATCGCACATCGACATAGGCCCCCGCTGGCTCTAGCGTCAGACCCACCTACTCAACAAGTTGTCTAGTGCGAGGTTTTCCGATGCATCCCTTCCGTAAGGCGGTCGAGGCGCGCGACGAGGCGGCCATCCAGGCGATGCTGGCCGACACCGTGGTGTTCACCAGCCCGGTCGCGTTCAAGCCGTACGTCGGCAAGCCGATCACCGCGGCGATCCTGCGCGGCGTGTTGCGGGTCTTCGAGGACTTTCACTACATCCGTGAGATCGCCGATGGCAACGGTCGCGACCATGCGTTCGTCTTCGAGACCGGCATAGCCGGGGTGCCGGGCGTAAAGGTCACCGGTTGCGACTTCCTGCACTTCAACGACGACGGGCTGATCGACGACTTCATGGTGATGGTGCGGCCGCTATCGGGCGCGACCGCGCTGTCCGAGGCGATGGGCGCCCAGTTCGACTTGATCCGGCAAGAGGCCGTCGAACTGGCCAACCAGTTCGCCACCGCGTAGAGGTAGGCGAACATGCGGATCGGATTGGCAATCAATTACGCCGGCGGGTTCAAGGAGGTCGCCGCCGAGGTGGCCGACCTGGAACGCGCCGGGTTGGACATCGTCTTTGTCCCCGAGGCGTATTCGTTCGATGCGGTGAGCGCGCTGGGCTACCTGGCGGCGAGCACGGAACGCGTTCAGCTGGCCTCGGGCATTCTCCAGCTCTACACCCGCACGCCCACCCTGACCGCGATGACCGCCGCCGGCCTCGATTACGTCTCTGATGGTCGGTTCACGCTCGGCTTGGGCGCCTCCGGGCCGCAAGTCATCGAGGGTTTCCATGGTGTGCCCTATGACGCCCCGATCGCACGCACCCGCGAGGTCATCAACATCTGCCGTCGGGTGTGGCGCCGCGAGACCCTGCGCCACCAGGGCAAGCACTACACCATCCCGCTGCCAGACGGGCAGGGCAGCGGACTGGGAAAACCACTCAAACTCATCAATCAGCCTGTGCGGGAAAGCATCCCGATACTGATCGCCGCGCTGGGACCCAAGAACGTCGAGCTGGCCGCCGAGATGGCCGAGGGCTGGCAGCCGATATTTTACTTGCCCGAGAAGGCGCGCGACGTGTGGGGAAAGGCGCTGGCCGCCGGCCAGGCCAAGCGCGACCCCGCACTGGGCGAACTCGACGTGTGCGCCGGACCCGTCCTGGCCATCGGCGAAAACGTCGAGCCCTTACGCGAATTCGTCAAACCGCACCTGGCGCTCTACATCGGCGGAATGGGCGCCAAGGGCAAGAACTTCTACCACACCCTGGCCACCCGGTATGGTTACGGCCCGCAAGCAGATCGGATTCAAGAGCTCTACCTGGACGGCGACAAGGACGGCGCCGCCAAGGTCGTGCCCGACGAACTCGTGCGCGATATCAACCTGATCGGTACGCGCGAGTTCGTCAAGGAACGCCTGGCGGCGTTCCGCGAATCGGGCGTGACCACCCTGAACGTGGCGCCCATCGCCGGTACGCCCGCCGAGCGCGTCAAGCTGATCGAGACGCTGCGCGAGCTGCTCTGACTGCACGACGCTCGCAAGCGGGCGTCTTAAACCCCGAATCAGCGCTGCCGGCGGCCTTCTCGCTTGAGCCGCACCGCTCGACTCACCGCGGCCGCCAACGCCAGCACCGACATCACGGCGAGAATCGCCGTCGAGACCGTCGACCCCACCGTCGCCAGTATCAGCGGAAGGCCGAATCCGACGTAGGTCACGACGTAGAACACCCCGACGAGCGCACCGCGCAGGCGTTGCGGCGCTGCGGTTTCCAGGTCGATCAGGCCGGCGCGCAAGCAGAGGCCGGAGGCGCAGCCCAGAACCAGGAACAGCGGCAGCCCCAACTCCAGCGTCATGGTCGGCGGCGCCAACGCGGTGAGGGCGTAACCGAGCGCCGCCAGCAGTGCACCGGCCGTGCCGGCTTGCCGCCCCCACTTGCCCGCGCGGGCGACTATTTGGATGATCCCGCTGACGCCATTGACGATCAGCGTCGCCGTGCCCGCGGCCATCGGGGCGGCGAGTCCGGTGTGCAGCCGGGTAGGGATGGTGACGAATCCCAATGTCGCAGAGGCGAACACCCACGGCGCGAGCGGCATGGCCCAACCCAACGCCCAGGCGGTGCCTTGCCGCACCGGCGTCGACCGCTCCGGGGCTTGCGCAGTTGCCGGCGCGGCCACATCGGTGCGGCGGCCGGCCACCAACGTGACAACGATCGCCGCCACGACAATTGCGGCGGCGATGCCGAACGACACCCCGATGCCGGGTTGTCCGGCCCGCGCGATCAGCCCACCAGCGAATGGGCCGACGGCGAAACCGGCGATCAGCACGGCACCAGCGGTCGCCGCTCCGGCGGGACCTTTCAGATCGGAGGCCCATGCGGTGCAGGAGGTCATCGCGAGCCCCACCCCGACCCCTACTATCAGGCGCCCCACCAGCAGAACGTCGGCTTGTTGGGAGAGCAGCATCGCCACCGTCCCGACCAGAGCGGTCGTCGAACCCGCCAAGGCCACCGACTGGCGCCCGAGCGCATCCGAGGTGCGCCCGCCGATGAGCAGGCCGGGAATCAGCCCCAGCGCATAGATTCCGAAGATCGCGTCGAGCGTGGTCGCGCTGAGGTGCTGGCGATCGCTGATCAAAGGCATCAGCGCGACGAAGTGGTTGGCGACCCACCCCGTTGACACCATGAGCAGCAACACGCTGAGGTACAGGGTTTGCGTTCCGCCGGACCCGCGCCGGTCGTCCCGCTCCCGCGCTGCGCCGGGTTCGCCTGGCGGCTGGCGTATCAGGCCGGTTGCGTCATTCGACCAGATCACTGACTTCCTCTCCCCGGGGTGCCGACGTCGGCCGACTGACCAACGTCAAAAGACGATGCGGCCTTAGGGGCTTATTCCCGCTTGTTCGCAACATGCACCGCCCGGTCGAGGTGCCGCGGGTCGTTCGACGGGCGCCTGCAAACAAGCGGTGCAGCGGTGCAATTCGCCGCCGAGGTTTCAAAACAGCCGATTTGGTGTACGTATACGACTACTCCGATCCAGGAAGGCAAACGATGAAGCTAACTTCAGCCGCCATGATCGCGATCGTCGTGCTGCTGTCCAGCGCATGTTCACCCTCGCAGATCATCAACACCGGCGGCGACACCAAGTGCAAGGACTTCACCACGCAGGACGAAAAGAAGCAGAACGATGAAGTCGGCAAGATGCTCAAGGACAAGAACGGCACCGATCCGACCAACGTGGAGATCTCGGCCACCCGGCTGTCGGCGATGACGTACTGCCAGACGTTGGGCAAGCCGGACACCAAGATCTCCGAGGCTCCACACGGCTGACGCCTGACGTCGGCGTGCCGCGGGTTTTAATCATGATCAACCCAAACCTGGTGGCTGGCTGCGACGATTCCTAGGCTGCGCGGGTGATGTCGACCAGTCCCGCGCCGGCATGCGTGTCAATTCGTCATGTCAACCGAACGTTCGGGACACACACCGTGCTGCGTGGCGTCGACATCGAGATCGAGCCGGGCCAGGTGGTCGCGCTGCTCGGCTCGTCGGGCAGCGGGAAGTCGACGCTGTTGCGGCTGGTGGCCGGCCTCGACCGCCCGAGCGGTGGCCGCATTGAGATCGACGGCAAGGTCGTCCGGGGAATCGACCCTCGCTGTGCGATGGTCTTCCAGGAACCACGACTGTTGCCGTGGCGGTCCCTGGCCGCCAACGTCGAGTTCGGTCTGCCGCCCGGGATCGCGCGGTCGAAAGGGTCGGCGGCGGTGCAACATTGGCTGGATGTCGTCGGCCTCCACGAGTTCGCCAAGCACTACCCGCATCAAGTGTCCGGTGGTATGGCACAACGGGCGGGCCTCGCCCGTGCCCTCGCGAGGCAACCCAGCGTGCTGCTACTCGACGAGCCGCTGGCGGCGCTGGACGCGCTGACCCGATTGCGGATGCAGGACCTGCTGGACACGGTGCAGCAAGAGGCCGGCACCACCACACTGCTGGTGACCCACGACGTCGACGAGGCGGTCATTCTCGCCGACCGAGTGCTGATCCTGCGGGCCGATGCGACCGGCACGTCCGGCATCGCCGCCACCTTTGACGTCTTGATTCCCAAACCCCGCGATCGCGGTGATCCGCGCATCACGGCGCTGCGTGATCAGTTGCTGGACGAACTCGGCGTGCCCCGGCGCAGCGGTGCCGGCTCGCACCTTGGGATCGACGAGGAGGCCCCGATATGGTGAAACCGCGCTATCTAGCGATGTTTTCGATGGTGGTCGCGGTGACCGCCGTGTCTGCCTGCGGCACCCACCCCGGCGCGGCGGCGGCAAAAGACATCCGGCTGGACTACGCCTACTACAACCCTTTGAGTTTGGTGGTGCGCGATCAGCGCCTCTTGGAAAACCGCGGTTACAACGTCACCTGGGTACTGTCGGCAGGCAGCAACAAGGCCAACGAGGGCCTGCGCTCCAAGGGGCTCGATTTCGGGTCCACCGCCGGGTCGGCCGCGTTGGTTGCGCGGGCCAACGGCACACCGATCAAGATCATCGACGTCTACAGCAAGCCGGAATGGACGGCTCTGGTGGTCGGCAAGGATTCGCCCATCCACTCGGTGGCCGACCTGAAGGGCAAGAAGATCGCGGTCACCAAGGGAACCGACCCCTATTTCTTCCTGTTGCAATCGCTTGCCACGGCCCGTCTTTCGCCCAGCAACGTGGAAATCATCAATTTGCAGCACGCCGACGGCAAAACCGCCCTGGAGCGCGGCGACGTGGATGCCTGGTCCGGTTTGGACCCCTTCATGGCCCAGACCGTTCAGCAGCAGGGCTCCCGGTTGCTGTACCGCAACCCCGATTTCAATTCCTACGGCGTGCTGAACGTCCGCGAGGACTTCAGCGCCGCGCATCCCGATCTCGTCCAGTCCGTGGTCAACAGCTATGAGGAGGCCCGGAAATGGGCGAAGGCGCATCCCGACCAATTGGCGGTGTTGCTGGCCTCGCAGGCGAAGGTGACGCCGAGCGTCGCCCAAGAGGAGTTGCAGCGAACGGCTCTGGACATCTCACCGGCGCCGGGGGACCCGCAGCGAGCGGTCTTGACGAACGTCTTGCCGATCGCGGTCGCCGACGCCGACATCAAGTCCGACGAAGCGGGCCACACCGCGCTCGGCACGATAATCGAGCCGAAGTACGCCCAGCAGACTCACTGAGGGGCGCCGCCGCGCGACTGACGAAGCTGCCGCTGGCGGTTGCGGGCCTGGTTGTCCCGCTGCTGCTGCTGGCGATCTGGCAACTGGTCACTGCCGCCGGGCTGTTCTCGGCCAGCCAGTTGCCACCCCCCGGCGACGTGGTTGGCGCGCTGGATGGTCTGCTCCGGCACGGCGAGCTGTGGACCCATCTGGAGGCGAGTCTGGGGCGGGTGGTGCTGGGTTATCTGGCCGGCGTCGGCGCCGCGCTGGCGCTGGGTTCGCTGATCGGGTTGGTGGTCACCGCGCGCCGGCTGCTCGCACCGACCGTCGCGGCGTTCCGCACCGTGCCCTCGTTGGCTTGGGTTCCGTTGCTGCTGTTGTGGTTTGGCATCGACGAGACGCCGAAGGTGATCCTGGTCGCCATCGGGGCGTTCTTCCCCATCTATACGACGACGGCATCGGCGCTGTCGCACGTCGATGCGCAACTGCTCGAGGTGGGGCGCGCCTACGGCCGACACGGCGCTTCGCTGCTGGCCACGGTGATGGCGCCTGCCGCGGCGCCCGAGCTGGTGAACGGGCTGAGGTTGGGTCTGGCGAACGCGTGGCTGTTCTTGGTCGCGGCGGAGCTGATCGCCTCCTCGAAGGGTCTCGGATTCCTGCTCATCGACAGCCAGAACACCGGCCGCACCGACGTGATGCTGCTGGCGATCATCGTGTTGGCAGGGTTGGGCAAACTCAGCGACGCGGTGTTGGGCGCTCTGGAGCGTCGGATGGTGCGCCGCCGCAGCTAGTGCTGCCGTTAGCCGCGGTAGCGAGGCTCCTCCATTACCTGACGGGTAATCGACTGGCCACCGATTCGCTGCGATGGTGTGACCGCGAGGGCGGAACGTCCGGCCCGCTAACGCTGAGAGGCACGATATGACAACCTATGACAACATCGCGCAGCGCTACATCGACGCATGGAACCTGACCGACCCGGCCGCGCGCCGCGAGGCCGTGGACGAGTTGTACACCGCCGATGCCCGCTACATCGATCCCGTGGCCGTCGCCGAGGGCAAGGAGGCGATCAGCGCGACCATCGGCGCTGTGCAGCAACAGTTTCCGGGCTTTCAATTCCGATTGGCCGGGCCGGTCGACGGCCATCACAATCAGGCTCGGTTCTGCTGGGAGCTGGGTCCGGTGGGAGAATCGGCGCCGATCGTCGGCTTCGATGTCGCGGTGACCGACGACGATGATCGCATCCGGTCGGTGTTCGGCTTCCTCGACAAGGTGCCCGCCACACCGTGATTCGACGCGCCGCGAGGGGCGCCTTGGGCGGGCGCCCCTCTGTGTCGGTTACGGACCAGTCAGCTGGGCAGGCAGTTCGTCTTCCAGCACGGCCTGAGCCAGCAGCTCTCCGAGCAGCGGCCCGAATTTCATGAGGTTGCTGCCGACGAACGCCACAACGCGGCCACGGCGCGCCGCCGTCCAGCCGTCGCCCCCGGAATCGAGCCACGGCGCTCGAACCGTGACGCAGTCGACCTGTCCCACGGGCGAGAGCGACGGGAACAGCGCGCGCACGGTGACAGGGTCCGGCACCTCCTGCCCGAAGGCCCAGCGGCCGGTGCTGCCGAGCGGCAACCCGTAACCCTCCGGCGCGGACAAACAGGCGGCGCCCGTGGCTGTGTTCTTTGAGGCGCCCTCGTAGGTGAAGCGGGTGTGCGGGGCGAATTGGACGCCGAGCGGGCCGAAGAGGACCGGCGTCTGGACTCCCGCGCAGATGAGCACCCGCTCGCCTCGCACCACAGAGCCGTCGGTGAGTGTCGCTGCGCCGTCGTCGGCGACGGATACGACCTCGCCGCGCTTGATGACGGCCCGTTGGGCGAGGGTGTCGAGCGCGCGGCGGATGCGCAGGCTCCCGCCGAGCGGATCGAACAGTCCGATTTCCCACGGTGGGGCCAGGAACGGGATCCGCGCCGCGATCTGCGAGCGGTCGAGCCAGGAGAACGCGGCACCGGCATCGCGCATTGCCGCGGCGGTTTCTTGGGGGGCCCCGACGGCGATGAACCCTTCGGACCCAAGCAGGCGCCCCGTCTCGAACTCGGCCTCCCAGCGCCGCCAGCCGTCGCGCGCCCGCATCGCGAGTTCGCACAGCGCCGGGCGCCGGTGCGCGATGCGGAAGATCCGCGCCAGGCCGGCGGATTGCTCGGCGAACGGCTGGCCGCGTTCGAGCACGATCGCTTGTTCACCGCGCCGCGACAGCTCGTAGGCCGCCGCGAGCCCGCATATCCCCGCTCCGACGATCACGATCACGGTTTCTTTGCCCCCCGGATCAGAAGAAGAAACCCGCGTGCGGCGCATCGGCTACCGCGAACAACCGATCGGCGATGGCCAGCGCCTCCGAATCCACGGCTCGGACCAGCCCGGCGCCGGCCAGGCTGCGCCAGGTCGCGCCACCGAGCAGAACCGCGCCGAGCCCTTCGACCCCGACGTGCAGTTCGGCTTGACGGTCCGTGGGGTGGGCGCCTTCGGCCGTGACGGTGAAGCTGGCCGAATTGTGTGCCAGCAGAGGGTCGTTCACAGCGATGGTGACCGCTCCGTCGCCTGTATATTGGCGCGCCGTCAACGCCCTTTCCGCGTCGATGACGCGCAGCCACGTCTCGTCACGCACGGCGGTCGTCCGCACGCTCCGCCGATCAACCACCAGCCAGGGCAGCGGGTCGTCGACTGGGAGCATCCAGAACACCACGCGATCAATGAGATCGAGTCGGAGCAGGAACCGCAGCAGGCCGAGATACGCGTCGGCGGCGGGCGCGAAGAAATCCTCGACCGCGATGGTGCGCTGGTCGCTGACGAACCACGCCTCGGTGTCGACGGGCCGGTAACGGGCGAATCCCGACTCGGACCCCGGCTCGCCGTACACCGCGACATACGAAGGCCCCGGGGAGGATTCGGTGCGCAACCGCAGGGCCTGCCACCACACCCCGGGTCGGTCGATCGTGCCCGGGCGGGACGGACGGTTCCCGGCGTAGATGCGGGGCAGGACATCCCAGGCCTCGGCCATGCCCACCAGCCGTACCGGGCCGCCGGTGCCGACCTCGGGGCGCAGCGCCGCGCGCGCCGTCTGGACCTCGACGGTCTGCGAGGAACTCGCAACACCGTAGCCGTAGCGCTCATAGATGGTTGCCTCGGAGGCCCGCAGCGTCGCCACCACTTCACCCCGAGTCGCGATGTCGCGCAACTGATGGCGGATCAGGTCGGTGGCGATGCCGTGCCGGGTGAACGACGGCAGCACCCCGATGTGCGTGACGGCGGCGTGGCCGACGATCGTTCCGCCGGGCAGGGTCAGCCCGCTGGTCACGGCGTCGGCGGTGCCGACGAGTTGTCCTCCGACGAAAGCGCCGATCGTGCGGCCGGGCTCAAGTAGCTTGGTGATCTGGCCGGGTGCCAGGTTCGACAGCGGCGGAAATCCCACCATGGCGGCACGAAACACGTTGGCCGCGGCGATCAGGTCGTCCTCGCTGTCCAGCACGCGGATGTCGGCGGTCATACGGCCATCATGTCTGGTGCCGTCGACGACAGCTCCGGCGCGGTGCCTAACGGATCGGCAGCCCGGTCACCGCTCGCGAAATCACCAGGCGCTGAATCTCGCTGGTGCCCTCGAAGATGGTGAAGATCTTCGCGTCGCGGTGCATTCTCTCCACCGGGTAGTCGCGGGTGTATCCGTTGCCGCCCAGGATCTGGATGGCCTCGTCGGTGACGTAGACGGCGGTCTCGCTTGCCACCAGCTTGGCCATCGAGCCCTCGGCGGACTCGAAGCTCTGGTTGTTGCGGGCCATCCAGCCGGCCCGCCACACCAGCAGACGGGCGGCATCGATGCGGCTCTTCATGTCCGCCAGTTTGAACGCCACCGCCTGGAACTCGCCGATCTTGCGGCCGAATTGCTCACGCTGGCAGGCATAGTCGAGCGCGTATTCGTAGGCGGCGCGTGCTACCCCAACGGCCATCGCGCCGACGGTGGGTCGGGTGCGCTCGAAGGTCTTCATCGCCGCCTGGCCGCCCAGCGCTGCGCCGGATTTCGCCCGGGCGATGCGGGCCTCGAACTTCTCGCGCCCGCCCAGCAGAAAGTCCTCGGGCAGCCGGACGTTATCGAGCACCACCTCGGCAGTGTGTGACGCGCGGATCCCGTGCTTCTTGAACTTCTGTCCCTGCGCCAGGCCCTTGATGCCCGCCGGGACGATGAACGTGGCCTGGCCCCGGGTGCCGAGCTCGGGATAAACCGAGGCCACCACGATGTGCACGTTGGCGATACCGCCGTTGGTCGCCCACGTCTTGGTGCCGTTGAGGACCCATTCGCGGGTCGACTCGTCGTAGCGGGCACGGGTGCGGATGGCGCCGACGTCGGAACCCGCGTCGGGCTCGGACGAGCAAAACGCGCCGAGCTTGGGTTCATCCGCTGTACCGAACATCTCGGGGAGCCATCGGCCGAGCTGTTCGGGAGTTCCGTTGCCGGCCAATGCCGCTGCGGCCAAGCCGGTGCCCAGGATGGACAGCGCGATGCCGGCGTCACCCCAAAACATCTCCTCGAACGTGGTGAGGAAGCCCAGGCCCGTTGGCTCGGCGGCCTGCTGCGCGAAGAAATCGGGGGAATAAAGCCCCACCTTGGCGGCCTCCTGGATCACGGGCCACGGCGTTTCTTCGCGCTCATCCCATTCGGCCGCGGCGGGACGGATGACGTCGGCCGCGAACTTGTGCACCCAGTCGCGCACCTCGATCACGTCATCGGTCAGTTGCAGTGAGAAAGTCACGGTTCACTCCTGAAATGTCTATCGTCAGTGTTTTTTTGGGGTTCGGTACTGCGCGAGGACGCTGAGCGTCTGGCTGACCCATGCCTCGAAGTAACGGTCTTCATCGATGTTGCCGGGCAACCGGCCGGTAAGCGCTTGCAGCGTCGCGGCATAGGACAGCGACGCGATTGCCACCGCCGCGGCGGCCTCGGGGTCAGGGATGCGGGTGCGGCCGGAACGATTGGATGCCGCCAGCTCGTCGGCGAAGCGTTGATAGGCGTTGTCGGTGATGACTTGCCACGTCTTCTCGTCGAGATCCCCGAGCTCGTCGGGCTCGCGCAGCATGACCTTGAGCAAATCCTCGCCCTGTTTCAGGTTGGTCCAAATCAGCCTGCCCGCGGTCCGGACCGCCTGCTCCACGCTGGCCGGCCCGCCGGCGTCGTACTGCTCGCGCGCGGCCACGATGCTGTCGATCCGGTGCTCGACGGCGGCCTCTAACAGCTCCCGCTTGGATCCGAAGTGCTTGTAGAGCGCGCCCGACCCGGGCGCCAGGCCCGATGCCCGCTGGATATCAGCCACCGACGTCGCGGCGTACCCCTTGGCGGCAAACAGACCTAGCGCAGCCGCCAGGAGCCGGTCACGCCCCGAGGTTTGCATGGTGAGAGAGTACTCACTCACCTGGGCTGGGCGCAAATCATCGGCCGTCGCGGACCGACGAGCGGGCGCACCGGAAAATTTGGGTTCGGTATGCGCGAGGCCTGTCGGGTTGCCCGGGTCGGGGCGCCCCCATACCTTCGAACGCAGGGGAGAGGCGTTCCCGGTCGAAACGATAACGGCTGTTGTGCTCGTAATCGGCTGGGCGCCAAGCTGTTACGCGAGTCAGCGAAATACCACGTCAGGCCTACCGAGGAAGCGAGCGATGCAGCACGTCGAAGAAACCGCAATCGGGATGCGGGGGCGCGTGTACCTTTCTCGCCCTGCCCAGGCTAACCCGCGTGCTGGCTTGGGTTCCGGAACACACGCCGGTAACGGTCAAGCTGTCGGTCGATTACCTCGACCACGCCGCGCGACGGGGGCGGCTCCGAGCCCCGAACCGAGCTGATGGCGGCGGTGCCGTTCACCGCGCCGCGGCCGGTTACCCCTGCGCTACCGGGGGTGAAAACATCACGCCTATATCCTGAGGTCGATGGCGACGCCGGGGGCGAGCACGGAAGGCGAGATGTCAGAAGAATCGGCTGTCGGTGGCAGCCGAACATCGGGGCCCGACGTCCGGGTGTTTCCCCACGTGCAGCTGCCGATGCGGGTGCTGTCGCTGCGCACCATCGTCATCGTCGCGCAAGTAGGAGTGATTGCCTTCGCCGTCGCTCTGGCCGCCTGGGTATGGATCGGTATCACCAACGAGCAGTACAGCCAGCTCGACCGCCGGCTGGATTCGGTGAGCAGCCTGGGTGACATCAACTCTCTGATCAACAACGCGCAGCTGACCAACACCGATCGGCCCATGCCGGACGGCAACCTGGTACGGACCGCGCGCATCGGGGGTGTGACCGTGTCCGTGCCCGGCGGCATCGTGTTGCCTGTACTTCCCAACGGATACGCGAACACGACGATCCACGGTGTGCAATACCGCGTCCGGACCTTCAGCGCGGGCCCCGCGTCGATTGCGCTCGCGGCGCCGCTGGCCGAGGCCCAACACCGGATCAACGAGCAGCACCTGCGGGTGCTACTGATCTGCGGCAGCGTCATCGCGAGCACCCTCCTGGTCGGCTGGGTGATCTCGTTGATCATGGTCAATCCGTTTTTGCTGCTTGCCCAGCAGGCCCGCGCCATCAATGCCCAGTCCCGCCCGGACGAGGTCCAGGTCCGCGGCGTGCGGGAGGCGGTGGAGATCGCCGAGGCCGTCGAGGGCATGCTGGCCCGCATCGGCAACGAGCAACAGCGCACCAGGGCGGCACTCGAGTCGGCCCGCGACTTCGCCGCCGTCGCCTCGCACGAGCTGCGCACCCCGTTGACGGCCATGCGCACCAACCTAGAAGTGTTGTCCACCTTGGAATTACCTCCCGAGCAGCGCCACGAGGTGATCGGCGACGTCATCCGAACCCAGAGCCGGATCGAGGCCACCCTGACGGCGCTGGAGCGGCTGGCGCAGGGCGAATTGACCACCGTCGACGATTTCGTGCCGTTCGACGTCACCGAGCTTTTGGATCGCGCCGCCCACGACGCTCTTCGCATCTACCCCGGAGTCGAGGTGAAGCTGGTGCCGTCGCCCACGGTCTTGATGGTGGGTCTGCCCACCGGGCTGCGGCTGGTGATCGACAACGCCATCGCCAATGCCGTCAAGCACGGCAGCGCCACCGAAATCCGGCTCACCGTAAGCAGTTCCAGCCTGGGCGTGGAAATCGCCGTCGACGACAACGGCACCGGCGTCCCGGAAGCCGAACGCACCGCGGTCTTCGAGCGCTTCTCGCGCGGGTCGACGGCCTCACGCTCGGGTTCCGGGTTAGGCCTCGCGCTCGTCGCGCAGCAGGCCGAACTGCACGGCGGGACGGCCTCCCTGCACGCGAGTCCGCTGGGCGGCACGCGCCTGCTACTACAGCTGGCGGGTGACGGGCGCGGGCCGGCGTAATGCTGGGCCACCTGGGCATCAACGTGCCCGACCTCTCAACCGCCAAGATTTATTACGACGCGCTGATGCCCCTTGTCGGATTCGAACCCTTTTTTCACGCCGAGGACGAATTCGCTTACAAACCCACCGACAACAAACCCGGCACCTACTTGTTCTTCTATCCCGCAACCCAGCCCGGCGAGTATTCGTCGCGGCGAGCCGGCCTGCAACACCTGGCATTCATGGTGCGCAGTCGATCCGCGGTGCAGGCCGTGCACGACCATGTCGTTCGCGCCGGCGCTACGGTCATCCACCCGCCTCGCCATTTCCCTGAGTACCCCGGCCCTTACTACGCCACCTTCTGGTACGACCCATTTGGTGTCAAACTCGAAGCGGTGTGCCACCACGACCGCGACTAAGCGCCCATATCAGCCGCCTTGACACGTATCAGGGCGGTTGATACTAATTGGGGCGAAGGATTCCGCAGCGAGTGACCGGGGACGAGATGTCTGATCTCAAACAGCCAGCCTGGCTCAAGCCGATGAACAAGATGATGATGGCGATGCAGAAGCTCGGCATCATCGCCGGACCGGTGCGGGTGCTGACCGTGCCCGGCCGCAAGTCGGGGCAACCGCGAAGTACCCCGGTGACTCCCTTCGCATTTCGCGACGGCCTCTACGTCGTCGGCTATCAGCACGCCGATTGGGTGCTCAACGCCCTGGCCGCCGGAACCGGCACCGTCACGCGGGGCCGCAAGTCCGAGCGAGTCAGATTCGTCGAACTATCGGCGGAGGAAGCGCGGCCGGTGCTGCGCGCGTTTCCCGACAAGGTGCCGCGCGGCGTCGGCTTCTATAAGCGCTCGGGGCTGGTGCAGCGCGGAACCGCCGACGAGTTCGAGGCGCTCGCGGGTCGCTGCGCGGTGTTCAGGCTCGACACCGCCGCAGCCAGCCGCAGTCAAACCGGCTGAAGTTCCGGCGTTTTCGCCACCGTCTGGCCGGTGCGGCGCGCTATGCCCCGCGGCCACCAGAACCACCGCCCAAGCAGGGCGACGATGGACGGCACGACCAGCGCCCGCACGACCAGGGTGTCCATCAACAGCCCGACCGCGACGGTGGTGCCGATCTGGGCGATGCTGAGCACGCTGCTGGCCAGCAATGCGGACATGGTGAGGCCGAAGACGATGCCGGCGGTGGTGACGACACCACCGGTACCGCCGAATGCGCGGATGATGCCCGTCCGGATCCCTGCCGTTGCCTCCTGCTTGATCCGCAACGTCAGCAGCAGGTTGTAGTCGGCGCCGACGGCGATCAGTGCGATGAACGCGATCGGCGCAGCGGCCCAGTGCAGATTATGTCCAAGCAGGTATTGCCATATCAGCACGCTCATCCCGAGCGCGGACGCATAGGAGGCCGCGACCGTCCCCACCACGGCGAACCCGGCCACCGGGCTGCGCAGCATCGTTGTGACGATCAAGAAGATGAGGGCCAGCGCCGCACCCACCAGCAACGCAGTGTCGCGGGCGACGAACCGCTGCAGGTCGGCGGTCACGGGGCCGACGCCGGCCAAGTCGACACCCGTCGGGACCAGCGTTCCCTCTTTGGTGGCTTCCCGGACCGCGGTGCGCACCTGGTCGGCCCGCCTGGCGCCGTCACCGCCCCACTCCGCGCCCTCGCCGTAGACCAGCAGGTAGGTGGCGCGTCCATCGGCGGACGTGAGTTGGTGCAACACCTCGGCGTACCGCGGATCGGTCAACGCGCGCTGCGGCAGGTAGAAGCCGGCCGCGGCGCTGCCTCGAAACTGCGTGGCGATTTCGTTCAGGTAGTCGGTCAACTGGTGCAGCTGGGGTCCGATCGCCTGGCTTAGGCTCAGCAGGTCATGGGTGGCCGAACGTGCCTGCGCCAACGCGTCTTTCATCGAAGCGACGCTTTGGGGTAGGCCCGCCATCGCCCTGGCCGCCGTGGTCGACCCGCTGGTCAGCTTGGCGGCGCCGTCGCCGAGCCGCGTCGAGGTTTGCACCAGGGTGTCGACCGGCTGCAGCACGCGGTCGACCGTCGAGCAGACCGGATTGGCGCCGCAGTCCGGAGTTCGGGAAACGAAGTCCCGCAGCGGGTCGAGGTAGCCCGACACCGTGGTGACCGAGCGTTGCACGCCGTCCATGCCGGTGCGCATGTCGTCGGCGGCCGCGGACATGTCGGCCAGACCCGAACTCCCCCCGCGCAATCCGCTGCCGAGGCTGTCCACCGCGGCCTGCGTCTGGGCGAGGGCGCTATCCAGCCCGGAGATCCGCTGCAGCCGTTGGGTCAACGAGTCGACGGTGTCTCCCAACTGGCGGCCGAGCGCGCCGGACTGATAGCTCAGCGTGGCCTCGTCGGGCACCTTGCCGTCGGGGCGGCTCGCCGACTGCACCATGCGCACGCCCGGTATCGCCATGACCTGGCGGGTGATCCGCTCGAGGGCGATCAGGCCCGCCGGGCTGCGCAGGTCGTGGTCGGCCTGGATCGTGACGACGTCGGGTAACAGGGTGTTGGGTGCGAAGTGCCGGTCGCTGGCCGCGTAGCCGCGGCTCGACTCGGTGGTCGGCGGCGTGGCGGCGGGCTCGTTCCAGCCGACGCGCATGCCGGCCAGGGGGAGCGCAGCCAGCAGGATCAGCCCACCGGCGGCGACCAGGGTCGGTCCGGGCCAACGCGCCACCGCCGCTCCGACGCGCCGCCAGCGCCGCGCGGTCGTCGACGGTCGCGGTTCGAGGTACCCGCGGCGCTGCGCCAAGCCCATCAACGCGGGTGTCAGCGTCAGCGCCGCGGCCATGGTTACCAGAATCGCTATGGCGCAGGGTATTCCGGCGCTGCGGAAGGACCCCACCTTGGCGAAGCCCAGGCAGGCCAGCGCGACCGAGACGGTCAGCGCCGATCCGATCACGACCGGGGCAACGGCGCGGTAGGCGTCAATCAACGCCCGCGTCGGTGCCGTGCCCCGCCGCCGGCCCTCGTGATAGCGGCCGATGAGGAATATTCCGTAGTCGGTTCCCGCGCCGAGCGTCATCGCCGCCATCAACGCAACCGAAAACAACGACACCTCAACGATGTTGGCTTGGCCGAGGGCCGCAACGACGGACCGGGCAACGCCCAGTGCGAGACCCACCGACAGCAGCGGAATCGCCGCGGCGATGGGCGATCGGTACACCACGAGCAGCAACAGCAGGATGAGGCCAACGGTGGCGGCGGTGATCGTGAACATCTGCCGATCGATCGCGGCGAATTCATCCACGATTGTGGCGCCGGGTCCGGTGACGTGCACTCGCAGGCCCGCCGGCGGGGATAGCCGGGTCACGGTGCTGCGCACGGAGTTCACCGAGTCGCGCGCTTGGGAAGTGCCGAGCATTCCAGCGAGCCGCACCATCACGCTGACCGCTTGCCCGTCCGAACTCTGCGCGCCGGCGGCCGTGGCGGGTTGTGACCACAGGTCGGTCACCGCATTCACGTGGCGTCCATCGGAACGCAGCGCGGCCGTCAACGCGTCATAGAACTGGCGGTCACTCGACGTGAGGCGCTGATCGCGTTCCAGCACAACGTAAACGAAGTTGTTGCTGGGCTTTTGGGCAAACAACTGGGCGGCGCGCGTGGCGGCGGCAGAGCTCGGCGCGTCGGCGGGCATGAACGAGCGGGAGTGGGAGTCCACCACGCGCTCCAGCTGCGGGACCGCGAAGTTGGCGACGGCCGCCGCCAACAGCCACAGCCCGACGATCAGGACCGCGTATCGGCCTGAGAAGAAGAGGGCGGCGAGCCGCGAAACGATTCCGTGGTTGTCATGCAACGGTCTGCCGATCGCTCGTCGGTCCGCCCCACAGGTCCACCACCCGCTGCTCGTCGTGAGAAAGCGATCGCAATCGCAGCGACCGTTGGGCAGCGACATCCAGCAGGGCATGCAACCCGGGCTCCGCCGCGGCGAGGTCGGCTCGCACCTGCTCGCCCGCAACGCCGTCGTCCGCCGCCTGATCCAGCTTGGCGATCAGCGTCGTCATCCAGCGCTGCCGTAGCGAAAGCCAGAGCCCGTCGGTGTCACCGAAGAGCCGGGACACTTCTGATGACTCGTCGGCCAGCGCGAGCGCCGCTTCGGGATCGGTCTCAGCGGCGCGAATCAGTTGGGCCATAAAGGCCATGCGGTCGTGCAACAGTGTCCATGTCATGCCTAGCAACGTTAGGAGCTGGGCCCCGGTCGCGCGTCGTGCCGAAGTTCGGTCTTCGCCTCCTACCACGGGCGGAGGCCGGTGTCGACCGCGGCATGATGTGATCGGCCGCGCGCTCTTTTACGATTGGACGATGTTGCGTTCCGCAGCGGCCTTTCTGCGCGAACAGCTACGCCGACGAGGTGAGCTGATTCCCGTCGGTATCACCTGGGCGTCGTTCATCGCGGTGGACGCCACCGAGGTGGTCGGGGGCGTGATCGCGATCCTGCAGCGACCCACTGCCGACCTGCCCGTCGCGCTGACCGCGGGCGCGGTGACCATCGCACCGACGCTGATGTTCTTCTTTTTCAACATGAAGCTCAGCCCGCTGCTGATGTGGGCGACGTGGTCGACGGCCACTGCCATGATGTTGTTCGGCACATCAACACCCGTCCACGCCGATTTCGCGCCGGCATTGTTGGTGCTGATGGTCCTCTCCGTCGCGACATTGAGCTCGATTGCGGGAGGCTTTCTGGCGGCCTTGTCGGCGGCCGCGCTGCTGTTGACCGCGTCCGCGCTGCACCGCCTCGACGCGGTGGCGCTTTATGTGGGTTTTATCGCGGCCGGCTGGCTGCTCGGCTATCTGATGCGCACGCAACGGCTGCTGCTGGCCGAACAAATTGAGGCACAGAAATTGTTGGCCGAGCACGCCGCCGCCGACGAGCGCCGGCGCATCGCCCGCGAAGTGCACGACGTGATCGCCCACTCCCTGAGCATCACGCTGCTGCACGTGACCGGTGCGCGGCGGGTGCTGCAGCAGGATCGCGACGTCGACGACGCGGTCGAGGCGCTCGAACAGGCCGAGCGGCTGGGCCGGCAGGCGATGGCCGACATCCGGCGGACCGTCGGGCTGCTCGACGACTCGAATCGCAAAGCCGCACCCACCACGCCCGAACCCGGCATCGACGACATCGTCGAACTCGTTGCGGATTTCGAGCGGGCCGGCCTGGACGTCGCGCTGGGTGTCGACGGCCCCACCCGGCGGGTGTCGGCCGCGGTCGGACTGGCGCTGTACCGCATCACCCAGGAGTCGCTGGCCAACATCGCCAAACACGCGCCCGAGTCCAAATCGACCGTGACACTGCGTATTTCGGGAACATCGGCCCGGCTTGCCGTCAACAATCAGCTGCCGGCCGCGGTGGCCGCCCGCCCGTGTCCCGAGGGACGCGGTCTGCGCGGCATGCGCCAGCGTGTCGAACTGCTGGGCGGCGCCATCGACGCCGGTCCCACCCGTGACGGGTGGTCGGTGTGCGCCGAGGTCCCGCTCGAAGAGGGTGACACCGGCTGGCGGCCGCCGTGGTGCAAGTTGTGATCCCCAACATCGCTCATTCGGCCGAGATCGGCGTGCTGCTGGTCGACGACCAGGACCTGGTGCGTTCGGGGTTGCGCCGAATCCTGCGCCGCAAGGACGGTTTCGTCATCGTCGCCGAATGCGCCGACGGCGACGAGGTCCCTGCCGCGGTGGCCCAGCACCGGCCCGACGTCGTCGTGATGGACCTGCGGATGCGACGTGTCGACGGCATCGAGGCGACCCGTCTGCTCGCCGGCGGGCCACCGGTGCTCGCGCTGACGACGTTCAACGAGGACGAGCTGCTCTCGGGCGCGCTGCGGGCCGGTGCCGCCGGATTCGTGCTCAAGGACTCTTCGGCCGAGGAGTTGATCCGCGCCGTGCGGGCGGTCGCCAGGGGCGACAGCTATCTGGATACCGCGGTCACCTCGCGGGTGCTCACCACCTACCGCAAGGCGGCAAATGGTCCCCTTGAAAAACATGGCAACGGGATCGCCCAGCTGACCACCCGCGAGCTCGACGTCCTGACACTGATCGGAAAAGGGTTGTCCAACGGCGAGATTGCCGACGAACTTTGCATCTCGGGCGTCACGGTCAAGAGCCATATCGGCCGGATCTTCGGGAAACTCGATCTGCGCGACCGCGCCGCCGCGATCGTCTACGCCTACGACAACGGGATCGTCGCCCCGCGTTGACGGGTTCGGCGAGACCGGTTAGACCTATCGGTCGGCGACCCGCTGCGCCCGGCCCCGCCGCGCTTGCGATCGCCGGACCTATCACTCGGCGACCCGCTGCGCCCGGCCCCGCCGCGCTTGCGATCGCGGGACCTATCACTCGGCGACCCGCTGCGCCCGGCTCCGCCGCGCTTGCGATCGCCGATTAGGGGCGCGATGCCCGCCGTTCTTCGGTTGCCGAAAGAAGCCGTTCGATCAGCTGGGTGCCGGGCCCGGGGACCGCGCCCGGCCCCGGTTCGACGGTGAGGTTCTTCGTGGTCAGCGGCTGAGCGCACTCCGAGCAACACACCGTCGGCGTGCAACGATGCCCGTCGTGACGAAATAGCATCGGCGGGCCCCCGGCTGGCGCCGCCCACCGGTCGCCCCACACGGTCAGCGCGGACAGGATCGGCACCAGGTCGCGACCGGCCGCGGTAAGCCGGTAGTGGTCCCGTGGTGGGCGCTCGGAATAGCGAACTCGCTGAACGATGTTCGCGTCGACAAGGGTCTTCAGGCGCGTAGCGAGCAGGTTGCGCGAGATCCCCAAGTTGGTTGCGAGGTCGTCGAACCGCTGCAAGCCCAGGGACAGGTCGCGGATGATCAGCGGGGTCCACCAATCCCCGATCAACTCCAGGCTGCGGGCCAGGGAGCAGTGGAAATCGGCGAAGCTGACCTGACGCATACCGCCTGATAGTAGTCAGTTGCGTTATTGAACTCAAGCCGCTACCGTACTGAGTGCAGCCATTGAACTCAGTATTGAACTCAGTACGTGTGGACGGAGGCCCCGGATGTCCATATCGCCGGCGACACTGAACGAGCCCGACCAAGAACTGCTTCCCAGCCGATCGGTTTGGCCGCCCGTGGCCGCCCCCACGGCCACTGCCAGTGTCACCACCGCCGCCGTCGCATCGTCACCGATTGCAGCTCCGGAGACCCCCACTGCGGCTTCGCCTCCCGACATTTCGGCGCAGCAGGGCCATTTCGATGATCTGGGTTTTCTCGAATCGGCCCGGATGGACCGCGAGATGGCGCGCGAGCTGCATCAGAGCGCGCGCAGCCGGAGGTCGGGGATATCGATCACGGCCGCCCTGATGAATATGTCGAATCGCCGCTTCCGCACCCTCGCCGCCGGTCTCCTGCTGCTGACGGTCGGTCTGCTCGCGCTACGGTTCCCCGTGTTCCTGGCCGGCTTCGACCAGTGGGGTTTCCAAATCAATTGCGGCAGTGGGTTCGCCGGCAGCTTCGCACAGGCCGGTGTCGCCGATTCGGCGGGAACGCATTTTGTCAATCAATGCCACACAGCGGTTGCGATGAGGCGAGGCTGGGCGATCCCCTTGGCGGCCGGTGGAGCGCTGCTCATCGCCGGACTGCTGGTGATACCGGCGCGTCAACCGTCACGAACGTGGCTTCATCGTGCGACGGCCGCCGAAATCGATTTGATGACCGTGTACCCGTCGATCCCTTCGGGGCCGAGCTCACGCCCGTATCCGCTCCCTTTGACCCCGCCGAACGGGGCGAACGGGTCCATGGTGTAGCCCTGGTTGACGCCGAACGTTCCGGTACGCACCCGACCCGCAATGCCGACCCCGCGGCTGTGGTCGGCCGTGAACACCGAGCCGGCCAGCCCGTAATCGGAATCGTTGGCGATCGCTATGGCCTCATCCTCGTCGCGGTAGGAGATCGCGGTCAGCACCGGACCGAAGATCTCCTCGCGGGCGATGCGCATGGCGTTGTCGGCGTCGGCGAACAGCGTCGGCTTCACGTACCACCCGCGCGCAATGCCGTCGGGTAGGGCGGCGCCGCCCAGGACAAGGCGGGCGCCTTCGCGCTTACCCTCGGCGATGTAATTGCGGACGCGCTCCTGTTGGCGCTGTGCGACGAGGGGGCCGAGCTGTGTCGCCGGATCGGCCGGATCGCCGATGCGCAGCGACCCCATCTCCGCCGCCAAGGCATCGACGAATTCATCACTGCGCTTGGCGGGCAGGAGGATTCGGGTCAGTGCATTGCAGATCTGGCCGCAGTTCGACAGGCTCGCCGATCGGATTGCGGCCGCCACGGCCGCGGGCTCCGCGTCGTCGAGCACGATCGCCGCGGACTTTCCGCCGAGTTCCAGGCTGACCCGCTTGAGGTCGGCCGCGCAGGCCGCGGCGACCGCCTTGCCGGCCGCGGTCGAACCGGTGAACGACACCTTGTCCACGCCGGGGTGGCTGACGAGATGGCCGCCGACGGCCGCGTCGCCGGGCAGCACGCTCACCAGGCCCGGTGGCAGGCCGGCATCTTCGAGAATTCCCGCCAGCAGAAGCGCGTCGAGCGGGGACTCGGGCGCGGGCTTGACCACGACGCTGCATCCCGCCAACAGCGCCGGGATCAGCTTGGTGACGATGAGGAACTGCGGCATGTTCCATGGAACGATGGCGGCCACCACGCCGACGGGTTCACGTCGGATGTCAAGGTCGGAACCGTAGAAACCGGGTCGGTGCTCCTGCCATCGGAAATTTTCGGCGAGGTCGCAGAACGCGGTCATCATCATCGACGGCAACCCGACCTGGGCGCGCTGGGCGAAGGTGATCGGTGCGCCGATCTCGGCGGTGATCAGATCGGC
This sequence comes from Mycobacterium sp. 852002-51057_SCH5723018, assembly GCF_001667035.1. Taxonomy (GTDB): domain Bacteria; phylum Actinomycetota; class Actinomycetes; order Mycobacteriales; family Mycobacteriaceae; genus Mycobacterium. The sequence continues at coordinate 126,938 of NZ_LZIR01000023.1, forward strand.
CATCTGGGAGCGCTGCGCCCCATAGAGTTTCGCGATGCGGCGGACGGCCGCGATGCGATCACCAGCGTCCAGGCGCGGCCACGGTCCCTCGTCGAATGCCTTGCGCGCGGCGGCCACGGCGGCGTCCACGTCGGACGGTGCGGCGGCGGCCACCCGGGCAATGGGGGATTCGGTGTGTGGGGAAATCACCTCGATGGTGTGGTCGGTGCTGGGTGTGGACCACGTCCCACCAATGAACAACGTCCCACCAATGAACAACGCGTCGTGTCGGTGCACCGCGGGTCCTCCTCGATCGTCAGCCGTACCGACAATATCAACTACTTGCGATTGACCTCTTGAGCATATACGGTCAGCAGACATGGCTCGCTTCCCCAAGCCGCCCGAAGGCAGCTGGACACAGCACTATCCCGACCTCGGTACCGGGCCGGTGTCCTACCACGATTCCATCAGCCCGCACGTCTACGAGCTCGAGCGAGCGGCGATCTTCAAGCGCGCGTGGGTGAATGTCGGCCGCCTGGAAAGCCTTCCGCGGAAGGGCAGCTACTTCACCAAGGAACTCAAGGTCGCCAACACGTCGATCATCGTGGTGCGCAACGCCAAGGGCGAGGTCAAGGCGTTTCACAACATCTGCCGCCACCGCGGCAACAAGCTGGTCTGGAACGACATGCCGTTGGAGGAAACCAGCGGCGTATGCCGGCAATTCACCTGCAAATACCACGCGTGGCGCTACGACCTGGACGGCAACCTCACCCACGTGCAGCAGGAGAGCGAGTTTTTCGATCTCGACAAGAACCGCTACGGCTTGGTGCCGGTGCACTGCGACGTCTGGGAGGGGTTCGTTTTCGTGAACTTCTCGCCGCGACCGGAGCAGTCGCTGCGGGAATTCCTCGGCCCGATGGTCACCGGCTTGGAGGGCTACCCGTTCGGGCGGATGACGTCGCGCTGGTGCTACCGCTCGGTGGTGAACGCGAACTGGAAGCTCTACATGGACGCGTTCCAGGAGTTCTATCACGCACCCGTCCTGCATGCGAACCAGTCACCGACCACCTACTCCAAGGCCGCGGCCGAGGCGGGGTTCGAGGCGCCGCACTACCGGATCGACGGGCCGCACCGCCTGGTCAGCACCTCCGGGGTGCGCGCCTGGGAGATGGACGCCGAGATGCGCAAGCCCATCGAAGACATCTGCCAGAGCGGACTGTTCGGGCCTTGGGACAAGCCGGATCTCGGCGAGCTGCCCACCGGCGTCAACCCGGCCAAGTGCGATCCCTGGGGACTGGACTCGTTTCAGGTGTTCCCCAACTTCGTCATCTTGCTTTGGAGTCAGGGCTGGTACCTGACCTACCACTACTGGCCGACGTCCCATAACACCCACGTGTTCGAGGGCACCCTGTATTTCCCTGCGCCACGCACGCCGCGCGAGCGCGTCGCCCAGGAACTCGCCGCGGCGACGTTCAAGGAGTACGGGTTGCAGGACGCCAACACCCTGGAAGCCACCCAATCCATGATCGAGTCCGGTGCCGTGCGCGAATTCCTCCTCAACGACCAGGAGATACTGCTGCGCCACCTGCACAAGGAGACCGCCGCCTGGATCGCCGAATACCAGGCCAGCGCGGTGGGGGTGTAGCCGTGACCGCAAAGCTGCCAACCGAATTCGCCGATCTGGAACCATTTTCGGACTGGTGCCTCGATAGCGAGCCACAGCGCTATCACAAGAGGCTGAACAGTTCCATGGCCGAGATGCAAGCCTTCTACGACGCCATCACGCCCAGGGCCGAAGAAGCCATCGCGTACTGCGACAAGTTCCCACTCGAGGACCTGCCCGAAGACGTCATCAATCTGATGCACCTGCTGTATTCGATGATCATGGTGTCGTTCCCGGTGGAATGCTGGAAACAGCCGCGAGTGCCCGACTCGGGCGCCTCCAGCCTGGACTGCGTCTCCGAACCCGTGCCGTGACCACCATCCTGCGGGCCGACCGCTGGGCGGACGTCGACGCCGGCCAGGTCCGCTCGCCGGCCGTCCTGGTGATCGAGGGCGATCGCATCGTCGCCATCAATCCCGTTGAGCCACCGCCTCCTTCGGCAACAGAGATCGACCTGGGCGACGTCACCCTGCTGCCGGGCCTGATGGACATGGAGCTCAACCTGCTGATCGGCGGTCCCGGTGGACCGGAAGGCCTGCCGAACCCGATGCACGGGGTGCAGGACGACCCCGTGTACCGCACTTTGCGCGGCGCCGTCAACGCCCGCACCACCCTGGATGCCGGATTCACAACGGTGCGCAATCTCGGCCTGATGGTCAAGACCGGCGGCTACTTGCTGGACGTGGCGTTACAGCGTTCCATCGACCAGGGCTGGCACACGGGGCCGCGGATCGTGCCCGCCGGCCACGCCGTCACCCCCTACGGTGGACACCTGGACCCGACGGTATTCCAGCGGCTGGCTCCGGGCATCATGCCGCTGAGCGTGGCGGAAGGCATCGCGAACGGGGTTCCCGAGGTCCGCGCGTGCGTGCGCTACCAGATTCGTCACGGCGCCAAGGTGATCAAGGTATCGGCTTCTGGCGGCGTGATGTCGCACAGCACGGCGCCGGGGGCCCAGCAGTACTCCGATGAGGAGTTCGCCGCCATCGCCGACGAGGCACACCGGGCCGGCATCCGGGTCGCGGCCCACGCGATCGGCGACGGCGCCATCCGCGCGTGCATCAGGGCCGGGATTGACTGCATCGAACACGGCTTCCTGGCCACCGACGAGACGATCCAGATGATGGTCGACCACGGCACCTTCCTGGTGTCGACGACGTATCTGACCGACGCCATGGCTGTCGACCGGATCGCGCCCGAGTTGCGCAAGAAAGCCAACGAGGTATTCCCCCGGGCAAAGGCGATGTTGCCCAAGGCGATTGCCGCCGGCGTGCGCGTCGCCTGCGGCACCGACGCGCCCGCGGTGCCGCACGGTCAGAACGCAAAGGAGCTGTGCGCGCTGGTGGAACGGGGCATGACGGCTATGCAGGCGATCCGCGCGGCGACGGTGACCAGCGCCCAACTCATCGAGGCCGACCACGAGCTGGGCCGCCTGGCCGCCGGTTATCTCGCGGATGTCATTGCGGTGCCCGGGGATCCGTCACGCGACATCGCGAGCACCCTCGACGTCCGCTTCGTCATGAAAGATGGGCGCGTCTACCGAAACGATCCCGGAGAAGAGTATGGAACTCTCTGACAAGATCCTGTGGCTGCTCAAGCAGGCGTTTCACTTTTCGCTGACGACCGTGAACGAGGCGATCAGTGGCCACGGCGTGACGACCGCCCAGATCGGCCTGATGCGTCAACTGGCCAACGAACCCGGCTTGTCGGGCGCCGAGTTGGCCCGACGATTGTTGATCACCCCGCAAGGCGCCCAGCTGGCCCTGACCGCGCTCGAGCGCCGCGGTCTGGTGGAGCGCAAGCAGGATCCCCAACACGGGCGGATCATGCAGGCCTACCTCACCGACGAGGGACGAGCCGTGACCTCGGCCGTTCTGGCGGACGCACTGGCCGCTCACGAAAGCGTGTTCGGTGTGCTGAGTAGCGACGAGCAGCAGCTACTGCACGACCTGCTGGCTCGGGTCGTCGAAAAGGGGACGGGCCACGCCCTGTTCACCGATCACACCGAAGATTAGTCGGCGGTCGGCCAACAGGTTCCCTGCTCACTGAACGATTGGCGGGTATAGCTGCTCGTTCACCGCTAGCCTCGTCGGTAGTCGATACGCAAGGGTGAGCAACATGAAGGCGGACATCAAGACCCGGTCGCATTGGCTGATGGGTTACGGACTGCCCCGTGCGACGCTGCGAGTGCTCGCTCGCCGCGGAGATCCTTTTGCCCGGCTGTTGATCGGTAGCAGCCAGCCTGGGAACGCATCTCGCCTTGTTGAGGAGATACGCCAACGCGGGCGTATGTCACCGGTGGTCGGCAACGGCTGGGTCACCGCCGACGCGCGGATCATCCGCGACGTACTACGCGATGGCAGGTTCCGGACCGCTAAACCGCGCGACCGGTCGCCGTTTCGCGTCGTTCAGCGGATGCTCGCGAAAACCAATCCCCGCGTGCTGAATCCCGTGGAACCGCCGTCACTGCTCGTCGTCGATCCCCCCGAGCATCCGCGGTTGCGACGCCTCGTGTCCCGGGTATTTACGCCACGAGCGATCGATGGGCTTCGTCACCGCATCCGGGAGGTCGCCGACAGCTTGCTCGACGATCTCGAGAACGACACTCACTGCGACTTGGCGGCCACCTACGCGTCTCAAATCCCCATCGAAATCATCGCCGAGATGTTGGGAATTCCGCGCGACGAGACACCGTACCTCTACGCATTCGCCGATCCCGCTACCAAACTTCTCACCACCACGGCCCCGTCCTGGCGCGACTTCCAAACCGCCACGTCGGCCTTGCGCGAATTCGAAAGCTACATCGCCACCCATATCGAGCGCCTCCGTCGCGGCGGCGCCGGCAACAGCATCTTGTCTGCCGTCCTACAAGACAGCGATCTCACCGACACCGAGGTGAGGATGTTCGCGGGACTACTGTTCGGTGCCGGGTTCACCACCACCGCCCTCGCATTCGGTAACGCAGTCGTGGCGCTCGTCGGTCACCCCGACCAACTGGCCCACCTCCAAACACATCCCGAGGGCTGGCCCAACGCGGTCGAAGAGACGCTGCGCTACGACTCCGTGTCGCAAATCGGGATCAGGGTGGCCACCGAAACGCATCAAATCGACGGCCACACCGTGCGGGAAGGCTCGGCCATCTTCGTTCTCATCGGCGGCGCCAATCGCGATCCGGCCATCTTCGAACGCCCCGACGAATTCGACACCACCCGTGCCAACGCCCGCGACCACATCAGCTTTGGCACCGGTATCCATGTCTGCCTCGGCGCGCCGTTGGCCCGCATGGAACTGCACATCGGCCTCCAGACACTCTTCGAACGCTTCCCCCGGCTAGCCCTCGCCGGCGAACCAACTCCGAACAAAAGCACCCTGCTGCACGGCATAAAACACCTACCCGTAAACCTCGGACCCGCAAGGGTCAACACCGGTTAAGGCCGAGCCACGAAGCGCTTGCTAAGCAGCTTGCAATCGGCAGAACGTGAACGGAACTCGCTAACTGCCGGATTGCGTGAGCGCCGTGGCGGAAGCGTCCGCCATTTTGGCCTGCGCCGCTGCGCATTTCGGCGATTTGCCTTCCGATCATTCGACGAGGTCGTCGGCTGGCGGCCGGATACCGTCGTTGCTGAAGGCCGGCAGCAGGTGTGTGAAGGCGGGCAGTAGGTCTGCCGGATCTCCATGCCAGGGCAGCGCTAACAGTTGACGGACACTGCGTCGTCCGCCGAATGCGCGCAGCGCCTCGAAATCAGAGACGCTCAGGGCGACTTGCCCTCGCGTGGATTGCGGGTCGCCGAGCTGTACGGATCCGATTGTGGGGGTGACCAACCGGAGCGCCGGTAGTCCCGCTTGCGGGGTGAATTGATCGCCCGTCGTCGTCACGAATCCCAAAGCGACCTCGTACACGAGATCGCCGGTGCGGGAGCCTGGTTCATTCAGTGCTCCGCGAATGTCGTGCTCATGGGTGAGGGTGTCGAACACAAGCTGGCATGTGGATGCTTGGGGGGCCAGAGGGAGTATGGCCGTCACCGGGTCGATCAGCTGCCCCCAGAGGTCGAGTAACTCGTCGATGCCGTGCTCGCCGAGGCGCTCGACCTGCGCCTGGGTCCAGAAGTCGGCCCCCTTCCTCTCCATGTTGAGCGCAACGATGTCCTGCGCGACCCCGGCTAGGTGCGCAACGGTCTGGCGAATGGTCCAGGCCGGACAGGCCGGCACCGTCAGCTCGGCGACTTCAGCACGGCCGCGGATCAGCGCGTCGACGCGTCGGTAGACGAGGCCGTATGCCGCCGCCGCGTCGGAGATCGGCAACAGTCGCGGCGGTCGCTCGCGCCGCGACTCGAGGCCGTCGCCGTCTTCAATGTTGCGCACCTTGTTGACCTCTCGTCGGGAAGTAGTGTCTCGAACCCATGACGAGCGACCGTACACCAAAAATAAGAAAAGTAAGAGTAGCTTAAGGTAACGGTAAGACGGCGGTCGAGGAAGGTATGCGACATGTCAAGTACTTGATGTTCATAACAAGTACTTGATACTCTTGCCGGGATGGAACCAACGAGTGCGGGGGGCGACGCCGACCCGGCGACGACGGAGAAGGTGACGATTCAACTCGACCGCCGGACCATCACCGTCGCCTATCGAGATGGCGACACACTGCTGCAAACCGCGCGCATGGCGGGCCTGGCTGCGCCGTCTTCGTGTGAAGTCGGCAACTGCGGAACGTGTATGGCCAAGCTGACCGAGGGCAGCGCGCGAATGATCAACAACGATGCGCTCACCGAGGAGGAGGTCGCCGAAGGTTGGGTCTTGACCTGTCAGTCGTTGCCGACTAGTGAATCGATCACGGTGGTCTACGAGTGACAGGACGGTCAGTTGTGAGGGTGGCGGTGGTGACGGGCGGCGCGTCGGGCATGGGGGAGGCCACGTCGCGCGAGCTGGGCCGGCGCGGACACAAGGTGGCCGTGCTCGACATCAACGGCGCAGCGGCGCAACGAGTTTCGGAGGAACTGCGCGCCGAGGGGGTCGAGGCGTTCGGCGTGGCCGCCGACGTCACCAACCGCCCGGCGGTCGAGGAGGCCTTCGCCAAGGTGCGAAGAGAGCTGGGACCGGTGAGTATCCTGGTGACCAGCGCCGGGATGGTCGGCTTCGACCGGTTCCTCGACATCACCCCGGAATCCTGGTCGCGCATCATCGATGTCAACCTCACCGGCACCTTCCACTGCTGCCAGGTGGCACTGCCCGACATGATCGACGCCAAATGGGGCCGCATCGTGATGATTTCGTCGTCGAGCGCCCAACGCGGATCCCCGCGCATGGCGCACTACGCGGCGTCCAAGGGTGCGGTGATCACGCTGACCAAATCCCTGGCCAACGAGTACGCGCCGATGGGAATCACGGTTAACAACATCCCCCCGTCGGGCATCGAAACCCCGATGCAACACCAGTCACAGGACCAGGGGCACCTGCCGTCCAACGACGCGCTGGCCAGCCGGATCCCCGTGGGCCACCTCGGCACCGGTGCTGACATCGCGGCGGCGGTGGGCTTTTTGTGCTCCGAAGAGGCGGGCTTCATCACCGGCCAGGTGCTCGGCGTCAACGGCGGAGCGGTGATGTGAGCGGGACGGAAACCCGTGAAAAGCCACGGGATACGTTCGAGAGAGGCAGGTTCTGATGGGTCGATGGCCTAAGCCGGCGGAGGGCAGCTGGACCGAGCACTACCCGGAACTGGGTACCGGCCCGATCTCCTTCCGGGACTCGACGTCGCCGGAGTTCTACCGGCTCGAGCGCGAGGCGATCTTCAAACGGGCCTGGCTCAACGTGGCCCGTGCGGAGGAGCTTCCCCGGGTGGGCAGCTACCTCACCAAAGAGGTCGAGGCCGTGCCCGCGTCGGTGATCCTCGTCAAAGGCAAGGACGAGGTGATCCGGGCGTTTCACAACATCTGCCGCCATCGCGGTAACAAGCTGGTGTGGAATGACTTTCCCGGCGAGGAAACCAAAGGTGTGTGCCGGCAGTTCACGTGCAAGTACCACGGCTGGCGCTACGATCTCGACGGCGCGCTGACCTTTGTGCAGCAACCCTCGGAGTTCTTCGACCTCGACACCGCCGAGTACGGCCTGCGCCCGGTGCACTGCGATGTGTGGAATGGATTCGTGTTCATCAACTTCGATGAGCCGCCGCGCCAGAGCCTGCGTGAGTTCCTGGGACCGATGATCACCGGCCTCGACGACTATCCGTTCGGCAAGCTCACCGAACGCTACGACTTCCTGGCGCACAACAACAGCAACTGGAAGATCTTCGCCGACGCGTTCCAGGAGTACTACCACGTGCCGTCGCTGCATCCCCAGCAGGTCCCCTCGGCGGTGCGCGACCCCAACGCCGGGTTCGAGTGCGCGCACTTCCAGATCGACGGCCCGCACCGCGTGGTGTCGACCGCGGGGACCCGCCGTTGGCTGCTGGCACCGGAATACATGTACCCGATCGAAAGGGCAACGCGGAGCGGGCTTGTCGGGCCGTGGCGCACTCCCGACATCGGTAAATTGCCGGCCGGACTCAACCCGGGCGGCATAGATCCCTGGGGCATCAGCAATTTCCAGATCTTCCCGAACCTGGAGATCCTCATCTACGGCGGCTGGTACCTGCTGTACCGGTACTGGCCGACGTCGCACAACACGCACCGATTCGAGGCCTACACCGCCTTTCATCCGGCCCGCACCGTGCGCGAACGCATCGAGCATGAGGTGGCCGCGGTGGTGCTCAAGGAGTTCGCCCTGCAGGACGCCGGGATGCTCGGCGGCACCCAGGCGGCGCTGGAAACGGGCATCGTCGACGATTTCCCGCTCAGCGACCAGGAGATCCTGGTGCGCCATTTGCACAAAGAGGTCGTCGACTGGGTCGAGCGATACCAGCGCGAGGCGCAACAGCAGCCGGTAGGGGTGTGAGCCATGGCTTTAGGAAGGAAAGAAGCCCTGCTGCCCAGCGCGTTCGCCGAGCTGGAAGAATTCGCCCAAACCTGGTGTCTGGCAACGGAAGCCGAACGCTGGAACCAGCGCATGGCCAGCAGTATGGCCGACCTGCGCGGGTTCTACGACGCCTTCTTCCCTCGGCTGGAGGAGGCCATCGACTACTGCGACAAGTTCACCCTCGACGACATGCCCGAGGACGCGGTGCACCTGCTGCACCTCGTCTACTCGTTGGTGATGGTCGCGATGGCGGTCGAAATCTTCGGCCAGACGAAACCCACCGACTCCGCCGACGCCATCCTCGATCGCATCGGCGAACCGGCGCCGTAAACCTCCTCGGAAAGGACAGGCGATGAGTCTGCTCACCATCAACAAACTCACCTCCTCGGTTGGTGCCGAAGTCCTGGGCGTCGACGCCGGCCGGCTGGCCTTCGATGAATGGCTTGGCGGCGCCGTGATGGAGGCGTTGGAGGACAACGGCGTATTGGTCTTCCGCGGGCTGGGCCTGGAGCCGGAAGCGCAGGTGGAGTTCTGTCGCCGGCTCGGCGAAGTGGACCACTCCTCCGACGGCCATCATCCGGTGCCTGGCATCTACCCGATCACTTTGGACACGTCGAAGAACTCCTCGGCGGCATATCTGAGGGCCACTTTCGACTGGCACATCGACGGCTGCACGCCCATCGATGATGAGTGCCCACAGAAAGCCACCGTCTTATCGGCCGTTGCGGTCGCAGAGCGCGGCGGCGAAACCGAATTCGCCAATTCCTATGCGGCCTACGAAGAATTGACCGACGAGGAGAAGCGCCGGTTCGGCGCGCTGCGAGTGGTGCATTCGCTGGAGGCCTCACAGCGCCGCATCACACCAGACCCCACCCCCGAGCAGGTGCAGCGCTGGCGGCAACGGCGCACTCACGAACACCCGCTTGTGTGGACGCACCGCAGCGGCCGCAAGTCGCTTGTGCTTGGCGCATCCGCGGACTACATCGTCGGCATGGACATCGACGACGGCCGGGCGCTGCTGAACGAATTGCTGGACCGCGCAACCAGTCCCGACAAGATCTACCGCCACAACTGGTCGGTCGGCGACACCGTCATCTGGGACAACCAGGGCGTGCTGCACCGGGCGGCGCCCTATGATCCCGACTCTGCGCGGGAGATGCTGCGCACCACCGTGCTGGGAAACGAACCGATCGAGTAGACCGCCAACGCGAGGAGCAACACATGCGGCTCACGCCGCTGCCCGACGAGGAATGGGGCGACGAGACCCGCGCTGCCGTGGCGGCCCTGTTGCCGCCGGAGCGCGCCAATGCGCGCGACGCCGGCAATGTGCTGGCGACCATGGTGCGTCATCCCCGGTTGACCCGCGCCTATCTGCGGTTCAACGCCCACCTGCTGCGGGATTCGACGCTGCCGGTGCGGCCGCGTGAGGTTGCGCTGTTGCGGGTCGTGCACCGGCGCGGCTGCGCGTACCTTTGGTCACACCACGTCCCGATCGCGCGGCGGGCGGGGTTGAGCGCGGCCGAGATCGAGGCGATTCGGTGCGACGAGGTGCGCCACGATCCGGACCGCGTGGTAGTCCGTGCGGTCGATGAACTCCATGAGCACGGCGCGATTTCCGATGCGACGTGGGCTGAGCTTGGCCGGCACTTCGACGAGCGCCAACGCATGGATCTGGTGTTCACCGTGGGTGGCTACGGCTTGCTGGCGATGGCCGTCAACACGTTCGAAATCGAGGATGAGGGCCATCATGGCTGACGCCAACTCGCCGGAAAGCGAGTTGTTCGTATCGACCGCGCGCGCATTCCTGGACAAATATGCGTCGCTGCGTCAGGTGCGCGCCCTCCATGCCGCGGGCTTGTCCTTCGACCCGGCGTGGTGGGTTCGCGCGGCCGAGCTGGGCTGGGTCAGCCTGCTGGTGCCCGAAGAGCTCGGTGGCGGCAGCATTTCCGGCGACGGTCTGAAAGACCTGGCGCTGATCGCCGAAAACCTCGGCCACACCGTGGCTCCCGGGCCGCTGCACCCGGTCAGCGTCGTGGTGGCCGGCCTGGCCGAGGCCGACAACCGCGACCAGCACGCGGGAACGATCGAATCCCTGATGTCGGGCGCGGCGGTGGCGGCATGGGCGGTCGACGAACCCCACCGGCCCTTCGCCCCGCAGCAGCCGACCGTCACCGCCACATCCACGGCCGCCGGCTATCGCATCGATGGCGTGAAGGACCGCGTCGAGGCGGGCGCTGAGGCCGAGCTGTTGCTGGTGGTGGCACGCGGCCAGGACGGCCCGCGTCAGTTCCTGGTTCCCGCCGACGCCCCCGGGGTGACCGTCACGGCGCAACGATCCCTGGACCTGGTAAAGCGTTACGCGCGAGTGTGTTTCGACGGGGTCGACGTCGACGCCAGCGCGACGGTCGGGTCACCGGCACAGACGCCGGCGCTCATCGATCGTCAGGCGCAGATCGCCGTGGCGCTACAGTGCGCCGAACTTGTCGGGATTCTCGACACCGTCCTGGCCATGACCATCCGATGGGCGCTGGACCGGCACAGCTTCGGCCGCCCGCTGGCGTCGTATCAGGCCCTCAAACACCGTCTCGCGGACATGAAGATGTGGCTGGAGGCCAGCCGCGGCATCACCTACGCCGCGGTCACGGACGTCGCCGCACGCAGGCCCGATGCGCAGCTGACGGTGAGCGCCGCCAAGTCCTACATCGGCGAACACGCCACCACGCTCGCTCACGAATGCGTCCAGCTCCATGGCGGCATCGGCGTGACCTGGGAGCACGACCTGCATCTCTTCCTGCGTCGAATCACCTTGTACCGCTCGATGTTTGGCACACCTGCCGAACACCACTGGGTCATCTACACGTGGCTGCGAAGCGCACGGTCCGTGGCATGAACGAATCGGTCGACGCATTCGCGGCGCGGGCGCGCGCGTGGCTTGCCGAAAACATGCCGCAGGTCGATCCGGCCCGGCCACCGTTAGGCGACCGCGGCGACGAGGCAGCCTGGCAGCGCGCCCGTGAACTGCAAAAGCGGCTCTACGCGGGGGGATTCGCCGGGATTTGCTTTCCCAGGGACTACGGTGGGTTGGGCCTGGACGCCGCCTATCAAAAAGCCTTCGATGCCGAGACCGTTGGCTACGAGATGCCGTTGATCCTCAACATCCCCACCTTCACTATTTGCTGCGCGACCCTACTCGACACCGGCACGGAAGCGCAGAAACGGCAACATATCTCGGCGGCTCTGCGCGGTGAGGAGGTGCTGGTCCAACTCCTCTCGGAACCTAGCGGCGGCTCGGACCTGGCCGGGTTGATCACCCGCGCCGACCGAGATGGCGACACGTGGGTCATCAACGGCGCCAAGACCTGGAGCACCAGCGCCTTCGCCGCCGACTACGGCCTGCTGCTGGCTCGCACCGACTGGACGGTGCCCAAGCACGAGGGCCTGACGATGTTCCTGGCGCCCATCTACGCCCCCGGTGTCACCCTGCGCCGCATTCAGCAGGTCGACGGGTCGACGGAGTTCTGCGAGGAATTCTTCGACGGACTGAGGCTGGGCGCTGATGCCGTTGTCGGGGACGTCAACAATGGCTGGGAGGTGGCGTCGCGGCTGCTGTATCACGAGCGACGCGCGGTGGGGCACGGATCGGAATACGCCAGCGGGAAGGGTCGCGAACGCTCCGAGGACGCGCTGATCGACTTCTTCGCGCTCGCCGAAGCCGCCGGCCAGGCCGACGACCCGGCCACGCAAGACAAGATCGGGCGGGTGTTCGCGCGCCGAATGGTGCGTGACCGACTCGTCGACCACGTGTCCGCCGCCATGCGGAACGGCTCGCTACCTCCGGCGGCGGGATCCATCATTCGGCTGTTTCACTCCGACGTCACGTTCCTCGAGGTGGACACGGCGATGGAGATCACCGGCGCCAGCGGCGTCATCGACGACGACCACCACCAACTCAAGGTGGGGGAGCGCTACCTGTCCCGCCAAACCGTCGCGCTGGGCGGCGGCAGCGATGAGATGGCTCGCAGCGTGATCGGCGAACGCGTCCTGGGTTTCCCCCGCGAATACGCCGCGGATCGCGGCGTCCCGTTCAACCAGGTCAGGCACAACCTGCGTGCCGGGAGCTGACGCCGGTCATCACATCGGCGCGCCCTGCTGCGCCAAGTTCAGCAGGACGTAGGCGACACAGAAAAGAAAGTTCAAGACGACGAGAATCAAGCCCGCGAAGATCAGCGAGCGGGTGCCGCGGCGCTTCAGGCGCTTGTACTTGGCGGCGCGCGCCTCATGGTTCAGCTGAATCGCGATCAACGCAAAGTTGACATCCGTCACTTCGTCGTACGCGACGGGAGCGCCCGCCGCCATCTGTCGCAGCCGCTCGGGGGCGGTGTGGACACCGACCCGTTGAAAGCGGTGACAGAGCCTCCGCGCCCGCATTCGGCCAAGCGCGTGACATCGCATCTGCACCTGATGCGAGAGTTGCCGTCGTTCGTCGCCCCACGGGTTGGACGGGCTCACATGCGGGATCTTAGTTCGCTTCGGCCCAGTTTCAGAGGGTCTGAGCAGATTATGTTGGCGCGGTTTGGTCGGTCGTGCCGCCGCTCATCCGCTCGCCTTCGGGCGAGCCGTCAGAAAGATTGAGGAAGCGCTCGAGGTTGCGATGCATGTTGATCACGCGTCTCTCCTCGCTGGAGAGCACCAAGTGGGTGAAGCCGGGTTGGTGCAGGCCGCGCTGCAGGCCGGCCAGCAGCTGGATGTCCTGGGTGAGTACCAGGCCCGGCTCGGCTTGTCCGGCCGTCGTGCGCACATCGGTCGGCTTGTTGCGCGACGCGCCGGGCGCCATGCGCGTCATCAAGAAAATGACCATCTCGCCGTGATCGGGGTCCTGGCCGGGACGCGAGCACATAATCGTCAGGTGGTCGGCGTTGGCCAGAAACGTCATGTTCGGAAACACGTTGTACTGGTGCAGCCGGGTGATCCGGTCGGTGTCGGCCCAACCGAGGTCCACCCCGCGGCTGGCCGCGAATTCGCGCGTGCGGTCCGCGATCAAATCCTGAACTGTTTGCCCGGGCCGGCGCTCGTCGGCGGGGAACGGGGTGCCTTCGGGCGCACCCATCAGCGCGCCCTGCGTGTAGACGTAGGCGTCCCAGACCTCTTCGTCGCTCAGCGCGCCGTCAAAGCGCGGGCTCTGCACGCCGTAGGGCTGGTCGGACTTGCCCGTGTGACCCCAGATCTGTTGCGGCGCATGGATGTCGTCGACGCAGCGCAGCAACTCGGGGTGCAGCGTCTGAATGTGGTAGGTCTCGCTGTAGCCGTCGGCGATCGTCTTCCAGTTGGCCTCCACCTCGACGGTGAGCGTGGCGTAACAGCGGAAGTCACCCAACCGGCACCAGGCGATGTCGTCGGGCACCGCCTCCAGGTACCGCAGCAGCGGCATCGCGTCGACGTCGAGGTTGACGAAGACCAGCCCCTCCCAGGCGTCGACCCGGACTGGAACCAGCGGATAGTCGGACATGCGCAGCGAGCCGAAGCCCTTGCGGTCGGGCACGCGCCTGAGCGCGCCGGCCAGGTCCCAGGTCCAGCCGTGGTAGCCGCACTTGAGTTCGCGCAGCCCCGAACCCGAGCCCACGCACACCGAGTTGCCCCGATGCCGGCAGGCGTTCTGGAATGCGCGCAGCACGCCGTCATCCCCGCGGACGATCAGCACCCCGTGCGAGCCGCAGCGGTACTCGAAATAGTCGCCGGGTTCGGCGACGTGGTCGACCATGCAGGCGAGCTGCCACACCCTCGGCCACATTCGTTCCATCTCGAGTTGAGCGAACGCCGGGGAGTAATAGCGTTCGGCCGGCACCAGAGTGGGTGCGGCGGGAGGGGTGCCGATCGCGTCCTCGTCGCGGATGCGGACCGGGTTGCCGACGGGCGCGTTCATGCCCGGTGCCTTAGCGCGCCCCGCGCACCAGCCGACCGGGCCGGGCTCCGGTGTCGACGTCGTCGCGGCGGGTCACGGTTCCGCTGACGATGGTGGCCGCGTAGCCGCTCGCGCCCTGCAAAATGCGGCGTCCGCCGGCCGGCAGGTCGAAGGCCATCGTCGCGGAGTGCAACCGCAGGGCGTCCATGTCGATCACGTTGATGTCGGCCTTCTTTCCGACCTCGAGGGTGCCCCGGTCGGTGAGACCGAACAGGTGGGCGGTGTCACGGGATTGCTTGCGAATCACGTATTCCAGCGACAATTTCTCGCCCCGCTTACGGTCGCGCGCCCAATGCGTCAGCAGGAAGGTGGGATAGGAAGCGTCACAAATCATTCCGCAGTGGGCGCCGCCGTCGGAGAGGCCCAGGACGCCGGCTGGGTGCATCAGCATTTCGCGGATCGCGTCGCAGTTGCCGTCGGCGTAGTTGTACAGCGGCAGCATCAGCATGGCGGTCGTGTTCCGCTCGAGCATCAGGTCGTACAGGGTCGCCAGCGGGTCCTCGCCCCGCTCTTTGGCGATCGCGGCGACCGTGCGGTCCGGGGTGGGCTCGTAGTCGGGGGGGTTGCCGAGCGCGTACAGACGGTGCAAGGAATGCTGCACCAAGGCGAACATCCCGTCGAACAGCAGCGTCGGGTCGACGGGCAGGTCCTCCTCGGACAGGATCGCCGCCTTCACCGCCGGGTCCGCCAGGCGCACCGCCAGCTCGTCGCGGCCGCACTCGGCCTGCAACCGTCGGTAGGTGGGCCGGTGGCTGAAGCCGTGATGGCCCTGGAATCCGATCATCATGCCGAACGGCCGGGCCGCGACCTGTGGGTACAACCGGCTGCCCGCGGCGTGCGCCTCCGCGGAGAGGTCCATCATCTCGCGCCACAGGTTGGGGTCGGCGTCGACCTGGATAAGCGCGAACGACACCGGCCGGTCGATTTCGCCGCTCAGCCGGCGCATCCAGTCCAGCTCCTTCTTCGGGCCGATGATGTCCTCGCCCGCGGCCCCCTGCGGGGCCAGCTCGAACACCGCCTGGCCGCCGGCGGCCATGGCCCGGCCGAGCCCGAACAGCTCGTCCTCGGCCGCGAACGTGCCGGGCACCGGCTCGCCGTCCATCGCGCGGTGTCCCATCGTGCGCGACGTCGAAAAGCCCAGCGCCCCGGCCTCAATAGCCTCGGTGACCAGCCGGCCCATCGCCTCGATGTCGTCGGGCGTCGCCGGCTGGTTGCGGGCCCCGCGCTCGCCCATCGCGTAGGCGCGGATGGCGCCGTGGGCGACCTGGCTGCCCACGTCGACCGCGAATCTGTGCTTGCCGATCGCGTCGAGGTATTCGGGGTAGGTCTCCCAGCCCCAGGTGATGCCCTCGGTGAGCGCGGTGCCGGGGATGTCCTCGACGCCCTCCATCAATTCGATCAGCCATTCCTCGGTCCCGGGCCGCACCGGGGCGAAGCCGACGCCGCAGTTGCCGGTCACGATGGTGGTCACCCCGTGCCCGCTGGACGGCTCGAGCAGGCCGTCCCAGCTCACCTGGCCGTCGTAGTGGGTGTGGATGTCGACGAAGCCGGGCGCCACCACCTGGCCTGTGGCATCGATAGTTTCGGCTGCCTCACCCCGTGTCTCCAGGTCGCCGCCACCCTGGTGGTCCGGAAGGCGGGCGATGTCGACGATCTTGCCGTCCTTGATGCCGATGTCGGCGCGATAGCGCTCCGCGCCCGTCCCGTCGACGACGGTGCCACCGATGATCTTGAGGTCGAACATGAAACTCTCCTTGCCGCCGACGCACCGCATTACGCTACGCGTAGTAGCGTAACTCTTGCGGCGGCCATGGCAATACCTTCGGCCGAATTTCGGTGGCTACAGGGACCTCTTCAGTGCCGCGATGGTGTCCAGGTCGTCGAGCGCCGCGACACCACGGCGCAGGCCTTCCATGGCGATGCCTTCGTCCTGCATTCCGCCCATCCCCGCGGTGATCAGGGGCGCGACATATCCGTACAGCGCGCCCTGCCGGTAGCGCAGCCACAGGTCGTCGCGGGCCAGGTCGGGGCCGCCGGCGGCGGACAGCGCGCGCCGGTAGTCGTCGAGCAGGTCGCGCTGAGTCGCCCGGCGGTCTTCCGGCGTCAGGCTGGTGATCAACGTGTACGCCAGTTCGCGTGACGGGTGTCCGCGCCGCACCGCCTGCCAGTCCAGCAGCCCGGCCTTGCCGCCGTAGAAGTACATGTTTCCCGGATGGGCGTCGCCGTGCATGACCGTGTGAGGGGGTGTGTCGATCAGCGCGGCGACGGCACGGTAGTTGTCGGCGATAAAGCGGCCCTTTTCGATGGGGACGGTGTTGCGGGTGCGCTCGGCGAGGCGGTTGATCGAGGCGTGCATCAGCGAGCCGGTCAACAGAGAGGTGACGTCCCCAGACGGCGTGTAGAGCCAGCCCAGCGGCCCCCGCCCGTCGCGGGGCAGCCGATCCCAGAAGGTGGCGTGCAGGTCGGCCAGCACCTCGAGGATGAGGCTGGCCTGGTCGGGGGAAAGCGGGCGCAGGGTGTTGGGAAACTCGCACGACTCGGCCGGGAGGTCTTCCAGCACCAGCAGGTAGCGGCCCGTCCACGGTTCGAATGCCGCACCGTAGCACCACGGGACGCCATTGACCTGCGGGGCGAGTTGGTCGTAGAAGCGCACCTCGGTGTCTCCGAGCCGGCCGAGTTCACCCATCAGACGGGTGGCCGCGGTCTTTGCCGCAAGCTTGACGAACACCGACTCCGGTACGTCTTTTCCGGTCAGCACCAGCCGGGCCCGCGACGACGTCCCCGCGTCACTGCCAAGGACACGGACCGATCTGACGGCCGTCCCCATGATCCGGGAGAGGACGGCAGCGTCGATGTCTTCCACACTGCGGGGCAGCCCCAGTCGGCCGCCCACCACCGCGTCGGTGGTCACCCGGCCGACGCCCCGGGCCAGGTGCCCAGCCAAGCCGATAAGCGAGAAGGCCTGTCCCACAGGGTTATTCATATCGAATCCATCCTGGTCGGGAATTCCCTAGCCGCGGCCTGGGCCGCTCCATCCGCGCAGGCAGCGTCAGACAAAAATAACTCAACGTCTGGACATCAGACAATAGGCAGTTATTGTCTGATCTGTGGCACCAGGGCCCGCACCACAAATTGCCCGACGAATTCGCGTTTGTCGGCCACCGGGCGGTACCGCCACGAGGGCGCCAGCAAAAACAAGGTCGCCGTGTGCAACCACTGGACGACCGACCGAAAATCGAGGTCGTCGTAAAGACGTCCGGCCCGCTTCCACCGGTTCAGCAACGGCTCATAGTGCCGCAACAGCAGTTCCACGAATGGTTCCGAACCCCGCTCCAGTGCTGTGCCCATGGCGGTGCTCTCGGCGGCGAACAGCGCCTTGTTCAGCGGGTTGCCGTCCACCGACTCGACGCGCGCGAGGATCATTTGGGGCACCGACCGCACGGGGTCGTCCGGGGCGGGCAGCGAGCGCACCAGTTCGGCGAGCGCGTGGTCGATACGCATCAGTACAAGACCAAGCAGGACGTCGTCGCGGCCCGGGAAGTACCGATACACCGTCGACCGCGACACCCCGGCCTCGTCGGCCACTTCGCCCATCCGGAACTGTGTGTTTCCCCGGCGCACGATGCAGCGACCGGCGGCGTCCAGGATGCGTCGGCGCGCTTCCTCGTCGTCAAGGATCGCGCGGTCGGCGCCCCACCACCGGCTCGGTTCCATGGCGCCGATGTTACGGGCCGCGTTGCGGTGCTTCGTTATCTGACGCCCGAGGGGACCGCGGTCAGGACAGGAATCGCCGGAAAGCGTTGGGGTCGAAGCAGGTTCGCAGCGAGAGGGGGCGATGATGGGTTACTCTGCCGCCGATGAGTCGTTTACCCACCAGCTTCCGACAACCTTCGACCGGGTCCACAATCCCGACCCGACGTGGTCGGACCGGTGCTACTTCTTCGCCGCGTCGCCGGACGGCACCATGTTGTTGGCAAGCGGCTACGGCAACAACGCCAACACCGCCAGCGGGCTGGGCTATGTCAAGGTCAGCCTCGCCGACGGCCGGCACTGGGATCTCTTGTCGGGCCGGCCCGTCACCGGGGGCGACCGCGACGAACTCTGCGCCGGCCCCATGCGCTGGACCTGCGTCGAGCCGCTCAAGAAGTGGAGACTCGACGTCGAACCCAACGAGTCCGGAATCGAGTGGGAGCTCCACTACCAACCCACCGCACCGATGTGGGAGCTGCTGCCCATGAAGGTGCGCGGTGAGGGCGGCCAACTACTGGCCGACATGTACCACATGAAGGAACCCGGGCGATGGAGCGGCTGGGTGAAGATCGACGGAGAGCGCGTCGCCGTCGACGGATTCCACGGCGGGCGCGACCGCACTTTCGGCGTGCGCGTCTCGGACAAGATCGACTTCTGGTTGTGGCTCGACGCCGGTTTCGACGACCATGCCATCGAGGCGTGGATCATCGAATCATCCGATGGCACAGTGCGATACGTCGACGGTGGAATCACTCGGTCGGACGGCACACTGTCGCGCCGATTCGTGAAGATAGAGCACGATGTCGAATTCGACGGGGACCGCAAGCGGCCCGCTCGCGCGGTGCTGGTCTTCACCGACGAGGACGGCAAGCTCTATCGCGTCACCGCCGATGCCCCGCACCAGCAGGTCAACGCGTACTACGGGCTGCCCATGGCGCACTGCCAATACGAGGATCTGGGCGGGGGCGGCTACTTCATCCACTTTCGTTGGGACAGCATGGATTCCGGTCAGTTGGCCGAGACCGAGAGCAAATCGATGGCGCTCGACCAGCTGATGCGATTCGAGCATGACGGCCACCGCGGCTGGGGAGTTTTCGAATTGCTGATGGGCGGTCAGGGTTACCGCCGCTACCCCAATTGGGCGGCGATGGACATGTCGGCGTTCACCCAGGACAAGACCCCGGTCGATCGCCTGCGCGCGGACAGCGAAGGGGTTCGTCGATGACGTTGGGCGCCGACCTCGGGCCGCGTTTGACCGCCTGGCTGCGCACCCGGCTGTCCGACGCCGACGACGTCCACATCGAGGGCCTCGACCGGGTGAGCTTCGGGCATTCGGCCGAGATGCTGATGTTGAGCGTCATCACGCGGCGCGGTGATCAGGCGACGAAACAAGACGTGGTGCTGCGTCAGCGCCCGAAGCCGCCCGCGCTACTGGAGCCCTACAACCTGGCGCGTCAGTTCAGGATCCTGCGGGCACTGGCGGACACCGCGGTCCGCGTTCCCCGGGCGCTGTGGCTCGAGGAAACCGGCGACGTGCTCGGAAGGCCCTTCTTCGTGATGGAACGCGCCGCCGGCACGGTCTACGAAATGGAATCGCCGGCCGGCATCGGCGACCAGACGGTGGCGCGGATGTGTCGGAGTCTCGTCGAACAACTCGCGGCGATCCACACCGTCGACCTCACCCAAACGGGCCTGGACACACTCGACGACGGGAGCGACCACCTCGACCGTGAACTCGGCCACTGGGCCGCGGAGATGAACCGGGTCAAGCGGGATCAGCTACCCGCGCTGGAGCGGCTCCAGCAGGAGCTGCATGGCGGCAAACCGAAGCCGTGCCCGAAGGTCACCCTGGTGCACGGCGATGCCAAACCGGGCAACTTCGCCTTCACCGGCGGCGAGGTCAGCGCGGTCTTCGACTGGGAGATGGCGACCGTCGGCGATCCGCTGACCGACATCGGATGGCTGGAGATGCTGTGGATGCAGCCCGTCGGGATCAATAGCCATCCCGCGGCACTGACCATCGACGCGCTGCTCGCGCACTACGAGGCGGTCAGTGGCATCAAGGTCGAGAACCGCTCGTGGTATCGCGCGTTCAACGCCTACAAGATGGCCGTCATCTGCCTGATCGGCGCGATGCTCGTCGAAGACGGCCACAGCGACGATCAGAAGCTCGTCCTCGCCTCCTACGGCACGTCGCTGATGACGAAGGTCGGGCTCACCGAGCTGGGTGTCGACGAACCCCTCGACGATGGGCCGGTGCTGCCGCGCGAAGAACGCATCCAGCAGGTGCTGGCGCACGCAACCTAGGTCACGCGGCCATCGCAAACGCCTTCACCCCTCGGCGATACCGCTCAGCGCGTCATCGAGCGTGCTGTGAATCGACAGGATGCTGTCCAAACCCATGAGCTTGATCGGCCTGCTGGTGGCGGGGCCGTTGGCGACCACCGCGAATCGAGTGGGCGGCGTGACCTCGGCCTGCGCGGTCACCAAGACGGTCATCCCCGCCGAGGCGAGAAAATCGACCTTGGACAGATCGACGATCAGTGCCGCGGGCCCGTCGGCCGATGCTGTGTGAATCGCCTCGGCAAGCTGCGGCGCGCTGAGCATGTCCACTTCACCCGAAACGCTGAGCACGACCGCCTCGTCGATCTGGCGTTTGCCCACCTCGAAGGCCGTCGGGTCGACTGTGTCGCCGGATTGTTCGACCATGCTCACTCACATTCATCACTTGTCGGACACCGACATATCAACAGCCACTCGTAAAGCCGGGGCTGTTGCTTCAACCCACGGAAGGCGCTTCGTAGAGTCGAACACTCCATCGATTATCCGCCGCTGGGCCAAGCGGCCAGCCACGCGTGTTTAGTAGATGGTAGGTCACGCGGAAACCGGCACGTCCAGCAGTGGGGCCGGCTGGTTCGCCCGATTCAGGCGGTGTCGCGTCCGCGGACCGGAATCCGACTGAACCAATTCGCGCGACGCCACGTAGTTGGGTCGTGAGCGAGGGTCGCCGCAAGAGTTGCGTACGCCACCGACCCGTGGGTGAATTGCGTCCGCCGAGTTCGTTATCAGGCTGCGCCGCTTGGCCCCCAGATGTGGGAGAGGACGGTGGGCATGGAGCCCGTTGATCAGGATGGCCAACACGACGACAAACCAGGCGAAACCAAGCCCCCGCATCCCCGCCGCGTCACGCTGACGCGGCGGGGCGCGTTGCTTGGCATGGGCGCGGTCGCCGGTTTTGCCGCGGTGGACGTCGGTGGGTTCGCCTATGCGGGCGGCTGGCTGCGGCCCGGCAGCCCGCTCACCCCGCCGCGGTTCGCCGATCGCTTCGAACACATCTACGGCCGCCATGACGGTTTCCGGCGAAATCACGCCAAGGGACTCAGCGCCACAGGATCGTTCGCGAGCGCCGGCGCGGGCGCGGCCATCTGCCGGGCGACAGTCTTCCAGGCGGGCACCGTCCCGGTCGTCGGCCGGTTTTCGCTGGGCGGCGGCCTGCCGGATCAGGCCGACAAGCCCGAGACGGTTCGCGGCCTGGGCCTGTTGTTCCAGGCGCCCGACGGCCAGCAGTGGCGCACCGCGATGGTCAACGTTCCGGTCTTCACGGACAGCACGCCGGAGGGGTTTTACGAGCGGCTGCTCGCGTCCAAACCGCTGCCGGAAACGGGCAAGGCCGACCCCCAGAAGATGGCCGCGTTCCTCGATCGCCATCCCGAGACCGCCGCGGCGATGAAGATCATCAAGCAGTCTCCGCCCAGTGCGGGGTTTGCCGACAGCACGTTTTACGGGCTGAACGCCTTCTGGTTCACCAACAGCGCCGGCACCACCGTGCCCGTGCGCTGGTCCGTGGTTCCCCAGAACACCGGCGGGGCCGTTGCTGCGGGGCCGTCGCACGGCAAGGACTTTCTCTTCGACGACCTCATCCGCACGCTGGCCCAGCGGCCGCTCCAGTGGCGGCTGGTTCTCACGGTGGGCGAGCCGGGCGACCCCACCCACGATGCCACCAAACCGTGGCCATCGTCGCGGAGGTCCATCGACGCCGGCACCATCACCATCACCGCAGTGCAGACCGAGGAAGCCGGCAACGCGCGCGACATCAACTTCGACCCACTGGTTCTGCCCGACGGCATCACGCCGTCCGACGATCCCTTACCCGCGGCGAGGTCGGCGGTCTACGCGCGCTCCTTCACGCGTCGCGCCGAGGAGCCCAAGTCGCCCAGCGAAGTCAACGTTGCGAAGGTGCGGCCATGACCAGCGAGACACACGAAACCGCCACGGCCCCAGCGCGTTTCGCCCTGCCATCCCGGATCCTGCACTGGCTGATGGCGCCTATGGTCATCGCGCAGCTGCTCATCGGGGTGATCATGATCGCGTCATTGACCTACTACCCGCTGCTGCTGGCCATCCACCGGCCGTTGGGCATTCTGATCCTGGTGTTCGCGGTGGTGCGCCTGGCGAATCGGCTCACCCACCGGCTGCCCCCGTTCCTGGCCACGATGGGCCCCGCCGAACGCCGCGTCGCGACCTGGTCGGAGTACCTGCTTTACGCCTTGTTGCTCATCCAGCCCCTGATCGGGTGGGCCATGCTGTCGGCGGCGCGGTTCCCGGTCATCCTGGCGGGGGCCGTTCACCTGCCCGGCATCGCCCCGCACAACATCGATGTGTACGGGGCGCTGCGGCAGGCCCACAACGTCTTTGCCTTCCTGCTTTTCCTGACGTTCACCGCGCACGTCTGCGCGGTGCTTTTTCACACGCTCGGCCTGCGCGACCGGCTCCTTGATCGCATGGCGCTGTGGCCCACCAAACCCGCGGCACCACAGCAGGACGACACCGTGCGACCATGACGCCCGTGACGTACCAAAGCGACCTCACCGGCCTGGTCGTCGTCGACCCACTGCGTGCCGCGCATGCGCCAGGTCCTCGATGCCGCGCGGGCGGCCGGCCTCCGGGTGTTCTATGCGCTGCACCGCCGCGATCTTCGCCGCCGACCAGGTGGCCGAAGCGATAGCCACGCGCTGAAAATTGACCCTGCCCAGAAAGGGCGGACGGCGGTAGCGTCTGACCATGCTGTTCGCGGCCCTTCGCGACATGCAATGGCGAAGGCGGCGCCTTGTCATCGCGGTCATCAGCACGGGGCTGGTGTTCGCGATGACGCTGGTGCTCACCGGACTCGCGAACGGCTTCCGGGTCGAGGCGCAGCGAACCGTCGACTCGATGAGGGTCGACGACGCCCAGGACCCTTACGAACACGACGAGACGACACCGCGCCACCTTCACAGAGTTAGCGAGTGTTGCATCGACTACTGGAACCCACCTCTACCGCAAAGGGTCAGTTTTCAGGAAGCTTCAACAAAGCGGGGTAGTAAGTCCGCGACCCAAGGTCCGATGGTGGCGCGACGGTGAGAGCATGGCCTTGTAGGCATGTGAAAATGCTTGGGACACAGGGCGATTAGATCACACGGCGAGCCGGCAGCCGTGCATATTTAAGTATTTGAGGGTGGGCAAGGGGTATCGAACAGTGGAGGGCGGACGATGCAATGTTCCTGGGGCAATTGGCCGCCAACTCGCGTCGCGATGACGGGTGTCCCGCCGGACTCTTCGATCGCTGCGGCTGCTTCGCCGTATGCCTGGCCGTCGTAGTCAGCGGCGGCGGCCGCCCCGGCACACAGTAGCGCCGCCGACAACCCCATCGCTCCGATCACACCAGTCCCCAGAACAACGAGATGGTTCATGTGTGCTCCGGGCATCCGGATTGACCCTCACACTCAACTCACGGTCTGTTGACAGAACCCGGTGTCGCCCACCGATGCTGAGAGAACTCTCAGCGAGCTGCGCCTCGGCGCCGAAGCACATTCGGTCCCGTGGCAGCGCGGGCATCACCTTGACAGCAAGAGCCACGGCGACCGAGCCTCGGCGCAGTCAAAGCGCGAAGCAAGGCGAGCGCAATGTGCTACATCGCTTTGGCGGGGTTGGGTACGTGCAGGTTCCAGGTCGGAAGTGCCCGGCGCAGCCTCTGCGGACCCCCGACTGTGATTTCGCCGGTGCGAAGCACGTCGCGCCACGTACGGGCACCCCGGTGCCAGTCGACAAACGCCCGTGAGCTGGCCTCAACGGTGACGTCAACCTGGCCGCCGGGATCGGAGGCGCACATCTCGGCATCTCCGTGCTCGATCAATATCCAGAACCGCCGCTTGCTGGGACGCTCTTCGGGAAAGGTGAAGGCGATTACTGTTCGGCCTTCTGGCAGGTTAGATCGGTCGAGCTGTACCTGGCACCAAGCCCACAGTGCGTAGGCGGGATCGGATTGCTCCGCGGTGACGTCCGTCCACCGTTCGCCCCACGTTCCCAGAGCCCTAATCACCCCGGCGAGGTCGGCGCCGGCGTCGGTAAGTCGGTAGGTGTGCCCACGGCCAACGGGTTTGGGCTGGGCTTCGATGATTCCCGCACGCTGCAGTTCGTCGAGGCGCTTCATCAACATTGAGCGAGACATCGACGGCACTCCGTTGGCGATCGCCGAGAAGGTGTCGGCGCCAAACATCATGTTGCGCACGATCAACGGATTCCACCTCTCGGCGAGGATCTCCGACGCCGTTGCGACGGGGCAGTACTGACGATAGGTGGCCATGTCATCAATTGTGCAGCATCGTACGCACCCGTGGAGTTCTAAGTTAGGACTTCACGGTGCGGCCGTAATCTCCGAGCATGGGGTCGTGACGTTCGAAGCGCCCAATGCGGTCCCGGCGTTGATTACCCGATTCGCACGCAACGCGATGCCGGGTGTACTC
This sequence comes from Mycobacterium sp. 852002-51057_SCH5723018, assembly GCF_001667035.1. GTDB lineage: Bacteria > Actinomycetota > Actinomycetes > Mycobacteriales > Mycobacteriaceae > Mycobacterium. The sequence goes on from NZ_LZIR01000023.1 coordinate 152,019, forward strand.
GCTTTGAACTCACCCGCTCCCACTGCCCAAGTCAGACAGCTCGCAGAGTACGCATCGGCATTCTGCCGTGAGTGAAGCCCACCAAGGAGACGACCAAACCATGTCAACCTTCGTCCTAGTTCATGCCGCATGGCACGACGGATCCGTCTGGAACCCAGTGATCAGCCGCCTGCAAGACCGCGGTCACACTGCTTTTGGGCCAACCGTTGCGGGACACGGCAAGGGCGTCTGCAAACACGTTAGCCACGCCCAGGCGACCCAGTCGATCGTGGACTTCATCGTCAGCCGCGATCTCACCGACATCGTGTTGGTTGGCCATAGCTTCGGCGGCAGCATCGTTTGCAAAGTCGTCGAGGCCATTCCCGAACGTGTTCGGCGGCTTGTCTTCTGGAACGCATTCATCCTCAACGACGGGGAGTGCATACTTGACGTGGCGCCGCCGCACTTTCGCGCGTCGTTTCAACAGCTCGCGGAGGCCTCGTCGGACAACACCGTGATGCTGCCATTCTCGATTTTTCGCGAGACGTTCATCAACGACGCCGATTTGGACGTCGCCACGGCGGCGTATGCGCAGTTGTCGCCGGAACCGTACCCGCAGATGGCCGAGCCGCTGGATCTGCGGAAATTCTACGAATTGGACACGCCACGGAGCTATCTCAACGGAACCGACGACATCGCGCTCCCGCCAGGCGAATGGGGGTGGCATCCCAGGATGTCGTCCCGGCTCGGGCTGTACCGGCTGGTGCAAATGCCGGGCAGCCATGAACTCATCTTTACCAATCCAAACCTATTGACTGACAAGATCATCGAAGCTGGACGCGACTGAGCGGGATAGTTGCGAGGCCCGCGAGCCGGTCCGATGGTGCGCGAGAGTGTTGGCGTGCTGGATTATTCGATCAACTTTAGGGAGTTATGGTGTCGTACTTGATGATTCGTCCGCCCGAGTCGAGGGCGAAAGAGTACCGCGCCGCAGGGGTGTGGCGCGGCGTTGGGCCGATCGGTGATTTACGCCGGTGGCGGGATGAGAGTCCGCAGGCGTTGGCAATCAGCGCGTTCGGGGCCTCCGGTGCACCGGTGCTGATCGACTATCGTGGTTATGCGTCCCTCGTCGAGCGCTTTTCGGGTGCACTGTACGAACTTGGAGTGCGGCAGGGGCATGTGGTGGCAATTCAGTTGCCGAATTGCTGGCAGGCTTTGGTGCTTTACCAGGCGGTGGCACGGTTGGGAGCCATCGTCGCACCGACCATGACCACGATTAGACCGCGTGAACTGGAGCGAATGCTCCGGCGCGTGGAGGCGCACGTCTGCATCACCGTGGACCGATGGGCGGGATTCGACCACGCAGATGCATTGCGCGACATAGCGTCTCGATTGCCGAAATTGCGGCATCGGGTAGTGATCGGGCAAGCCCGGGACGGTGATATCGAGTTCGCCTCGATGTTCGAGGAGACCGCCTGGGAGCAGCGTCATTCGGTGGCGCTCGACGATGTGAGGGACGATCCGGACGCGGTTTCGATGGTCATCTTTACTTCAGGTACTACTGGAGAACCCAAAGCGGCACTGCACACCCATAACACCGTTTACACCTCGTTCGCCGGCCTGTGCGAGGCGCTGCGTTTCGAGCAGTCGGATGTCGTCTTCTGCCCACACGCACTCATGCACCTCGCGGGCCACTTGTTGGCCCACACGGCCTTGACCACGGGCGCCTCGATCGTTCTGCTTGACTCCTGGTCGGGGGCGCGGGGTCTGCAGGTCATGGTCGAGAGTCGCACCAGTCGAATGATGGCGGCGCCGGTGTTCATCTACGACCTGCTCACAGCCACCGGAGAGCGAACAGGTCCGAACGATCTTCCACCCCTGCGCACGATGGTGACCGGTGCCACCACGGTGCCTGCGCCACTGGTAGCCGACGTCCAAAAGGTGTTCGGCACGCCACTGCAGACGCTCTGGGCGATGACAGAAGTCGGGATTGGGACGGCGACCCGTACCGACCATCCGCCGGACTGGGCCGCTCACAGCGACGGCAGTCCGTTGCGGTCAGTGGAACTGGATCTGCGATCGGACGACGAGATCAACCGCGAAAATCCGGGCAAACTCTTCATACGAAGCGGTGGCGTGTGTGTCGCGACGGTGGGGCGCGACACCGGTGACGTGGTGGTGACTTCCGAGTTCGACGACGGCTGGTACGAGACCGGTGACTTGGCAGTTCCGGATGGCCTCGACGGGATTCGGCTGATGGGTCGTGCCGGTGACAGGATCGGCGGGGCGTTCATGATTCCGGTGAACGACGTCGAATCCGAATTGCTGCGTCATCCAGGCGTTCAGGACGTGGCCCTGGTGGGCTATCCGGACGGGCAAGGCGGCGAGCTGGCTTGCGCGGTGGTTGTTCCCGCCGGCACGCACCAGGTGATTTTGGAAGAACTGCGCGAGTACCTCGGCGGGCTGGGTATGACGTACTGGTACATGCCAACCCGGCTGGTGTGTGTCGACGCGCTCCCTCGCAACGGCATGGGCAAAGTTCGCAAGGCGTCGCTGCGGCGATGGCTGAAGGGCGAAGTCAGCTTGGAAGACGTATTAACCGATGTTTAGCGGAACGCTGTCGGTTCGATATCAGCGGTAGGCACGGAGGCTCGCGCCGTATCTGCAACGCGCCAGCGCCACGGTCGCGGAAGCGCCAGCGCTTGTCATCGGTGTTGGGGAACGCCCATGGCCGGATTGCGTAGGGTATGTCACTTTGAGCAGATGGTGAAATGCTATGCAAACAGTGCGCCTTCCGAGCCAGCTGTTACGTCTATGCGTCTGTTCCTCTGGGAATCAGCGCGCGTGTTGGTGGCAATACCCTCGAAGATCTCCTCGTAAGGCGCGTTGTTGCCTGCTGACAGCACACCGCTTTCGGGAGGCTCTAGTGCCCTTGGCTGACCGGCCGTCTCGATGCGCATCCAGTGCACGCAGATGTGCACCACGCGCACGAACATGTCACCGGAGTCGCAACCGTGTGCGGGCGCCCTAGCGTCGTAAACGACCGCAACCGCAAACCGCCCGGCAATCCATTGTGAGAAACCATCGCAACCTCAAAGGACATCCGCCATGACCGCACCTACGAAGATCCACCCGGTG
>NZ_LZIR01000024.1 GCF_001667035.1 Mycobacterium sp. 852002-51057_SCH5723018
GTCGATGACCAGCATGACGACCGCACGGTTCAACGGGATCCGGATGTCGGACGTCGGGCCCGCCATCGCGGTGGTCAGCAGCACCAGCGACACCGCGAGCAGGATCGTCGGCACGTGCCGCCAGCGGCCCGAGCGCAGCGGCGCGACCCGCTCCAGCACCTCCATGTTGGCGAACCGCAGCACCCGCCGGCGGCGGGCGAACTGCACCGCGACGTAGATGCCGATCACCAGCAGCACGGCCAGCAGGAACAAGAAGAACCAGGCGTTCTGGAACCCGGTCAGCGACACCGGGCCCAGCAGCGGCAACTTCATGTCCAGCCACACTATTCGTCAAACGTCGACGGTGCATTGGGGCGGCCCGGCCGCCCCGAACGAGCCGGGTCAGCCGGCGGCGAGGTCCCGGCGCTGGGTGAACTTGATGTCGAGGCTGCGCAGGTGGGTTTGCAGGCCGGCGTCCTGGACGGGGATCAGGTGGGCGGGCTGGTCGCTCTCGTTGTAGTGGGCGTGCCACATGCCCGGCGGGGTGGTGAAGGCGCCGCCGGCCTGCCAGTCCACCCGGATCGGGTCGACGATGTCGCCGCGCTCGTCCAGGCGAGTCCCCAGCATCGTGTAGCAGCCGCGGGGCGGGGCGTCGAGGATGAGGTCCAGCGCGACCGACTGGTGCCGGTGTGGGCGCTGCTCCTGATGCGGCGGAAGGACACCGAGCATCGCCCACAGCACGTGGGTGATGGTCAGCGTCTGCTCCTGGTCGGCGTTGGCCAGGAGCACGCTGACGCGGCTCTTCTCGTTGGCCCCGGGCCGGGCGGCGATCTCCTCCAGCTTGGCCACCGCATCGGCGCGGCGGAACTTGGTGGCGCGGAAGCGCGGCCGGGTCGCCTCGGCGCCCAGGTAGCGCAGCAGCGGCTCGTCGTGCACCCAGTACATGGCCGTCTCGGCGTCGGCGTAGAACACCGAGCGCATTCCGGCGGGCAGGGTCACGAAGTCGCCCTTTTCCCACGTGATCAGCCGACCGTTGACGGCCGCGTAGCCCCGGCCGTAGAGCACGTAGAACAACTGCGAGGTGGCGTTGGGGCTGGTGCCGACGTGCTCGCCCGCACGAATGCGCACGAAGTTGGCCAAGAGCGCGGGGCTGGTTGCCGGGCCGGTGATGCCCAGGTCCGCGGACAGATCCAGCGGGACGACGCCGGTCGGCGCGTCCAGGTACAGCTCGGGACCGAACTGCTTGATCGGGACCTGTGGCGCGTGGCCGGAGCCGATGGGGTTGGCGGCCTTCGAGTACTCGAAGTAGCGGGCGTCATCGGCCCACTCTTCAAACCGGCCCTCGAAGCCGTACTCGGCCACGTTGGTCGGCGGCGCGGGAACCGTTGGGTCCAAGTCGGGGGTTAGTGACTGCGTCTCGTGTGCGATGGACATTCCAGCGCCTTCCTCATCGGGTGTGTCTTGCATTTCAAATGTATCTATCTTGTATCTCAGTGTCAACCCCCGGTTCGGCAAGCTGCGCCGGACCGCCAGACGTGATCCTGTCCGGCCCAACGGCCCGACGAATTGTGTTACAAGCCCGTTGATTCGGGGAACCCGCGTACCAGACGGTGCCCACACGGGGCGTCGCTACGAACGGGAGCAGCAATGATTGGATCAATAATCCTCGCCATCATCGTGGGCGCGGTCATCGGTGTGGTGGCACGCCTGGTCATGCCGGGCAAGCAAAACGTCGGCATGATCATGACGGTCGTGCTCGGGGCCGTGGGTGGCCTGATCGGCTCGGCGGTGGCCAGCCAGTTCGGCTACCACAACGCCAATGGCGGAATCGCTTGGATTCCGTTCTTCATCGGCGTCGCCGCCGCGATCGTCCTGATCGCGATCTACGAAGCCGTGACCGGGCGTCGCACCGGTCACAGGCTGACCCGGTAGCCCAACGGCCAAGCTCGCCGCCGCTCAGCGGCGGCGAGCTTGCCGCGCTAGCCGATCAGCACCGCATACCGCGGCTTGATCACCTCGTCGATGATCGCCAGCCGCTCGTCGAACGGGATGAACGCCGACTTCATCGCGTTGATGGTGAACCGCTCCAGATCGCTCCAGCCGTAACCGAAAGCCTCGACCAGTCGGTGCATTTCGAGGCTCATCGTGGTGTCGCTCATCAGCCGGTTGTCGGTGTTGACGGTGACGCGGAACCGGGCCCGCGCCAACAGATCGAACGGGTGGTCGGCGATGCTTTTGACCGCCCCGGTCTGGACGTTGGAGCTCGGGCACAGCTCCAGTGGAATTCGCTTGTCCCGCAGGATCGATGCCAGCCTGCCCAACCGGACTCCCCCGTCATCGAGGACGTCGATGTCGTCGACGATGCGTACCCCGTGACCCAGCCGGTCGGCACCACAGAACGCGATCGCCTCGTGGATGGACGGCAGCCCGAACGCCTCGCCGGCATGAATCGTGAAGCGCGCGTTGTGGTCTCGCATGTACTCGAAGGCGTCGAGGTGCCGCGTCGGCGGGTTGCCCGCCTCGGCGCCGGCGATGTCGAATCCCACCACGCCCTTGTCGCGGAAGCGGATCGCCAGCTCGGCGATCTCCCGCGACACCGCGGCGTGTCGCATGGCGGTGACCAACAGCCGCACCTTGATGGGCCGGCCCTCGGCGGCGCAGGCCTTCTCCCCGGCGGCAAAACCGTCCAGCACGGAATCGACGATCTCGTCGAAGGACAGCCCGCGGTCGATATGCAGCTCGGGGGCGAACCGCACCTCGGCGTAGACGACCGCGTCGGCGGCCAGGTCCTCGACGCACTCGTAGGCGACCCGGTAGAGCGCGTCGGGCGTCTGCATCACCGCGACGGTGTGGGAAAACGGCTCCAGATAGCGCTCCAGCGAGCCGCTGTGCGAGCGGGTGCGAAACCACGTCGCCAGGTGGTCGGTGTCGGTGGCGGGCAGCCCGTCGTAGCCGGTCTGGGCGGCGATGTCGATCACCGTCGCCGGGCGCAGCCCGCCGTCGAGGTGGTCGTGCAGCAGCGCCTTGGGGGCCTTTTTGATCTGGTCTAGCGCCAGTGGTGTCGTCACGTGGTGATCCGATCGATGATCAGCGGCCTAGAAACCGGTGCGGTGTCGCCGACGCTCCAGGCGCCGTCCAGCTCGGCCAGCGCGGCGCCGAAGCGTTCGGGCGTATCGGTGTAGAGGGTGAACACCGGCTCACCGGCGGTGACGGGCTCCCCCGGCCGGCGGTGGATCGAGATCCCGGCGCCCGCCTGCACCGGTTCGCCCGGACGGGACCTGCCCGCGCCGAGCCGCCAAGCCGCCAGCCCCACCGCCATCGCGTCGATATCGCCCATTGTGCCGCCCCGGTGCGCGGTCACGGTCTCGGAACACGAACCGATCGGCAACGGGACCGAAAGATCCCCGCCCTGGGCCGCGACCAGCCGGCGAAATCGGTCCATCGCGGTGCCGTCGCGCAGCGCCCCGGCGGGGTCGCGGTCGTCGATGCCGGCGAGCTGCAGCATCTCGCAGGCCAGCCGCACGGTCAGCTCCACCAGGTCGGGCGGCCCGCCGCCGGCCAGCACCTCAAGCGCCTCGGCGACCTCGATCGCGTTGCCGACGGCCGCGCCCAGCGGGGCGCTCATGTCGGTCAGCAGCGCGTGGGTGGGCACCGAGTGGGCGGCGCCGAGCTCGACCATGGTGTGCGCCAGTTCGCGGCATTGCGCCTCGGACTCCAGCAGCGCCCCCGAGCCGACCTTGACGTCGAGGACGATCGCGCCGACCCCTTCGGCGAGCTTCTTGCTCATCACCGAGCTGGCGATCAGCGGCAGCGACTCGACCGTCGCGGTGATGTCGCGCAGCGCGTAAAGCTTCTTGTCGGCCGGCGCCAACCGGCCGGCGGCGAATATCGCCGCGCCGACGTCGGACAGCTGGTCGCGCACCTGCCGGTCGGACAGGTCCGCGGTGAAGCCGGGGATGGATTCCAGCTTGTCCAGGGTGCCGCCGGTATGCCCGAGCCCGCGGCCCGACGCCTTGGGCACCGCGGCACCGCACGCGGCGACGACGGGCACCAACGCGAGCGTGGTCTTGTCTCCGACGCCGCCGGTGGAGTGCTTGTCCACCGTCGCCAGCGGCTTGCCGCCGCGGCGCAGGCCGGTGAAATCCAAGCGTTCGCCCGACGCCACCGTCGCCGCCGTCCACCGGGCGATCTCGCCGCGGTCCATGCCGCGCCACACGATCGCCATCAACAGCGCCGCCATCTGTTCGTCGGCGACCCGGCCGCCGGTGTACGCGTCGATCACCCAGTCGATGGCGGCGTCGGACAACCGGTGGCCGTCGCGTTTGGTCCTGATCACCATCGGCGCGTCGAATGCGAAGTCGGTCAACTTGGTTCCCGTGGCAGGTCGGCCCCGAAGGCATCGGGCAGCAGCTGACCCAGCCGGCGCGGCCCGGCCGGATGGTCGATGAGCAGCTCGGGGCCGCCGTGTTCCAGCAGCACCTGACGGCATCGACCGCATGGCATCAGCGGGGATCCTTGCGCGTCTACGCACGCCAGCGCGATCAGCCGGCCCCCGCCGGTCGCATGTAGGGCGCAAACCACACCGCACTCGGCACAGAGACCAAGGCCATATGAGACGTTCTCCACATTGCAGCCGGTCACCACGCGGCCGTCGTCCGCCACCGCGGCAGCTCCCACCGCGAACTTGGAGTACGGCGCATACGCTCCCGCTGCCGCGTGGATTGCCTTGTCCCGCAGCGCATTCCAATCGACATCAGGCATCTCGCACCCCCGCTCACCGATGGGCCGACTCGAGCGAACACCCTACCTGTGACACGAACTTCGCCCGGCGACTGTTGGGCACGGCCCGCTACCTGGCAGGGTTAGGCTGGACTGCCCGACTCGAGTGCGTTTGACGTCCAAGAAGGCGGTGAGGACTGGGTGACTACGCAGGCAACCGCGGATCCGGCTGCATCCCAGCAAGCATCCGCGAAGACGCGCAAGCGGCGCCCACCCCGGACCCTGTACCGGGGGGACCCCGGTATGTGGTCGTGGGTGTTGCATCGGATCAGCGGCGCGACGATCTTCTTCTTCCTGTTCGTCCACGTCCTGGACGCCGCGATGCTGCGGGTGAGCCCGCAGACCTATAACGCGGTGATCCACGACTACCAGACCCCGATCGTCGGCCTGATGGAATACGGCCTGGTCGCCGCGGTGCTGTTCCACGGGCTCAACGGGATCCGGATCATCCTGATCGACTTCTGGTCCGAGGGCCCCCGCCACCAGCGGCTGATGTTCTGGGTCGTCGGCATCGTCTTTTTGCTGCTCATGGTTCCGGCCGGCGTGGTGGCCGCCATCCACATGATGGAGCACATCCGATGACCAGCCCCGATCTTCAGCTTGGGCGCGGCCAGGTCGCGCCGGTGCGGCAGCGCTTCCACGACCGCCCCGCCAGCCTGGACAATCCCCGCTCGCCACGGCGCCGCGCCGGCATCCCGAACTTCGAGAAGTTCGCGTGGCTGTTCATGCGGTTTTCCGGGGTGGCGCTGGTGTTCCTGGCGGTCGGGCACCTGTTCATCATGCTGATGTGGGACAACGGCGTGTACCGCATCGACTTCAACTACGTGGCGCAGCGCTGGGCGTCGCCGTTCTGGCAGTTCTGGGATTTGGCGCTGCTGTGGCTGGCGCAGCTGCACGGCGGCAACGGCCTGCGCACCATCATCGACGACTACAGCCGCAAGGACAGCACCCGGTTCTGGCTCAACAGTCTGCTGCTGTTGTCGATGGGGTTCACGCTGGTGTTGGGGACCTACGTGCTGGTGACGTTCGACCCCAACATTTCCTGATCGAGGGAGGCAACCCGAGTTGATCCAGCAACACCGTTACGACGTGGTGATCGTCGGCGCGGGCGGTGCCGGGATGCGGGCCGCCGTCGAGGCCGGGCCGCGGGTGCGCACCGCGGTGCTCACCAAGCTCTACCCCACCCGCAGCCACACCGGCGCCGCGCAGGGCGGCATGTGCGCCGCGCTGGCCAACGTCGAAGACGACAACTGGGAATGGCACACCTTCGACACCGTCAAGGGCGGCGACTACCTGGCCGACCAGGACGCCGTCGAGATCATGTGCAAGGAAGCCATCGACGCGGTGCTCGACCTGGAGAAGCTGGGGATGCCGTTCAACCGCACCCCCGAGGGCCGCATCGACCAGCGCCGTTTCGGCGGGCACACCCGCGACCACGGCAAGGCGCCCGTGCGCCGGGCCTGCTACGCCGCCGACCGCACCGGCCACATGATCCTGCAGACGCTCTACCAGAACTGCGTCAAGTACGACGTGCAGTTCTTCAACGAGTTCTACGCGCTGGACCTGGTGCTCACCCAGACCCCGAGCGGGCCGGTGGCCACCGGCGTGGTCGCCTACGAGCTGGCCACCGGCGAGATCCACGTCTTCCACGCCAAGGCCGTCGTGATCGCGACCGGCGGCTCGGGCCGCATGTACAAGACCACCTCCAACGCGCACACGCTGACCGGCGACGGCATTGGCATCGTCTTCCGCAAGGGACTTCCGTTGGAGGACATGGAGTTTCACCAGTTTCACCCGACCGGGCTGGCCGGTCTGGGCATCCTGATCTCCGAGGCCGTGCGCGGCGAGGGCGGCCGGCTGCTCAACGGGGAGGGCGAACGCTTCATGGAGCGCTACGCCCCGACCATCGTCGACCTGGCCCCGCGCGACATCGTCGCCCGCTCGATGGTCCTCGAGGTTCTGGAGGGCCGCGGCGCGGGCCCGCACAAGGACTACGTCTACATCGACGTCCGCCACCTCGGCGAGGACGTGCTGGAGTCCAAGCTGCCCGACATCACCGAGTTCGCCCGCACCTACCTGGGCGTGGACCCGGTGCACGAGCTGGTCCCGGTCTACCCCACCTGTCACTACGTGATGGGCGGCATCCCGACCACCGTCACCGGACAGGTGTTGCGGGACAACACGTCCACCGTCCCGGGGCTGTACGCGGCCGGGGAGTGCGCCTGCGTGTCGGTGCACGGCGCCAACCGGCTGGGCACCAACTCGCTGCTGGACATCAACGTCTTCGGCCGCCGCGCCGGCAGCGCCGCGGCCGATTACGCGCAAGGGCACGACTTCGTCGACATGCCGCCGAACCCGGCGGAAATGGTCGTCGGCTGGGTGGGCGACATCCTTTCCGAGCACGGCAACGAGCGCGTCGCCGACATCCGCAACGCGCTGCAGCAATCGATGGACAACAATGCCGCGGTGTTCCGCACCGAGGAGACGCTGAAGCAGGCGCTCACCGACATCCATGCGTTGAAGGAACGGTATTCGCGAATTACCGTGCACGACAAGGGAAAGCGCTTCAACAGCGACCTGCTGGAGGCCATCGAGCTGGGCTTCTTGCTGGAGTTGGCCGAGGTCACCGTGGTGGGCGCGCTGAATCGCAAGGAGTCGCGCGGCGGCCACGCCCGCGAGGACTACCCCAACCGTGACGACGTCAACTACATGCGCCACACCATGGCCTATAAGGAAATTGGGGCCGATAAGCAGGGCACCGATCTGCTGAGCGACATCGCGCTGGACTTCAAGCCCGTCGTGCAGACCCGCTACGAACCCAAGGAACGGAAGTACTGATGACCGCAGGCGACGGCCTGGAACCCCACGAGGCACCGCAGGTCCAGTCGACGCTCGAGCCTCCCTTGCCGGCGATCCCCGACGGCGCGGTGATGGTGACCGTCAAGATCGCCCGGTTCAACCCCGATCAGCCCGACGCGTTCGCGGAAACCGGTGGGTGGCAGAGCTTTCGGGTGCCGTGCCTGCCCAGCGACCGGATGCTCAATCTGCTGATCTACATCAAGAGCTACCTGGACGGGACGCTGACCTTCCGGCGATCCTGCGCCCACGGGGTGTGCGGGTCGGACGCCATGCGCATCAACGGCGTCAACCGGCTGGCGTGCAAGGTGCTGATGCGCGACCTGCTGCCCGCTCAAAAGAAGGGGAAGCCCGGCAAGCCGCTGACCATCACGGTCGAGCCGATCCGCGGGCTGCCGGTGGAGAAGGACCTCGTCGTCGACATGGAGCCGTTCTTCGACGCCTACCGCGCGGTCAAGCCCTACCTGGTCACCACCGGCAATCCCCCGACGCGGGAACGCATCCAGAGCCCGACCGACCGTGCCCGCTACGACGACACCACCAAGTGCATCCTGTGCGCGTGCTGCACCACCAGCTGCCCGGTGTTCTGGCACGAGGGCCAGTACTACGGGCCGGCGGCGATCGTGAACGCGCACCGCTTCATCTTCGACAGCCGCGACGAGGCCGCCGCCGAGCGCCTCGACATCCTCAACGAGGTCGACGGCGTGTGGCGGTGCCGGACCACGTTCAACTGCACCGAGTCCTGCCCGCGCGGCATCGAGGTCACCAAGGCGATCCAGGAGGTCAAGCGCGCGATCATGTTCTCGCGCTGAGTGCCGGACCTGAGTTTCAGCCCTTGGATTCGCCGCGGCCGGTGCCCTCCACGTGCGCCGGCCCGACGCTGTCGTCGTCGCGGTCGGATTCCGGCATTTCCGAGGCGGGTTGCTCGTCGGCCGGGGACTGACTCCGGCCGCCGGGGGTATCCGACGGGCTGGCCGACTTGAAACTGGAGTCCGCGGCGGGACCCGTCGCGCCGCCCGCGCCTTCGCTGCCGCCCGCGGCGCTCTCTTGACGTCCCTCGTACGGCGGGACCGCGCTCCCCGTGTCCTGCGGAGGCAATTCACCGGTGCCGCCGTACGTGTCCGACGCGGTCGGATCGCTCATCGGCGGGTTGGCGTCTTCGTCCACGGTTCCGACGGGGCGGTCCCCGCGGCCCTGCTCGGGGGTGTCCGAGCCGGTGTCGCGCACGCCGCCGCCCAACTGCGGATCGTCGAAATGCTCAAGCCGCGCGTTTGCTGATTCCTGTTCATTTTGAGAGGTCATCACTATCTCCTCACCCTCTCGCACCCTGCAGCACTGGATGGCGGCACGGGTAAGGCTCGGGTACCCGACGCCCGCACCGAAAAACACGCGCCGGCCGGCAATGATCGACCGCTGGCAGCTCAGCAGAGCTCGTGATGATGACTCTGGTTGCCCCCAACCGTTCCTGGTACATGGCCGGCCGGACGCGCTGATCGACTCCTCCAGAAGTGATTGTGGTTCGGGTGCGCTGTCGTGGAAACGGGCGCAGGCGGTGCCGATGCAGGCGGTCACCCCCCAGTCGAGGCTGGGCCGACGAGACGGATTGCCGCCGCGTGCCCGTCGCGGTGCCGGACCATGTCCGCGATCGAAGCACCGCACCGCCCTCACCACTCGATCCGCGAAGGCGATAGCACGGTCGAAAATCACCTTTCAGTTCCAGCGGCCCGTCACACTCTGGTGGGCGGGTTCGTCTCACGGGTATGACCCAGAAAACCCGCATCGAGCCCCTTGCCCCCCAGCGCGCCGGACTGCTGACCCGTGTCATGTATCGGGTGGCCAAGCGGCGCTACGGTCAAGTGCCGGAGCCCTTCGCCGTCGCCGCACACCATCGCAAGCTGATGGTCGCCGGCGCCGTGCACGAGACCATGCTCGACCGCGCGTCGAAGACGCTGCCGGCCAGCGTCCGCGAGCTGGCGGTGTATTGGACCGCGCGCGCCATTGGCTGCTCGTGGTGCGTCGACTTCGGCTCCATGCTGCAGCGCCTGGCCGGCCTGGACATGGAGCGCCTGCAGGACATCGACAACTACGCAACCTCGCCCGCCTTCACCGACGACGAGCGCGCCGCCATCGCCTATGCCGACGCGATGACCACCGACCCGCACACGGTCACCGACGAGCAGGTCGCCGACCTGCGGGCCCGCTTCGGCGATGCCGGCGTGTTCGAGCTGACCTATCAGATCGGGGTGGAGAACATGCGGGCGCGGATGAACTCCGCGCTCGGAATCACCGAGCAGGGCTTCAATTCCGGGGACGCCTGCCGCATCCCCTGGGCTAGCGACGATCGCAAGCGCGGCGTAGCCGGGCGCAGCGGGTCGTCGCCGGTGGCTAGCGACGATCGCAAGCGCGGCGTACACGGGCGCAGCGGGTCGTCGCCGGTGGCTACCGACGATCGCAAGCGCGGCGTAGCCGGGCGCAGCGGGTCGTCGCCGGTGGCTACCGACGATCGCAAGCGCGGCGTACACGGGCGCAGCGGGTCGTCGCCGGTGGCTACCGAGGCAGCTCCCGCAACGGAGAGCCGGTGAACTTCTCGGGGTTGGCGATATCCCATAGGGCGCAGACCCTTCCGTCTCGCACCGTCATCGCCATGATGCGTGGCATCAGCTCCCGATAGCCGTCACTCGCCGGGCAGCCCGGCGTGTAGATGCCTAATTCGCCGTTGACCAGCCCCAGCTGATACGACGTGAACATCGCCGGCCCGTACCGCTGCGCCAGGCCGAAGATGAACCGGACCACCTTGTCGGGGCCGTGGATGACCTGAACGGCGGTGGGCGCCTTGCCATTCGAATCGCCGATGAACGTCACGTCCGGATGCAACAGCGCCACCACCGCGTCCACGTCGCCGGCGGCCATGGCGGCCATCAGCTTTCCGACCACCTCGTTGTGCGACGGGTCGGGTTTGGGCGCCGGCCCCTCGGTGACGGCCTTGCGGGCCCGGGAAGCCAGCTGCCGGGCGGCGGCCTCGCTGGTGCCCAGCGCGTCGGCCACTTCGGCGAACGGCACGGCGAACCCGTCGTGCAGGACGAACGCGACCCGCTGGTCGGGGGACAGCCGTTCGAGCACCACCATCGCCGCAAAGCGGGCGTCCTCGTTGGCGACCACGAGGGACAGCGGGTCGGCCTGGTCGAACCCGGTGACCACCGGCTCGGGCAGCCAGTTGCCGGTGTAGGTCTCGCGGCGGTGCGCGGCCGACCGCAGCCGGTCCAGACCCAGCCGGCTCACCACGGTGGTCAGCCAGGCCCGTAGGTCGGTGATCGCCTGCCGCTGCCCGTGCCAGCGCAGCCACGCGTCCTGGACGATGTCCTCGGCGTCGGCCACGGTGCCGGTCAGCCGGTAGGCGACTGCGATGAGATGTGGCCGCAGCGCCTCGAATTCGCTGACCTGCTGGGCTGAGGTCATATCCGAGAGCCTAGCCCGGCGACGGCGAGCGCCGGAACGGCGCGAGTGAGGAGCCGGGCAATCGAACCTAGCCCGGCGACGGCGAGCGCCGGAACGGCGCGAGTGAGGAGCCGGGCAATCGAACCCAGCGCTACGCTCGCAAGCAACATGACCGAACACCTCTGGCTGCACTTCGCCCGGCACGGCCCGGACGTCACGCCGCCGATCATCACCCGCGGCGAGGGCGTCACCATCTTCGACGACCGCGGCAAGAACTACCTCGACGGGCTGTCCGGGCTGTTCACCGTGCAGGTCGGCCACGGCCGCACCGAACTCGCCGAGGTCGCCGCCCGGCAGGCGAGCACCCTGGCGTTCTTCCCGCTCTGGGGATATGCCACCCCGACCGCGATCGAGCTCGCCGATCGGCTGGCGCACTACGCGCCCGGCGACCTGAGCCGGGTGTTCTTCACCACCGGCGGCACCGAGGCCGTCGAGACCGCGTGGAAGGTCGCCAAGCAGTACTTCAAGCTCACCGGCAAACCCGGTAAGCACAAGGTGATTTCGCGGTCGGTCGCCTACCACGGCACCACCCAGGGCGCGCTGGCGATCACCGGGCTACCGCGCTACAAGGCGCCGTTCGAGCCCGTGACGCCCGGCGGCTTCCGGGTCCCCAACACCAACTTCTACCGCGCGTCCGAACCGTTTCACACCGACGCGAAGGCCTTCGGGCGGTGGGCCGCCGACCGGATCGCCGAGGCGATCGAGTTCGAAGGACCCGACACCGTCGCCGCGGTGTTCTTAGAACCGGTGCAGAACGCGGGCGGCAGCATCACCGCTCCCCCAGGCTATTTCGAACGGGTGCGCCAGATCTGCGACGAGTACGACGTGCTGCTGGTCTCCGACGAGGTGATCTGCGCGTTCGGCCGGATCGGGTCGATGTTCGCGTGTGACGACGTCGGCTATGTGCCGGACATGATCACCTGCGCCAAGGGCATGACGTCGGGCTACTCACCGATCGGCGCGATGATCGCCAGCGAGCGGTTGTTCGAGCCGTTCAACGACGGCGAAACGATGTTCCCGCACGGCTACACGTTCGGCGGCCACCCGGTGTCGGCGGCGGTGGCGCTGGCCAACCTCGACATCTTCGAGCGCGAAGCGCTCAACGACCGCGTCAAACAGCACGCGCCGAAATTCCGCGTCACCCTGGAGAAGCTGTACGACCTGCCCATCGTCGGCGACGTCCGCGGCGAGGGCTACTTCTACGGCGTCGAACTCGTCAAGGATCAGGCGACGAAGCAGACCTTCACCGACGACGAACGCCGCGCCCTGCTGCGCCGGGTGTCGTCGGCGCTGTTCGCGGCCGGGTTGTACTGCCGCACCGACGACCGCGGCGACTCCGTGATCCAGCTGGCGCCGCCGCTGATCAGCGGTCAGGCCGAATTCGACACCATCGAGGCGATCCTGCGGGCCGTACTCAGCGAGGAGTCGGCCCGGCTGTAGCGAGGACGCGCTTGACCTCGTAGGCGGCCAGCAACACCTCCCGCGAATGCGTGGGCGACGCGCTGGCCGCCATCCGCGTCTGAGCGTTGCAGAGCCAGGTGAGCGCGGACCGTAGGTCGCCCTCGGGCGCGGTGTCGCGGTGCGCCTTCAGCTCGGTCAACACGCCGTCGAGACCGGAGCTGCGAACCTGGGTCCCCTTCTCGACCTGCTTGAGCAGATTTTCCAGCGATCGCGGACCGTCGCCGTCGCGTCGCCATCTCGACCAGAACCCGTTGTTTGGAATGGCACGCCCTTTGGACCGCAGTTGGTGTCGCACTGACAGCATGCCAGCGTAACGGGTCGCGTCGGTCCCCGCCCACCGGCAAGCTGTCGTAACTTCCGTCCCACCAGTCACAGCGCGGCTCCCGGGAATCCGGCCGCGCATCGCCTAGTCTGCACAAGCAATGAACCTCCTACGCCCCGCGTCGTGCCTGGCAGCGGCCGTTTTTATGATGGCCGCGCCGGTGGCGCTCGCCGCCCCGGCGATGGCCGAGCCGCCCCCCGGCCCCAACGCGGGACCGGCGAACTGCCCGTACCAGGTGAACACCCCGCCCGCCGTGGACTCCTCGGAGGCCCCCACAGCCGGCGACCCGCCGATGCCGCTGGCGGTGCCCCCCAAGCCGGTCGGCGGCGAGGCGCTGGGCGGCTGCGGCATCGTCGCCGCACCGAACACGCCGCCGCTGCCGAACGACGTGTCCGCCGACGCGTGGCTGGTCGCCGACCTGGACAGCGGCGCCGTCATCGCCACCAAGGACCCACACGGGCGTCACCGTCCGGCCAGCATCATCAAGGTGCTCGTCGCGATGGCGTCCCTCAACGCGCTGCCCCTCAACAAGTCGGTCCAGGGCACCGACGAGGACGCGGCCGCCGAGGGCACCAAGGTGGGCGTTCAGCCCGGCGGCGTGTTCACAGTCAACCAGCTGCTGCACGGGCTGCTGATGCACTCCGGCAACGACGCCGCGCACGCCCTGGCCATGCAGCTCGGCGGGATGCAGCAGGCGGTGGAGAAGATCAACGTGCTGGCCGCGAAGCTCGGCGGCCGCGACACCCGGGTGGCGACGCCGTCCGGGCTGGACGGGCCCGGCATGAGCACCTCGGCCTACGACATCGGCCTGTTCTACCGCTACGCATGGCAGAACCCGACCTTCGCCGACATCGTGGCGACGCGGACCTTCGACTTCCCAGGCCACGGCGACCACCCCGGCTACGAGCTGGAAAACGACAACCAGCTGCTCTACAAGTATCCCGGCGCGCTGGGCGGCAAGACCGGCTACACCGACGACGCCGGACAGACCTTCGTGGGCGCGGCCAACCACGACGGGCGACGGCTGGTGGCGGTGCTACTGCACGGGACACGGCAGCCGATCGCCCCGTGGGAACAGGCGGCCCACCTGCTGGACTACGGGTTCAGCACGCCCCAGGGCACCCAGGTGGGCACCCTGATCGAGCCCGATCCGTCGCTGCTGCCGAGCAAACGAGACGCCGCCGCCGACCGGCAAGGTGCCGGCATGCAGGCCGCCGGGTTCATGCCGTCGGCGGACGCGGTGCCGGTGCGGGTGGGCGTTGCCGTGGTCGGCACCGTCATCGTGTTTAGTTTGATCATGGTCGCACGCTCGATGAACCGCCGACCGCAGCACCGTTGATCGGCCGGCCGCGGGGCCTGCTGGTCGCGCTCACCGCCGCCAGCGTCGGCCTCATCTACGGTTACGACCTGTCGATCATCGCCGGCGTGCAGTTGTTCGTCACCGAGGAATTCGGGCTCACGACGCGGCAACAAGAACTGCTGACCACGATGGTGGTGATCGGCCAGATCCCCGGGGCTCTCGGTGCGGGGGCGCTCGCCAACGCGATCGGGCGAAAAAAGTCGGTGGTGCTGGTACTCGTGGCCTACGCGGCGTTCGCGCTGTTGGGCGCGCTTTCGGTGTCGCTGCCGATGCTGTTGGCGGCGCGCTTTCTGCTCGGCGTGACCATCGGCGTGTCGGTGGTGGTCGTCCCGGTGTACGTCGCGGAGTCCGCCCCGGCGGCGGTGCGCGGATCGCTGCTGACGGCCTATCAGCTGATGATCGTCAGCGGCCTCATCGTCGGGTATCTGACCGGCTATCTGCTGGCCGGCACCCACAGCTGGCGGTGGATGCTGGGGCTGGCCGTGTTGCCCGCAATGCTATTGCTGCCCTTGTTGATTCGCATGCCCGACACGGGCCGGTGGTACCTGCTGAAGGGCCGGGTGGACGACGCCCGGGCGGCGCTGCTGCGGGTGGAACCCACCGCCGACGTCGATGCCGAGCTTGCCGAGATCGGCGCGGCGTTGGGCGAGGGCTCATCCGGCTCCGGAGGCGGCATCTCCGAGATGCTGCGGGAAATGTTTCGAAGCCCATACGCGCGGGCCACCGCCTTCGTGATCACGCTCGGCTTTCTGATCCAGATCACCGGTATCAACGGGATCATCTACTACAGCCCGCGGATATTCGAGGCCATGGGCTTCACCGGCAACTTCGCGCTGCTGGGGTTGCCGGCGCTGGTTCAGGTAGCCGGCTTGGGTGCCGTGGGCATCTCGGTGGCCCTGGTCGACCGGGTGGGCCGGCGCCCGATCCTGTTGTGCGGCATCGCCATGATGATCGCGGCCGACGTGGTGCTGTTGGTCGTGTTCGCCCGGGGCCTCGGCGGTGTCGGGCTGGTTTTCGGGTTCGCGGGCCTGCTGGTGTTCATCATCGGCTACACCATGGGTTTCGGCTCGCTGGGCTGGGTGTATGCCAGCGAAAGCTTCCCGTCCCGGCTGCGGTCCCTCGGGTCGAGCGCGATGCTGACCTCCAACCTGGTGGCCAACGCGATCATCGCCGCAGTCTTTCTGACCATGCTGCATTCACTGGGCGGCGCAGGGACTTTCGCGCTGTTTGCGTCGTTCGCGGTGGTCGCTTTCGGCTTCGTCTACCGCTACGCGCCGGAGACCAAGGGCCGCCAGCTCGAGGAGATCCGGCACTTCTGGGAAAACGGGGGCCACTGGGAGAACCCGTGCCTGTGATCTGCGCGGGGACGATGGTCCTCGACGGGCGGGTCAACCGGCCGGGATGGTTGGAGACGTCCGACGGGCGGATCGCGGCCTGCGGCGCCGCCCCGCCTCCCCGGCCCGCCGATCGGGACTTCCCCGATTGCATTGTGGTGCCGGGGTTTATCGACATGCATGTGCACGGCGGGGGCGGCGCCTCCTACACCGACGGCGACGGCATCGCCGCGGCCGCCGGGTTTCACCTGCGGCACGGCACCACCACGACGCTGGCCAGCCTGGTCACCGCCGGGCCGGCGGACCTGATGGCCGGCGTTCGCGCGCTCGCCGCCGCCACGCGGCGCGGCACCGTCGCCGGCATCCATTTGGAGGGGCCGTGGCTGAGCCGGGCGCGCTGCGGGGCCCACGACCCCGCCCTGATGCGTGACCCGGACCTCGCCGAGATCGACGCCGTGCTGGCCGCGGGTGAGGGCGCGGTCCGGATGGTGACGCTAGCGCCCGAACTGCCCGGAGGCGACGAGGCGATTCGTCGTTTTCTGGATGCCGGAGTTGTTGTGGCCCTGGGGCATACGGATGCGACCTATGAGCTGACCAAGCGCGCCATCGCCGCGGGCGCCACGCTGGGCACCCATCTGTTCAACGCGATGCCGCCGCTGCATCACCGCGAGCCGGGGCCCGCGCTGGCCCTGCTGCAGGACCCGGACGTGACCGTCGAACTGATCGCCGACGGCGTGCACGTGCACCCGGAGGTGACGCGCGCGGTGATCCGGGCCGCCGGACCCTGGCGCGTCGCCGTGGTCACCGACGCCATTGCCGCGGCCGGCCGCGGCGACGGGGCGTTTCGGCTCGGTGCCGTGCCGATCGACGTCGTGTCCGGGGTGGCCCGCGTGCGCGGGACGTCCACGATCGCCGGCAGCACCGCCACCATGGACGAGCTGTTTCGCACGGTGGCCTCTGATGTCGGGTTGGCCGCCGCAGCGCAGGTGACCTCGGCGACACCGGCCCGCGCGCTCGGCCTCGGCCGGGTGGGTAGCCTGCGGGCCGGCTACGACGCCAATCTCGTTGTGCTGGATCGCGATCTGCACGTCGCGGCCGTCATGGTGCGTGGCGACTGGCGGATGGGCGGCTAGCGCAGCCGACGGGTCAGCCGCGAAACGATAAGCGCCCCAAAGGCTCCCAAGCCCATCGCGGTCAGCGTCTGACGCGCGCTGAGCCCCTCGTCCACCTGCACCCGCGGCGCGATGATCGCCGGCGGCGGCGGATCGACTGGCTTGACTCGCGGATCGCTGGAAGCCGTGGCCGCCCAGGCGGTGGCGAACAGCACGAGATACGCCGTGATGTAGGAGAACACCATCAGGCCCAGCACCGGCCCGAACGTGGCCCCCGCCGGGCTGCGCACCACCGTCCGCAGGAAGATCGACGCCACCTGCTTGAACGCCTCGAACCCGAACGACGCCAGCAACCCGGCCCAGATCGAGGCGACCACGTCGACCTTCTCCCGCGGCAGCCGGGCGATCAGCCAGGTGAACAGCAGCCACGACACCAGCATGGAGACCAATATGGATAGGGCCCTGAAGACCCAGTCGAACACCGAAAGCTCAGGAACGCCAGCCCATCTCAGTACCGCACGCATCGGCGCGGACTGACCCAGCGTGGAAAGGGCGACCGTGGCTAGGGTCACCGCGAACGTCCCCACCATGGCGATCAGATCGGACAGCTTGTTGCGCACGAAGCCCGGTGACTCGATGCGCTGTTCCCACCACATCTCGGTCACCGCGGCTCGCAGGTGCGAGATCCAGCCCAGGCCCGCCCAGGCCGCGGTCGCCAGCCCGATGACACCGACCGAGGTCCGCGCGTCGATCGCCGAGTCCATCAGGTCCACCAGCTGCTGACCGAGCGCGCCGGGCACCGAGGACCGGATGTGGTCATCGATCGTGCGCAACAGTTCGTGCCGCCGGGCCAGCAGGAACCCGAACACCGCGAAACCGACCATCAGCAAAGGAAATAGCGCGAAGATCGTGTAATAGGTCAGGCCCGCGGCCAAGAAGCCGCCCTTGCGGTTGTCGAAGCGCTGGTAGGCGCGCATCACATGGTCGAACCACGCAAACCGGGCCCGCAGCCGATCCAGGATCCCCGGCTTGCCCGGCTCGCTCATGGTGAGACCTATTTCGGTTGGGGAAGAAAGCCTAACCGATCGTAAACCCGCTGAACGGTTTTGCCCGCCACGTCGTCGGCTCGGCCCGCACCGCTGGCGAGCACCGACTCCAATTCGGTGCGGTCTCCCATCAATTCGTCGACCCGGGCCTTGATCGGGCGCACGAACTCGACGACGGCCTCGGCGGTGTCCTTCTTCAGGTCGCCATAGCCGCGCCCGGCGTAACCGTCGACAAGCTTGTCGATCCCGACGCCGGTGACCGCCGACTGGATGGTCAGCAGGTTGGACACGCCCGGCTTGGCGTCGGTGTCATAACGGATCTCGCGCTCGCTGTCGGTCACGGCCGAGCGAATCTTCTTGGCCGACAATGCCGGGTCGTCGAGCAGGTTGATCAGCCCGGCATCGGTGGCCGCGGATTTGCTCATCTTCGACGTCGGGTCGGCCAGGTCGTAGATCTTGGCGGTGACCTTGGGGATGAGGACGTCGGGGACAACGAAGGTGTCGGGGAAGCGGCTGTTGAACCGCTGCGCGACGTCGCGGGCCAGCTCGAGGTGCTGGCGCTGATCCTCGCCCACGGGCACCAGGTCGGTGTCGTAGGCCAGCACGTCGGCGGCCTGCAGCACCGGGTAGGTGAACAGGCCCACGGTGGTCGAGTCGCTGCCCTGGCGCGCCGACTTGTCCTTGAATTGCGTCATCCGCGACGCCTGACCGAAGCCGGTGAAGCAACCCAGCACCCACGCCAACTGGGTGTGCGCGGGCACGTGGCTCTGCACGAAGACGGTGCTGCGGGCGGGGTCGATGCCCAGGGCCAGGTATTGGGCGGCCGTGATCAGGGTGCGGCGGCGCAGCGCCTCGGGATCCTGCGCGATGGTGATGGCGTGCAGGTCGACCACGCAGAAGAACGCGTCGTACTCGTCCGGGTGGTCGTCCTGCAGGCCCACCCACTGGGTGATCGCACCCAACGCGTTACCCAGGTGAAGCGAATCGGAGGTGGGCTGCACGCCGGAGAAAATCCGGCGGGATCCGGTGGAGGTGCTCATGATGCCCCGATCTTTTCACGACGGACGGCGTGCGGTTCGACCACCGGTCACCCCTTTGTTGCGGTACCGCCGGTACCGCCTTTAGTGTCGCGGTATGACGTCTCGTGCGCCGATCCACCTGGGCTCCGGAGAACCCGTCCTGTTGCTGCACCCGTTCCTGCTGTCCCAGACGGTGTGGGACGACGTGGCCCGGCGCCTGGCCGACACCGGCCGTTACGAGGTGTTCGCCCCGACGATGGCCGGTCACAACGGCGGTCGGTACGCCGGCACCTGGCTGCTGAGCTCCGCGGTGCTGGCCGACCACGTGGAGCGTCAGATGGACGAACTGGGCTGGAAGACGGCCCATATCGTCGGCAACTCGCTGGGCGGCTGGGTCGCGTTCGAGTTGGAGCGGCGCGGCCGGGCACGCAGCGTGACCGGCATTGCACCCGCGGGCGGATGGACGCGCTGGAGCCCGGGCAAATTCCTGGTCATCGGCAAATTCATCGCGCTCATGCCGGTCTTGTTTGCAGCTCGCTTGCTCGGGCAACGGGCGCTGCAGCTGCCGTTCAGCCGTCAGCTGGCCACCGGGCCGCTGAGCGGATCACCGGACGGCCTCAGCGAGCGCCAACTGTCCGGCGTTGTCGACGACGCCGCGCACTGCCCGGCCTATTTCCAGTTGCTGGTCAAGGCGCTGCTGCAGCCCGGGCTGCTGGAGTTGGCCGAGACCGCCGTACCGACACACCTGGTGCTGTGCGAGAAGGATCGAATCTTCCCGCCGCGCCGGTTCAGCCGGCATTTCACCGACTTCCTCCCCAAGGGAACCAAGGTCACCACGCTCGACGGTGTCGGACACGTCCCCACGCTGGAAGCGTCCGAGCGGGTGACCGAGGTCATCCGCGACTTCCTCGACCAGTGCGTCGAGCCTGACCGGGACCGCCAGGAGTCCGCCGGCTAGTCGGTCGCCCCTAACCAGCTAGAGCCTTCTCCAGGTTCTCGGCGATGGAATTGAGGAATTCCTCGCTGTTCTGCCACTCCTGGTCGGGACCGATCAGGATGGCGAGGTCCTTGGTCATCTTGCCGCCCTCGACGGTGGCGATGACCACCTCTTCCAGCTTCTTCGCGAACTCGATCACCTCGGGGGTGTCGTCCAGCTTGCCGCGGTGCTGCAGTCCGCGGGTCCAGGCGAAGATCGAGGCGATCGGGTTCGTCGACGTCGGTTTGCCGGCCCGGTACTGGCGGAAGTGGCGGGTCACGGTGCCGTGCGCGGCCTCGGCCTCGACCGTCTTCCCGTCGGCCGTCATCAGCACGGACGTCATCAGGCCCAGCGAGCCGTAGCCCTGGGCGACGGTGTCGGACTGCACGTCACCGTCGTAGTTCTTGCAGGCCCACACGTAGCCGCCCTCCCATTTGAGGCAGGCCGCCACCATGTCGTCGATGAGCCGGTGCTCGTAGGTCAGTCCCTCGGCTTCGAACTGCTCCTTGAACTCCTCTTCATAGACGCACTGGAACTCGTCTTTGAACATGCCGTCGTAGGCCTTGAGGATGGTGTTCTTGGTCGACAGGTACACCGGCCACTTGGCGTTCAGGCCGTAGGCGAATGAGGCGCGCGCGAAGTCGCGGATGGATTCCTTGAAGTTGTACATCCCCATCACGACGCCGCCCTCTTCGGGAATGGACACCACCTCGTGCACCATCGGCTCGCTGCCGTCAGCGGGCGTGAACGTCAGCGTGACGGTGCCCGCCTGTTCGACCTTGAAGTTCGTCGCCCGGTACTGGTCGCCAAAAGCGTGACGGCCGATAACGATCGGCTTGGTCCAGCCCGGAACCAACCGCGGCACATTCGAGATCACGATCGGCTCGCGGAAGATGGTGCCGCCCAGGATGTTCCGGATCGTCCCATTGGGCGAGAGCCACATCTTCTTGAGGTTGAACTCCTGGACCCGGGCTTCGTCGGGGGTGATGGTCGCGCACTTGACGCCCACGCCGTGCTTCTTGATGGCATACGCCGCGTCGATCGTCACCTGGTCGTCGGTGCGGTCGCGGTGCTCGATACCCAGGTCGTAGTAGTCCAGATTGATGTCGAGGTGGGGCAGGATCAGCATGTCCTTGATGAACTTCCAGATGACACGGGTCATCTCGTCACCGTCGAGCTCTACTACCGGGCCCTGAACTTTGATCTTGGGTTCGTTGGACATATCGAGCTCGACTTCCTCCTCGCGGCCCTTAACTTCGGGAGCCCTGCGAAGCTGCTAGTGCCTCATTGAACGTCTTGCTCGGCCGCATCACTGCAGTCGTCTTCTCGCTGTCCGGGTGATAGTAGCCACCGATGTCGACCGCCTGGCCCTGCGCCTCGCCAAGCTCGGCCACGATGGCCTCCTCGTTTTTGCTCAACGAGTCGGCAAGCGCGGCGAAGTGCTCGCGCAACTCCTCGTCGTCGGATTGCGCGGCGAGTTCCCTGGCCCAGTACAGCGCCAGGTAGAACTGGCTGCCGCGGTTATCGAGTTCACCGGTCTTGCGCGACGGACTTTTGTTGTTTTCCAGCAGCTTGCCGATCGCGGCATCCAGCGTCTTGCCCAGAAGCTTGGCGCGCTCGTGGCCGGACTTGATACCGATGTCTTCGAAACACGCTCCAAGAGCGAGGAACTCGCCGAGGGAATCCCAGCGCAGATGATTTTCCTCGACGAGTTGGTGGACGTGTTTGGGCGCCGAACCGCCCGCTCCGGTTTCGTACATCCCGCCGCCGGCCATCAGCGGCACGACGGACAGCATCTTGGCGCTGGTGCCCAGCTCGAGGATCGGGAACAGGTCGGTGAGGTAGTCGCGCAGGATGTTTCCGGTCGCGGCGATGGTGTCCTGTCCGCGCATCGCGCGCTCCAGGGTGTACCTCATGGCCCACACCTGCGGCATGATCTGAATCTCGAGGCCCTCGGTGTCGTGCTCCTTCAGATACTCCTTGACCTTCTTGCGCAGCTCGACCTCGTGCGGCCGCTCGGTGTCCAGCCAGAACACCACCGTCATGCCCGCGTTTCGCGCTCGGGTGACGGCCAGCTTGACCCAGTCGCGGATCGCTTCGTCCGTCACGATGGGCATGCGCCAGATGTCGCCGGCTTCCACGTGCTGGGTCAGCAGGACTTCCCCGGTGTCCAGGTCGACGATGTTGGCCACACCGTCTTCGGGCACCTCGAACGTCTTGTCGTGCGAGCCGTATTCCTCGGCCTGTTGGGCCATCAGGCCGACGTTGGGCACGGTGCCCATGGTTGTCGGATCGAACTGCCCGTGGGTTTTACAAAAGTTGATGATCTCTTGGTAGATGCGGGAGAACGTGGACTCGGGGTTGACGGCCTTGGTGTCCTTCTGCCGCCCGTCGGCGCCCCACATCTTGCCGCCGGCGCGGATCATCGCCGGCATCGACGCGTCCACGATCACGTCGCTGGGCGAATGAAAGTTGGTGATGCCCTTGGCCGAGTCGACCATCGCCAGCTCGGGGCGGTGCTCGTGGCAGGCGTGCAGGTCGCGGATGATCTCCTCGTGCAGCAGGTCGGGCAGCGACTCGATCCTGTTGTACAGATCGACCAATCCGTTGTTGACGTTGACGCCGAGCTCGTCGAACAGCTCCTGGTGCATGGCGAACGCCTCCTTGTAGAAGGTCTTCACAGCGTGGCCGAAGACGATGGGGTGGGAGACCTTCATCATGGTGGCCTTCACGTGGAGCGAGAACATCACGCCGGTCTCGTAGGCGTCCTGCATCTGCTCCTCGTAGAACTCGCAGAGGGCCTTCTTGCTCATGAACATGCTGTCGATGACGTCGCCTTCGCGCAGCTCGACCTTTCCCTTGAGCTCGAGGGTCTCCCCGCCCTTGGTCTCCAGCACCATCTTCACGTCGCGCGCGCGGTCCAGCGTCATCGACTTCTCACCGTGGTAGAAGTCGCCGTGCCGCATGGTCGCGACGTGAGTGCGCGACGCCGGCGACCATTCCCCCATGCTGTGGGGGTGCCTGCGCGCGTACTCCTTGACGGCCTTTGGCGCGCGCCGGTCCGAATTGCCCTGCCGCAGGACCGGATTGACCGCGCTGCCGAGGCACTTGGCATAGCAATCCCGGATTTCGGAGTCCTCGTCGGTCTTCGGACTCTGCGGAAAGTCCGGAATCTTGAATCCCTGGCCCTGCAGTTCCTTGACGGCGGCGATCAGCTGGGGGACGGAGGCACTGATGTTCGGCAGCTTGATGATGTTGGTGTCGGCGAGCTGCGTCAGCCGGCCCAGCTCGCCCAGGTTGTCCGGAACCCGCTGTTCTTCGGTGAGGTGGTCGGGGAACTCGGCGAGAATCCGGGCGGCCACGGAGATGTCACTGGTCTTGATCTCGATGCCCGCCGGCTCGGCGAAGGCACGCAGGATCGGCAGGAACGCATAGGTGGCCAGCAGCGGCGCTTCGTCGGTCAGCGTGTAGATGACGGTCGGTTGTTCGGCGCTCACGGTCCCTCTCCCGGCGTCAAAATCTTCGAATATCGGTCAGATGTCTGGGGGGTCGGCGTTCTTCCTGCCACGTTATCAAGGGTGTTTGGACAGGTGTCCACCTGCATGTGCACCGTCCGCCAGTTCCGCCACTGGCACCGGGGTGGCATCAAGTCGGCACAATATATAGTCTTCGTATTGGTCATGAGTGCCAGCGCATAGCCCCGGCTTGCTGGCCGGCAACCCTCCAACCGCGGTGGGGTGCCCCGGGTGATGACCGGGTTGAGTAGCCCCAACCGGCTATCCGGCAAGCGCGGGTCCGCCATGACGGGCCCCTGAGTAGACAGGGCAACGTGATGTGCATCCAACCAGCTCATTCGCGCCTCCTCGTGTTCCGGTGCTAGCCGCCGGTCTGCGGTCGACGTCATCGGCGATGGCGTCGGACGCCTGCGAGCGCCCCGGTATCTGATTCACCCTCTAGCAGAAAGCACCGCCCGTGAGCTCCGAGAACAGCACCGAAACCGATCCGACCGCGCATTGGTCGTTCGAAACCAAGCAGGTCCACGCCGGCCAGAGCCCGGACTCGGCGACCAACGCCCGCGCCCTGCCGATTTACCAGACCACCTCCTACGTCTTCGAAGACACCTCGCACGCCGCCGCGCTGTTCGGGCTCGAGGTTCCGGGCAACATCTACACCCGGATCGGCAACCCGACCACCGACGTCGTCGAGCAGCGCATCGCCGCGCTCGAGGGTGGCGTGGCCGCGCTGTTCCTGTCGTCCGGGCAGGCCGCTGAGACTTTCGCCATATTGAACCTCGCGAGTGCCGGGGATCATATTGTCTCCAGCCCGCGGCTCTACGGCGGCACTTACAACCTGTTCCACTATTCGCTGCCGAAGCTCGGCATCGAGGTCAGCTTCGTCGAGGACCCCGATGATCTGGATTCCTGGCAGGCGGCGGTGCGGCCGAACACCAAGGCGTTCTTCGCCGAGACGATCTCCAATCCGCAGATCGACGTGCTGGACACCCCCGGGGTCTCCGGCGTCGCCCACGCCAACGGGGTGCCGCTGATCGTCGACAACACCATCGCCACGCCTTACCTGATCCAGCCGTTCACCCAGGGCGCCGACATCGTGGTGCACTCGGCGACCAAGTACCTCGGGGGCCACGGCGCCGCGATCGCGGGCGTCATCGTCGACGGCGGCACCTTCGACTGGACGCAGGGCCGCTTCCCCGGGTTCACCACGCCAGACCCGAGTTACCACGGCGTGGTGTTCGCCGAGCTGGGGCCGCCGGCGTACGCGCTCAAGGCGCGCGTGCAGCTGCTGCGCGACCTCGGGTCGGCCGCTTCGCCGTTCAACGCGTTCCTGGTGGCCCAGGGCATCGAGACGCTGAGCCTGCGCATGGAGCGCCACGTCGCCAACGCGCAACGCGTCGCCGAATTTTTGGCCCGCCGCCGAGACGACAACCAAGGCGTGGTGTCCGTGAACTACGCGGGCCTGCCCAGCTCGCCCTGGTACGAGCGGGCAAAGAAGCTGGCGCCCAAGGGAACTGGGGCGGTGCTGGCGTTCGAGCTGGCCGGCGGCATCGAGGCCGGCAAGGCGTTCGTCAACGCGCTCAAGCTGCACAGCCACGTCGCCAACATTGGCGACGTGCGCTCGCTGGTGATCCACCCGGCGTCGACCACACACGCGCAGCTTTCGCCCGAGGAGCAGCTGTCCACCGGGGTCAGCCCCGGGCTGGTGCGGCTGGCCGTCGGCATCGAAGGCATCGACGACATCCTGGCCGACCTGGAGCTCGGCTTCGCCGCGGCTCGGAGATTCGGGACCGAGGCGGCCGGGGCCGACCCGCAGGCCGCTAAGATCCCAGCGGCGTTCTGAGGGTGCTGGGATGACGATCTCCGACGTTCCGACGCAGACGCTGCCGGCCGAAGGCGAAGTGGGCTTTGTCCACATCGGCTCGCTGACCACCGAAAGCGGCGCGGTGATCGACGATGTGTGCATCGCCGTCCAGCGCTGGGGTGAGCTGTCGCCGACCCGTGACAACGTGGTCGTCGTCCTGCACGCGTTGACCGGCGATTCGCACATCACGGGGCCCGCCGGGCCAGGGCATCCCACGCCGGGCTGGTGGGACGGGGTGGCCGGTCCGGGCGCGCCCATCGACACCAACCGCTGGTGCGCGGTGGCCACCAACGTGCTGGGCGGCTGCCGCGGCTCCACCGGCCCCAGCTCGCTGGCGCGGGACGGAAAGCCATGGGGCTCAAGGTTTCCGCTGATTACCGTGCGCGACCAGGTGGAGGCGGACATCGCCGCGCTGGCCGCGCTGGGCATCGACCGGGTTGCCGCGGTGGTCGGCGGATCCATGGGCGGCGCAAGGGCTTTGGAATGGATCGTCGGCCATCCCGACACGGTCCGGGCCGGGCTGCTGCTGGCGGTCGGCGCCCGCGCCACCGGCGACCAGATCGGCACCCAGACCACTCAGGTCGCGGCCATCAAGACCGACCCGAACTGGCAGGGCGGCGACTACCACGGCACCGGGCGCACGCCGGATGCCGGTCTGACGATCGCGCGCCGCTTCGCGCACCTGACCTACCGCGGCGAGGTGGAGCTCGACACTCGGTTCGCCAACGACAACCAGGGCGACGAGGACCCGGCGAACGGCGGCCGCTACGCCGTGCAGAGCTACCTCGAGCACCAGGGCGACAAGCTGCTGTCCCGCTTCGACGCCGGCAGCTACGTCATCTTGACCGAGGCGTTGAACAGCCACGACGTCGGCCGCGGCCGCGGCGGGGTGGAGGCGGCGCTGCGTGGGTGCCCGGTCCCGGTCGTGGTCGGCGGTATCACCTCTGACCGGCTCTACCCGCTGCGCCTGCAGCAGGAGCTGGCCGAGCTGCTGCCGGGATGCACCGAGCTCAACGTTGTCGAGTCCATCTGCGGCCACGACGGCTTCCTCGTCGAGTCCGACGCCGTCGGCGAGTTGATCCGCAAGACGCTGGACTTGGCCCATGAGGAAGGCGCGTGCCCTAAATGTCCGAGGTGACGCGCTCGAGGCACGACCGCTCCCTGTCTTTCGGCTCGGCGGCCGCCGCCTACGAGCGTGGCCGCCCCTCCTATCCGCCGGAGGCGATCGACTGGCTGTTGCCGCGCGGCGCGCGCCAAGTGCTCGACCTGGGGGCGGGCACCGGCAAGCTGACCACCCGGCTGGTGGAGCGCGGCCTGGACGTGGTGGCCGTCGACCCGATTCCCGACATGCTCGAGGTGCTACATACCTCGCTGCCGGAGACGCGTGCGCTGCTGGGCACCGCAGAAGAGATTCCGTTGGAGGACAACAGCGTTGACGTCGTATTGGTCGCCCAGGCGTGGCACTGGGTGAATCCCGAACGCGCGATTCCCGAGGTGGCCCGGGTGCTGCGTCCGGGCGGGCGGCTGGGCCTGGTGTGGAACACCCGCGACGAACGGCTCGGCTGGGTGCGCGAACTGGGCGAGATCATCGGTTCCGACGGCGACCGCGGCCGCTTCGACGTCAAGCTCTCCGAGTCGTTCACCGAGCCCGAGCGGCATCAGGTCGAGTGGACGAGTTACCTTACGCCGCAAGCCTTGATCGACCTGGTTGCATCGCGCAGCTACTGCATCACGTCGCCGACCGAGGTCCGCACCCAGACGCTCGACCAGGTGCGTCGGTTGCTCGCCACCCATCCGGCCCTGGCGAATTCGACCGGCCTGGCGCTGCCCTATGTCACCGTGTGCATCCGCGCGGCGCTGGGCGGATAGCCACCAAGCGCTACCACTCGTCGTCGTCCTCGTCGCGTCGCAGCAGTTTTTCGGCGTGCCAGTAGGTGTTGGTGCGGGGTTGGCCGCGGTCGAGGTGTGGGGGTGGGATCCACTCGGTGTCGCCGTTCGCGTTTTTGCGGGTGCTCCAGCCGCCGGGCCTGAGCATGCGGTGTTGGGCACCGCACGCGAAGGTCAGGTCGTTTACGTCGGTGGTACGGCATCTGGCGTAGTCGGTGACGTGATGGACTTCGCTGTAGTAGCCGGGCACCGTGCAGCCCGGTGCGGTGCAGCCACGATCCTTGGCGTACAACACGATTCGCTGGGCCGGGGAGGCCAGCCGTTTGGTGTGATAGAGCGTCAGCGCTTTGCCCTCGTCGAAGATGGCCAGGTAGTGACGCGCATGACGGGCCAGACGGATCACGTCACTCATGGGCAAGATGCTGCCCCCGCCGGTCAGCCCGCGTCCGGCGGCGGCTTCGAGCTCCTTCAACGTGGTGGTGACGATGATCGACGCGGGCAGCCCGTTGTGCTGGCCCAATTTTCCCGACGCCAGCAGGGCGCGCAGCGCGGCGTTGAGCGCATCGTGATTGCGCTGACCGGCCGAGCGGGCGTCTCCATCGATGGCTTCTTGGGTGGGCGGCCCATCCACGCACCGGGTGTCGTCGAACGGGTTGCACATGCCGGGGGCGGCCAGTTTGGCGAGCACGGCCTCTAGGGTTGCGCGGGCTTCGGGGGTCAGCACCCCACGCAGCTCGGACATACCATCGGCTTGCTGGTTGCCCAGGGTCAGGCCGCGGCGTCGCGCCCGATCCTCGTCGGTGTAGATGCCGTCGGGGTTCAGGCAGTCGGCCAGCGTGGCGGCCAGCTCGGCCAGTTGTTCCGGGCGAAATCGGGTGCCTTCCTTGGCCAACTTCGCCTCGACTTGGTCGCGAGTGACGGTATCGACCCAGCCGGGCAGCTGATGCCAAAACCGCCGAATCACCACGACTTGGCCCGTCCCCAGCTTGCCGTCGCGTTGCGCGGCGGCGGTGCCGGCCAGCACCGGCGCCAATGGTTCGCCGGTGAGACCGTGGCGTGGCCCAAGATCGGCTGCCTCCTTGATGCGCCGCGATGCTTCCGTACGGCTGATCAGCGTCGCCTCCGCGATGGCGTGCGACAGCTTGCCGCCCAACTCTTCGGCAGTGGCCTGGCGGGCCAGCGCGTTGATCATCGGATGCTCGACGGCCGGCATCCGCCGGCGCACCCTCTCACAGCGTTCTAACAGCCCCAACAACTCCCGGGTACTCAACGTCTCACAGTCCAGGCCGGCCGTCCCGTCCATTGCGGCGTCGAGCGTGTCAAAGGCAGCCGTGATCGCCTCCCGATCAACCACTTTGCCAGCCATAATCCCAAGCTAGCCATCACCACCGACAGAAATCCCGCCCAGGATTCACTGAAACAAAAGTGGCGCAAGTGATTCCATCGGGAGCGGTCTGGAACAGTTGTATGCGACTCCAGCCGCCGGGCGCCGGCGTGGCGCCGTCAGGCACCGGGCTCCCCGCGGAGCTCTTCGGCCCGGGCAGAAGCAGCTGCAGCGGGCCGCGCACGACGGAGGCAACGCCGGCGCGGCGTTCAAGTCAAGCCCAGGTGGGTGGTGTAGAAGTCCACCGCCGCCCGCACGTCGTCGACGAGGTAACGCCGCGGACGAGTTCGGTCGTTCCGGTAAGTTACCTCAGAAATTCAACCCGGAGAACATCACTCGGTTGGGATCGTACTTCTGCCGCACGGTCGTCAGCTGTGACAGGTTCGAACCGAAGTAACGCGACGCCGACGTGTTGGGCTCCAGGTAGTTCACGTAGCCCCCCACCGAAAACTGTTGCACCGCTTGGTGCGCCGCACTCACCCACTGCGTCGCGGCGGCCACCTGATTGCTCGCCGGCTCCACGTACCACTGCAACACCGCCGACTGCTGGCGCCACGGGAACGCGCTGTCCCCCGCGCCGATGTCGCCCACCGCACCGCCCAACGGCTCGACGAGCACCGACGCTTGCCCGGCCGTCGACGGCCACTCCCCGATTGCCGTCGCAATCCCATGCGCCGCAGCGGCATTGACGGTCGAGATGACGTCGGATCCGGCCACGAATCCGCGCGGCGACGGCGTCGAGCTGCCACCGGCCAGGTACATCACCAGGTCCGTGTGGCTGAACGTCTTGGTCTGGACGGCACTGGGCGCCACGCCAACCGCGGATTTGATCGCATCGGTCATCGCCGCGCCCGCGCCCGCCGGAGCGGTGGCCAACACGTGGCAGTTCGGCTGGCTACCACCAAAGGACAGATCCACCAGCCCCCACTGGTTCCGGTCGGCAGAGTTCAGCCACGACTGCCAGCCGACGAGCACCTGCACTGCCGACGACGGCGGGAAGTCGATGCGGACGAGGTCGGTGTCGCCAGTTGCGAACGTAGAGAACGTCATTGACGTCGCCACCCCGAAGTTGCCGCCGCCACCGCCGCGCAGTGCCCAGAACAGATCCGGATGGTCGTTGGCGGACGCGGTGACCACCTCGCCGCTCGGTAGTACCACCGTGGCCGACTGCAGCGCGTCACAGGTCAGCCCCGCGTGCCGGGAGTCGGCCCCCAAACCACCGCCGAGCGCCAGGCCCGCGATGCCGACCGTCGGGCAGCTGCCGGCGCGCGCGGCGCGGCCGGCGCCGGCCAACGCCTGGTGCACGGCATACAGGGTGGCCGCCGGCGTGACGGTGACGTTGCCGCCGCCGTCGAGGTTGGCGCCCCCCGGAAGCCGGCGCAAATCCAGCACCATCACGCCGTTGGCGCTCGACGCGCCGATGTACGAATGCCCACCGCCGCGCGGGGCGACCTTGAGCTGGTTTGCGGCCGCGAACGACAGCGCCTTCTGCACATCGGCTTGCGATGAGGCGGTGACCACCGCGGCCGGATTGGAGCTGTTGTAGAACGAATTGAAAACCTGCTTGTCCGTGACGAATTGGGCACCGCTGGCGGGCAGGAGCACACTACCGCCGATCGACGACGCCAGCCCGGCCCAGCCGCTTCCCGGGTCGGCCGCCGCCCGAGTGGTACCGAAAACCGCTCCCGCCGCTAGCATTCCGGCGGCGCCGCGAAGAAACTGCTGGCGCGACATGCGACTCTGCACGGAAAGCTCCATCGGTCGGCTGCGATTCGTCGCCATGGCCCGGATTCTTAACCATTCGGCACCCAAAAGCCCGGCGTCCGGCCGAGTGTCGGATCACAGTGTGGCCTCGATCGCCCGGCGGCCGACCAGCAAACCGGACCGCAATAATCGACACCCAGACCGCGCCGGCCTTACGAAACGCTTATTGTGCAAACCTTTATCGCACCGTGTTGTAAACGTGACAGTTATAGATCAGAGTTCTTAGCGTGACTTGAGTGCCAAAAGTGCACTCCGCGACAGAAGGGGCGGCTGGCATGAAGGCATTCGCGAGGACACCCGGTTGGCTTTGGTCGTTTCGCCAGCAGCCGCTGACCATTCGCCTGCTCGCCGGGGCCGCCGGGCTCCTGACCGTGGCCGCCGCTTTCGCGGCGCCGGCCGAGGCGGACCCCGCCGACGACAACTTCATCGACGCGCTCAACCACGCCGGCATCGACTTCGGCGAACCGGGCAACGCGATGTCGGTGGGTCAGTCCATCTGCCCCATGCTCGCCAAGCCGGGCGGGAACTTCGCCGCCGCCGCGGCGAGCGTCACCAACCGCGGCCTTTCGCCGGGGATGGCCCAGATGTTCACGACCATTGCCATTCAGATGTACTGCCCGCAGGAGATAGCGAACATTGCGAGTGGCAACCCGACCGCGGGCCTGCCGCAAATCCCCGGCATGCCCGGCGGCCTGTCCCAACTGCCCGGCGGCCTGAACCAAATCCCCCGCGTACCAGGGATTTAGCGGGTACCCAGCGGGTCGATGGTCGACGCGATATAGACCATCGCCGCGGCCACCGTCGCGGTGGTCACGAAGTCGATGCCCTTGCTGCGGACGACCAAGAGCCCGGCACGGTCCTCGGATAACACCAACCGCAGTACCGCCGCCACGCCGACACCGATACCGATCAGCAGGGCACCGCGGCGCCAGAAGTTGGCCCCCGCCAGCACGAAGGCCGCCGCGAATGTCAACCCCACCAACAGGATCGGCCACTGCGCCCGGATTGCGGCAGCCGCCGTCATTGCCGCTCCGCCAGTTCGACGACGTTGGTGAGCAGGAACGCGCGGGTAAGCGGGCCGACACCACCGGGATTCGGCGACACGTGGCCGGCCACCTCCCACACACCGGGATGCACATCGCCGACGAGGCCGTCCTCGGTGCGGCTGACGCCCACGTCGACGACGGCGGCGCCGGGACGCACCATGTCGGCGGTCAGCAGGTGCGCGACACCGACGGCGGCCACGATCACGTCCGCCTGCCTGGTCAACGCGGCCAGATCTCGGGTTCCGGTGTGGCACAAGGTGACCGTGGCGTTCTCGGAGCGTCGGGTCATCAGCAGACCCAGCGGGCGGCCCACCGTCACACCGCGGCCGATGATCACCACGTGCGCCCCGGCGATCTCGACGTCATAGCGGCGCAGCAAGTGCACGATCCCCCGCGCGGTACACGGCAGGGGCGCCGGGGTGGACAGCACCAGCCGGCCCAGGTTGGTCGGGTGCAGCCCGTCGGCGTCCTTGGCCGGGTCGATGCGCTCGAGTGCCGCGTTCTCGTCTAGCTGCTTGGGTAGCGGCAACTGCACGATGTAGCCGGTGCATTCCGGGTTGGCGTTCAGCTCGTCGATGGTGGCGTTCAGCTCTTCGGTGCTGATGTCGGCAGGCAGGTCGCGGCGGATCGAGGTGATGCCCACCTTGGCGCAGTCGGCGTGCTTGCCGCGGACGTAGGCCTGAGATCCGGGATCGTTACCGACCAGGATGGTGCCCAGCCCCGGTGTGCGGCCCGCCGCGGTGAGTTCTGCGACCCGCTGCTTGAGGTCGACGAAGATCTCGTCCCGGGTGGCCTTGCCGTCCAGCGTGATTGCGCCCACGCCTGACAGTCTGGCACGCCGCAGGCTGCGCTTGTTGATGGCGACCCGCTGCGCCCGGCTACGCCGCACTTGCGATCGCCATTGCGCTCGTTGATGGCGACCCGCTGCGCCCGGCTACGCCGCACTTGCGATCGCCATTACGCCGCGCTTGCGATCGCGATTAGGCTCCCGATATGCCCGATACCCCGGACGTCTTCAGCCCAGCCAAGCTGGGTCCGATCACGCTGCGCAACCGCGTCATCAAGGCCGCGACGTTCGAGGCGCGCACGGACGGTGCGCTGGCGACCGACGACCTGATCGAGTACCACCGGCTGCCGGCCGCCGGCGGGGTCGCCATGACCACCGTCGCCTACTGCGCGGTCTCCCCCGGCGGCCGCACGGAGGGCAATGGGCTGTGGATGCGCCCGGAGGCGGTGCCTGGGCTGCGACGGCTGACCGACGCGATCCACGCCGAGGACGCGAAGGTGAGCGCCCAGATCGGCCACGCCGGCCCGGTGGCAAACGCCCGCTCCAACAAGGCCACCGCGCTGGCGCCGGTGCGGTTCTTCAACCCCATCGGGATGCGGTTCGCCAAGAAGGCCACCCGCGACGACATCGACGACGTCCTGGCCGCGCACGCCAACGCCGCGCGGCTGGCCATCGACGCCGGCTTCGACGCGGTCGAAATCCATTTGGGCCACAACTATTTGGCGAGCGCCTTTCTTTCGCCGCTGATCAACCGCCGCGACGACGAGTTCGGCGGGTCGCTTCAAAACCGCGCCAAGGTGGCCCGCGGTCTGGTGATGGCCGTCCGCCGCGCCGTGGAGAAAGAAGGCGCGCCGATCGCGGTGACCGCCAAGCTCAACATGGCCGACGGTGTCCGCGGTGGCATCGGCACCGAGGAATCGGTGACCACCGCCAAATGGCTGCAGGACGACGGCGGCCTGGACGCGATCGAACTCACCGCGGGCAGCTCGCTGGTCAACCCGATGTATCTGTTCCGCGGCGACGCGCCGGTCAAGGAGTTCGCCGGCGCCTTCAAGCCGCCGCTGCGCTGGGGCATCCGCATGACCGGCAAGAAGTTCCTGCGCGAGTACCCCTATCGGGAGGCCTATCTGCTGCGCGACGCCAAGCTGTTCCGCGCCGAGCTGACGATGCCGCTGATCCTGCTGGGCGGCATCACCAACCGGGAGACGATGGACCTGGCCATGGCGGAGGGCTTCCAGTTCGTGGCGATGGGCCGGGCCCTGCTGGCCGAGCCGGACCTGATAAACCGCATCGCCGCCGACGGCGCGCAGCACAGCGTGCGTTCGGCGTGCACGCACTGCAACCAGTGCATGGCAACCGTCTACAGCCGGACTCGGTGCGTGGTGACGGGGGCGCCGGACGCCATCCACGCGACCGGGTAACAGCGGTCGCACAAGCTACAGTTGTGGCAATGAGTGCACCAGCCCCACCGGCCTTAACCGTTCGCAGCGACGCGTCGGAACGCACCTTCGCAGCGGGTCACGACGTGGTCGTCGGGCGTGATCTTCGGGCCGACATGCGCATCACGCACCCGCTGATTTCGCGCGCCCACTTGTTGCTGCGCTACGACCAGGGCCGGTGGCTGGCGATTGACAACGGTTCGCTCAACGGCACTTTCGTCAACGGCCGCCGGGTCCCGGTGGTCGACATCCACGACGGCCAAAGCATCAACATCGGAAACCCGGACGGCCCGCTGCTCACCTTCGAGGTCGGGCGCCACCAAGGGTTGGCCGGACGGCCGCCGCGGACCGAGTCGATGGGCATTCCGGCGGTGGCCCAGTCGGGGACGGCGTGGCCGGCCTCGCAGGCGTCGGGCCAACCCGGCCCTGCCGTCGCCGCCCCACCCGGGCCGCCGCCCGGACCCCCAGGCCGCACCCCGAACTGGGCCGCGCCGGCGGCACGGCGCCCACCACCCCCGCCGCCGGGGCAACCCGTCTACCCGACCAGCGGCGGGGGTCGGCCCCCGGCCTACCCGACCAGCGCGCCGCCGCCCAATTTCCTGCTCCACCACGCCCACATGGCCGCCTCGCAGGCGGGGCCGGAGACGCAGATGTCGCCCAGCTCCGCCAAGCCGCCTGAGGTGGGCAACCTGGCGACGAAAATGTTCCAGGCGTTGCGGCCGTCGCGGTCCGGAGCCATGCCCAAGCCGTCCGAGGCGCAAACGATCGGCCGGGCGACCGACAACGACATCGTCATCCAGGACGTCCTGGCGTCGCGCCATCACGCGTTTTTGACGCAGACGGCGCTGGGGACCGAGATCCGCGACGCGCACAGCGTCAACGGGACGTTCGTCAACGGTGTCCGGGTCGGGTCGGCGGTGCTGACCGAGGGCGACGTGGTCACGATCGGAAACGTCGACCTGGTGTTCACCGGCGACACCCTGGTGCGCCGCACGGAAGCGGCGACGCGCACCGGCGGCCTGGAGGTGAACTCGGTCTGCTTCGACATCGACGGCAAGCGACTGCTCAACCACATCTCGCTGACCGCCCGCCCCGGGACGCTGACCGCCATCATCGGTGGGTCCGGCGCCGGGAAGACCACGCTGTCGCGGGTGATCGCCGGGTACACCAGCCCCAGTTCGGGCTCGGTGACTTTCGAGGGTCACAACATTCACACGGAATACGCGTCGCTGCGCAGCAGGATCGGGATGGTGCCCCAGGACGACGTGGTGCACCGGCAGCTGACCGTCAACCAGGCGCTCGGTTATGCCGCCGAGCTGCGGCTGCCGCCGGACACCAGCAAGGCCGACCGCGAACAGGTCGTCGCGCAGGTGCTCGAGGAACTGGAGCTGACCAAGCACGCCGACACTCGCGTCGATAAGCTGTCCGGCGGCCAGCGCAAGCGCGCCTCGGTGGCGCTGGAGCTGTTGACCGGGCCGTCGCTGCTGATCCTCGACGAGCCGACCACCGGCCTCGACCCGGCGCTGGACCGCCAGGTGATGATGATGCTGCGCCAGCTCGCCGACGCCGGGCGCGTGGTGCTCATTGTCACGCACTCGGTGTCCTACCTCGACGTGTGCGATCAGCTGCTGCTGGTGGCGCCCGGCGGCAAGACGGCGTTCCTGGGGCCGCCCAGCCAAATCGGTGCGGCGATGGGGACCAGCAACTGGGCCGACATCTTCACCAAGGTGGGCGCCGACCCCGACGAGGCCAACCGCCGCTTCCTGGCCGAGCATCGGCCGACGCCGGCCCCGTCCGAACACAGCCCGGCCGCCGACCTCGGCGAGCCGACCCACACCGACGTCCGCCGCCAGTTCTGGACCGTCGCCCGCCGCCAGGTCCGCCTCGTGGTGTCCGACCGCGGGTACACGGTGTTCTTGGCGTTGTTGCCGTTCCTCATCGGCGTGCTGACCCTGACCGTCCGCGGCAAGAGCGGATACGGCATGTCGGATCCGTTGGGCAACAATCCGGCTCAGCCCGACCAGATCCTGGTCATGCTCAACGTCGGCGCGGTGTTCATGGGTACCGCGCTGACAATCCGCGACCTCGTCGGCGAGCGCCCCATCTTCAAACGCGAACAGGCGGTCGGCCTCTCGACGGTGGCCTACATCGCCGCCAAAATCGTGGTGTTCTCCGCATTCGCGATCGTTCAGGCGGCGATCGCCACCATCATCTCGGTGATCGGCTGGGGCACACCGCTGTCCGGGCCCGTGCTGCTGGGAGATGTCCGACTAGAGCTGTTCGTCACCGTCGCCGCGACCTGTGTGGCCTCGGCGCTGCTCGGCATGGCGCTGTCGGCGCTGGCCCAATCGCAGGACCAGATCATGCCGATGCTGGTGGTGTCGATCATGAGCCAGCTGGTGTTCTCCGGTGGGATGATCTGGGTGACCGACCGGCTCGTGCTCGACCAGCTCTCGTGGGTCACGCCCGCGCGCTGGGGCTTCGCGGCGTCGGCATCGACGATCGACACCCACCGGCTGATACCGGGACCGACGGACCCCAAGGATCAGCACTGGGACCACAAGGCGAGCGCGTGGCTGTTCGACATGGCCATGCTCGGGGTCTTGTGCGTGGTCTATACCGCCGTTGTCTGGTGGAAGATCCGGCTCAAGCGGCGCTGACACCCGCTGATCGCCCACGTGCACGTGCTGCTGCGCTTTGACGGCGCCAGGTGGGGTCGACCCCCGACCCGCTTAGTCGCGCCCGGCGTCCAGGCGCAGCCCGTGCGCCAGCGCGAAGCCCATGGCCTGGTCGACGTCGACGCGCGCGCCCGCCAGCGAGGCGGTCCGCCACAGCGAGGGGTCCACGGTCGCGCCACGCAGGTCGGCGTCGTCCAGCCGGGCGCCGGTCGTCCGCGCGCCGGTGAGGTCGGCGCCGCGCAACACGGCCTTGCGCAGGTCGGTCTCCACCAGGCTGGCCTCGCGCAGCCGACAGCCGCTCAGGTCGACGCCGCGAAGGTCGTTGCCGCCCAACACCGCGAGGGTGAAATCCACCTCGTCGAACGTGATCGGGCGCATCCGGCATCCCACGAATACCGAGCCCAGCATGCTGCACTGCGCGAACGTGCTGTGCCACAGCAAGGTTCGCGCAAAGGTGCAGTTACGAAACGCCGAGCCGTTGTGCTGTGACTCGGACAGGTTGGCGCCGCTGAAGTCGCATTCGCTGAACACGGCCCGTTCGGTGCGCAGCCGGCTGAGATCCTCGTCGCGAAAATCGGTGCCGGTGACTTCGCGATCGACCCACTCGTGCAAAGCGGGATCAGCTCGCGGCCAGCGTTTCCAGCGCGTATTCGCTGACCGCGATCAGGGCGTCGGTCGCCGACCTGCGATCGCGCGCGTCGACCGTGATTACCGGGATGTGCCGCGGCAGGGTCAGCGCCTCGCGCACCGCCTCGACGGGATAGCGTGGGGCGCCGTCGAATTCGTTGACCGCGATCAAAAACGGCAGGTTGCGGTGTTCGAAGAAGTCGACCGCGGCGAAGCTGTCCTGCAGGCGCCGGCAGTCCACCAGCACGATCGCGCCGATGGCGCCGCGCACCAGGTCGTCCCACATGAACCAGAACCGGCGCTGCCCCGGGGTGCCGAACAGGTAGAGCACCAGGTCCTCTTCCAGCGTGATGCGGCCGAAGTCCATCGCGACCGTGGTGGTCCGCTTGTGGGGGGTGGCCTCGAGCGCGTCGACGTTGGTCGACGCGTCGGTGAGCATCGCCTCGGTGCGCAACGGCATGATCTCGGAGACCGCACCGACGAAGGTGGTCTTGCCGACGCCGAAACCGCCCGCGATGACGATCTTCGTCGACGCGTGGGATCCTCCGTCAGAGTGCTTTAAGACCACGCAGGGTCCTTCCTATGAGTTCGTGGCGCTCGTCGCGGGTGGAGCGCTCGGTCAAGGTTCTATGCACCCGAAGGTAGCCGGACAGCACCAGATCGCCCACCAGGACGCGCGCGACACCGACCGGTAAATCCAGCCGGGCCGAGATCTCGGCGACCGACGGGCTGTCGGCGCACAGTTGGATGATCTTGCCTCTCGCATCGTTGGGTGGCCACCGGTGAGCCAGGCCCGCCTGCAACGCCTGTATCGGCGCCTCCAGCGGAAGGTCGACGTCGGTGTCGGTCCGCCCCGAGGTCAGGGTGTAGGGACGGACCAGGTTCGCCTCACGGGAGGCCGGCCACCGCTCGCGTCTGTCCATCGCGGCTCACGAGCGCTGGTGTGTAGCGGAGCGGCGGCTGGACTGCACCACGCCGCCCACCCGTTCGACGAGGATAGCCATCTCGTAACCGATCTGACCGATGTCGCAGGACGTCACGGCCAGCGTCGCCAGATGCGAGCCGTCGCCGACTCGCATCAGCAACAAGTATCCGTTTTGCATCTCGACCACCGACTGCAGCACCTGCCCGCCCTCGAACAGCTCCGCGGCGCCGGTGGCGAGGCTGGCCAGCCCCGAGGCCACGGCGGCCAACTGATCGGCTCGTTCGCGT
This sequence comes from Mycobacterium sp. 852002-51057_SCH5723018, assembly GCF_001667035.1. Classification (GTDB taxonomy): domain Bacteria; phylum Actinomycetota; class Actinomycetes; order Mycobacteriales; family Mycobacteriaceae; genus Mycobacterium. Next base: position 37,940 of record NZ_LZIR01000024.1, read on the forward strand.
GGAAGGTGCTCGCTGGCGGCGACGGGAAGCCCGTCGACGGACACCAGCAAGGCGTGCGCGACCCCGGGGACCTCGCGGGCGAACTTCGTCACCAGCCAGTCCAGCGAGTTGCCAGCAGACGTCATGCCTCTTCCGATCCTTCGTTCGTCTCGCGGGCGTGCGACCGTCCGGAGCGCACGCCGCCGAAATGGCTACTGAACGAGGCGCGAACCGCCTCGGGGTCACGCGTCACCGCGGCATGCTCCGCCTGACGATGGGATCCGCCGTTGGAGCCGACGAGGGATCCTTCGTCCTCGTCTTGGCCCTGCTCGCCCGAGGTCCCGTTGGCCGTGCCGGGCACCAGCCGGGCGCCGGGTTTGCGGACCGGCAGCCCGTGCTCGGCGGTGTGGGTCTCGACGGGCTTTTCCTCCGCCGCGGCGGCCAGCGACCAGCCGCGGTCCCACACCGACTGCCAATCCAGGTCGGGGCTATCTACCAGGTCGTGCGGGTCCCCTAGCATCTCCGAGAGCATCCGGCGATAGATCACGTCATCGTCGGCCGGGGCCGCTGGGGTCTTCGTGGCTTTCGGGATGGTCGGAATCGACTCGCCGGCGAGCCTGGCGGGCGGGGGTGCGGCCGGCGGCTCCGGGGCCGGCTGGGCCTGTGCGGCCCGGTCTGTGGCGCTTTGCGAACGCGCGGCGAAGAACGCCGACGTGTTCGATACCGGGGCGGCCTTGGGCGGCGCCGGCTGTGGCTCCGGCGCCTGCTGGGCGGGCTGCTCACTTTCCCACCAGGGAGTCGCGAGCTCGCGCCGGTGCCGCCGGGGCAGCTGCTCGGCCGGCGGGTCCGGAACCGCGGGAACTTCGGTGATGCCGCTGGAGCCCGGGTTGCGGCGCGGCAACAACGTGACCGACGGCCCCAACGCCTCCGAGCCGTTCTGGTTCGCCGGCTCCGGCGCCACGTGCTGCGCGGCGGGCTCCCCGCCGGGATCCGTCGTCGCTATGGCGTTGGCGAGCTGGGTGCTCGGCGAGGACACCGCCCCGACCCGTCCGCGCGGCGACGCTGCACGGACGACCGGAAGGCCCTCGAGCACCGTCGGCGGCAGGTAGATCTCGGCCGTCGTCCCCGAGCCGGCCTCGTTGGCCGCCGGCCCGCGCAGCCCCACCCGGATGCCGTGCCGGGCGGCGATGCGGCCCACCACGAACAGGCCCATGTGACGGGCGTTGTCGGGGGTGGGGTCGGGGGTGTCCTTGCCGCCGGCCTGCAGCCGCATGTTGGCTATGCGCCGATCGGCGTCGTTCATGCCCAGGCCGGAGTCGGAGACGCGCACCACCACCCCGCTGTCGCCGCCGCGCGCCGCGGAGATGCGCACGGTCGTCGTCGGCGGCGAGTAGCGCAGGGCGTTGTCGATGAGTTCGGCGAACATATGGATGGCGCCGCCGGCGGCCGCGCCGATCACGGTGCAGTCGGGCAGGCCCATGATCTCGACCCGGCGGTAGTCCTCGACCTCGGATACCGCGGCGTTGATCACCGTCGACAGCGGCACCGGCTCGCGCTGGTCCCGGGCCAGCTGGGCGCCGGCCAGCACCAGCAGGTTGGCGCTGTTGCGGCGTAGCCGGGCCGCCAGGTGATCCAGCCGGAACAGGTTGTCGAGACGCTCGGGATCTTCCTCGTTGCGCTCCAGCCGGTCGATCAGCGCCAGCTGCTGGTCCACCAGCGACCGGCTGCGCCGCGACATGGTCTCGAACATGTCGCTGACCAACAACCGCAACCGGGCCTCGTCACCGGCCAGCAACAGGGCCTGGCCGTGCAGCTCATCGACGGCATGGGCGACCTGGCCGATCTCCTCGGTGGTGTAGACCGGCAGCGGCTGCGGGATCGGCTCGGCGCCACCGGCCTTGACGCGGGCCACCTCCTCCTCGAGGTCGGTGTGGGCGACCTTGAGCGCGCCGTCGCGCAGCACGCGCAGCGGGCGTACCAGCGCGCGCGCCACCAGCGACACGATGGCCAGCGCGATCACGATGGCCGCCAGCACCAGCGCGGCGTCGAGGATGGCGGCGTTGCGGCGGTCGTCGGCCTGGGCGCGCACCGACTTGGTCACCGACGCGGTGGCATCCTTGATGACCTGTTCGGCGATGCCGTCGGTGGTGTGGATGGAGCGCAGCAGCTCGGGGTTGTCGACGAGCACACTGGCCGGATCCGACATGATCGCCATCCGGGTCACCATTTGCTGCTGCAGCGTCTTGGCCTCCGGCGACCCCGCACCCAGCACTTCGCTCATCCCGAACAGGGTCGACGGTTCGGTGCCGGCCAGCGTGATCATCGAGGTCCGCAATTGCGGCTCGGGCAGGTCGGCGCCGCGGGTGACCAGGATCTCCTGCATCGTCATCTGCCCGCGGGCGCCGACCGCCCGGCTCAGGCCCTGCGCCTCGGCGCGGATGCGCTCGTCGTCGACGCGCACCGACGCGATGATCACGTCCTCGGCCGTCAACAGGATCGGAGCGTAGGTGGTGACCCGGTCCCGCAAACCGATGCTGTTGTCGGCCACCTTGTCCAGCAGCCCCTGACCGCCGTTGAGCAGCGTGCTCACGCCCGAGCGGACGTCAGGGACGAGGTCGGTGTCGGCCACCCGGGTCTGCAGCTCGTATTTGCGCGCCTCGTAGTTCTTCTTCGCCCCCTCGACGTCGCGCCCGGTGGAGCTGGCCAGCAGCGCGACATCCAACGCCGACATGTACTTGGTGATCGCCGGCAGCACGTCGGCGCGGGCGGCGGCCAGCTTCAGGCCGCCGGAGTTCGACATGGCGTCCTTGATGCGCAGCCCGCCGAACGCGGTCGCCAAAACGAGCGGTACCAGCAGGATCGCCAACACCTTGTAGCGCACCGGCCAGTTGCTCAGCGACCAGGTGGACGGGCGTTTACCCGGTCCCGCCTGGGCGGCCGGGACGTCGCGTCGAGCCGCCTCGGCCGGATTGGCCGGGCGGGTGAACATGGTCACGTGATCGCGGCCGGGTGACCGGCCGCTGCGCTGACCCCTAGCGCTTTGCGTAACGAGATGCTCATGAAACTTCCTGCTTAGTTCGTGCCAGCCCCCGCGCAGATGGGCGCGAGCGATAAACGCCTGGCAATCCGACGAGTATGACAGCACCCGGCCGAGGTCTCCACAATTCTTACTGAGTAGGCAGAGCCCTCCAAGGTTCACCAGTGCGCCGAGGCGCAAGTCTGGCAAACAATCGGCTTTGTCATGATCGGCACATGTTCCGGCTGATGTTCGTAAGCCCGCGCATTGCCCCGAACACGGGCAACGCCATCCGGACGGCGGCCGCCACCGGCGCCGAATTGCACCTGGTCGAGCCGCTGGGCTTCGACCTGTCCGAGCCCAAACTCCGCCGGGCCGGGCTGGACTATCACGACCTCGCGTCGGTCACCGTCCATCCGTCGCTGCACGCCGCGTGGGATGCGCTGTTGCCGGCGCGGGTGTTCGCCTTCACCGCGCACGCCCCGACGTCGTTTGCCGACGTCGGCTACGAGCCCGGTGACGTGCTGATGTTCGGGCCGGAACCCGACGGGCTGGACGCGGCGACCCTGGCCGACGCGCGCATCACCTGTCAGGTGCGCATCCCGATGCTGGCGGGGCGGCGCTCGCTGAACCTGTCCAATGCGGCGGCGATCGCCGTCTACGAGGCCTGGCGCCAGCACGGCTATTCGGGTGCGGTCTGATCGGTCGCCGCGATGAGTATTGCGGCCGGGGCGGGTCAGCCTCGGTATGGCTACCTTCATCACGATCGGCTACGGAGACGCGGCCGGATACAACCGCGTGAGCGACGAATGTAAGAGGGCCGCGCACGCGCGCGACGACGAGTTGCGCGCGTCGGGGGCGCTCATCGGAATCGCCGGGCAACCCGTTCAGGTGCGCAACCCACAGGGCGCCGGCGCGCGGATCGAGCCGGGGCCGTACCTGCAGTCAACGCTGCCGATCGCCGGGTTCGCGGTGCTGGAGGCCGACGATATCGACGCAGCGATCGAGCGGGTGAGCCAAACGCCCTGCGCGATCGCGCACGGGGTCGTCGAGGTGTGGCCCCTAACGACGTGACTACCAGCTGTTCCAGTGCGTGAGCTGCTCGGCGGGCAGCCGCTTGGCGGGCCGGAAGTCGGTGCCCTTGGTGTAGGCGATCGGGAACAGCCCGCCCTGGCTGTACTTGTCGTGCGGGATGCCCAGCACCTCGGCCACCTTCTGTTCCCCGTCGCGCAGCAGGTGCAGCGTCGTCCAGCAGGAGCCCAGGCCGCGCGAGCGCAGCGCCAGGCAGAAGCTCCAGACCGCCGGGAACAGGGACGCCCAGAAGGACACGCCGCCCAACGGCGTCTGGTCGTCGCGGCCCTCGATGCAGGGAATCATCAGCACCGGCGCCTCGTGCATATGCTCGGCCAGATAGGTGGCCGAGTCCCGGACCTTGCCCATCCGCTCACCGCGGGTGTCGCCCTCGGGGTATTCGGCGCCGCCCGCGGCAAGGTAGCCGCGGGCGTTGGCAAGGTAGATGTCGCCGATCGCCTTCTTCTTGTCGGCGTCCTCAACGAACACCCACTGCCAGCCCTGCGAGTTGGAACCGGTCGGCGCCTGCAGCGCCAGATTCAGGCATTCCATCAGCACCTCACGCGGCACCGGCTTGTCGAAGTCGAGGCGCTTGCGGACCGAGCGGGTGGTCGTCAGGACTTCGTCGACGGACAGGTTGAGGGTCATAGAGGGAGACTACATTCGGCTGATGACCGTCGAACTGACACAAGAGGTTTCCAGCAGGCTCACGTCCGATCACTACGGGTGGCTGACCACCGTCGCCAAATCGGGACAGCCGGTTCCGCGGCTGATCTGGTTCTACTTCGACGGAGCGAAGCTGACCGTGTACTCCACACCCGGGGCCGCCAAGGTCGCGCACATCAGGGCGCGTCCGCAGGTGAGCCTGAACCTGGATTCCAACGGCAATGGCGGCGGCATCATCGTCGTCGGCGGGACGGCGGCGGTGGACGCGACCGACGTCGACTGCCGCGACGACGAGCCGTACTGGACGAAGTACAGCGAGGGCGCCGCCAAATTCGGCCTGACCGATGCGATGGGTTCCTACAGCACCCGGCTGGCGATCACCCCGACCAAGGTGTGGACGACGCCCGCCTAGCGGAGCGCTGGTTTCCCGCGAGCGTGCGCGTTTGTCCGCGACACGCCGTGAATTGTCGGCATTCTGCGCACCCTCGCGCCCGTATCAGCGGAAGTCGCGCGACTTCGAGCTCACCGCCAGGGTGATGCGACCCAGCCGCTCGGCCACGACGGTGACTGCGCCGCTGGCGTTTTGGACCTGACCGCGAACCAGCAGCGCCGGCGCCGTGTTGGCCAGCTTGCGATGCCGCGCCCACACCCCCGGCACGCAGAGCACGTTGACCATCCCGGTCTCGTCCTCGAGGTTGAGAAACGTCACCCCTTGGGCCGTCCCGGGCCGCTGCCGGTGAGTCACCGCGCCGGCGATCAGCACCCGGTCGCCGTCGGGCACGCTCAGCAGCTTCTCGGCGGGCACCACGCCCAGCGCGTCCAGGTCTTCGCGCAGGAACTGGGTGGGATAGCTGTCCGGGGAGATGCCGGTGGCCCACACGTCGGCGGCGGCCAGCTCCAGCTCGCTCATCCCCGGCAGCGACGGGACGCGCGACGACGAGCCCACCCCGGGCAACCGGTCCGGGCGCTGGGTGGCCGCGGCCCCGGCCGCCCACAACCCCTCCCGCCGGGACATGCCCAGGCAGCCCAGCGCCCCGGCGGTGGCCAGCGCCTCGGTCTGCGACACGGACAGCTGCAGCCGGGACGTCAGGTCCAGCAGAGAGGCGAACGGGCCGTTGGCTTTTCGCTCCTCCACCAGCCGCTCGGCCAGGTCGTCGCCGATATGACGGACGGCGCCCAGTCCCAGGCGGACGGCGTTCCCTGAATTTTCCAAGGTGGCGTGCGCCAGGCTGGCGTTGACGTCCGGGCCGTGCACCGTCACGCCGTGCCGGCGCGCGTCGGCCACCAGCGACTGCGGTGAATAAAAGCCCATCGGCTGCGCGCGCAGCAGCGCCGCGCAGAACGCCGCCGGGTGGTGCAACTTGAACCACGACGAGTAGAACACCAGCGACGCGAAGGACAGCGCGTGGCTTTCGGGGAAGCCGAAATTGGCGAAGGCTTCCAGCTTTTCGTAGGTCCGGTCGATCACGTCGTCGGGGGCGCCGTGCAGCGCGCGCATGCCGTCGTAGAACCGGCCGCGCAGCCGTTGCATGCGTTCGGTGGACCGCTTGGAGCCCATGGCGCGGCGCAGCTGGTCGGCCTCGGCGGCCGAAAAGCCGGCGCAGTCGACCGCCAGCTGCATCAGCTGTTCCTGAAAGAGCGGCACCCCCAGCGTCTTTCGCAGCGCGGGCTCCATGGACGGGTGGTCGTAGACGACCGGGTCGACGCCGTTGCGCCGCCGGATGTAGGGGTGCACCGACCCGCCCTGGATGGGCCCGGGCCGGATCAGCGCGACCTCCACCACCAGGTCGTAGAACATCCGCGGCTTCAGCCGCGGCAGGGTGGCCATCTGCGCGCGCGACTCCACCTGGAACACCCCGACGGAATCGGCGCGGGACAGCATCTCGTACACCGCCCGCTCGGAGAGGTCGAGCCGGGCCAGGTCCACCCGGATCCCCTTGTGCTCGGCCACCAGGTCGATGGCGTAGTGCAGCGCCGAGAGCATGCCCAGCCCGAGCAGGTCGAACTTCACCAAACCGATTGCCGCACAGTCGTCCTTGTCCCACTGCAGGACGCTGCGGTTCTCCATGCGCGCCCACTCCACCGGGCAGACATCGGCGATCGGGCGGTCGCAGATCACCATGCCGCCGGAATGGATGCCCATGTGCCGAGGCAGGTTTCGGATCTGGGTCGCCAGGTCGATCACCTGCTCGGGAATCCCCTCGGCATCCGGCGAATCCGCCGCCCCGCTCCAGCTGCTGATCTGCTTGCTCCACGCGTCCTGCTGCCCCTGCGAGAAGCCCAGGGCGCGGGCCATGTCGCGCACCGCGATCTTTCCCCGGTAGGTGATGACGTTGGCGACCTGGGCGGCGTAGTCACGGCCGTATTTGTCGTAGACGTACTGGATGACCTGTTCGCGCTGGTCCGACTCGATGTCCATGTCGATGTCGGGTGGCCCGTCGCGGGCCGGCGACAAGAAACGCTCGAACAACAGCTCGTTGGCCACCGGATCGACCGCGGTGACGCCCAGGGCGTAACAGACCGCGGAATTGGCCGCCGAGCCCCTGCCCTGGCACAGGATATTGTTGCACCGGCAGAACCGCGCGATATCGTGCACCACCAGGAAGTAACCCGGAAACTGCAGTTGGGCAATGACTTTCAGCTCGTGCTCGATCTGGGCGTACGCCTTGCGCGCGTTTCCCGACTGCCTCGGCGGCCCGTAGCGGTCACGCGCCCCGGCCATCGTCAGCTGCCGCAGCCAACTGTCCTCGGTGTGCCCGTCGGGCACGTCGAACGGCGGCAGCTGCGGCGCGATGAGCGCCAGCCCGAACGCGCACTGCTCGCCGAGCTCGGCGGCGGCGCTCACCACGTCCGGTCGCTGCGCGAACAGCCGGGCCATCTCCTCGCCGGACCGCAGATGCGAGCCGCCCAGCGGGGCCAGCCATCCGGCGGCGGAGTCCAGGGACTGCCGCGCCCGGATGGCGCCCATCGCCATGGCCAGCCGGCCGCGCGACGGGTGGGCGAAATGCGCGCCTGTGGTGGCGACGACGCCGACGCCGAAGCGGGGCGCCAGCGCGGCCAGCGCCGCGTTGCGTTCGTCGTCGAGCGGGTGACCGTGATGGGTCAGCTCGATGCTGACCCTGTGCGGGCCGAACCGGTCCACCAGGTCGGCCAGCGCCCGCGCCGCCGCGTCCGGGCCTTGCGACAGTGCCTGGCGCACATGGCCTTTGCGGCATCCGGTCAGGATGTGCCAGTGGCCACCCGCGGCCTCGGTCAGCGCGTCGAAGTCGTAGCGCGGCTTGCCCTTCTCGCCGCCGGCCAGGTGTGCGGCGGCCAGCTGCCGCGACAGCCGTCGGTAACCTTCCGGGCCGCGGGCCAGCACCAGCAGGTGCGGCCCGGGCGGGTCGGGCTGCTCGGTCCGCGCCCCCGGCCCCAAAGACAGCTCGGCGCCGAACACCGTGCGCAGGTCGAGCTCGGCGGCCGCTTCGGCGAATCGCACCGCCCCGTACAGGCCGTCGTGGTCGGTGAGCGCCAGGGCGCGCAGGTCCAGCCGGGCGGCCTCCTCGACCATCTCCTCCGGTGTGCTGGCCCCGTCGAGAAAGCTGAACGCCGAATGCGCGTGCAGCTCGGCATATGGAACGGACGACGGCGCCAGCCGGGCGTCATCCGGCGGCCGGTACGTCCCGCGCTTGCGCGACAAGGGGGCGTCCTCGGGGACCTGCTCCGGCGCGCCGGCGTGGCGCGGCTTGCCGTCGAGCACCCGCTCCATTTCCGCCCAGCTCAGCGGCCCATTAAACCAGCCCACGAGCCCAGTGTATCGAAAGTATGTTCGATTCGCGCCGCCACGGCCGCCCGCATCCACCGCCGTGAGAGGGTGGGTCGTGACCAAGTTGGAGCCGGTGACCATCGACCCGCGCCGCCACGACGCGGTGTTGTTCGACGCCGCGGTGGACCCCCCGCAAACGCTGTCGCGACAACTGCGCGAAGTCGGCCTGCACACCGGCGTCTTCGAGCCGAGCGGCGCGACCCTGAGCGAGGCGGCGGACGGGCTGGGGGTGCGGCCGGGCCGCTGCGCCGTCGTCGCCGGCAACGCCGCGGGCGTCGTGGCCGCGCGCAGCGCCGGCTTCGCGCTGGTGGTCGGTGTCGGGGCGGCCCCCGACGCACTGCGCCGCGCCGGCGCCGACGCGGTAGTCGCCGAGCCGAGCGAAATCGCGGTGCGCACCGGGGACCGCCGGATGTCGCAGCTGCCCGACGCCGCGCAGGCGCTCGGCCTCCTGACCGCCCGGCGGCCGGCGGTGTTCTACGACTTCGACGGCACGCTGTCGGACATCGTCGACGACCCGGGCGCGGCCCGGCCGGTCGCCGGCGCAGTCGAGGCGTTGCAGGCCTTGGCCGCGCAATGCCCGGTCGCGGTGCTGTCCGGCCGCGACCTCGCCGACGTGGCACAGCGCGTCGGCGTGCCCGGCATCTGGTATGCCGGCAGCCACGGCTTCGAGCTGACCGCGCCCGACGGCACCCACCACCAGAACGAGGACGCCGCGGCGGCCATACCGGTGCTCGAACAGGCGGCGGCCGAGCTGCGCGACGGGCTCGGACCGATCGCCGGAGTCGTGGTGGAGCACAAGCGATTCGGCGTCGCAGTGCACTACCGCAACGCGGCACGCGACCGCGTCGGCGAAGTGGCGGCGGCGGTGCGCGCGGCGGGCCGGCGCGATGCGCTGCGGGTGACCACCGGTCGAGAAGTCATCGAGCTGCGGCCGGACATGGACTGGGACAAGGGGAAAACCCTGCATTGGGTGATCGACCACCTCCGCGAGACCGATCCGGGTCCGCTGATGCCGATATACCTCGGCGACGACATCACCGACGAGGACGCGTTCGACGCGATCCAACACGACGGCGTCCCGATCCTGGTGCGCCACAACGAGGACGGTGACCGCGCCACCGCGGCCCGGTACGCTCTCGACAGCCCCACCCGGGTCGCCGAATTCACCGACCGGCTAGCACGCCAGCTGAGCAATGCCCCGGTGAATTAGGGCGTGACTGTGCGCTGAGCGCAGGCGGCGTGTCGCCGCCCAGGATTCACACTCGACGCCCCCGGCGCACAGCGATGGATATCACCGGCCGCTAGCCTTGCGCGTACTCCGCCGCGCCGTCGTCGAGCACCACCCGGGTGTCGGCGCCGTCGGGCCCGGAAGCCTCGGTGCGAAACACCGCCTTGCCCGGTTCGGTGCGCCAGACCAGCGTGGTCAGCGTCTCGCCGGGAAACACCGGCGAGCTGAACCGCGCGTCGATCGATGTGACGTTGGCGGCCACACCCTTACCCAACTCGGCCACCAGCGCCCGCCCCGCCACCCCATAACTGCACAGCCCGTGCAGGATCGGCTTGGGGAACCCGGCCAGCTCGCGGGCGAACCAGGGGTCGCTGTGCAGCGGGTTACGGTCGCCGGACAGCCGATAGATCAGCGCCTGATCCTCGCGGGTGGGCAGCGCGATGCGGGCGTCGGGCTCGCGGTCCGGGAACTCCGGTGCGGCCGGACGCTGACCCGGCTGCCCGCCGAAGCCGCCCGCGCCCCGGACGACGAAGGTGGTCGACGTTTCGGCGATCAGGGCTCCCGACTCCGGGTCCGTCCCGCGACCGCGCAGCATCACGACCGCGTTCTTGCCCTCACCCTTGTCCTGAATGTCGACGACCTCGGTGACCACCGACAGCTTTCCCGCCGCCGGCAGCGGCGCATGCAGCCGCACACCCTGCGATCCGTGTAAAAGCATGGCCCAGTTGAACGTTCCGATCTTGCCGGCTGCGCCGAACGCCGGACAACAGATCACCGCGTAGGTGGGCAGCACCTGCTGGGTGATGTCGTGGCTGTTCTCGGTGGTGAACGACAGGTCGTCGGTCCCACAGCCGACGCCGAGGGCATACAGCAGCGTGTCCCGGTCGGTCCATTCGAACGGCATCGGCTCGGTTACCGCGCCGACAGCACTCGGGTCAATGGCCACGCGAGTCTCCTTTCAGGCTTTTTTGCCACCTAACCATCGCAAACCCTTCCCACCGGCACCATCGGCAGGGCAGGCTAACGCCATGCGCAAGGGGAGCATGGTCTGGAAGGCGGCGGTGGTGCTCGCCGCAACGCTAATCGTCGGCGCGTGCGGCGGAACACCGCAGCAGCGCAGCATCACGTTGACGTTCGTCCGGCACGCGGAGTCGGAGGCCAACGCGAGCGGGATCATCGACACCGAGGTGCCCGGGCCGGGCCTGAGCCCAGAGGGCAAAGAGCAGGCCGCACAGGCGGCCCGCCAACTCGCCCACAACAACTACGACGCCGTCTACGCCTCCACCATGGTGCGGACCCAGCAGACCGCCGCGCCGCTGGCCTCCGAACTGCACAAGCAGGTCGAGGTGCTGCAGGGCATCCAGGAGATCAAGGCCGGCTGGTTCGAAGGGAAGCCGGTCAAGGAGGAGAACGCCACCTATCTGCTGGCGCCGGCGGACTGGATCAACGGCGACCTGCAGGACGCCATCCCCGGCTCGGTCAGCGGCAAGGAGTTCAACGACCGCTTCACCGCGGCCGTACAGAAGGTCTACGACAACGGGAAGCACGACCCGGTGGTGTTCTCGCACAAGTTCGCGATCGAGTACTGGACCATGCTGAACGCGAAGAACGCCAAGACCAGCCTGCTGACCAGCCACCCGCTGCCCAACGTCGGCCGCGTGGTGCTCACCGGCAACCCGATGAACGGCTGGACGCTGGTGGAGTGGGACGGCATCCGTAACTTCGCCGGTTGATCGCTCCGCGCGGACGATCACCCCTCGGCGAATCAGTTGCCTTTCCGCCATTCTCGGCGCGCGCGCATATCCTCTTCATACGCTTGGGCTTCCGCCGCCATCTGCCGGTAAGCCGCCGCGGTGTCGGGACTGCTGAACTGTTCCCCCAACTCGGCGGCGAGCAGCCGGATCAACTCCATCACGAACTGCAGGGACCGTCCGCTGTTCAGCGCGTCGTTGATCGAGTTGATCATGTCCTGGAACTGCAAGTCGCTGTTGGCGGCGGCGCCAAGCGCGAGCGTGACAGCGGCACGACGGGTGTCGTCGGGCCAGATGGATTCGTTGTGCGGTGGTTTCATGTCACTGTCTCGATAGCCGTTCTCATGATTGTGCTCCGCGCGCAAGACTTCAGCCTGTTCCCCGGTTGACGTTTGCGGCCACCAGCCGCCACGATGGCTTGCATGCGGTATGTCGTTACCGGCGGTACCGGGTTTATCGGTCGTCGCGTCGTTTCTCGCCTGCTCGAAACCCGGCCGGACGCCCTGGTCTGGGTGCTGGTCCGGCGCCGGTCGCTGGGCCGCTTCGAACGCCTCGCCGCCGACTGGGGTGAACGTGCGAAGCCGCTGGTCGGCGAGCTGCCCGAGCTCGAGCTGACCGACGAGACCCTCGCCGAGCTGGGCCCCGTCGACCACGTCGTGCACTGCGCGGCGATCTACGACATCACCGCGGGGGAGGCCGAGCAGCGAGCCGCCAACGTCGAGGGGACCCGCGCGGTGATCGGGCTGGCGCGGCAGCTGGGCGCCACACTGCACCACGTCTCGTCGATCGCCGTGGCGGGCGACTTTCCCGGCGAGTACACCGAGGACGACTTCGACGTCGGCCAGCAGCTGCCGACCCCGTACCACCGAACGAAGTTCGAGGCCGAGTCGCTGGTGCGCTCGGCGCCCGGGCTGCGCTACCGCGTCTACCGCCCCGCGGTGGTGGTGGGCGATTCGCGCACCGGCGAGATGGACAAGATCGACGGGCCGTACTACTTCTTCGCAATATTGTCGATGCTGGCTGTACTGCCCAAATTGACCCCGATCCTGCTGCCCGACACCGGGCGCACCAACATCGTCCCGGTCGACTACGTCGTCGACGCGCTCGTGTCGCTCATGCATGCCGAGGGGCGCGACGGGCAAACGTTCCACCTCACCGCACCGAAAACCATTGGGCTGCGCGGCATTTACCGCGGCGTGGCCAAAGCGGCCGGGCTGCCGCCGCTGCGCGGGTCGTTGCCGGCTTCGGTGGCCGCGCCGGTGCTCAAGGTGCGCGGGCGCGCCAAGGTGCTGCGCAACATGGCGGCCACCCAGCTGGGCATCCCCGCCGAGATCTTCGACGTGGTCGACCTCAAGCCCACGTTCGCCAGCGACCACACCCGGGAAGCGCTGCGCGGCACGAACATTGAGGTCCCGGAGTTCGCCGCCTATGCGCCCAAGCTGTGGCGGTACTGGGCCGAGCACCTGGACCCCGATCGGGCCCGCCGAAGCGATCCGAAGCATCCGCTGCAGGGCCGGCACGTGATCATCACCGGCGCGTCCAGCGGCATCGGCCGGGCGTCGGCGATCGCGGTCGCGGAGAAGGGCGCGACGGTGTTCGCGCTGGCCCGCAACGCCGACGCGCTGGATCAACTGGTGGCCGAGATCCGCGCGGGCGGCGGGCAGGCGCACGCGTTCAGCTGCGACGTCACCGATTCGGTGTCGGTGGAGCACACCGTCAAGGACATCCTGGGCCGCTTCGACCACGTCGACTACCTGGTCAACAACGCCGGCCGGTCGATCCGCCGCTCGGTGGTCAACTCCACCGACCGGCTGCACGACTACGAACGGGTGATGGCGGTCAACTACTTCGGCGCCGTGCGGATGGTGCTGGCGCTGCTGCCGCACTGGCGCGAGCGGCGGTTCGGTCACGTGGTCAACGTCTCGAGCGCCGGCGTGCAAGCCCGCAATCCGAAATACAGCTCGTACCTGCCCACCAAGGCGGCGCTGGACGCGTTCGCCGACGTCGTCGGGTCGGAGACGCTGTCCGACCACATCACCTTCACCAACATCCACATGCCGCTGGTCCGCACGCCCATGATCGCGCCGTCGCACCGGCTCAACCCGGTCCCCGCGATCAGCCCCGAACGCGCGGCGGCGATGGTGGTGCGCGGCCTGGTCGACAAGCCGGCGCGCATCGACACCCCGCTGGGCACGCTCGCCGAAGCCGGCAACTACTTCGCGCCGCGGACCTCGCGGCGCATCCTGCACCAGCTCTACCTGGGCTACCCGGATTCGGCCGCCGCCCGCGGGCTGGCCCCCGAGACCACGGCACCAACAAAGGTGGCGTGGCCGAAACGCCGCCCGAAGCGCCCGGTCCGCGCCGTCGCGGGCGGCCTGCGCACGCCCCGACCGGTCAAACGACTGGCGCGCCTGGTCCCCGGCGTGCATTGGTAGCCGGCCGCGTTTCGCCGGCACCGGATTGCGGTATTCCGGCGCCGTGATGCCCTGCGACGAGCGGACGGACGCCGACCCGGTGGCCGCCGCGACCCGGCTGCTCACCACGACGGGCGCCGCCCTGATGCCCGCGCTGGACGTGACCCGCAGCCTTCGGGTGGGTCGGGAGGAATGGACCCGGTTCGCCCGGCACTGGCGACATCTGGCGCCGGACCGCTACGCGGCGGAGCTGGGGGTGCAGCGCCTGCGCCGGTACGGCCAGTACGCGGTGCGCGACGGGGTCGCGCGGCGGGTGCCCATCGGCGTCTTCGCGCAGCCGCAGGACTCCAACCCGCTCTACGTCGGCAGGGATCGCCAGTTCGAACCGCTGACCGACGCGTTCGACGGAGATCCCCTGCTGCACAGTGTGATCCGACTGCTGGCCGGGATGGCGGCGGCCCTCGACGACGTCGACGAGTGGAACGTCAAGGTGCACCCCTTCCGCATCCGGTCCGCGGCCGACGCGGACGGGCGCCCCACGCCCGAAGGCATGCACCGCGACGGCGTCACCCTGGTCACCTCGCTGCTGATCGGGCGGCGCAACGCCATCGGCGGCGAGAGCACCGTGTGTGACCTGACCGGTCGGCAACTGCTGAAAGCGACGCTGGCCGAGCCCGGCACGCTGATGCTGGGCGACGACCGTCGCACCGTGCACGGCGTCTCGCCGATCCGGCCGATCGACGGCTCCGGGCCGGCGCAGCGCGACGTCCTGGTGATCACCTTCGCCTCGGCGTGGCCGTGAACCCCGTCTTCGGGGGGGGGGGCCGCCGCCGCGGCGGCCCGCGGGGGGGGTGTTTAGTGGAGGGGGCGCGCGCGCGCGGCGGCGGGGGGGGGCGGGGCGGCGGCGGGGGGCGTCC
>NZ_LZIR01000025.1 GCF_001667035.1 Mycobacterium sp. 852002-51057_SCH5723018
ACCAGCCCAAGTCCTCAACCGAGTACTGTCGAACCCGACAACAACCACTGTTGCAACTAAACCCTGAATTCACCCCGTTGACGCGTCGTAGTTTGCACGCTCGGCGGTTGAGGCCGCCATCCCGCAGCGCGCATCGCTGCAACCACTCGGGCAATCAGGGTGCCCTGCCGATAGCGCAGCAGCTCGCTGCTCACCCTGACAATCGTCCAGCCCTGGTCGAGCAATGCCGTGTGCCGGTCGATATCACGGTCCCGCTGCGCGGGGTCCGTCCAATGCTGCGGCCCGTCGTACTCGACGCCGACCCGCAGATCCCGATACCCCATGTCGACGCGGGCAACGAAGTCGCCATATTCGTCGCACACCGTGATCTGAGTCTGTGGCGCGGGCAATCCGGCGTCGATGAGCACCAGCCGAGTGCGTGTCTCTTGTGGCGATTCGGCGCCACCGTCGACGAGCGGAAGTACGCCCCGAAGCCGGGCCAGGCCGCGCGTGCCGCGATGTTCAGCCATCACTGCTTCGACGTCGGCCACCTTGACGTCGGTGGCATTCGCCAGCGCGTCGAGCCGTTGCACAGCCTGCAGCCGCGAAGACGTCCATCGGCCAATGTCGAAAGCCGTGCGCGCCGGACTTGTCACCGGCATGCCGTCAACGTCGACCACCTCACCGGGAAGCAGAGTTTCGATGTGCACCGCGATGCCGGCCGGTGGGCGCCGATTGGTGTGGATCAGCTCGGCGTCGAGCGCCGGGCTCACCCACTTGGCGTCGAGCAGCGCCGCCGCCGAGTTGCCGGCGACGACGGCGTGGCGCCGCGACCACAGCCATGCCGCCCGCGCTCGTAGGCGCGCGGTCAGCTCGAAGCTGGCGGGCACGTAAACACCCGGGTACACCGCCTCGTAGAGCGAGCGCATCGCGCGCTCCGGCATGGCCTTGGCGGCCAACGCCTCACGGACCAAGAAGACTTCGGTCATGCCGACATGCTGCCGGCCCACGCCGACAGCACCACGAATGTGCAAACTACGACGCGACACGCCGTGGAAGCGTCGTAGATTGCACGCTCGACGGCAAGGAGAGGCTAGAGCCGTTCGATGATCGTGACGTTGGCCGTGCCGCCGCCCTCGCACATCGTCTGCAACCCGTAGCGGCCGCCGATGCGCTCCAGCTCGTTGAGCATGGTGGTGAACAGCTTGGCCCCGGTGGCGCCCAGGGGGTGACCCAGCGCGATCGCGCCGCCGTTCGGGTTGACCTTCTCGGGGTCAGCCTTGATCTCCTTGAGCCAGGCCAGGACAACGGGCGCGAACGCCTCGTTGATCTCGACGGTGTCGATGTCTTCGATTGACAGCCCGGTTTTTTCCAACGCGTAGCGGGTGGCCGGGATGGGGCCGGTCAGCATGAACACCGGGTCGGCGGCGCGGGCACTGATGTGGTGGATGCGGGCCCGCGGGGTCAGCTTGTGGTCCTTGACGGCCTGCTCGGAGGCCAGCAGCACCGAACTGGCGCCGTCGGAAATCTGGCTGGCCATCGCGGCCGTCAACCGGCCGCCCTCGACCAGCGGCTTGAGGCCGGCCATCTTCTCCAGCGACGACTCGCGCGGGCCCTCGTCGACCCGGAACGGCCCGGTTTCGGTTTCGACGGTGATGATTTCGTTGTCGAAGTGGCCGCTGCGGATCGCCGCGAAAGCGCGCTCGTGGCTGGTCAGCGCGTACTGCTCCATCTCTTCCCGGGATAGGTTCCACTTCTGGGCGATCAGCTCCGAGCCGCGGAACTGGGAAATCTCTTGATCGCCGTAGCGGTGCAGCCACGACTTGGATTCGTTTGTCGGCGAGGTGAACCCGAACTGCTCGCCGACGGTCATGGCCGACGAGATCGGGATCTGGCTCATATTCTGCACCCCACCCGCCACGATCAGGTCGGCCGTGCCGGACATGATCGCTTGCGCACCAAAGGAAATCGCCTGCTGGCTGGAACCACACTGGCGATCGACGGTGACGCCGGGAACCTCTTCCGGGTAGCCCGCGGCCAACCACGAGAGCCGGGCGATGTTGCCAGCCTGCGCGCCGATGGCGTCGACACAACCGGCGATCACGTCGTCGACGGCGGCGGGGTCGACGTCGACCCGGTCGAGCAGTCCGCGCCACCCCAGGGCGCCGAGGTCGACCGGATGCACCCCGGCCAGTGCGCCGTTGCGCTTGCCGACCGCGGTACGTACAGCTTCAATGACGTACGCCTCGGGCATTTCAGACTCCTTCTTTGGTGATCCCGCCAAGCACGATGGCGAGATATTGCTGACCGACCTGCTGCGCGGTGAGCGGTCCGCCGGGTTGATACCACCGCACCGACACCCAGGTGGTGTCACGGATGAAACGGTAGACGAGGTCGACGTTGAGGTCGGGCCGGAAGTAGCCCTCGTCGATGCCCTGATGGAGCACCTCGACCCACATCTTGCGTTGCTGGCGGTTCATGTCCTCGATGTAGGAGAACCGGGGCTGCGCCAGCAGTCGCTTGGCCTCGTCCTGATAGATCACGACCTGCGCATGTCGGTCCTCGATCGCCTCGAACGACGCCATGAACAGCCCGCTGAGCCGTTCCAGGGGGTTGGGCTCGCTGTCGATGATTTCGCGGTACCGGGCGAACAGCCAGTCCAGGAAGCTGCGCAACAGCTCGTCGACCATCTCCTCCTTGGAGGAGAAGTGGTGGTACAGGCTGCCGGACAGAATCCCGGCGCCGTCGGCGATGTCGCGCACGGTGGTGGCACGCAAGCCGCGCTCGGCGAACATCGTCGCGGCGAGCGCCAGCAACTCGTCGCGGCGGCTGTTTGCTTGACCGGGCACTCGGTCCACTCGACCAGGGTATCAACCAAGCGCTTGCTCGGCCAGCCGTCGAGCGCTGACGTGGCGCCTTCCGCTTATGCAACTGCGAATCGCGTCGCTGATCCCAGCATCCGCTGCACGAAAAATAGGGAAATTTCCCGATGATTTGAGCCCGCCCGTCGGCGCACGCTCTCCACAAGTCTACTTGCGGCTCGGTTGTCGGGGTTGGTATCTCACCGGGGCGGCCGGGGAAACGTGTCGGGGTTCTTCAACGTGGGAACCAGGGTGTCGGGCCTACTTAACCTCAGTCGGTTGCCATAGGCTCACGCATGCTGGCTGGATACCGAGATCACCTCTCCGGTCAGGTAACTCGAGTAGTCGCTGGCCAGAAACGCGATGGTGGCCGCCACCTCCCACGGCTCGGCGGCACGGCCGAACGCCTCGCCGGCCGAAAGCCGGTCCAGCAGGTCGGCCGAGGTCGTCTTGTCGAGGAACTTGTGCCGGGCGATGCTGGGCGAGACGGCATTGATGCGCACCCCGTACTCGACGGCTTCTATTGCGCTGCAACGGGTTAGCGCCATCACCCCGGCCTTGGCCGCGGCGTAGTGCGACTGCGAGTGTTGCGCCCGCCAGCCCAGCACGCTGGCGTTGTTGACGATCACCCCGCCGTGCGACGCCTCGCGGAAGTACCGCAGCGCCGCGCGGGTGGCGCGGAACACCGACGTCAGCGTCACATCCAGGACGCGGTCCCACTCGTCGTCGGTCATGTCGACCACCGGGGTCTGTCCACCCAGCCCGGCGTTGTTGACCAGCACGTCGAGGCGGCCCATCCGCGCGGTGGTCGAGTCGATCAGGGCGTCGACCTGGGCGGTGGACGTCACGTCGCACACCACCTTTTCGACCCGGCCCAGCCCCAGCGCGGTCAGCTCGTCGGCGGTCTCCCCCAGCCGCCGTTCGTGGTGGTCGGAGACCACGACGTCGGCGCCTTCGACCAGGGCCCGCCGCGCGGTGGCCGACCCGATGCCGGTGCCGGCGGCCGCGGTGACGACCACCACCTTACCTTCCAGAAGCCCGTGCCCGGCAATCTCTTTGGGCGCTTCGGACAGACTCATCCCTTTACCTCTCGGGGTAAGCCGAGCACCCGCTCGGCGATGATGTTGCGCTGGATCTCGTTGGATCCGCCGTAGATGGTGTCGGCGCGGGTGAACAGGAACAGCCGCTGCCATTCGTCGAATTCGCCGTCGGTCATGCTCATCCCGCGCTTGCCGATCACATCCATGGCCAGCTCGCCGAGATCGCGATGCCAGTTGGCCCACAACAACTTCGACACGTTGTCCTGGCCGGGCTGCTCGATATCCATGGTGGCCAGGGCATACGAACGCATGGCCCGTAGGCAGGCCCAGGCCCGGGTCAGCCGCTCCCGGATGAACGGGTCGTCGGCGGCGCCGTTGCGTTGTGCCAGCTCGGCCAGGTTGGAAAGCTCACGGGCATAACGGATCTGCTGCCCCAGCGTCGATACGCCGCGCTCGAAGGTCAACGTGCCCATCGCGACCCGCCATCCGTCGCCGGGCTGACCCACCACCATCGAGGCGTCGGTGCGGGCGTCGTCGAAGAACACCTCGTTGAACTCCGCCGTGCCGGTGATCTGGACGATCGGCCGGATCTGCACGCCCGGCTGATCCAGCGGCACCAGCAGGTACGACAGCCCGGCATGGCGCTTGGACCCCTTCTCGGTGCGTGCCACCACAAAGCACCACTGCGACAGATGCGCCAGCGACGTCCACACCTTCTGGCCGTTGATCACCCATTGGTCGCCGTCGAGTTCGGCGGTGGTCGAGACGTTGGCCAGGTCGCTGCCGGCGCCGGGTTCGGAATATCCCTGGCACCACAGCTCGGTGACGTCGAGGATGCGTGGCAGGAAGCGCTGCTGCTGCGCCGGCGTCCCGAACGCGATCAGCGTCGGGCCGAGCAGCTCCTCGCCGAAGTGGTTGACCTTGTCCGGCGCGTCGGCGCGGGCGTACTCCTCGTAGAAGGCCACCCGATGCGCGGTGGAAAGCCCGCGCCCGCCGTGCTCGACCGGCCATCCCAGGCACGTCAGCCCAGCCTTGGCGAGGTGCCGGTTCCACGCCCGGCGTTCCTCGAACGCCTCGTGCTCTCGGCCCGGGCCGCCGAGGCCTTTCAGCGCAGCGAATTCGCCGACCAGATTGTCGGCGAGCCACTCGCGGACCTCCGCCCGGAACTCCTCGACGTCCTGCATGCCCTGTAGGCTAACCTACCAAGCACTTGCTTTGTAGGCCGTCGGTGACAGGCGGCCTCGTGAAGGAGCATTCGATGATGAGCGATCCCCGCACCGTGCCCGCGGCGCTGGATCGTTTGGCGGCCCAGCTTCCCGAGCACCCCGCGTTGATCACCGACGAGCGCTCGTTCACCGCCGCCGAACTTCGCGACGAGGTGCACCGGGCCGCGGCGGCGCTGATCGCACTCGGCGTGCGGGCGGGAGACCGCGTGGCCATCTGGTCGCCGAACACCTGGCACTGGGTGGTGGCCTGCCTGGCGATCCACCACGCCGGCGCCGCCATGGTGCCGCTGAACACCCGCTACACCGCCGAAGAGGCCAGCGACATCCTGGCCCGCACCCGCGCGCCGGTGCTGTTCGCGATGGGCCGCTTCCTTGGCACCGACCGGGTGGCCCGCCTCGACGGCCCGAACTCTCAAGCCCTGCCGGCGCTGCGCCACGTCGTGCGGATCCCGATCGAGGCCGCAGAGACTGGTGTCGGCACGTGGGACGACTTCATCGCGCGCGGCACCGACTTTCAGACTGTCGCCCAGCGCGCCGCCGCCGTCACCCCCGACGACGTCAGCGACATCCTGTTCACCTCCGGCACCACCGGACGCAGCAAAGGCGTCCTCTGCGCGCACCGGCAGTCGCTGTCGGCGTCGGCGTCGTGGGCCGCCAACGGCAAGATCACCGCCGACGACCGCTACCTGTGCATCAACCCGTTCTTCCACAACTTCGGCTACAAGGCCGGCATCCTGGCCTGCCTCCAGACCGGAGCGACGCTGATCCCGCACCTGACCTTCGACCCGCCCCGGGCGCTGCAGGCCATCGAGCAACACCGCATCACCGTGCTGCCCGGGCCGCCGACCATTTACCAAACCCTGCTCGACCATCCGGCGCGCCACGACTACGACCTGAGCTCGCTGCGCTTCGCGGTGACCGGTGCGGCCACCGTGCCGGTGGTGCTCGTGGAACGCATGCAGTCCGAGCTCGACATCGACATCGTGCTGACCGCCTACGGCCTGACCGAAGCCAATGGCATGGGAACGATGTGCCGCGCCGACGACGACGCCGTCACCGTCGCCACCACCTGCGGGCGGCCCTTCGCCGGCTTCGAATTGCGCATCGACGCCTCGGCTCCCGGCGAAGCGGGCGAGGTGCTGCTGCGCGGACCGAACGTGATGCTGGGCTATCTCGACGACCCGGACGCGACCGCGGCCGCCATCGACGCCGAGGGCTGGCTGCATACCGGCGACATCGGCGCCGTCGACGAGGCCGGCAACCTGCGCATCACCGACCGGCTCAAGGACATGTACATCTGCGGCGGGTTCAACGTCTACCCCGCCGAGGTCGAGCAGGTGCTGGCCCGGATGGAGGGGGTGGCCGACGCCGCCGTGATCGGGGTTCCCGACGAGCGGCTGGGCGAGGTCGGCCGCGCCTTCGTGGTGGCCCGGCCCGGCGCCAACCTCGACGAGCAAGCGGTGATCACTTACACCCGAGAACATCTGGCGAATTTCAAGGCACCGCGCTCGGTGCGGTTCGTCGACGCGTTGCCGCGTAATGCGGGCGGCAAGGTGGTCAAACCACAACTGCGAGAGCTGGATTGATGGATCTGGATTTAGACGAAAACACGCGGGCCTTCCAAGCCGAGGTCCGCAAATTCCTCGAAGCCAACGCCGAGTCGATCCCGACGAAGTCCTACGATAACGCCGAAGGCTTTGCCCAGCACCGTCATTGGGACCGGGTGCTGTTCGACGCCGGCCTGTCGGTGATCACCTGGCCCGAGAAGTACGGGGGCCGCGACGCGCCGCTGCTGCATTGGGTGGTGTTCGAGGAGGAATACTTTCGCGCCGGGGCGCCTGGGCGGGCCAGCGCCAACGGCACCTCCATGCTGGCCCCGACGCTGTTCGCGCACGGCACCGAGGAGCAGCGGAACCGGATCCTGCCGAAAATGGCCAGCGGCGAACAGATCTGGGCGCAGGCCTGGTCGGAACCCGAATCCGGAAGCGACCTCGCCTCGCTGCGGTCCACCGCCACCAAGACCGAGGGCGGCTGGCTGCTCAACGGTCAGAAGATCTGGAGCTCGCGGGCGCCGTTCGCCGAGATGGGATTCGGGCTGTTCCGCTCCGACCCCGCCGCCGAGCGGCACAACGGCCTGACCTACCTGATGTTCGACCTGAAGGCCGACGGCGTCACCGTTCGGCCCATCGTCCAGCTGAGCGGCGACACCGGCTTCGGCGAGATCTTCCTCGATGACGTCTTCGTGCCCCACGAAGACGTGATCGGCACCCCCAACGACGGCTGGCGCGCGGCCATGAGCACGTCGAGCAACGAGCGCGGCATGTCGCTGCGCAGCCCCGCCCGGTTCGTGGCCGCCGCGGAACGGCTGGTGCGGATGTGGAAGGACCGCGGCTCCCCCGAGGCCTTCGCCGACAGCGTCGCCGACGCGTGGATCAAGGCACAGGCCTACCGGCTGCAGACCTTCGGCACGGTGACCAGGCTGGCCGCCGGTGGCGAGCTCGGCGCGGAATCTTCGGTGACCAAGGTGTTCTGGTCGGACCTGGACGTGGCGATTCACCAGACGGCGCTCGACCTTCTCGGCGCCGACGGGGAGCTGGCCGGCGCGTGGACAGAGGGTCTGCTGTTCGCGCTGGGTGGCCCGATCTACGCCGGTACCAACGAGATTCAGCGCAACATCATTTCCGAACGGTTGCTGGGCCTGCCGCGAGAGAAGAAGTGACCGTGAGATTCGAACTAGACGAACAGCAGCGCGACTTCGCCGCCAGCATCGACGCCGCACTGGGCGCGGCGGACCTGCCGGGCGCGGTCCGCGCCTGGGCTGCAGGCGATCTCGCGCCCGGCCGCAAGGTGTGGGGGCAGCTGGCCGACCTGGGCGTCACCGCGCTGGCCGTGCCGGAGAAGTTCGACGGCATCGAGGCCCATCCGGCGGATCTGGTGATCGCCCTCGAGCGCCTCGGCCGCTGGTGCGTGCCCGGCCCGGTTGCCGAATCCATCGCGGTGGCACCGCTTTTGCTCGCCACTGACGATCAAGCCGAGCGCAGCGCCGGGCTGGCCTCGGGCGAGCTGATCGCCACCGTCGCGATGCCGCCGCACACACCGCGCGCCGTCGACGCGGAGATGGCCGGGCTGGTGCTCTTGGCTAGCGAGAGCGGTGTGACAGAGGCCGCCCCGGGTGAAGAGCACAAGTCGGTCGACCCCAGTCGCCGCGTGTTCGACGTGACCGCGACCGGCAACGCTTGGCAAGCGGATGTCAAGCGCGCCTACGCGTTCGGCGCCCTGGCCACCGCAGCGCAGCTGGTCGGCGCCGCCCAGGCGCTGCTCGACGCCGCGGTCGGCTACGCCAAGCAGCGCAGCCAGTTCGGCCGGGTGATCGGTTCGTATCAGTCGATCAAGCACAAGCTCGCCGACGTCCACATCGCGGTGGAGCTGGCCCGACCGCTGGTGTATGGGGCCGCGCTGTCGCTGGATGCACGCGACGTCAGCGCGGCCAAAGCCGCGGCGGCCGAGGCGAGCCTGCTGGCCGCGCGGGCCGCGCTGCAGACCCACGGCGCGATCGGCTTCACCCAGGAACACGACCTGTCCTTGTGGCTGCTGCGGGTGCAGGCATTACGCTCGGCCTGGGGTGGCCCCGAGGCGCATCGCCGCAGAGTGCTGGAGGCATTGTGACTGAAGAGCGGGAGTTGCTGCGGGAGACCGTGGCAGCCTTGGTCGCCAAGCACGCCGACCCGGCGGCGGTGCGCGCCGCGATGGAGTCCGACCGCGGCTACGACGAGTCGCTGTGGCAGCTGCTATGTGAACAGGTCGGCGCGGCCGCGCTGGTGATACCCGAGGAGCTCGGCGGCGCTGGCGGCGAATTAGCCGACGCCGCAACCGTTTTGCAGGAGCTGGGACGAAACCTGGTGCCCTCTCCGCTGCTGGGCACCACCCTGGCCGAGCTGGCGTTGCTGGCCGCGCCCGAGCCGGACGCCGGGGCGCTGGAGGGCCTCGCCGAGGGTCGTTCGATCGGCGCGCTGGTCCTCGACGCCGACTACGTGGTCAACGGCGACACCGCCGATGTCGTCGTGGCGGTAGCCGAAGGCCAACTGAGCCGGTGGACCACATTCAGCGCGCAGCCGGTCGCCACCATGGACCCCACCCGTCGCCTGGCGCGGTTGAAACCCGAAGAGATCCAGGCGATCGGACCCGACCCGGGCCTCGCCGACACCGCGGCGATCCTGTTGGCGGCCGAGCAGATCGGCGCCGCGGAACGTTGTTTGGAGCTGACCGTCGAATACACGAAGAACCGCGTGCAATTCGGCCGCCCGATCGGCAGCTTCCAAGCGCTCAAGCACCGGATGGCCGACCTGCATGTGGCGGTCGCCGCGGCCAGGGCCGTCGTGTCCGACGCGTGCGACAACCCCACCCGCACCAACGCCGCCACCGCGCGCCTCGCCGCCACCGAGGCGCTCGGTAGGGTGGCCGCCGAGGGCATCCAGCTGCACGGCGGCATCGCGATCACCTGGGAACACGACATGCACCTGTATTTCAAGCGCGCCCACGGCAGTGCGCATCTTCTGGCCTCCCCGCGAGAACTGTTGCGCCGGCTGGAGTCCGAGGTACTGCCCACGTCGTGAACGCCTCCGTCTCGCTGCGCGCCGGCATCCCGCCCTTCTACGTGATGGATGTCTGGCTGGCCGCCGCCGAGCGCCAGCGCAGCCACGGCGACCTGGTGAACCTGTCGGCCGGCCAGCCCAGCGTGGGCGCACCGGAGCCGGTGCGGGCGGCCGCGGCGTCAGCGTTGCACCTCAACCAGCTGGGCTACACCGTGGCGCTGGGCATCCCGGAGCTGCGCGCGGCGATCGCAGCGGATTACCAACGCAAGCACGGAATTGACGTCGAGCCCGACGCGGTCGTCGTCACCACGGGCTCCTCGGGTGGTTTCCTGCTCGCCTTCCTGGCGTGCTTCGATGTGGGCGACCGGGTGGCGCTGGCCAGCCCCGGCTACCCCTGCTACAGAAACATCCTGTCCGCCTTGGGATGTGAGGTCGTGGACATCGCATGCGGACCTGAGACCCGGTTTCAGCCCACCGCGCAGATGCTCGCCGAGCTAGACGCGCCCGTGCGCGGCGTCATCGTCGCCAGCCCGGCCAATCCCACCGGGACGGTCATACCGCCGGGCGAGTTGGCCGCGATCGCGTCCTGGTGCGACAGCGCCGGGGCGCGGCTGATCAGCGACGAGGTGTACCACGGCCTGGTCTACGCTGGTGCGCCCCAAACCAGCTGCGCCTGGCAGACGTCACGAAACGCGGTGGTGGTCAACAGCTTTTCCAAGTACTACGCGATGACGGGCTGGCGGCTGGGCTGGCTGCTCGTGCCGACCGAGCTGCGCCGCGCGGTGGACTGCCTGACCGGCAACTTCACCATCTGCCCGCCGGTGCTGTCGCAGCTCGCCGCGGTGGCGGCGTTCACCCCGGAAGCGACCGCCGAGGCGGACGGTAACCTTCGGCATTATTCGGTCAACCGCTCGCTGCTCCTCGACGGGCTGCGCGAAATCGGCGTCGAGCGGCTGGCGCCCACCGACGGCGCGTTCTACGTGTACGCAGACGTGTCGGATTTCACCAGCGACTCGCTGGGCTTTTGTTCAAAGCTGCTGGGCGACACCGGAGTTGCCATCGCACCGGGCATTGACTTCGACACCGCGCGCGGCAATTCTTTCGTCCGGCTGTCGTTCGCCGGACCGACCAGCGACATCGAGGAGGCCCTGCGGCGAATGGGCCCGTGGTTGGCGGCCCGCTAATCCTCGAGAGGGCAGTGGCTGTCGCGGTGGGGTGGGCAAAAAGTGCACAAACCCCACCGAGTGACTGATGTGACATGCGTTATCCCAAGCCTGGGCCCGGCGCCGCCCCGCTAGGCGTCGAGGATCTCGTCGATGCAGGCCTCGAGCGCACCCCGCTCGCCCGCATCGGTCACGTTGATGCCGAACCGGTCCCCGAGCGTGTCGACCACGGCCGCCGCGTCGTCCAGGCGCATCTTTTCGCTGCCCTCGGCGCGGTGAATGGTCAGGTCGCGGCCGGCCAGGTTCACCCGGGCACCGTCGATCACCCGGGCGGCCATCAGGCCGGTCACGAAGTGCGACGACGGGTGGGTCGAGACGAACCAGCTACCCACCTTCAGGTCGATGTCCGGTGCGGTCCGCGTGCCGAATTCGTAAAGCGGCGTCCACTCGCCGCGGAGCTGGGCCTGCAGGACCAGCCCGTCACGGCGGTCCTCGAGCCGGTACGGCTCGAGCGTGGTCTGTTGGACGCTGCCGGTCTCGATGCGGATCGGAGAGGTCGGTGTCTGGCCGCCGAAACCCACGTCGACCAGATATGGCCCCTGCGAGCCCGGGAACGTCACCGCCAGCACCGTGTGTGTCTGCGCCGGCGTCGGCGCGCCGGGCGGGGCCATCCAGATCACCCGACCGGCCAGTCGCCGCACCCGGAAGCCGAGTTCGCCCAGCACGTAGCCCATCAGCCCGTTCTGCTCGTAGCAGTAGCCGCCCCGGCGCCGGCGCACCAGCTTGTCGATGAGGGCCTCGGGGCCGAGGTCGTCGACCGGGACTCCCATCAGCGGATCGAGGTTCTCGAACGGAATCGTCTGGGTATGGGCGGTGACCAGTCCTCGCAGCGCCTCGAGGTTCGGCTCCGCGGCGCCGCGGTAGTTGATCCGGTCGAAGTATCCGTTCACATCGAGCGTCATATAGCCATTCTGGGCGGGCAACGCCGTGCACTGCATCGACCGGGCTTGTTTTATATCTGTCGAAGATGGGGAATCGGTAGGGGCGCGTGCCACAGCACGCGCACACACGAAACGACGGAGCCCAACATGAGCACCAGCACTATTTGGATCGTGGTCGCCGTGGCAGTGGCCGCCGTGGTGTTTGTCGCCATCCTTCTGGCCGCCACCAGAGCAGCGCGTCGACGCCGCCAACGGCAGGCCGAAGAGATCCGCGAGCAGGCCAAGGTGGAAACGGCCAGGGTGGAACGGCGTCAAGCGCTGGCCGACGAGACGGCCGCCAAGGCGCGCGCGGCGCAGGCCGAGGCCGAAGCCAAGGCCGCCGAAGCCGCCAGGCTGCAGGAACGAGCAGCGTCGCATCACAACGAGGTGGCGAACTCGCGCGAGCAACTCCAGGAACGGTTGCAGCACGCCGACAGCATCGACCCGACGGCGACGACGCGCGACGCGTCGGATCAGCCCGAACACGGTCGCGACGAGGCGTGGAGCGAGGAGACGCCCGTCAGGCACGATGACGTGCAGACCGACAATTTCCGCGACGCCGGCAACTACCGGGCGCCGTCCAGCTGAGTCGGGCCGGCCGACACACCCGGTGGGCCGCCCCCTCAGCGGGCCACCGGGTGCGCCCGGTCAAATTCACACGAGCTGTAGAGCTTCCCGCCGGCATCGGCGGGCGATTTGCTGCTCGCGGGCATACAGCATCCCGTAGCTGAACCCGTTCTCCCCCACCGTCGTTCCCGCCGACACCGCCATCTGCCGCAGCGCGGCGGTAGCCACCACCGTGTCCTGGTGGTCACCCAGCACGCTTTGAATTTGCTTGTAGTGCTTGACCGTTCGCTTGGTCCCCTGGCCCAGGGGCTTGCACAGTTCGCCGGCGTAGCGGGCGCGCTTGGCGGCCTTGCGCGCCCTGTGCAGCATCGCGTCGTCGCCGGAGTGCAGTGCCGCGGCCAGCCGCCGATCCGCCTTGCGCTGTGCGCGCCGGGCCCTTTTTCGCAGCGTCTTGACGTCGATCCGCCGGTCGACGGGCGGCTCGTCGCGCCAGCCGCGCAGCACCGTCAACAACGCCCGGTAGCGCTCGGAGTCCATGGCCTCGCTCAGCCGCGCGCGGGCGGGCAGCTCGACGGCTTGCAGTTCGTTGCGGATGCGGGACCGAACCGGTCCCAGGACCAGTTCTTCGGGCATCGCGTCGAGCGCCTCGTAGAACCGGCGCCGCTGAACCTCACAATCACGGACCTCGCCGAGCAGCGCGGCGAACCACTTCAGTTCACGGTCCACGTCGCCGGTGTCCCCCTCCAGCGCCTTGGCGAATACGCGCAGGGTGCTGCGCAACCGCCGGATCGCCACTCTGGTGTCGTGTATCGGGTCCTCGCCCCGCTCTTCCCCGTGGCGCAACTGCCCGTCGCCGTCTTCTATCTGGTCGATCTGAGCGTTCAGATAATCCACTAACGCTCGGGGGGCCGAGTAACGCATAAGGACCTGCATTCCCGAAAACCGGTGGCCGCCAAACATCAAACCGCGGACGCGCAGGAGTGACTTAAAGCCACGTGTCCTGGGTGGTCGCGGTGAGGAACGCCTCCAGGTCGTCGCGCCACTGCGCCGGCGTGGTCTTGTCGGGCTCGATGCCGGTGTAGTCGCCGCGATAGAACAGCAGCGGCCGTGGCTTGATCTTGGGCGCCTCCGACAGCGATTGCACCGCGCCGAACACCACGAAGTGATCGCCGCCGTCGTGCACCGAAGCCACCGTGCAGTCGATGTAGGCCAGCGACCCCTCGATGATCGGCGATCCCAATTCCGAAGGGCTCCAGTCGATTCCGGCGAACTTGTCGGGCTCCTTCGATCCGAACCGAGCCGACACATCCTTCTGCTTTTCCCTCAGCACGTTCACGCAGAACCGGCCGGTGGCCTCGATGGCCTTGAACGACCGCGACACCTTGGTGGGGCAGAAGAGTACCAACGGCGGATCCAGGGACAGCGCCGCAAACGACTGGCAGGCGAAGCCGACCGGCACGTCGTCGTGCACCGTGGTGATGATCGTGATCCCCGTGCAGAACTGACCCAGCACCTGGCGGAAGGCCCGCGGATCGATCTGACCTGTCATGGCTGGCCTCAGGTTAGGCCTTGAAGCCGACCGAGAAGTCGTGACCCCACAGGCTCACCGCGGTGCTTTCCCGGGCGATCCAGTCGCCATCCTCGACTTTCCTACCCTCACAACCGAATTCGATATCGAACCCGCCGGGCGTCTTCATGTAGAACGACAGCATCAGGTCGTTGACGTGCCGGCCCAGGGTGGCCGACATGGGCACCTTGCGGCGCAACGCCCGGTCCAGGCACAGGCCCACATCGTCGGCGTTTTCCACCTCAACCATCAGGTGCACGATCCCGCTGGGCGTCGGCGCCGGCATGAATGCCAGGCTGTGATGCCGCGGGTTGCAGCCGAAGAACCGCAGCCAGGCCGGCGCACCGTCGGCGGGCCGCCCCACCAGCTGGGGCGGCAGGCGCATCGAGTCCCGCAGCCTGAAGCCCAGCACGTCGCGGTAGAAGTGCAACGACTCGGCGTCGTCACGGGTGGACAGCACCACATGGCCCAGACCCTGCTCGCCGGTGACGAACTTGTGCCCGTACGGGCTAACCACCCGACGGTGCTCCAGCGCGGCTCCGTGGAAGACCTCGAGGCAGTTGCCCGACGGGTCGGCGAACCGGATCATCTCGTCCACCCGGCGATCGGCCAGTTCGGCGGCCGTGGCCTCCTTGTACGGTGTGCCCTCCACGTCGAGACGATCGCGGATCTCTTGCAGCCCTTCGGCGTTCGCGCATTCCCAGCCGGCCTCGGAGAGCCGGTCGCGCTCGCCCGGCACGATCACCAGTCGCGCCGGAAAGTCGTCCATCCGCAAGTACAGGGCGCCCTCGGTGTCGCCTCCCGAAGCAGGTGAGCCCTCGACCATGCCGAGCACCTTCAGGCCATACTCGCGCCAGGCCGCCATGTCGGTGGCCTCGATGCGCAGATAGCCCAGCGACCTTATGCCTGCGCCGCTCATCTCGCGCCTCCCAGGAAATCAATGGTGAGTCTGTTGAACTCGTCGAACTTCTCCACCTGCGCCCAGTGCCCACATTGCCCGAAAACGTGCAGCTGCGCACGCGGAATGGTCTTCATCGCGACCAGCGCGCCGTCCAGCGGATTGACCCGGTCTTCGCGCCCCCAGATCAGCAACACCGGCTGGCGCAGGCGGTACACCTCGCGCCACATCATGCCGAGCTCGAAATCGGCCCCCGCGAACGACGTTCCCATCGCCCGGGTCGCCGTCAGCGACTCCGGGGTGCTGGCCAACGCGAAACGCTGATCGACCAACTCGGGGGTGATGAGGTTCTTGTCGTAGACCATCACCCGCAGGAAGGCCTCCAGATTCTCCCGGGTGGGAGCCCCGGAGAACGCCCCCAGGCGCTTGACCCCCTCGGTCGGGTCGGGCGCGAACAGGTTGACGCTCAGCCCGCCCGGACCCATCAACACCAGGCGCCCGGCCAGGTCGGGGTAGTCCAGGGCGAAGCGGACGGCGGTGCCGCCGCCCAACGAATTGCCCACCAGCGGAACGCGTCCCAGGCCGAGTTCGTCGAAGAGCCCCTTGAGCGCCCGGGCGGCGTAGCGGTTGAACTGTTCGTGCTCGGCGCGTTTGTCGGAGTGTCCGTACCCCGGCTGGTCGACGGCCAGCACGTGGAACTGCTCCGCCAGCACCGCGATGTTGCGCGAGAAGTTCGTCCAGCTCGACGCGCCCGGGCCGCCGCCGTGCAGCAGCACCACGGTCTGGTCGTTGCCGATCCCCGCCTCGTGGTAATGCAGCTTGAGCGGTCCGTCGACGTCCACTTCGACGAATCGCGAGGTGGACTCGAAAGTCAGCTCGTCAACCTCGGACCGGGTACTAGCCATCAGACCATCGTGTCGCCGGGCGGCAACCCGAACTCGTGGTTCCCGAAGATCACGTAGGCGCGCTCGGGATCGTTGGCCGCGTGCACCCGGCCGGCGTGAGCGTCGCGCCAAAACCGTTGCACCGGCTGGTCGTTGGCCAGCGCGGTGGCACCGGACGCCTCGAACAACCGGTCGATCGAGGCGATCGACCGGCCGGTGGCGCGCACCTGGTCACGACGGGCGCGGGCGCGCAGCTCGAACGGGATCTCCTTGCCCGCCGCCAACAACGCGTACTCGTCGCCGACGTTGCCGATCAGCTGCCGCCACGCGGCGTCGATGTCGCTGGCCGCCTCGGCGATGCGGATCTTGGCGAACGGATCGTCCTTGGCCTTCTCGCCCGCGAACGCCGCGCGCACCCGCTTGCCCTGGTGCTCGACGTGCGCGGCGTACGCACCGTAGGCCATGCCCACGATCGGCGCCGAGATGGTGGTGGGATGCATTGTGCCCCAAGGCATCTTGTAGACCGGGGCGGTGTTGGTCTGGTATCCGCCGGCGGTGCCGTCGTTCATCGCCTTGTAGGACAGGAACCGGTGCCGCGGCACGAACACGTCCTTGACCACCAGTGTGTTGCTGCCGGTGCCGCGCAAGCCGACGACGTGCCACACGTCGTCGATGCGGTACTCGCTGCGCGGGATCAGGAAGCTGCCGAAGTCCACCGGCCGGCCGTCCTTGATGACCGGGCCGCCCACGAACGTCCAGCTGGCGTGGTCACATCCCGACGACCAGTTCCACGATCCGTTGACGAGGTAGCCGCCGTCGGTCACGACGCCCGCACCCATCGGGGCATACGACGACGAGATCCGGGTCTTGGGGTCCTCGCCCCAGACCTCGACCTGAGCCTCCTGGTCGAACAGCGCCAGGTGCCAGTTGTGCACGCCGATGATCGAGCTCACCCAGCCGGTCGAGCCGCAGGCGCTCGCCAGCCGGCGGACCGCCTCGTAGAACAGGGTGGGATCACACTGCAGCCCGCCCCACTGCTCGGGCTGCAGCAGCGTAAAGAACCCGACGTCCTCGAGGTCCTGGACGGTCTCGTCGGGCAGCCGGCGCAGGTCCTCAGTCGCCTGCGCGCGCTCGGAAATCCGCGGCAGCAGCTCGTCGACGGCAGCCAAAACCTGCTGCGCGTCGCGCTGTTGAATGGACGTCACTTAGGTTTGCCTCCTGGGCCAGACTTACAAGGTGGACTTACACCAGAGACTAGAACACGTTCCGATTCGTGTCGAGCAGGGTATTCCTGCGGCTGGTAGCGGTACAAAACGGGTTTTCTGTAACATGTTCTAGTTGTGCGTGGCGATCGCAAGAGCGGCGCAGCCGGTCGCAGCGGGGTCGCCACGTGTTGTGAAGGAAAGGCGGGACGGGTCTTGACCGAGGCAATCCCAGACGAGCCACTCGGCACCCACGTCCTGGAGCTGCAGATCGCCGAGGTCGTCGCCGAAACCGACGACGCGCGGTCGCTGGTCTTCGCGATCCCGAGCGAGGAGGGGGACCCCGACATCCCTCCAGGGCGGCTGAACTACGCACCCGGGCAATTCCTGACGTTGCGCATTCCCAGCGGGCGCACCGGCTCGGTGGCCCGCTGCTACTCGCTGTGCAGCTCGCCCTACACCGACGGCGCGCTGACGGTCACGGTGAAACGCACCGCGGACGGGTACGCGTCCAACTGGCTGTGCGACCACGCGCACGCGGGCATGCGCATCCACGTGCTGGCGCCGTCGGGCACCTTCGTGCCCAAGACGCTCGACGACGACTTCCTGCTGCTGGCCGCCGGCAGCGGGATCACCCCGATCATGTCGATCTGCAAGTCGGCGCTCGCCGAGGGCAGCGGGCAGGTGACGCTGCTCTACGCCAACCGCGACGACCGCTCGGTCATCTTCTGCGATGCGCTGCGCGAGCTGTCGGCCAAGTATCCCGACCGGCTCACCGTGCTGCACTGGCTGGAATCGCTGCAGGGGCTGCCCAGCGCGACCGCGCTGGCAAAGCTGGCCGCCCCCTACACCGACCGGCCGGTGTTCATCTGCGGCCCCGGCCCGTTCATGGACGCCGCCCGCGCCGCGCTCGAGACTCTGAAAGTGCCTGCGGCACAGGTGCATATCGAGGTGTTCAAGTCGCTGGACTCCGATCCGTTCGCGGCGGTCAAGATCGAGGACACCGCCGAAGGCGACCAACCGCCGGCCACCGCGGTGGTGGAGCTGGACGGCGAGACCCACACCGTGTCGTGGCCGCGCAACGCCAAGCTGCTCGACGTGTTGCTCGCAAAAGGTTTGGATGCGCCGTTCTCCTGCCGAGAGGGCCACTGCGGCGCGTGTGCCTGCACCCTGCGCAGGGGCAAGGTCGACATGGAAGTCAACGACGTCCTGGAGCAGCAGGACCTCGACGACGGCCTGATCTTGGCCTGTCAATCTCGCCCGGAATCTGATTCGGTAGAAGTCACCTACGACGAGTAGTCCGGTAGCGAACAGGGAAGGGTAGCGCGATGAAGCGGCTGACAACGGGGTTTGCGGTCGTCACGGGCATGCTGGCGCTCGTGCCCGGCCCGGTGTGCTCGGCGGCGAGCAACGACGCCACGACCCTGTTTCCGCTGGACGGCCCCAACCAGCTGGAGACGCACGCCTTCCTCAATTGCTTTAAATCCGATGGTCATTGCGATTTCACCGTGGGCGCCGACATGCGCACGCCCGACGGCGTGACGGGGTTCCCGCCCGGCCTGTGGGCGCGGCAAACCACGGAGGTCCGGTCGACCAACCGGATGGCCTACCTGGACACCCACGCCGCCGGCCAGTACGAAAGGGTGCACAAGGCGATGGGCAACGACGAGATCACCACCATTTACTTCGGTGAGGGTCCCCCGGACAAGTACCAGACGACCGGACGGATCGACTCCACCGATTGGTCGACGGGCCAACCCAAGACGGACATCAATGTCATCGCGTGCACGCATATCCAGGTGGTCTATCCCGGCGTCAACATCACCTCGCCCAGCACCTGCGCGCAGACCACGTTCTCCTAGGCTCTTCCCAAGCCGGGTTTCGCCGAGCCTGTAATCCGCAGGCAAAGTGCGAGGAGAGTGAGGGCCTGTGAAATTACAGGCTCGACGGAAACGGCTAGCGCGGCAGGCCGAGGAGCCGCTCGGCGGCGACGGTGAGCAGGATCTGCTCGGTGCCGCCGGCGATCGTCAGGCAGCGGGTGTTGAGGAAGTCGAACATCGCCCGGTTGTCGACCAGGCCGCCGCCTTCGGAGACATCCATCATGAATTCGGCCAGCGCCTGCCGGTAGCGGACGCCGATCAGCTTGCGCACGCTGGACTGTGCCCCTGGGTCCTGGCCGCCCACGGCGAGTTGGGCGATGCGCTGATCCAGCAGCGCGCCCGTCTGGGCGGTGGCGATCAACCGGCCCAGCCGGTCCTGCTGGGCGGCGTCGAGATCGAGCTCGGACAGCACCTTGAGCAGCTCTTCCATCGGGTTGCCCAGCGCGGTCCCGGTGGCCATCGCGACCCGCTCGTTGGCCAGCGTGGTCCGGGCCAGCCGCCAGCCGTCGTTCACCGTGCCGACCACCATCTCGTCGGGGACGAACACGTTGTCCAGGAAGACCTCGTTGAACAGCGAGTCACCGGTGATCTCGCGCAGCGGGCGGATCTCGATGCCCGGCGATTTCATGTCCACCAGGAAGTAGGTGATGCCCTTGTGTTTGGGGGCGTCGGGGTCGGTGCGCGCCAGGCACACGCCCCACCGCGCCTTGTGCGCCGCCGACGTCCACACCTTCTGCCCGGTCAGCAGCCAGCCGCCCGCGGGATCTTCCGAGCGCACTGCTTTTGTGCGCAGCGACGCCAGGTCGGACCCGGCTCCTGGCTCGGAAAACAGCTGGCACCAAACGAATTCGCCGCGAAGCGTGGCCGGCACGAACCGCTCGACCTGCTCCGGCGTGCCGTGCTCGAGGATCGTCGGCGCCGCCCACCAGCCGATCACCAGGTCCGGACGCACGACGCCAGCCGCCGCTAGTTCCTGGTCGATCAGCAACTGCTCGGCCGGTGTCGCGCCGCGACCGTACGGCGCCGGCCAGTGCGGCGCCAGCAGCCCCGCCTCGGCCAGGGCCACCTGACGCTTCTCCTCGGGCAGCGCGGCAACGTCGGCGATGGCCGCGGCGATCTCGGCCCGCAGCCCCTCCACCTCGGACAGGTCGATACCGAGCCGGCGGCGCACCCCCGCCTGCGTCAGCTCGGCGATGCGGCGCAACCAGCGCTCGGCACCTCCCAGAAACCTCCCGATGCTGTGGACGCGGCGCAGGTACAGGTGCGCGTCGTGCTCCCAGGTGCAGCCGATGCCGCCGAGCACCTGGATGCAGTCCTTGACGTTGGCCTTGGCGGCGGCGATGCCGATGCCCGCGGCCAGCGCCGCCGCGATCGAGAACTGATCCGGGTCGGCGTCGGCCGCCGCGCGGGCGGCGTCGGCGGCGGCCACCTCGGCCTGCTCGGCGCGGCACAGCATCTCCGCGCACATGTGCTTGATGGCCTGAAAGCTGCCGATCGGCTTGCCGAACTGCTCGCGCACCTTGGCGTAGGCGACGGCGGTGTCCAGCGACCAACGGGTGACGCCGGCCGCCTCGGCGGCCAGCACCGTCGCGGCCAGCTCGGAAACCCGCCGTTCCGACGCGCCGAGCACGGTGGCCGGCGCCGAGGTCAATACGACCCGGGCCAGCGGCCGGGAGAAGTCGGTGGCCGGCAGCGGTTCCAGCTCCACGCCGTCGCCGCCGGCGTCGACCACCAGCGCCTGTCCGCCGGCGAGGACGATCAACACGCCGCCTTCCGCGGCGCCCAGCACCCAGGGCAGCGCGCCCGAGGCCGTAGAGGTCTCGGCGTCGAACCGCACCTCACCCTCGAGGCCCAGCCCGGCGAAGCGCTCCCCGGAGGCCAGGGCGGCCAGCAACTCGGGGCAGGCGCCCGCCTCGGCCAGGAGCACGGTCGCCAGCGCGGTGGTCGCGACCGGGCCGGCGATCAGCGCCTTCGCGGTCTCCTCGACCATCGCGCACAGGTCCTCGATGCTGCCGCCCGCCCCGCCGTGGTCCTCGGGGATCGCCACCCCGAACAACCCCAGGTCGGCCAGGCCGGCGAACACCGGCCGCCAAGCGTCGGGGTTGCCCTGCTCGACCTCGCGGATCGCCGCGGTCCCGCCGGGCCCCGAGGTGGTGTTGCGGGCCCAGTCCCGCACCAACGCACGCGCGGCAAACTGTTCGTCGGTGACGGTCGCTACCACCCTGAGGTCCTCCGCGTCATGAATTCACCGGTTATGGCCGGTACCAATACCACTAGAACGTGTTCTAATAGTGCCAGCGATCGAGCGTCAAGTCGAACGCCATCACAGCAGTACACGTGGTCGCGCCCGGCGCGGGGAGGTGGGAAATTTACGCACAGCTTGCGTATCGTTTGCGAGCGAACCACCTGGAAAAGGAGCACCCCCTCAGATGTCGTCGGCGAACCCGAACTCGGCCCGTGTTTCTGACTCGCAGCCGCGCGAGGTGATGAACGTGGCGGTACTGGCCGAGTCGGAACTGGGCTCGGAAGCGCAGCGGGAACGCCGCAAGCGCATCCTGGACGCCACCATGGCCATCGCGTCCAAGGGCGGCTACGAAGCGGTTCAGATGCGCGCCGTGGCCGACCGCGCCGATGTGGCGGTGGGCACGCTGTACCGTTACTTCCCGTCGAAGGTGCACCTGCTGGTATCGGCGCTGGGCCGGGAGTTCAGTCGCATCGACGCCAAGACCGACCGCTCCGCGGTGGCCGGGGGCACGCCGTTCCAACGGCTCAACTTCATGGTCGGCAAGCTCAACCGCGCCATGCAACGCAATCCGCTGCTGACCGAGGCGATGACACGTGCCTACGTCTTCGCCGATGCGTCGGCGGCGACTGAAGTCGACAACGTCGAGAAGATCATCGATTCCATGTTCGCCCGTGCGATGGCCGACGGGGAGCCGACCGAGGAGCAGTACCACATCGCCCGGGTGCTCTCGAACGTATGGACGTCGAACCTGCTCGCCTGGCTCACCCGGCGGGCATCGGCGACCGACGTCAGCAAGCGGCTGGACCTGGCCGTGCGATTGCTGATCGGCCACCAGGAATCCAGCTAGCGGCGATCGCAAGCGCGGCCGGAGCCGGGCGCGGCGGGTCGCCGCCAGAAGGCTAGCGGCGATCGCCGCCAGAAGGCTAGGCCGGCGCGCCGGCGGTTCGGCCGCGGATCAGCTCGGTATCAAGGAGTTCGACGACCGGCAGGCCCGACCGGGGCGGCTTGAGCAGCAGTTCGCCGGCGCGGTGGCCCTTGCGCAGGCTCGGCTGCGCCACCGTCGTCAGCCCGCGGCTGATCGCCTCGGGCACGCCGTCGAACCCGGTGACGCTCATCTGGCCCGGCACGTAAATGCCATGGGCGCGAAGGTAATCCATGGCAGAGAGCGCCAGGATATCGGCGGTGCACATCAGTGCGGTGATCCGGGGGTTGGCCTCCAGCGCCACCTTGGCGGCGGCCCCGCCCGATTCCGGTAGGTGCTCGTAGCTTTCCACCACGGTCAACGAATCCGGGTCGGCGCCGGCGCGCGCCATCGCCTCCCACACGCCGATCATCCGTTCGCGCTGCACGTCGAAGGCCGGCGATTGCAACCGGTCGGCGTCCACCAGGCCCTGCCGGCGGTCCCGACCCAACCGCATGGTCAGCAACCCGATCTCGCGGTGCCCCAGCCCGAGGACGTAGTCGGCCAGCTCGCGCATCGCCGCCCGGTCGTCGATACCGACCCGCGACACCCCCGACAGGCCCTTCGGCTGGTCGACGACCACCACGGGCAACCGCCGCTGCAGCACCACCTGAAGGTAGGGATCTTCGTCGCAGACCGAATACACCAGGAAGCCATCCACACCGGCGCCCAGCACGGCGGCCGTCCCGTCGTCGAGGCTGCGGCTGGCGCCGACCGCTACCAGGAGCAGCCCCTGGCCCAGCTCTTCGCACGATTGCGCCACCCCGGCAACGAAATCCCGCGCCGCCGGGTCGCTGAAGAAATAGGTCAGCGGTTCGGCCATCACCAAACCGACCGCACCGGCCTTGCGGGTGCGCAACGAGCGCGCCACCGGGTCCGGTCCGGCGTACCCCAGCCGCTTCGCCGTGGCGAGCACCCGTTCGCGGAGGTCGGCGGAGAGCTGATCCGGCCGGTTGAAGGCATTCGAGATCGTCGTGCGCGAAACCTTCAACTCGTCGGCCAATGACGCCAGAGTCGCACGCCGGCGCGGTGTGGGACTCACGTTCGGTGACGCTACAGCGGATCGCCCATCGGGCCTACGCGACACGAACCGCCTGGCGGTCGACGGGCCGGCCCCGGGACAGGTCTATGCCAGCACCGGGTGGATCGCCATGCGCGGCCAGCGGCTGGACGACAGCGTGCGTTGACCGTTCGGAACAACGTCGCCATCGACATCGTGACGTGCGTCCACCCAAGCCGGTTCGTCGAACAGATCGCGGCCAAGGTGGCCGGGCAGTAGGCGATGCGACGGGACACCGCCGCAATAAGCTAGGCGGGTGGCCGTCATCGACCTCAACGCCGACTTGGGGGAAAGCTTCGGCGTCTGGCGCCTCGGCGATGACGACGCCATGCTCGGGATCGTCAGCAGCGCCAACGTCGCCTGCGGCTTCCACGCCGGCGATCCCACCGGGCTGTTGCGGGTATGCCGGTCGGCCGCCGAGCGTGGCGTGCGCATCGGGGCGCAGGTGAGCTACCGCGACCTGGCCGGGTTCGGCAGGCGCTTCATCGACGTCGCGGCCGAGGACCTCATCGCCGACGTGGTGTACCAGATCGGCGCCCTACAGGCCATCGCGCGGGCGTCCGGCTCGGCGGTGTGTTACGTCAAACCCCATGGTGCGCTGTACAACACGATCGTCACCAACCGCTCGCAAGCCGCGGCGGTCGCCGAGGCGGTGCGATTGGTGGACCCCGCGCTTCCGGTGCTGGGCATGGCGGGCTCGGCGTTCTTCGACGAGGCCGGCCGGCGAGGCCTGCGCCGGGTGGCCGAGGCGTTCGCCGATCGCGCCTACCTGCCCGACGGCCAGCTGGTTTCGCGTCGCGAGCCGGGCGCGGTGCTCGACGACCCGGCGGCGATCGCCGACCGTGTGGTGACGATGGCGAGTTCGGGCCGGGTCACCGCGATCGACGGCACCGAGATCGCCGTCAGCGTGGAATCGGTTTGCGTGCACGGCGATTCGCCCGGCGCGGTGCAGATCGCGACCGCGGTGCGCGATCGGCTGAAGGCCGCCGGCATCGACCTGAGGTCGTTCTGCTGATGCGACTCAAGCTCGGCCGGCCGGACCTGGCGCGCTATTCGGACCGGTTCGACGTGCCCGCCGCCGGACCCGACGCGCCGCTTTCGGTGACCTGGATGGGGGTGGCGACGCTGCTGCTCGACGACGGCTCGTCGGCGCTGATGACCGACGGGTACTTCTCGCGCCCCGGCCTGGCGCTGGTGGCGGCCGGCAAAGTCTCACCGTCGCCGGCGCGCGTGGACGGCTGCCTGGCCCGCGCGAAGGCGTCGCGCCTGGAAGCCGTCGTCCCGGTGCACACCCACATCGACCACGTGCTGGACTCCGCCTTGGTCGCCGACCGCACCGGCGCCCGATTGGTCGGGGGCCGGTCGGCGGCCAACGTCGGGCGCGGCTACGGGCTGCCCGAGGACCGCATCGTCGTCGCCACCTCAGGCCAGCCAATCCGGTTGGGCGCCTACGACGTAACGCTGGTGGAGTCACACCATTGCCCGCCCGACCGGTTCCCGGGTGCGATCGAGGCGCCCCTGCGGCCGCCGGTGAGGGCGTCGGCCTACCGCTGCGGTGAGGCGTGGTCGACGCTCGTGCATCACCGGTCCTCGGACCGGCGGCTGCTGATCCAAGGCAGCGCCGGCTTCGTCAAGGGCGCGCTGGCCGGCCACCGCGCCGACGCCGTGTACCTCAGCGTCGGACAGTTGGGGCTGCGGCCGCGGCCGTATCTGCTCGACTATTGGGACCAGACGGTGCGCGCGGTGGGCGCGCGCCGGGTGATCCTCATCCACTGGGACGACTTCTTCCGCCCGTTGTCAAAACCGTTGCGGGCCTTGCCGTACGCGGGCGACGACCTCGACGTGTCCATCCGCGCGCTCGACGAGCTGGCCGAACGCGACGGTGTCGCACTGCACATGCCGACGGTGTGGCGGCG
This sequence comes from Mycobacterium sp. 852002-51057_SCH5723018, assembly GCF_001667035.1. Taxonomy (GTDB): domain Bacteria; phylum Actinomycetota; class Actinomycetes; order Mycobacteriales; family Mycobacteriaceae; genus Mycobacterium. The sequence continues at coordinate 25,022 of NZ_LZIR01000025.1, forward strand.
CGAAGATCCCTGGATGTGAAGCGGTTTCGACGTTGGGACTGACCGCTGCGCTGTTGCTGCTTGCTGCCGTGCTCGTGTTCGCCGTCGCCCGTCCGCGCGGCTTGCCGGAGGCGGTGGCGGCGGTTCCGGCGGCCGGCATCCTGATCGGGGTCGGCGCGATCTCGCTGCGGCAGGCGGCCGACGAGGTCGCCGGACTGTGGGAGGTGGTCGCCTTCCTGGGTGCCGTGCTGGTGCTGGCCAAGCTGTGCGACGACGAGGGCCTGTTCGAGGCGGCAGGCGCGGCGATCGCGCGGGGTCGCGTCGGCTCGGGCGGCCTGTTGCTGCGGGTGTTCACCGTCTCCTCACTCATCACCGCCGTGCTCAGCCTCGACGCCGCGGTGGTGTTGCTGACGCCGGTGGTGCTGGCCGGGGTGCGCCGGCTGCGGACCCCGGTGCGGCCCTACGCCTACGCCACCGCTCACCTGGCCAACGGCGCCTCGCTGCTGCTGCCGGTGTCCAATTTGACCAACCTGCTGGCCTTTCACCTGGCCAAGCTCTCGTTCACGAAGTTCACCCTGGTGATGGCGGTGCCCTGGCTGTGCACCGTCGCCACGCTCTACCTGGTGTTCCGGTGGTTTTTTGCCCGGGACCTGCGCACGCAGCCCGACCCCGAAGAACTCGGGCCGGCGGCGAGGCCTCCGGTGTTCGTGTTGGTGGTGGTCGGGCTGACGCTCGCCGGGTTCGCGGTCGGCGAGTCGGTGGGGGTGGCCCCGGCCTGGGTGGCCGTGGTCGGCGCCTCGGTGCTCGCGGTGCGCAGCCTGAGCCGCCGGCACACCACGGTCGCCGACATCGCGCGGTCGGTGCACGTGTCTTTCCTGGTGTTCGTGCTGGCGCTGGGCATCGTGGTGCAGGCGGTGATGCTCAACGGCATGGACCGGGCGATGTCGTCGGTGCTGCCGTCGGGTTCGGGGCTACCCGCCTTGCTGGCGATCGCCGTGATCGCCGCCGTGCTGGCCAACGTCGTCAACAACCTGCCCGCCACGCTGGTCCTGCTGCCGCTGGTGTCGCCGGGCGGCCCGGTGGCGATCCTGGCCGTGCTGATCGGGGTCAACATCGGCCCGAACCTGACCTACGTGGGTTCGCTGTCGAACCTGTTGTGGCGGCGGGTGTTGCGCCGCCACGATGTCGACGCCGGGGTGGGCGAATACACCCGCCTGGGCCTGAGCACCGTGCCCCCCGCGCTGGTGCTGGCGGTGCTGGCGCTGTGGGCGTCGGCGCGGCTGCTGGGCGTCTAATTCCGATGGCGGCGACCCGCTTCACCCGGCTCCGCCGCACTCGCGATCGCCGCCGGCCCGATGGCGGCGACCCGCTTCACCCGGCTCCGCCGCACTCGCGATCGCCGCTGGCCCGATGGCGGCGACCCGCCGCTGGCCTGATCAGTCGCCGCCGCGTCGGCATCGCATGATCGAAGCCAGCTCCTCGCGGGATTGGGCTCCTACCCGCTGGCAGGCGCGGTATACGTGGCCCTCCACCGTGCGCACCGACATCACCAGCTGGTCGGCGATCTGGCGGTTGGACAGGCCGGCCACCACGAGCTCGATTACGTCACGCTGGCGACCCGACAGCTTCACACCGGCCGGAGTGCGCAGCGCCGGCGTGTGTAAACCCCCGCATTCGTCGGCCAATTCGCGAGCCAACGCCGCCGCATAGAGCCCGCGCTTGTGTTGTTGGCTTTCGTCGAACGCGACCGAGGCCTGCGCCGCAGCGTCCGCGGCCGTAGCCCGATCACCGATCCGCCGGTACGCGGCCGAGGCCGCCAGCAGTCCTTCGCCCTTTCCGGCCAGCAGCGCCTCGGCATGCGACGCAACGGCATCGGCCAGCGGCAGCGATAAAGCCGCGGCCAGTTCCCGGGCCCGCGGCGCCCCCGACGCGTCGCCCCACTGCGCCGCGGCCTGTATGCAGGCCAGCTCGTGGGTGGGCTGGCCTCGGTCGCGGGCAAGCCGTGCCGCCTCCTGCGCGGTCGCCACGGCCTCGTTCAAGCGGCCGCTGGCCGCCATGGCCCACCCGCTGGACAGCGACATGGCGGTATGCATGAACAGAAACCCGGGCGACACACACGAGCGTGCGTTGGCCACGGCGTCGTTGGCTTCGGCGGGTTGTCCGAGTTTTGCGTGTGCCTCGGCCAACGCGAAATAGCTCGCCGGCTGCAAACCCGTCGTGATGGCGTGCCGTTGCACACCGGCCAGCGCTTCGTGCAACAGCCGGGCCGCGTCGCCGACGGCGCCGCGGGCCAGGTCGGCGTGCCCCAGCAAGAAGGCCAGGTTGGCGTAGGCCAGGCCGGGAATGTCGCGGGCAGAGTCGGCCACCTGCCTTGCGGTGCTGACGAGTTCCTCGAGGCGCCCGGTCAACCGGCAGGCGCGGCCGTACACGGCGCCGAACCAGAAACGCATATGTGACGCCTGAAACGACGTGGTGGCGCGTCGCAGCGCCAGCTCGGCAACGGTCGGGAGCCCGTCGACGCTACCCAGCGCCCCCATCGCCATGATCAGCGCAAGCGAGGCCATCATCGCGTGAAAGTCCGAGAGCGCCGGGAAATCCAGCGCGGCCCTGGCCCTTTCGGCCGCCAACTCGCAGCGCGCCGACACCGCGTCCAGGCACGCCTGCACCGCCTGCCGCTCCGCCACCTGCGCCGCGGTCTCGGGTGCCTTTGAATCTGGGTGGGCAAGCCGGTCCAGTATCACCGCCGCGTCCGCGGGCTTGCCGAGCATCCAGATCAGGTTGGCCGCCCGCACCGTCGACCAGTAATGGCCTTCGGGCGAGTCGTTATCGGCCAGCTCACGCAGCGCCGTCTCGGCCTCCTCGCCGCGTCCCAGCAGCCACAGGTTCATCGCCCGCACCTCGGCGGCCCCGGGCGCCCCGGCCTGCGCGGCGGCGGTGGCGAACCGGTCGGCCAAATCCAGATCCAGCAGCGTCATCGCGTGCCGCGCCGATTCCAGATACAGCTCGGGCTGGGGGTCCAGGTCCGACTCCAGGCTGAGCAGGGCCCGGCGCACGGTTGCCTGCATATCGGCGTCGCCGGTCTTCGCCAGCCGCGTCGCGAGCTTGCCCCGGATCGCCGACAGATACATCTCGCCGGCGGTCGCGCGGCGCAGCTCGCCGAAGAGCGGGTGCGCCAGCCGGGCCATCAGCCCGCCGACGGTGCGCTCAACGCTGACCAGGCCCATCGTCTCGGCGACTGCCAGGTCGCGGCGGGGCACCAAATCGCACAGTACGTCGACGGCCAGCGGCTCGCACTGCGACAGCGTGTCGACCACCAGCGCCAGCCGTGGGCTCAGCCGACCCAGCCGGCGCCCCACCGTGTCGGACAGGCTCGCCGATACTGCGACGTCGCCGTCCCACATCCACACCCCGGCCGATTCCCGCATCCGCCTGGCCGCCACCTGGTCGGAAAGCAACTGCCGGAGGAACAGCGTGTTTCCGCCGGTCAGCTTCCGGAACCGGGCCGCGCTGCGCGCGTCGACCGGGCCGCCCAGCGCGCTCTCGATCACCTCGCGGGTGGCCGCGACCGAAAGCGGTTCGAGATCCAGGCGAACCAGCAACCCGTCCTTCCACAAGGCTGTCACCGCATCGGGCTCTTCGGCGCCGGTGCGCACGGTGACCACCAGCCGCGCCCCGCCCGATTGCGCCAGCTCGTGAATGACGAGGCCGGACAATCCGTCCAGCAGGTGCGCGTCATCGACCCCCACCACGACGCGGCCCCGATGCTGTTGCGCCACAAAAGAATTGATCACGCGTCGCACGTTGGTGAGGGGATCCGACATGGCCTGGCCCAGCAACCCGATGAACGCACCCAGGGGCAACGCACGCGCCGATTCGGTGCCGACGATCCACTGTGTGCGCTCGCCGGAGGCCTCGGCGCACCGCAGCGTTTCGCGGGCCAGCCAGGTCTTGCCTACGCCAGCAGCTCCGGCGATCACCACGCCGGAGTGGTTGCCCGCCCCGCTCAGGGCGCGGCGAATGAACCGCAGTTCGCTATCACGCCCCGCCAGCGGTTTAGCGCTGATCACTCGGCGACTATAACTTTGCATCCGCTTAGGTGGGCAAATTTATCGGCACGAATTGCGTAGCTGACTACGCTATCGGCGCCTACGGTTCGCTGTGAGCATGGCCTTCGTCAGCTAACGGCTGGGTGAAGGCGGTGGGACATGGGCGACGGCAGGGCATCGATCGGCAGTCACGCGGTGGTGTTGGGAGCGAGCATGGCCGGTCTGCTCGCCGCGCGGTCGCTCGCCGACTTCTTCGACGCGGTAACGGTGGTGGATCGCGACCCACTGCCCGACACCACGGCCGGTCGCCGGGGCGTGCCACAGGGCCGGCACCTTCACGCCCTGCTGGCCCGCGGCGCCCAGGCGATCGAGGAGCTGTTCCCCGGCATCCTCGACGAGCTGGTGCACGACGGTGCGCAATACGTCGACGGCCAGGATCTGTCGCGGCTCTACTACAGCCTGGGCGGGCACCTGATGGCGCGCAGCGGCAGCGCCACCTCGTTCACCGCCTACTGCGCGACTCGGCCCTTCCTGGAGGGTCACGTCCGCCGGCGAGTGCGCGACATTCCCAATGTCACGCTGCTCGACGAGCACAACATCGCGTCGCTGACCTGGACGCCCGACCACCACCGCGTCACGGGCGCCCGGGTGGTCGACCGTCGCACCGGCGAAGGAAGCACGCTCAACGCTGATCTGGTGGTCGATGCCACCGGGCGCGCCGCCCACACCCCGACGTGGTTGGAAGGCGCCGGGTACGACCGGCCGCCGGAGGACCGGGTCACGGTGCATTTGACCTACGTGAGCCAGCGGCTGCACATGGCGACGGGCGCGCCACACGAAGATGGGTTCCTCGTCGGGATCGTGCCGGGCAGGCCGAGAGGGGTCGGCCTGCTCCACTGCGAGGACGACACGTGGCTGTTCACCGTGATCGGCGTGGCCGGTTACGAGCCGCCCGGCGACCTCGCGGGCATGTGCGAATCCGTGCAGGACTGGACACCCGCCCACCTGATCGCCGCGGTGCGGGGCGCCGAACCCGTCGACGACCCGGTGCGGCACAAGATGCCGTGCAGTCGCTGGCGCCGCTACGACAAGATGCGGCGCTTCCCCGAGGGCCTGCTCGTCACCGGCGACGCGGTCTGCAGCTTCAACCCGATCTACGGGCAGGGCATGACGGTGGCCGCGCTCGAGGCGTTGGCCCTGCGCGACTGTTTATCATGCAGCACAGAGGATTTGGCGCGGCGATTCTTCCGCGCGGCGGCGGCGCCGATCCGCCAGGCCTGGCAATTGTCCGCCGTGCCCGATCTTGCCCTGCCCGAAATCGAGGGCACTCCACCGTTGCTGGCGCGGCTGTTCAACGGTTACTTCGAGCGTGTTTTGACCGCCGCGGAATCCGACCCGGTGATCGTCGATCGGTTCGCCAGAGTGACCTCGCTGCTCGACCCCGCGACACGGCTGCTGCGCCCGGAGGTGGTGTGGCGCGTCGTCCGCGCCATCCGTCGCCGACGCCTCGATCGCATCGAAGGGCAGGACGCGGCGGCCGGTGTCCTCGCCGAAAGCGTGCCGAGCTAACCCCGGTGGTAGGCCGGCGGCAGCGGCATGCCGAGCTCGGCCAACACCCGCCGCAGCAGTGTCGGAAAGTCGGTGATGATGCCGTCGACGCCGTAGCCGATCTGCTGCCGCATTGCGTCGGCGTCGTTGACGGTCCATGGAATCACCTTGAGCCCCAACGAATGCGCGTGATCGACGGATGGCCTGCCGGTGACCAACTGGTACCGCGGCGAGACCATGTTGGCGCCCACCATCAGCGCCCCGATCATCGGGTCGCCGACGACGGTGGCGTCGACGCCGTTCAGCCACGGCGAATCCGGTGCCCAGGTCTCCTCGTTGTACAGCGCCACCAACGGAATTGACGGCTCGGCCCGGTGCACCATCGGCAGGGTTCGCCAGTCGAAGCTCTGAATCTCCACGCGCTCGACCTTGCCCGCCGACCTGATCGCGGCCAGGATCACGTCGACGAATTCCTGCGGTTCGGCCGACGCGCCCGGATGGTCGGCCTCGACCTTGGTTTCGATGTTGTAGCGGACTGAGGCACCATATGCGTCGGCGAGCGCAAACACCTGCGGCAGGGTGGCTATCTTGTTGTCCCGCACCGCTTCCGCATGCGGGAACTCGGCGAGCCGGCGGCCGCAGTCCAGCGTCTCGATCTGCACCAGGGTGAGCTCGTGCACCAGCTTCCCGACGTAGGGGTAGGCCGGGTCCCCAGCGGAAGCCGGCCCGGTGTCAGCGCACTTCTCGGCATCGATGGTGGGGTCGTGCCACACCAGCGGCTGGCCGTCCTTGGTGATGCCGATGTCGAGTTCGAGTGTGCTGACCCCGAGTTCGAGCGACTTGGCGAACGCGCGCAGCGATTCCTCGGTGGTCTCGCCGCGCCCGCCGCGATGGGCCTGCAAGTCGAACTCGGACGGTTGCGCAGACGCCGGCGGCGCAAGCAGCCCCGCCAGCGCCAGCGCGAACGCCAGCAGGGCGGCCAAACTCCGCGAGCAGACGTAAAAGCCCCCGAAACTCCGGCGTGTCGGGGGTTTTTGCGTCTGCTCGGCGAAAGTAGTCACCTAATGCCTGCGCTGGCGGGCGATTTCGGCGAGGACCACGCCGGCGGCCACCGAGGCGTTCAGCGATTCGGTGTCACCGGCCATCGGGATGGACACCACCTCGTCGCAGTTCTGCCGCACCAGCCGCGACAGCCCCTTGCCTTCCGAGCCGACGACCAACACCAGCGGGTCGGTGCCGTCCAGGTCGTCGAGCGTGGTGTCACCGCCGGCGTCCAATCCGATCACCCGCAGCCCGCCGTCCGCCCAATTCTGAAGCGCGCGGGTAAGATTGGGGGTCCGCGACACCGGGACGCGGGCCGCCGCCCCGGCGCTGGTGCGCCAGGCCACCGCCGTCACCGAGGCCGAACGGCGCTGCGGGATCAGCACGCCGTGGCCGCCGAAGGCGGCGACCGAACGAACGATGGCGCCGAGGTTGCGCGGATCGGAGATGTTGTCCAGCGCGACCAACAAGGCCGGCGGCGTTTGATTGGCGGCCGCGAGCAGGTCGTCGGGATGGGCGTAGTTGTAGGGCGGCACCTGTAGCGCGATGCCCTGGTGCAGGTGGTTGGCGGTCATCCGATCCAGGTCGGTGCGCGGTACCTCCAGGATCGCGATGCCCGAATCGGCCGCGCGGGCCACGGATTCGGTGAGCCGCTCGTCCGCTTCGGTGCCCAGGGCGACGTAGAGAGCGGTCGCCGGTACGCCGGCGCGCAGGCACTCCAGCACGGGATTGCGGCCGAGCACCGTTTCGGCCTCGTCGGTGCGCTTGGCGGGCCGCCGCGACGGGGATTGGGCCCGCTTGGCTGCGGGGTGGTTGGGGCGTAGGTGCGCCGGCGGGGTGGGCCCGCGTCCCTCCAGCAGGCGGCGCCGCTGACCGCCCGAGCCGACGGTGGGGCCTTTCTTGGTGCCGGACTTTCGTACCGCCCCGCGGCGCCGCGAGTTGCCGGCCATCTACTTGCCGTCACCGCCCAACGTCCACTGCGGCCCGTCGGCGGTGTCGGTGACCTCGATGCCGGCGTTTTTCAGCCGATCGCGGATCTCGTCGGCGAGCGCCCAATTGCGTTGCTGCCGCGCCTTTTCCCGGCTTTCCAGCTCCGCCTGCACCAGCACGTCGACGGCGGCCAGGGCGGCCGACGTCTCGTCGCGGGATTCCCAGCGCTCGTCGAGGGGGTCGCAGCCCAGGATGCCCATCATCGCGCGGATCGCGCCGGCGTGCTGTAGCGCGGCCTCGTGGTCGCCGGCGTCGAGCGCCCGGTTCCCCTCGGCGCGCGCATGGTGCACCTCGGCCAGCGCGATCGGCACCCCCAGGTCGTCGTCGAGCGCCTCGGCGAACTTCTGCGTCCACTCGCCAGGCTCGACGCCACCGATGCGGCTGCGCACCCGGTGCAAGAATTCCTCAACGCCGACATAGGCTTTGACCGCGTCCTGCAGCGCGGTTTCGGAGAATTCCAGCATCGACCGGTAGTGCGCGCTGCCCAGGTAGTAGCGCAGCTCGGCCGGCCGCACCCGCTGCAGCATCGCGGGGATGGCGAGCACGTTGCCCAGCGACTTGCTCATCTTCTCCCCGCCCATGGTCACCCAGCCGTTGTGCAGCCAGTAGCGGGCGAAGCCGTCTCCGGCGGCGCGGCTCTGGGCGATCTCGTTCTCGTGGTGCGGAAACACTAAATCCATTCCACCACAATGGATGTCGAATTCCGGCCCGAGGTAGGTACGGGCCATCGCCGAGCATTCCAGGTGCCAGCCCGGGCGTCCGCGGCCCCAGGGCGTGGGCCAGGACGGCTCGCCGGGCTTGGCGCCCTTCCACAGCGTGAAGTCGCGCTGGTCGCGCTTGCAGGTGGCCGCGCCCTCGCCCTGATGGACGTCGTCGATCTTGTGGCCGGACAGCTGGCCGTATTCGGGGTAGCTGAGCACGTCGAAGTAGACGTCGCCGCCCGCCGCGTAGGCGTGGTCGGTTTCGATCAGGCGCTCCATCAGTTCGACCATCTGGGTGATGTGCCCGGTGGCGCGCGGCTCGGCGGACGGCGGCAGCACGTCCAGCGCATCGTAGGCGGCGGAAAACGCGCGCTCGTAGGTGGCCGCCCACTCCCACCACGGCCGGCCCGCCGCGGCGGCCTTGTTGAGGATCTTGTCGTCGATGTCTGTGACGTTGCGGATGAACGCGACGTCGTAGCCGCGCGCGATCAGCCAGCGGCGCAGGATGTCGAAGGCCACCCCGCTGCGGACGTGCCCGATGTGCGGCTGGCCCTGGACGGTGGCGCCACAGAGGTAGATCGAGACGTGCCCGTCGCGCAGCGGAACGAAATCACGCACGGCACCGGCTGCCGTGTCGTGTAGCCGCAGGCGGGCGCGATCGGTCACGACGTGCCAGCTTACCTGCCCAATTGCGGCAACCTGCGACCGCGAGCCGGGTTATCCGGTCGGCACCACCAGCGCCGTCGCGATGGCGGCCACCCCCTCGCCGCGCCCGGTCAGGCCCAGCCCGTCGGTGGTCGTCGCCGACACCGATACCGGCGCCCGCAGCAGACCGGACAACACCTGCTGCGCCTCGGCGCGCCGCGGCCCGACCTTAGGCCGGTTGCCGATCACCTGCACGGCGGCATTGCCGACCCGATAGCCGTGCCCGGCGACCAGTTCGACGACGTGGTGCAGCATGTCGGCGCCGCTGACGCCTTCCCACTGCGGGTCGTCGACCCCGAACACGCCGCCGATATCGCCCAGGCCGGCGGCCGACAACAGCGCGTCGCACAGGGCGTGAGCCCCCACGTCGCCGTCGGAGTGACCGGCACAGCCGTCGGCGTCGTCAAAAAGCAGGCCCACCAGCCAGCAGGGTCGGCCCGGTTGGATCGGGTGCACGTCGGTGCCCAATCCGACCCTTGGAAGGGGGAGCAGCTCGCTCACCGGCGGACGATCGCTTGGGCCAGCAGCAGGTCGAGCCGGGTGGTGATCTTGAACGCGAGCGGGTCGCCGTCGACCACGTGCACCTGGCCGCCGAGTTGCTCGACGAGCGACGCGTCGTCGGTGAAGCCGGTGACGCCGGCCCGCTGGTAGGCCCGCAACAGCAAGTCGGTGGCGAAGCCTTGCGGGGTCTGCACCGCCCGCAGGCCGGCCCGCTCCGGCGTGCCCAGGACCACCCCGTTGGCATCCACGGCCTTGATGGTGTCAGACAGCGGCAGCGCGGGCACCACGGCGGCGCGACCGCCCCGCAGCGCGCCGACCACACGCACGATCAGCCCCGGCGGCGTCAGCGCCCGCGCGGCGTCGTGCACCAGCACGAAGTCGGGGCTCCCGGCGAGGGCGGCCAGGGCCAGGCTCACCGATTCGGTCCGGTCGGGCCCGCCGGCGACGACGGTCGCCCGGTCACCCAGGGCGCGCTTTGCCACGTCGATGCGATCGGCGGGGACCGCCACCACGACATGGTCGACAACGCCCGATTCGAGCAGCCCGGATACGGCGCACTCCAGCAGAGTGCGCCCGTCGAGTTCACAGAATGCCTTCGGAATGCCGGCGGCCAACCGCTCCCCCGACCCCGCGGCCGGAACCACCGCGGCTACCGCGCCAGAGGTTTCCCCGACCACCGAAGCGTCAGGGCCTTCAGGAAGCGGCGGCCAGGACCTCGTCCAGGATGGTCTCCGCCTTGGCGTCGTCGGTGCTCTCGGCCAGGGCCAGCTCACCGACCAGAATCTGGCGGGCCTTGGCCAGCATGCGCTTCTCGCCGGCGGACAGGCCGCGTTCCTGGTCGCGGCGCCACAGGTCGCGCACCACCTCGGCCACCTTGTTGACATCGCCGGAGGCCAGCTTTTCCAGATTCGCCTTGTAGCGGCGGGACCAGTTCGTCGGCTCTTCGGTGTGCGGAGCACGCAGCACCTGGAAGACCTTGTCGAGGCCTTCCTGCCCGACGACGTCGCGGACGCCGACGTACTCGGCGTTGTCGGCGGGTACTCGAACGGTCAGGTCGCCCTGCGCAACTTTCAAGACGAGATACTCTTTTGGTTCCCCTTTGATGGTCCGGGTTTCGATCGCCTCGACTAACGCAGCACCGTGGTGTGGATAGACAACGGTGTCGCCGACCTTGAAGATCATCTGATTAGAGCCCCTTTCGTTACTTCATCCTAACACGTGGACCCAAGCCGTGCGGAACAACGTTGCAGGTCAGGGGCACGACACGCGCAGATTAGGGGTTGACAGGCGGAGCAAGACGTGCAAGGACACACATTACCAACGCCGTTATGGGACCCCTGCACGCACCCCGGCGGGTACTCTGCGCCCCGGCTTGGCGCCCTGCGCTACCGCCCGAAAGGCGTTCCTACTACTGTGCATAGTTGCACAGTCGAACCAGGAGGCATGCAGTGAACCGCTTCGCCGTCGTCGGTCTGTTCGCCCTGGTCGCAGCGTTGCTCAGCGGTTGCGGTGCCGGTCAGGTCTCGCAGACGGCCAACCAGGAACCGGCCGTCAACGGTAACCGGGTCACCATCAACAACGTGGCGTTGCGCGACATCCGCATGCAAGCCGTCCAAACGGGCGACTTCCTGCAACCGGGCCGGAGCGTGAACCTGGTGGCCGTGGCCGTCAACCAGTCGCCGGACGCCGAGGACAGGCTGGTGGGGATCACCAGCGACATCGGAACGGTGACGGTCAGCGGGGACGCCAAGCTGCCCGCCGGCGGGATGCTGTTCATCGGCACGCCCGACGGTCCGAACGTGGCACCGGGCCCCGTGGGCTCCAACAACAACGCGGTCAAGGCCACCGTCAACCTGGCCAAGCCCATCTCGAACGGCCTGACCTACAACTTCACCTTCAACTTCCAGAAGGCCGGGCAGGCCAGCGTCCAGGTCCCGATCACGGCCGGATTGGGACCCCAGCCGGTCTGACCGGCCTGTCACACCGGGGTTGTCGCACCGTCCGGATACGGTCATGACGTGGCCAACGCGCGCTCGCAATACCGCTGCTCCGAGTGCCAACACGTCACCGCCAAGTGGGTGGGCCGCTGCCTGGAATGCGGCACCTGGGGCACCGTCGAGGAAGCGCCGGCGCTCGCGGCGGTAGGTGGCTTTAACCGCAATGGCCGTCGTCCCGTCGCTTCGGCCTCCCGGGCCGTGCCGATCAGTTCCGTCGAGCCCAACGCGAGCCGGCACCGCTCGACGGGCATAGGCGAGCTCGACCGGGTGCTCGGCGGCGGCGTGGTCCCGGGCTCGGTCACCCTCCTAGCGGGCGATCCTGGCGTGGGCAAGTCGACCCTGCTGCTCAAGGTCGCCCACCGCTGGGCGCAGACGGGCCGGCGTGCGCTGTATGTCTCCGGTGAGGAGTCCGCCGGCCAGATCCGGCTGCGCGCCGACCGGACCGACTGCGCCGGGGACGAGGTCTACCTGGCGGCAGAATCCGACGTGCACACGGTCCTCGAGCACATCGCGACGGTCCGCCCCGCGCTGGTCATCGTGGACTCGGTGCAGACCATGTCCACCACCGAGGCCGACGGCGTCGCCGGCGGCGTCACGCAGGTGCGCGCGGTGACCGCGGCGCTGACCGCGGCGGCGAAGGCCAACGGCGTTGCGCTGATCCTGGTCGGCCACGTCACCAAGGACGGGGCCATCGCAGGGCCGCGCTCCCTGGAACACCTCGTCGATGTGGTGCTGCATTTCGAGGGCGACCGCAACGGCACGCTGCGGATGGTCCGCGGCATCAAGAACCGGTTCGGTGCGGCCGACGAGGTGGGCTGTTTCATGTTGCACGACAACGGGATCGAGGACGTCGCCGACCCGTCGCACCTATTCTTGGATCAGCGGCCGGCGCCGGTCGCCGGCACTGCCATCACGGTGACGCTGGACGGGAAGCGACCATTGATCGGCGAGGTCCAGGCGCTGCTCGCGACGCCGTCGGGCGGCTCACCGCGCCGCGCCGTCAGCGGCATCGACCACTCCCGGGCCGCGATGATCACCGCCGTGCTGGACAAGCACGCCAAGCTGAACCTCGGCATCAACGACATCTACCTGTCGACCGTGGGCGGCATGCGGCTGACCGACCCCTCCGCGGATCTGGCCGTCGCGACGGCGCTGGCCTCCGCATACGCGAACCTGCCGCTGCCCACCACCGCGGTGATGATCGGCGAGGTGGGGCTGGCGGGCGACCTGCGGCGGGTCAGCGGCATGGAACGGCGCCTGGCCGAAGCCGCACGTCAGGGATTCAACATCGCGCTCGTCCCGCCCGGGTGCGACGGGCTTCCGGCGGGCATGCGCGCGCTGACCGCACCCACCATCGTCGCCGCCCTGGAGCACCTGATCGACATCGCCGACCACCGCGCCGGCACCCTCGCCGGGCCGCGGCGGCTGGACGCGTAGCACGACCTGGCCGCAGAATGCACGCTGTGACCCGTCCAACACTGCGCGAGACCGTCGCCCGCCTGGCACCGGGCACCGGCCTGCGGGACGGCCTGGAACGCATCCTGCGTGGCCGTACGGGCGCGTTGATCGTGCTGGGCAACGACGAGAACGTCGAGGCGATCTGCGACGGCGGCTTCGCCCTCGACGTCCGGTACGCGCCGACCCGGCTGCGCGAGCTGGCGAAGATGGACGGCGCCGTCATTCTGTCCACCGACGGCAGCCGCATCGTGCGGGCCAACGTGCAGCTGGTGCCCGATCCGTCCATACCGACCGACGAATCGGGCACCCGCCACCGCTCCGCGGAGCGGGCGGCGATCCAGACCGGCTATCCGGTGATCTCGGTCAGCCACTCGATGAACATCGTCACCGTCTACGTGGCCGGGGAGCGCCACGTGGTGGCCGACTCGGCGACCATCCTGTCGCGCGCCAACCAGGCCATCGCCACGCAGGAGCGCTACAAGACCAGGCTCGACGAGGTCAGCCGGCAACTGTCGCGCGCCGAGATCGAGGACTTCGTCACGCTGCGCGACGTGATGACGGTGGTGCAGCGGCTCGAGCTGGTCCGACGCATCGGGCTGGTGATCGACTACGACTGCGTCGAACTCGGCACCGACGGACGCCAGCTACGGCTGCAGCTCGAAGAGCTGCTGGGCGGCAACGACCTCGCCCGCGAACTGATCGTGCGCGACTACCACGCCAGCCCCGAGCCGCTGTCCGTGGCGCAGATGACCGCCACCCTCGACGAGCTGGACGCACTCTCGGACACCGAACTGCTCGATTTCACTTCGCTGGCAAAGGTTTTCGGGTATCCGACGACCGCCGAGGCACAGGATTCGGCGCTGAGCCCGCGCGGCTACCGCGCGATGGCAGGCATCCCGCGGCTGCAATTCGCCCACGCCGATCTGCTGGTCCGGAAATTCGGGACGCTGCAGGGCCTGCTGGCGGCCAGCGCCAACGACCTGGAATCGGTGGACGGCATCGGCTCGATGTGGGCCCGCCACGTGCGCGAGGGGTTGTCGCACCTGGCGGAGTCGACGATCACCGACCCGCTCGGCTGAGTTCGGCTGAGTTCGGCTAGCCCGCGGGAGCGGGCGGCGCTTCGGGCGGCGGGGCGACGGCCGGCTGGCCGGGCAGCGGACCGGGCGGCGGGGGTGGCTGATTCAGGATGAATGGCACCGGCTGCGAGCGCAGGTTGCCCAGCTGCACGACGAGGTTGTAGGTGCCCCCACCGATCGCCGGCCGCGGCAGCGGGCAGTGCGGCGCCGAACCCATGCCCGTCCAGGTCACGGCCGTCGTCACCTGCTCGCCCGGCGTGAAGGTCTTGATCAGGGTCTCGTTGGACGGCGCGCAGTCCAGGTTGGACCACAGCCGCTTGTTGTCCAGCGAGTAGACGTAGGCGGCCAGCACCGAGGCTCCGACATCGCGTTTGCAGGACACCAGCCCGATGTTGGTGACCACCATGGTGAATTTCGGCTGGTCACCGATGAAGTACTGCGGCGCGTTGGTCAGGCCCTTGACGGCCAGCGTCGAATCGGGGCAGTCGTCGCCCTCCTTGAGCACCGGCGGCGGCTGCACCGCGGCGGTGGGCGTCGGTGACTCCGGGTTTAGGCCCTGCGCCGGTGGGGCGATCGGGGTGGCGCCTTCCGGTCCGGACGGCGGAGGCGCCTGCGGCGGCGGCGCGCCCGGCTTGCTTGGGGCCGAGTTGGGCTTGTCCGCGCTGGCGGGTTTGGCGCCCGCGCTGTGGCCCATGAAGGCGATGATCGTTGCGGCCACGACCCCGACGACGACAACCGCGATGCCCAGGGCCAGGCCCCTGCGCCGCCAATAGATCTCGGTGGGTAGCGGGCCACGCGGTTCCACATCTAGCACGAACAAACCGTAGGCCCAGGTCACGCCGATTTGTTACATCCGGCTCGGCGTGTCGCGATGTTTGCTGGCCGACCGCCGTGCTATTCGCCTATGTCGCCGACTTGGTCGACCAACGCCGCGCGCCCATCGGCGAGGTGATAGGTGACGCCCGCGAGCGCCACGGTGCCCGCGGAAACCCGCTCCGAGATGGCCGACGAACGCGCCACAAGTTGTGCCACCGTCTCGCTCACATGGCGCGCCTCGAACTCGTCCACTCGGCTCAGGCCGTCGCGTCGGGCCAGCAGGATCGACGGAGCGACCCGCTCCACCACGTCGCGCACGAAGCCCCCCGGGATAGCACCATCGTCGACCGCGCCCACAGCGGCCTTGACCGCGCCGCAGCTGTCATGGCCGAGGACGACGATTAGCGGCACTCCCAGCACCGTCACCGCGTATTCGATCGATCCGAGCACGGCGGAATCGATGGCCTGCCCGGCGGTGCGAACGACGAACACGTCACCGAGGCCCTGGTCGAAGAGGAGTTCGGCGGCCACCCGGCTGTCCGCGCAGCCGAAGATGACCGCGGTCGGCTGTTGGCCGGCGGCAAGGCTGGCCCGGTGGTCGACGCTTTGGTTGGGATGCGCGGGCTTGCCGGCGACGAATCGCTCGTTACCCTCTTTGAGTGCTTTCCATGCGGTTACCGGGGTGGCGTTGGGCATGGCACACATCATGCCGCACGCGCACATGACCGTCTGCCCAAACGAACTCATCGACTGGTACGACCGGTCGCGGCGCGACCTGCCGTGGCGTGAAGCCGGCGTCAGCGCCTGGCAGATCCTGGTCAGCGAGTTCATGCTGCAGCAGACGCCGGTTGCCCGGGTGCTGCCGATCTGGGCGGATTGGGTGCGGCGCTGGCCCACCCCGTCGGCCACCGCCGCGGCCAGCGCGGCCGACGTGCTGCGCGCCTGGGGCAAGCTTGGCTATCCGAGGCGGGCCAAGCGGTTGCACGAGTGCGCCACCGTCATCGCCCGCGACTACGACGACGTGGTTCCCGCCGACGTCGACACCCTGCTCACGTTGCCGGGTGTTGGCAGCTACACCGCGCGGGCGATCGCCTGCTTCGCCTACCGCCAGCCGGTGCCGGTGGTGGACACCAACGTGCGGCGGGTGGTAGCCCGCGCGGTGCACGGCCTGGCCGACGCCGGGGCGCCGTCGGCAGCTCGCGACCACGCCGACGTCTCGGCATTGCTGCCGGATGACGAACGGGCGCCGACGTTTTCGGTGGCCCTGATGGAGTTGGGCGCCATCGTCTGCACCGCGCGGGCTCCCCGATGTGGGCTGTGCCCGGTCACCCGGTGCGCGTGGCGGGATGCCGGCTCCCCTCCGGCGGAGGGGCCGGCGCGCCGGGCGCAGACCTACGCCGGGACCGACCGTCAGGTGCGCGGATGCCTGCTGGACGTGTTGCGCGGCAACGATTCTCCCGTCACCCGGGCCCAGCTGGACGTGGCGTGGCTGACCGATACCCAGCAGCGTGACCGGGCACTGGCTTCGCTGGTCGCCGACGGCCTGGTGACGCGGACCGTCGACGGCCGGTTCGCGTTGGCCGGCGAGCAGTAGCCGACGCCCGGGGCGATCCGGCGGTATTCGAACGGCCAATGCTGCATATCCGCGCTCACCAGGAGCCTGGCTGGACGTGAGTAGTCGCTTCAAACCGGTTCGCCGGTAACAGATGTCAAGAAGCCATCGGCAACAGCCGCATCGCCGGCTCAGCGGCGGTGTCACTGTCGTGAGCGCGAAGTGCGGCGGATATGAAGGCGATGACCCGTCGGCTCAGCAGCATCCCCAGATGGCCGACGCCATCGATGGTGACGGTTTCGACCTCGGGGTGGAACGGTACGGACCGCATGCCCGGCACGACGATGTCGAGTGCGGCTGTCACCGACAGCCACCGCACACCGTCCGGCAATGGCGTCGCAGCGAGCCGGCGCAACAGTGGCGACCCGCGCCGCAGCGCCCGGACGATCTCGACCAACGGCAGGGCACCTGCCCAGGGCGACCCGCCGAAGGGGGAGCCCAGCGTGACGACGGTATCGACTCGGCCGGCCAAGCGAGAATCCAGGATGGCCTGCGCGATGATCACCCCGCCCAGACTGTGTCCGACCAGATGCACTTTGTCCGCACCCGTTCGGGACAACGTCCTCTGCACCTCGGCGACCAGGTTGTCGGCGAGCTGCTCCACTGAGTTTCCGACCGGCGCGTAGCTCATCGCGGCGACGGTTAATCCTTGAGCGGTCAGCGATTGTGCGACCAACGACCAGCTCGACTTCGCACCCCCGAACCCGTGGACCAATAGCACCGGGCGCGTGCGTGGGACGTGGGGATTCACTTGCGACGACGCGCTGTCCGCAGGTTCGGTGTCACCACGGAATAGGCGTACCGGCGCGGTCGCGGCCACAGACAACAACAGCGCCGCCTCGTGCGCCTGCACCATCGCGGCACGCACCATCGTGTGAACCGCCGGGCGGCCGCCACCAAACCCACGCAGGGACGCCGCCTGCTGCATGCGCCCCTGCCGACCGTGGATACGTGCAGGTTGCGTGGTTGTCGGCTGCGATGACATCGTGTCCCACCTTCGTCAGTGTGTAATCGGCGTCACACTGACAATGCCGTTCGGCGGGTCGGCAGTCTTCACTGCCAGCCGCAGTTCGGTATGCGGGATTGCA
Source organism: Mycobacterium sp. 852002-51057_SCH5723018 (assembly GCF_001667035.1). Lineage (GTDB taxonomy): Bacteria > Actinomycetota > Actinomycetes > Mycobacteriales > Mycobacteriaceae > Mycobacterium. The sequence goes on from NZ_LZIR01000025.1 coordinate 42,580, forward strand.
GGGGCCACGCACTACTTGGTAGCCGGAAGGCAGACCGGGATAGGCTGCGCTGCTGGGGTTTTCGCTGGCCTGTGCGCACCCGCGGTGTCATACACGCTTCGGGGTGCAAAAGTCTGGCATACCGCGCGCGGCAACGCCTCCGCGAAGGCGCAGTATCGCTCACCCGCTAGCCGCCACGATGCGTGTTGCACCGCTCTAGACGGAACCCGTTACGGCTGTATGGGATTCATCGTTTGGAAGTGACATGTCGAGCGTCGCTCCCCTACGGCCGGGGATAGCAAACCGGAACGGCGATACGGCCGCCAGCCGGCTCCTACGGTTTGCCGCCGCTAGCGCCGGCAGTGAGCGCAACGCGTCTGCGCCTGGCCGGCATCGCCGGCGTCCTGGTGCTGTTGACACGCGATGACCGGCTCTCCCAGGCAGCCACACCCCCGCGATGCCCACTGGCGGGTAGGTGAATATTCCCACTGGTGGGCCCCGTCGATGGGTGCCAGCGGCGACGACACCTGCGCGCTAGAGGACGAGTGTTTGACGCATCGACGAGGTGCTGAAGCCCTCGTACTCGTCAGGAGGTGACGTCATGGCAGCAATGTACGGCCTTCTGGCCGCATTCCCGGTGTTGTGGGGCTGCGCCGGCTATGTGCTGGTGTCCCATCCAGGCACAAACGAGGCTGGTGTCTCCGAAGGGCTCGGAAAATAGGGACCAGCCCGTTGGGTTCGTGTCGCAGAAATTGATGCCCTCGCAGCATGCGCAGTCCAAGTTACTTTCTAGCACCGCGCAGTGCGCCAAGAGTGCCTTTGTTCGGGCCACGTCTGAACACCCGTCAGCCCACGCCCGCGACGACCATTAAGACGCCGCATACGCCGACCATGATGGCGAGGACGGCCTGGCGGCGCGCGCGTATCCAGTCATGCAGGCGGAGCAACACCGCTTGCGTCTTCGCCGGCGTTGCGAGATAGCTGACGAGCGGAAGCTCCGCCACCGCAAACGCCACGAGGGTGAAGCCGAGCGCCGCGCCGACCTGAGCCCCGGCACCTGCTCCCGACGCCAGGATGGCGACGATCGCCCCCAGGTACTCGACGGGCGGGGTCGCCATCGCCATGCCGGCGGCAAAAGCCACCACCAGCGACCCGCGTTCAAGCCGACCTCCGATCGACAGGCGACTGGATCCACTCGGTGGATTCGGCTCCAGTATCAGGGCGGAGCGGCCACCACCCGTAACCGGCACGGGCGTGCGGCGGCGCGCCCAGTAGTGCGCCCCGATCAGCGCGGCGATCTGCAGCGCGAGCACACCGATAGCGACCTGTGCGTGCGCAACAATCGGGCGGCTTAGCACCGAAACCACCACTCGCATAACTGAAAGCGTAAATCCGCGCAGAATGAGGAGCACCACCACCGCAACGGCGATGCCCGTTGTGATGCCGCCGAGCCAGAACACAAACAGGTTGCGCATGGGCCGTGGCCGCGAGATCAAGAGCGCCGCGATCCCGATTCGGACCGGGTCGATGGCAGCTACGACTGCGAGCAGGAGAACTGCGCTACACATAGCCGACGCCTACCGATAACGAATATTGCTGTGCTACTGGATGATTGGCTAATCATGGTATGGCTAGCCGATTCATCCGCTTGGTTGTGGTCACGTATCGGATACCGCGCGATGCGCGCGAATGGCTAAGCACCCGTTGCTCAATCAGGTCAGCGCCACGGGCGACGCCTCCGGTGGCTTCGAAGCCCGCCGCCACCCGTCGCGCGCCGTCCGTCATGGTCATCGCTTCTCGAACCTTGGCTGACAAGCGAGCCGGAGTCAGCTTCTTCACCGGCAGGCGCGTGCCGCAGCGGGCCACCTCAACCCGCCGCGCGACCTCGAATTGGTCGCGCCCGAACGGCACTACGCACACCGGAACGCCGCGGGCTAGGGCCTTTTGGGTCGCGCCCATCCCGCCGTGGGTTACCGCGCATACCGCGCGGTCCAATATGGGTCCGTGCGGCGCGAATTCAAGCACCGTCGCGTTCGGTCCGGGTGTGATGCCGCTGGGTAGCCCGGCGGGCAGGGTTGCGACCACGTGCACCGACTCGTCGGCAAGCGCGGTAATCGCGGTTGCGACAAGTTCTGCATCGGCCTGCTTTTGCGACGACGTTGTGACCAGGACGATCGGCCGGTCAATCGAGGTTAGCCAGTCCGGAACCGTAGCCGTGGCGGGTTCGAACATGCACGGGCCGATCATCTGGACGGCATCTCCCCAATCTGTCTGCGGGTACTCGAACGGCTTGCCGGTTGCGACCAACATCAGCGGCGCCCGCCGCATAAACTCATCCGCCGACGCGACCGGCGGTGCACCGGCGCTCGCGCGAATCTTGTTGCCAAGCGGCAATACCGTCTTCTCCAGCATGCCCATCACGATCGGCCGCAGCGCGGCGTCGCGGACCCGGCCCAGCAGGCCGGGCAGTGGTGCTAGACCCAGCCCGAAGGGAGGCACCCCGGGTGATTGCAGCGCCGGCGTGTAGGGGCAGAAACATGCCCACGGAATGTCCCGCGCGTCCGCGACCGACTGGGCGCCCCAGCAGTTTGCGTCGATGATCAACGCGTCGGGGCGCGTTCGCGTGACCGCATCGGTGAAGTCGGCGATTTCGTACGCAGCGCGCCGACAGAACACGTCGAACGCCATCTTAAGCGCGGCATGGGGATTCGAGGCCTTCCAGTCATCGAGGACGATCGCCTCGATTCGGGGATCGATGATATCGGTGGTGAAACCGAGCCTTCTCCCCATTTCCACGCCCGTGGATAAGGTTCGCAGATGGATCTTGTGGCCGCGGCCGGACAATTCCGAGAGCAGCGCGCTCAACGGGAACAGATTGCCGAGTCCGGGTGAAGTGTAAGCCAATATCGTTGCCATCGTTTGCGCGCCTTCTCGGGTCTCCGGGTTCCATCATCTCCGCAACGTCGACTCCGTCAGGCCGCACACCCGACGATGATGCCGTTGCTTGCGATGTGTTCAGAATCTTTGCTCGGGCGAACCGCCGCCGGCATCCTCGCTGACACCAACGTCGGCATCCAGCTAGCTGGAATCTCTGCCGCGCGTTGTAACGCCGCTTGGACGGGCGGGCGGAGTATCGCGCAGCGCCTTCTCTAGTTGTCCACTCCGACAGAAGGAATCGGTTACCGCTAGCTGGGGGTCGCAACGGCTGCTGACACCCGACGTCAATGGGCGCCAGCGTGGCCGACACGGAAGCATTGATCCACGACACTGACAGCCATGGCAAAACACAACTCCGCGACCATTGATGCGGTGACCGAGGAGATCATCGATCTCGTCCGGGCCGAAGTCGAAGCCGTTGATATCACGGCCGATTCGACCCTTCAGAGCCGAGGACTGGATTCGCTCAAGATCATGTCGCTCATCTTCAAGATCGAGGAACGCTACGACATCTTCCTTGAAGACGAGGACGCGGACAACCTGTTGACGGTGGGCGATCTGGCGGCCTTGGTGCTTCGCCGCGTTCAGGAGCAGTCGTGAAAGGGGCCCCCGCGATCGAGCCGAGGCACGAGACGCTGACTGAGATGCTTGCCACGGCCGCACAAAGCGGCGAGAGCCTGTTCTTCGTGGACCGGAAAGAACAAGACCTGAAAGTCCCGATGGCTCAAGTACGGGAACACGCGCTGTCGATCGCTGCGGACCTGACGGCGCGTGGGGTGCAGAAGGGCGATCGCGTCGCGCTGGTGCTGCCGACCGGCCCGGAGTTCGTGGAGTCCTTGTTCGGCGTGCTGTGCGCCGGCGCCATCCCGGTACCGTTGTATCCGCCGGTCCGGCTCGGAAGACTCGAGGAGTATCACCACAAGACGGCAGCCATGCTCCAGGCGGTGGATGCGGCCCTGGTCGTGACAGACGAGCGCATCCGCCGGTTCCTCGGGGTCGCCGTTTCGATGTCAGCTCCACGCTTGGGCTGTGTGACCGCGTCCAGCCTCGGGGGTTGGAACTCGCTAGAGGTCGAAGTCGCCCCCGACGACGTCGCGTTGATCCAGTTTTCCTCTGGCACGACCAATGACCCCAAGCCGGTGGCGCTGACCCATGCGAGCCTGCTGTCCAATCTCGCCTCGATTGAGGCCTACCTCATCGCGGAGGGAGAGCCGAACCCGGTCGGCGTCACGTGGCTGCCCCTTTACCACGACATGGGATTGATCGGGAATCTGCTATCCGCGTTCTATGTTCCGGCCCCGCTCGTCCTGCTTCCGCCCGAGCTGTTCGTAGCGGTACCGGGTGCGTGGCTTCGCGCCATCTCGCGACACCGGGGCACGGTCACCGCGGCGCCCAACTTCGCGTTCGGACTGTGCCTGAACCGTATTCGCGACGACGAACTCGACGGGGTGGATTTGTCATCCTGGAGGGTATCGCTCAATGGAGCCGAGGCGGTCAGCGCCGCGGTGCAGCGGCGATTCGACGAGCGATTCGCGCGCTGGGGCCTGAGCGTGTCGTCGCTTACACCGTGTTACGGCATGGCGGAGGCCTCACTAGCCATCACCTTCAAGCCAGCAGGCACCTCCTATCGCACGCTTGGGCTGGACGCTGAGAAATTGGCTGCCGAAGGCATTGTCGAGCCGGGAAGCAAGCAGCTGGTGAGCGTCGGGCGTCCGCTGGCGGGCGTGGAGGTGGAGATCCGCGACCCGGACGGGCGGTCGTTGCCCCCGGGCCGCGTCGGTCACATCTTCGTCCGTGGGCCCAGCGTCATGGTCGGCTACTTCGGCCGGACCGACCTAACGGATCAGGCCCTGCACGATGGCTGGCTGGACTCGGGCGATCTCGGATTCACTTACGACGGCGAGCTCTTCGTTTGCGGAAGGCATAAGGACATCGTCATCGTGCGCGGCGCCAATCATGCCCCGGAGGAGTTCGAGGCGGCGCTGGACGGGCTGCCCGGTGTTCGTACCGGATGCGCAGTCGCCGTCGGGTTCGTGCCGGCGGGCGAGGACGACGAGGCGCTGGCCATGCTGGTGGAGACGACATCTGAGGCCTCCGCCACGCTCGCCGAAGATGTAGCGTCGCGCATCCAGGAACGCACCCGCATCCGGCCCGCGCATGTGGAGTTGCTGGCACCGGGAACCCTGCCGCGAACCAGTAGCGGAAAGCTTCGACGACACGAGGCGCGCACCCAATGGCTGGCGGGCACGTTGGCCCCGCCGAAGAAGGTCACCGCCGCGCGACTGCTGGTCAAGGCGGCTCACGGAGAACTGCGCCACGCGCGCGCGTCATTCGCTCGGCACACCGCGGCGAAGAAGCCGTCCGTCACAACCAAGCCGTAGAAGGAATAGCCATGTATCGGGCAGACACCACGATGGACGCAACCGCTTCGGGCGCCTCTGCGCCAACTCACCTGACAGCAAGCGGAATTCGCGTGCGGCCGACGCTGCTGGGCCTATCCTCCGCGCATCCGCCGTACCACGTCACCGTGGAAGATAGCGCACGCTTCTTCCAGCACAGGTACCCGTCGGTTCGGTTCGCGCAGCGCATCATCGAATCGACAGGAGTTAAGAAGCGCCACATCATCTGGGACCCGAAGACGCTGCCGGAAGTCGGCGCCATGCTCACCGGCGACCGGATGGCAGCCCATGCCGAAGCCGTCATCGACGTGGCCTCCCGCTCGGTCAACCAAGCGATCGAGGGTTACGACAAGGAACGCATAGGTAGCTTCGTCATGGCCTGCTCCACCGGCTACGTCAATCCCGGCCCCGATCTCCTGCTTGCCAAAGAGCTCGGCCTGCGATCGGATCTGCGGCGCACCTTCATCGGCCACATGGGGTGCTACGCGGCGCTCAACGTCATCAAGGTCGCCATGGACAGCCTGGCCGCCCGACCGCAGGAGCTGGTGATCGGCAACTGCACCGAGCTCAGTTCGGCACACGTTCGCGACAACCCGATGCCCGACGAGGATCCGCTCGAATCGCTGATCACACAAGCGCTTTTCGGCGACGCCAGCGTGTCGATGCTGATGGGATCGGCACCCGATGGCGCCGGCACGCAGTTCCTGCGGACCCACACCGAGCAGCTCTACGACCAGCACACCATGATGAGTCTGAACATCGGCAACCAGTCGTTTTGGATGACGCTGGCCTCCGGTGTGCCAACGGTGCTGCAGGACAACATCGAGGGCTTCCTGGTCAAGCTGCTGGCTCCGCTGGGGCTGGCCTCCCGCGACATCAGTCACTGGGGAATTCATCCCGGTGGTCCCAAGATCCTCCGGGTGCTGGGGAAGCAGTTGGCATTGCAGCCGGCGCAGTTGCGGGCGAGCTGGGATGTGCTCGCCAACGCCGGCAACTGCGCCTCGGCCACGGTGCTGCTGGTGCTGGAAAACATTTTGCGAGTCGATCGGCCTCGCCCAGGTGAGTACGGGGTGCTGCTGGCGTTCGGGCCGGGGCTCACCATCGAGGGCGCGGTCCTTCGCTTCTGAACGAGTTCGGCGACACACCAATACAGGCGCTATTCGTGAGATGGCGCTGTTCATGAGAAACAGACAGGTCGCGAGATCCAGGTCGGAGGAGACGTGTTAGAAGGCATTGCCCGGCTGGCCATTCGTGCGCCGCGGCGGATCCTGGCAGGCGCGCTGCTCGTCATGGCCGCCGCGGCCCTGTTCGGCCTGCCGGTTGCGAAAAGCTTGTCCGGGGCCGGCTTTCAGGACCCGGACTCACCGTCCGCGCTCGCCACCCGGCTGCTGGCGGACAAGTTCCATCAGGGCGACATGTCGTTGCTGATCACCGTCGGCTGCGCCGACGGCGTGCAAAGTGCCGCCGCCCGGTCGGCCGGCACCGACATCGTCCGTCGGCTTCACGACTCCCCTTACGTGGCGCAGGTGACGTCCCCATGGACGACACCGCCGTCCGCGTCGGCGTCGTTGATCAGCAAGGACGGCAAGACAGGGCTGATCATCGCGGGCATCACCGGCGGTGAGAACAGCGCCCAGAAGCACGCTGACACCCTGAGCAACGAACTGGTCCACGACCGAGACCATGTCACCGTGCGCGCCGGCGGGGAGGCGATGACCGCCACGCAGATCAACCTCCAGACCGAGAAGGATCTGAAGGTCATGGAAACCATCGCGATTCCGCTGAGCTTCCTGGTGTTGGTGTGGGTGTTCGGTGGCCTGCTGGCGGCCGCGCTGCCGTTGGCGGTCGGTGGCCTCGCGATCTTCGGTTCGATGGCCGTGCTGCACGCGATCACATTCGTTACGGACGTGTCGTTCTTTGCGCTCAATCTGTCCGTCGCGATGGGGATGGCGCTGGCGATCGACTACACCCTGTTGATCCTCAGCCGGTTTCGAGACGAGCTTGCTGCCGGCGCCGGGCGAGACGAGGCCTTGGTCCGCACGATCACCACCGCCGGGCGAACCGTGCTGTTCTCCGCAGGGACGGTCGCGCTGTCGATGTCGGCTACGGCACTGTTTCCGATGTACTTCCTGAGGTCGTTCGCCTACGCCGGCATCGCCGTTGTGGCGTTCGTGGCCATCGCGGCAATTATGGTGTCAGCGGCGGCCATTGCCCTGCTCGGCGATCGACTGGGCACCCTTGAGGTTCACCAGATGCTGCGCCGGCTGCTGCGGCGACCCGAACCGGTCCAACGCCCGGTGGAGCAGACGTTCTTTTACCGCTTAGCCACCTTTGTGATGCGCCGGGCCATACCAATCGGGCTCCCGCTGGTCGTGGTTTTGATCGCACTGGGCTCGCCGTTTTTGGGTGCCAAGTGGGGCCTCCCCGACGATCGGGTATTACCGACATCGAACTCGGCGCGACAGGTAGGTGATGAGCTGCGCGCCGATTTCGCTCGCGACCTGTTGACGAACGTAACTGTTGTCATCCCGGACGCGGCCGGGATCACCACCGCGGAGCTTGGGCAGTACGCGGCCGCGCTGTCTCGGGTGCCCGATGTCTCATCGGTGTCCGCACCGGATGGCAAGTTCGTTGCCGGTGTGGCGGTCGGGCCGCCCACGGCCCCGACCGCGATCAGCGACGGCAGTGCGTTTCTGACCGTAGCGAGCAGCGCGCCGCTGTTCTCACACCCCTCCGAGTCGCAGCTCGACCGGCTACAAGCCATCCCGGGACCGTCAGGTCGGCACGCGCTGCTGACCGGGACAGCAGCGATCAACCGCGACACCGTCCAAGCCGTCACCTCACGGCTGCCCAACGTGCTCATGCTGATTGCCGCTATCACGTTCGTGTTGCTGTTCTTGCTGACCGGCAGCGTGTTCTTGCCCCTGAAGGCTCTGGTGCTCAACGCCTTATCCCTGACCGCCGCGTTCGGCGCGGTGGTGTGGATCTTCCAAGACGGGCACCTCGGGGCATTGGGTACCACCTCCACCGGCACGCTCGCGGTCACGATGCCGGCGCTGTTGTTCTGCATCGCGTTCGGCCTGTCGATGGACTACGAGGTGATGCTGGTGTCGCGGATCCGGGAGTACTGGCTTGCCTCACGGCAGACACCGGCCGACAACGACAAATGCGTGGCGCTGGGGCTGGCCCATACCGGCCGGGTGATCACCGCCGCGGCGCTGATCATGTCGATCTCGTTCGCCGCTTTGATCGCCGCCCAGGTTTCCTTCATGCGGATGTTCGGTTTGGGGTTGACGTTGGCGGTGCTGGTCGACGCGACGCTGGTGCGCATGGTGCTCGTTCCGGCGTTCATGCATCTGATGGGCCGGTTCAACTGGTGGGCCCCGAAACCGCTTGCGCGGCTCCATGATCGGCTTCGAATTAACGGGTCCGCCCGCTTGCCAGACGCCTCCGCGAGGGACCTGCGGCGTACGGCTGCTGCGGAGATCGTGGGAAAAGACTTGTCTCTCTTGAGGCCGGTGGCTGCTACGGCGGAGTTGTAGAAGGTCCGCCGACTCGCACGAGCAGCAGGCGGCGCTGCGACCGGTGGCTGCGCTTGTTGCACGAGGAGTGAAGCGTCGGAGGGCTTTTCGGCGGTGGCCGACGAGATGGCCCGACGTGTGGATGCAAACGCGGCGGCGAAACCGGCCGCTGTTAGGGAACCTTTGTGACGACTTCGTCAATCATGATGAAATCGACTAGGATGGGGCGATGGCAGTTCACAGTCAGGCCAGCGCGCTCATCGACGTGCACGCACATTTCCTGACCGATCGCTATGTGAACGCGGCGCGGGCTGCAGGCATCACCCAACCCGACGGCATGCCCATGTGGCCCAGTTGGAGCGTCGGCGATCATCTTCAACTGATGCACGACAACCGCATCGTCAGCGCGATCCTGTCGATCTCATCGCCAGGCGTTCATTTCGGCGACGACAGTGCCGCCGCCGACCTCGCCCGCCACGTCAACGAGTTCGCCGCAGGCGTGGTCGCCGAACATAAAGACCGGTTCGCCTTCTTTGCGTCACTACCGCTGCCGTGCGTCGAAGCCGCGGTAGACGAAGCCGCGCACGCAATGGACGCCCTTGGGGCCCTTGGGGTGGTTCTGATGAGCAACAGCGCAGGGACCTACCTAGGTGATATTCGGTTGGATCCGCTGTGGGAGGCCTTGGATCGGCGCCGCGCCATCGTCTTCGTGCATCCGACGTCCCCACCCAATGTCGGGGCGGTTGCCCTTGATCGGCCGAGTCCGATGTTGGAGTTCATGTTCGAGACCACCCGATCGGTGACCGACCTGATCTTCGCGGGCGTCCAAGAGCGCTATCCGGAAATCCGATTCGTGATCCCGCACTGTGGTGCCACGCTGCCCGTAGTGGTTGATCGCGTCGAGCTATTCCGCAGTCTGCTTCCGGGGTCCAACGACCGCCCTCGGGCAGCGCTGACCACCAGGCAACAGCTCCAACGGTTTTGGTACGACCTCGCAGGCACTCCGTTCCCCGCACCCGCGAAGGCCCTTGTCGATGTCGTCGGGTCGGCGCAGTTGCTCTACGGCAGCGACTTCTGCTGGACGCCTGCGATGGGCGCGTGCCATCACGTGACGCTAATGGACCAGGAGGCGACGGACTGGCGAACGTTGACCACCGCCAACGCCAAGCGCCTCCTCGCCTAAATACAGATGAGTTTGAGCGGAAGGCGCTGGTGTCGTCGGATGCGCGGCGGTGGCTTCGAGCCGTGCCAGACCCTCCGACCGATACAGCCGCCGGATCTCGGCCTAACCGTCCACAGTGATCACTCTCCAATCGAAGGGTGCTCACTTTCCGACCGGAACCGGCAGTCTGCATGCTAACCGGCAAGCACAGATTCCAGCTATCGGGATGCCAGGATTTGCGTTAGCGGTGACGAAATAAGCTGGTGGCCATGCGATCCTGAAATTCTCCGAGCAAACCCAACTTCATCACACCGTCTGGGCGCCACGTCGACGCAGCGGTTTGTCAACCCGGCTACGGGGCCGGACCACACCGCAACCGCGGAGCGGTTCAGGGCAAACAATGCCCGATGCCCGACCGAGCAGCCGATCAGGAGCAACACATGACCGACACGGACAACGACCATAGGTTTAAGGAAGTCGCAATGGACGTCATGTCGGTCGCCCGCGCGGGCGTCAACGCGCTCGAAGCCTCTGGCCTCGATGGCGATGGCGCACGGTCTCAGCTCGAGGGAAAGCGGAACGTCCCGGGTCCCAACAGGACCGCTCACCAACCCGAGACCGTGCCGGCACTACTGCGTACGCTGCAAGTCCGTCAGGCTTCTGCCACAGAGGAGATGGATTCGCTTCGCGGCTGGCTTCGCCACAACACGCCAAATTCCTCGCTGAGAATCAGCTTTCACCTAAACGGCTATGGACGGCTGCTCGGTGAGAGGTTCAGAGGATCGAACAAGCGGACGACTTGCGAATACCGACCGTACTGACCTTCAAGCAGCGCAGTCGATTTCGACGGCCACAATCACCGCGATAGCGACCACCGGGCTCGGGCCCGTGTCGGTCCCAGTTGGTCGAGCCGCCGAAGCCTTGCGCGCCTGCAATTTTGAATCGCTTGCGGGGCAAGCTAATCGAACCGTGCCGAGGCCGGTACACAACCGTTGGGGCGGCGGCGTCCTGAGAGTAGTCGTCATCAGAATTGGACCTGGTCGGTACGGCGGTTCGGCAGGGTAGCTCGATTGGTCATCCAGTGGCTTCCTGGATGTACTCCCCGATCTGCTTTAGGGAGAGGGTGGCCTCGGGGATCTGTGGCGCGCACAGTTGGAACACATGCAGTTGGCCGGGCCAGATCCGCAATTCAGTTGGCACCCCGGCGGCGGCGAGCCGCCGGGCAGCCAGCCGGGCATCGTAGAGCAAGACTTCGGAGCCCGATACGTGGATCAAGGTGCGGGGCAGGCCCGGCTTGATGTGGTCGAGCGGTTCATATGCCTCTTGTGGGCGACCGGCCACGACGTGGCGCGCGGCGGCCTTGGCGGTCAGGTCGGCCAATGCGTCGAAGGCCTTGGCCGGAAACATTGCGTCGGTGCGGATGTTGGGGTGGGCCTTTTTGGGCTCCTTGTTCAGTTGCATGAGCGGCGACAGCGCAACCAGTGCTGCAGGTCGCTCGCGCTCCTCAAGCAGCTGTTGGGCCAGTGCCAGGGCCAGGTAGCCGCCGGCTGAATCGCCGGCCAGCACAATCTGTTCGGGTTGGTAGCCGCGCTGTCGCAGCCAGTTGTAGCCGTGGTAGCAGTCGTTGACGGCTTCGCTTAAGGAGTGCTTCGGGATCAGTCGATAGTTGACGACCAGCAGCGGTGCGTCAGCGTATTTGGAGATCATCGATGTCAACCGGCCATGCGAGTGCGCTCCGCCAGTCAAAAATGCGCCCCCGTGTAGGTAGAGCACGACGCGGCGGGTGCCGTCGGCCGGCAGCACGCCCGTGGCCCGAAGCAGCTGCGCGGTGCAGTGCGGCAGCGCGATGCTGGTGCAGATGCTGCCCGCGATCGGCGGCAGTGCCCGCGCGGCGAAGTCGACCAGGTCCCACGGCCAGGGGAAAAACGGCCGGTGGCTGCCGATTGCCAGTACTGGCCGAATGGTGAGCCGGGCGCCTAGCCACGCCAGCCGGCCCGCGATGCTACAACCGTGTTCGGTGACCTCGACCGGTGCCCCGTCGCTGGCCGGACACCTGCGGTCTTTTGCCGCCCTAGCGGCGCGTATGTGCGCCGGTGGTGAACCCGAAGCCCTACGCGGTGCGGTCATGTCGCACTCCATAGAAGGAGTTGTCCGAACGGCTCGGTGAACTCGGGGACGAATGTGCCGGTCGGTTCGGTCGCGTGCCTGACGGCGGCATCGGCGCCCCGGGAGTCTCGCCGACGTGTTGGACGCTGACCACCGGAAGTGATGCCTCGTGGTATGCCGATAACCATAGCTGCCACAATGTCGTTGCGGGCAGCGGAAATCACCACTGCTGACGCCCATTACCATCCCCGGCGAGCGGTGATCTACGCCTACCTGCCAGCTGCAGATGACATCGTGACCCGGCGTCCGGGGGCGGGTTGTCGAGATTCGCACTCTCCGTTGGCGACAGGGCGGATGGGTCGTAAACCTCATCCAGGTCCGGCACCGTGAACAGGCTGCGATCGATCGCTTCAACGAGCCGAATCACCATTGAACCAAGCACGTTACGCATATCTTTCGCTTGGTTGTCCTACTGCCATGGTCGAAGCGCCGTCGATCCGACAGCCCTTAAGAGGACATGCGCTCATGATGGCGCGTCCTTCCAGCGCCGTTGTCGCAGAAGGGCTTCGGGCCAACGATGGCACTGTCGAAAAGGACATGCGTAGCAGGCCGATGAAGCTAAACGCTTCCGAATCTGGCGGCGATGACCACCGCGTCTTAGCGGTGACCGCTTAAAGCCCGCGGGGCTGCGCCAGGCAGTGGCGTCGTTCTCCCCGCGGTGATTGTGGCATGCGATTTGATTGCGCGCTCGCCGACAACTGAAAAATGCGGTGCTGCTGCTAAATAGGAATCGACCCCCCGCCGCCACAGCCGCGCAGGCGACGGCGGTCGCGGGTCGAGGGTGGTTTGGGCTAGACCTTGCGGTTCTCCGACTTGATCATCCAGGCCAGCTTCTCGAGCGAGTCGATGATCTGGTGCAGCAGGTCGGCGGTGCTGGGATCCTCCGCGTCGACGGCGTCGTGGACGGCACGCAAAGTGTCTGCAGCCGCATACACGCGGTCCGTCACCAGGTCGACGACGTCGCTGGTGCTCTGCTCATCGGCCGGGAACTGCGGCAGGCTGGTCGACTCGGCGACCGTGTCGGACCGCCCGTCGGGAACGGTGTCGAGGGCACGCATCCGCTCGGCGATGGTGTCGCTGGCCTCGCGGGCGGCATCGACGAGCTCGTCAAGCTGCAGGTGTAGGTCGCGGAAATTCCTTCCGATCACATTCCAGTGGGCCTGCTTGCCCTGGAGCTGCAATTCAATGAGATCGACCAGCACGCGCTGGAGGCTGGCAGCCAGCTCGCGGGAGGCCTGAAAGTTTCGGATGTTCTCGGCTAGGCGACGATTGGCATGCCGACCATCCAGAGGCGCAGAAATTGTCATTGTGTAGCTCCATTCGTTGTTCTTGCCTAAATAAACGATTCGGTGCCGCGGTAGCATCCCGAATCCGACGTTCTCTGCCGAGATTGTTCGTGAGTCCAGCGGGGTCACAAGCACCATGACCCAAACGATTCTGTCGCCGGACCACGCGCCGGTCGCAGCCGTCGCCATCTCTGCGGCGCCCCTCCTCACCCCTGATCTCGGACGGTGCCGAGGGTGACCTGCGTGGTCTTGGTACTCCCGGAGGTATCGATATACGACAGTGTCACCTTCTCGCCGGGCGCCTTGGACGCCACCACCGCGATCAATGCGTCAGCGCTGTCAATCATTTGGTCGTCGATCCTGTTGATTACGACGTTGGTGGCCAGGCCGGCCTGCGCTGCGGGGCCGCCGCTGGTAAGCTCGGCGACCATGGCGCCGCGGATGTCGCCGTCGATCACGTCAACACCCAATGAGGCGTGCGATGCTTTGCCGGTGGTGATGAGCTCGTCGGCGATTCGCTTAACCTGATCGACGGGAATGGCGAAACCAAGTCCGTTCGAGCCGCTTTGGGCGCTGGTCAACTCGCCCCCCGGCATCGCGGTCGCGGAGTTCACGCCGATCAGCTCGCCGTTCATATTGGCGAGCGCGCCGCCGGAATTGCCCGGGTTGATCGCGGCGTCGGTTTGGATCACGTCGAGCACCGTCCGCTCGTCGTTGGTGCCTTCGTACCAGGACACCGGCCGGCGCAGCGCACTGATAATCCCGTTGGTGACAGTGCCCTCGTAGCCCAGCGGCGAGCCGACCGCGACGACTTGCTGACCGACACGAAGGTTGGCCGACGAGCCCCAGGTGATTGGTGTAAGTCGGGAAACGCCTTGTGCCCGAACAATTGCAATGTCACTGACCGGGTCGGCGCCGACCACGGTGAACGGCGCGGCTCGGCCGTCGTTGAAGGTGACCAGGGTGTCCGGCCGCCCGTCGGCACCCTTATTGCTGACCGCCACCACATGGCGATTGGTCAGGACCAGACCGTCGGAGCTCAGGACGACGCCGGAACCCAGTTCGTAGTGGTTGTCCATAACGGTGCGCAGCATCGCCACGCTGGTCACCACCTTTGCGGCGACTTGCTCGACCGACCCCGCGGAATCTCCTGCGGCGGACTGGGAAGCAGCAAAGCCACGGACGAACACGCCGTTGCCGGTTGCCGAACCGACTAAATGGAGCGCCAACGTGACGGCTCCGGCAATGGCTGCAAAAACCACTGCCATCACGAGTGCGCCCGCGAACAAGGCCATGGCGCGCGCTTGCTTTCGCCGCGGCGCGCTTCGAATTGCCCTATGGGCTGGGCGGTGGCGCGGACTCCGGGCAGGTGTCACGACGGTGGTATGACGTCGGCGACCGGCTTGGTTTCTAGCAGCAGCCCGTCTGCCTTGGACTCGTGGGCATTTCGCGTTAGGACAGCGCAAGCGGGAATTCTTCCGAGTGGTGTCACCATGCCACCTAGAATCGCGTTTCCGGGCGCCCGATGTCGTCACCGCTGACGTCCCTCGCGGCTTGCCGCCACCCGCAGGGCGGGCCTACCTGTCAGCTGCAAACGACCCCGGTATGGGCGACAACCACATCGACGTTCATGCGCTGTGCGGAGTCCAGCGTGAGATCGCTTCAGCGCGTGGCCATTAGGAGTCTGTTTCCCGCAGGGGCACGGTGATGAACAGGGTTGTACCGGTCCCGGGCGGACTGACGATGTGGATGTGGCCGCCGAGCGCCTCGACGCGGTCGATCAGGCCGACGAGTCCCGACCCCTTGCGGTGGTCGGCGCCACCTTTTCCGTTGTCGCGGATCATAAGACAGAAGTTCTCATCGTCGATTTCTGCGCGAACGTTCACCTCGGATGCTTGCGCGTACTTGGCGGCGTTGGTCAGCGCCTCAGCCACCACGTAATACGCGCCAACCTCGACTGGCTTTGGCAAACGCCGGTCAAGAAGAAGGTCGAGGGCGACGGGGACGCAAGAGCGCTGGGCCAGCGTATCCAACGCCGGCCCCAGCCCGCCTTTTGACAAGATCGCCGGATGAATCCCCCGCGAAATCTCTTGCAGTTCACGAGAAACCTCGGTTAGACCCGACAAGACGCCCGAGAGTTCCTTCTTAACGCCCTGCTGTTCGGGCGGCACGCAAGCCTCCACCATGCGGAGTTGCATTCCCAGCGAAACCAGCCGCTGTTGAGCTCCGTCGTGCAGGTCGCGTTCCAGCCGGCGCCGGGCATCATCGGCGGCCGCCACGATCCGCGCGCGGGAGGCGATCAACTCGTTGCGGGTGTAGGCATTAGACAGGGCAATGCCGACCAGATCGGCGAAGTCGGCGATACGCTCCTCAGAGTCCGAAGGTAAAGGCTCGCTGCGCTTCGACGCGGCGACAACGAATCCCCAGACGCGTCCACCCACGATGATGGGAGCTCCCACGCCTTCACGAATGCCCACCTCACTCAGGCGTGCGACCACCGAACAGGCGGCGTTCTCAACCATGTTGTGGCGGGCGGCGCGGCCACTGCGCAACACCGTCGCCCCGAGGTTGTCGCCCTCGATCGTAAGACGCTCGCCCACTGACAAATATTGCGAGCCGGCCCTGCCCTTCCCGGCGACCAGGGTGATCGCATTATCAGGCTCGTAGCGCCACACCCCGCTGGTGTTCACATTCAGGCACCGCACGATTTCGTCGGCCACCGCCGAGTACACCTGCGACGGATTCGCCCCACGGGCCACCAGGGTAGCCACCCGCCGCAACGCCGCCTGCCGCTCGGCAAGCTCACGGAGGGCATCGCGGCTGGTCTGCAGTTCGTCTCGGGTGGCTGCGTTGGCGAGTGCGGTGGCGACCAGGTCGGCGAAGTCCTCGATACGCTCCTCAGAGTCCGGTGGCATCGGCTCGCCCCCGGTCGACCCGGCGACAGCCACTCCCCAGACGCGTCCGTCGACGATGACGGGAGCTCCCACGGCGGCACGAACGCCCATTGCCCAGATGCGTGCGACGGCCGAATCGTTGGAATTGTCGAACGCGTCGTGCCGCGCCGCGCGGCCACTACGCAACACCATCGTCCCGAGGTTGTCGCCTTCAAGCGAAAGACGCTCACCCACCGGCAGGAAGCGTGAACCTGGCTTGCTGTGTGTGGCGACAAGTTCGATCTCACTATTAGACGCGTAGCGCCACACCGCGCTCACGTCGATATCAAGGCATCGGACGATCTCTTCGGCCACCGCCGCGAACACCGCCGACGGCCTTCCCCCGCGGGCCACCCGGGTGGCCACTCGACGCAGCGCCGCCTGCTGTTCGGCGAGCACGCTGACCTCATGGCGGCGTTCGTCGGCCTCCAGCGCGCGGGCTCGCGCCGAGCCGGCAATGAAGTTGGTCGCCGATGTGACAACGAGGAACACGGCGACGACCACGCCGTCCCCGATCGGCGAAAAGTGCAAGGCCGGCCAGTCGCGGAAGTAGGTGAACGCGAGCGCGCTGGCTACTGAGGTCGTCGCCGCCAGCCCCCACCCCCATACCGTCGAGACCACAAAGACACCGAGCACATACAGCACGCCGACGTGGTCCTCGCCCGTGATTTGCTTCACCAGCCAAACCGATACGGACTCGACCGCGATGAACGACACGGCGACGACAATCCCGAGCAGCAGCGGCGGGGCCGTCGGCCGCAGGAACAGCGAGCACAACTGTGCTTGGGTCCTCACCGCGGGCGTTGCTTCCCTCCGCGCGACGGGAGGTGACCGCAGCCATGGCCCAGGCGAGCTCGACCGCCGGTGGCCTCGTGCAGGTCGACCACCGACCGAGATGTACACGAGGCGGGGTGGTTAGTGAGTGCACTCATGTCATTTATCCGTTCTTTCGCTGCTCCCTTTGATTTCGCCTCTCAAACGGCACACCGGAAATGCTGCCCAACCAGGCGGGAAAACGGCGAAACCGCAGGTCGCTGCTCCGCTAGGTGGTTACGCCACCCAGTGCAAACGGGCGCTCAGCGTCTCAGCTGGTCGAGCAGTGCGCGGGTGCTGGCGGCGGGAGGTATCCCAGCGGCGCTGAGCGCCCGTTCGCATTGGGTGAAGGTGGTGATGACGCCGTCGTAGTCGCCGACGGCGCCGCGGATACGCATGAGGATGCGCCATACCGCCTCATGAAGCGGGTCGGCGGCCAGCACAGCCTCGGCGAGGCTTTGGGCTTCGTGGTATCGGTCGGCGGCATAGGCCGCATCAGCGGCAGCGGCGCGCGCAGTCGTCGCCGAGTCGGCCAGGTGCTGGCGCCGCTCGTCGACCCACGCCGAGCGCACGCCCGCAAGGTACTCGCCGCGCGCTAATGGAGCGAGCGCGCGTTCGGTGGCCGCGATGAGTTCACCGCCCTGTAGGCGCCGGGCGGCGGCCAGGTCCTGTTCCAGGCGTGCCGATTCGCTGGCCAGGGCGACGTCGGGGCTGAGCGCGACGCGGCCCTCGCAAATGCTCACTGCGTCGGGGGGCAGCAGTCGGCGCACGCCGGTGATGGTCTGGCGCAGGTAGGCGCGCGCGGACTCATCGTCGCGGGCGTCGAACAGGGCGTTGAGCAGCTCGTCACGGCTGGCCGGAGCACCTTTGCGCGCGGCCAGAAAGCCCAGCAGCTCATAGCATTTCGCAATCCTCGGGCGCACATCTTCGCCGTCGACGATGATCGCGGTGCGGCCGAATTCGAGCAGCTCAATCGTCGTGGGGATATGAGTTCCTACCGCGACGCCTTGGCTTGCCAGAGCGCGCCCGATGGCATGCCATGCCGAGTCGGCGTTCGCTTCGGCGTCGATGCGCCGGGCCACCACCGCCGGAAAGTCGGCCAAGGCTTGCAGCAGCACATGGTTGGATCCCTGCTCGCGGGCTGCCTCAACCGCGATGTCGGCGGCGCGGTCGGCGGCGTCCACGTTGCCGGCACGCCACTCGGCCTCTGCGAGATATACCGCCGCCGTAGGCAGCTCCAGGATGCGCTTGCAGGCGTGCATGCCCGTGACCGCTGCACGCAGCGACGACAACGCGGTGTCCTGGTCGCCCTCGAGGAGCGCCGCGAGGCCGCGCCAGGTCTGGGCCAGGTCCCGCACAAGTGGATAGCCGCCGGCAGCGGAATCGCGGTCGATTTCGGCGAGGAGGGCTTTCGCGCGCGCCGGGTCGCGGTCGGCGCGCAGCGCTAACTTCGCCGCGGCAATGTGGTGCAGCCCCATCAGAAGCGGCGACTCTTTCGACCTTGCAAACTTACGGCCGTGGGCCAGTGCGGCCCGGGCCTCGTCGACTCGTCCGGCGTCGAGCAGCGTATCCGGGCTGACGAAGCATTCGCGGAAGCCGCCGAAAAGGCCCTGGCGCTGTGCCGCCTCGTATTGTTGGAGGGCTTCTGCGGTGCGTCCGGTGGCGCGCAGCGCCCCGATCCTGCCCGGGCCCATGGCCAGCCCCGTCAACGGTGACGGCGTGTCGTCGCCGAATTGAGTTAGCCGGCCGAGCGCGTAGTCGGCGCCGTACAGCAGCCCGTCCAGCGGGCCGCCGGTGGGCTCGGGTCTGGGAGGAGCGCTGGCCGCGGTCACCAGGGCGAGGGTGTGCGCGAAGGCGTAACGGACGATGTTGACGGCGGGGCCGTCGGGGGCCGCGCCGAGCACGGCGCGCGCCTCATCGAGGCATCCGGCGACCGCATAGCACCATGCCATGAGGGCGGCGGCGCGTTCGCAGGTTGCTGCCAGCTGCTCACGCCGCCCGACCGCGGCCAGTTTGTTGGCGATGCGCACGCCGCGGCGCTGGTCGTCGCGTGCTATCGCGAGCATCAGCTCGGCCTCGGCGAACCCGAAGTCGTCGGCGGGGACAACCTGCGTGAGCGCTTGGATCCAGCGGTCAGCAACGGCGAAGTCCAGACGCTCGATGACACCGAGGATCGCCTGCTTGGCGGAAGTCAACGCTTCCCCGAGTACACCCGCCCCAAGTAGCTCCTCCACCGCCTCCTCGTGAAAACCCTTGCGCGCGAGCAGCCGCCCGTAGGCCGCGCGCAGCTCATGCACCGCTGCGCGCCCGCGACGATCCAGCAGCTCGCGCAGATACTCCCGAAAGCGCGGATGGCAGCGCATCGCCAGAGGATCCGGGGACCACTGCGCCGGGATGGGCGCTAACTGCAGCGATCGGAGCCGACCCGCGGCGTCGTCGACGCCCAGCGCGACCGCCGACTCCACGGTCACTTCCTCCAGCATCGAGGTCGTGATGAGAAACTCGCGATCCTGGGCGTCGAGCTCACCCAGGATGTGCGCGGCCACATAGTCCCCAAAGTCATCGGCGCCGCCGCGAACGTAGTCCCCGGAGCGCCACGCGTCGAACAGCACCCCGATGACCCAGCCACCAGTGGCCGCGACCGCAGCCGGCGCATCGGCCGGCGAGCGGCCTAGTCGCTGCAGGGCGATGCGGGCCTCCTGCACGGTGAACGCCAGATCCGCGTCGACAACTCGTGCCACCCCACTGCCAAGTGCGGGAGAACAGGCCTCGGCAGGCAGGGTGCGGCGGCTGATCAACACGATGCGCATGCTCGGTGGGGCGTAGCGCAGGATCGAGGCGATGACTTCCCACGCCGGGGACGATCGAGGCAGCCGCTCCAGATCATCCAGAACGAACACAACCTCGGCGTCGGCGGCAGCCTCGGCGAGCAGGCCCGCCGCCTCCGCATGCGGGATGCCGGCGGCCAGCGCACCGGTGGCCACGCCCCGCACCCATGGCAGCCGGGCTGCCAGCGCCTCCTCCAGGTAGGTCAGCAGGCGGCCCGGGGCGGCGTCGGTCGCGTCCACGGTCAGCCACGCCACCAGCCTGCCGAACGTGCGGCTGGCATGTGCGACCGCGACCGATTTGCCCGCGCCGGCGGTGGCCGTGACGGTGACCAGCCGGTGGTCATCAACAAGTTGGCGCAACAACCTATCGAGCCGCTCACGCGGCGGCGCGCCCACCGGAGTGTCCGGTGCCATGAGCTTGCGGCGGATAACCCGCGATCCGTGAGGCTGCTTGGCTAACATCGTCCGGCCCAGCGCCTGCGCAGCCCTCAGGTCCGTTAGCTCGGCGAGGCCCATCACATACCCTGTCTCCCAATGAAACCGCGACGCGACCAATGCGATGGCGCCCTGCTGGGTTGCCGATGTTCGGCTTTGGTGGGCGCCCAGCTCGACGGTTCGCGCCACGGCCGCGACCGCGCTGGTGTTGATTGACCCAAAAGCCATGCCGGGGCGACAGCGCCAACTAGGGCGGTGTCCGCGCGGATTAGTTTGGGCATGACCATGATTGCGCTCATTCGAGTAGTGAGCCCCCGATCAGCATGTAGCCTAGAAGCAGCAACTTCACCGCACCTTCTGAGACGAACAGCGGCGTGATGAATTTGCATCTGCCTTTGATGCTTTCAGAATTGCCCTTGCATATCTGTGCAGCTGACACGAATCCGTGCATCCCGCTAGCTGGAATCCGCGTTTCCGGGTAGCAGGTAATCGCCGATGGCGACCTATTCATCGGCGGCTGGCAGAGGGCGCTTATTCCAACGTGCGGTATTCCCCTGCGGCACTGGACCGTTGTCCGCCGCCAGTTGCCGTTGATCCGGGACGGCTGGAGCCACACACGACCGCATCGAGCGCACAGAAACTGGGATCATCAGCGTCGCGTCAGGGGCTGAACGCGTCGCTGGCCAAAACCGCACCACCCCGACGACCCGGGCTCGATTGCCCAAGGCTCGCCGGCCACCGCACGAAGGCGTCAGAGCGCTGAAGCCGGTGGCGGAATCCCTCGCCGCCTTGCCGGAAGATAATCAGGCACGATCAAAGGCTGATATCCATGTAGATGCGGTAGTCGTGAATCAACCCGTTGCGGACACGGAATACGTTGCAGGACGGCAGGGTCAGCTGATGGCCGTCAAGGCGCTTGTAATGCACGTCCATCGTGGCGATGACACTGCCGTCGTGGGCTTCCCAGATGTCAATTACTTCGTGGCGGATCGCGGCGATCCCACGAAGGAAGGGGTACATCGTCGCGGCGAAGTCGGCTTTGGTGTCGGTGGGGTCGGCGCTCCCGAAGCGGAAGTGCACGTCGTCAGCGACACAGGCATCCATGGAGTCAAGGTCGTGATTATCGATGGCATCAAGCAAAGTACGGACGATGCCGGCGGGGCTGGGTCCAACTGTGCGCATGGTCGATTCCCGGAGAGTGCTGAGGACGGGGAACTGATAGTGGCCGCCCACAAATCGCAACGAATCGTTTAGCCCGCGGACGACGCGTCGTCCCTGCGCATCGATGACCCGCGTGGATTCACCCACGTAGGGCGCAATAGCCTCGTAGCTGTCAACTTTCGTGATTTGCCCATCGGTAATCGCGACCGCAGACGCGTGTGGCCGGGCCGGATCACCGGTGTAGATCCGGGCGTTGCGCACCACCACGTCAGCCGGCGTCACGTTCAACGGTGGCGCTGGCCGGCCACCTGTCACGGGCATGGTGAACATGTGCAGCTCCTGTGTGGTCTCGCCTTGAAATGCCTCCTAGGACAATCTGCCCGACCGGGCGTAGAAAAGCCGAAACCGCGGTTTTTGCGATGCCTTTCGGCTAGTCGGCAGGTTCCGCCGTAGTCCGCGGTCGAGATAACGATATGACCATAGCGCCGGCCGCGCAGAGCAAGCCGAGATCGCTTGCTAGGCCCAACTGCGACGTTGAGCACCCGTTTTGGCTGGCTTACGCAGGCGTGCAGAAACTATGGTTCATGGAGGCGATTGCAGCTGGCAGGTAGTCACCGATTGCCGCTGGCGGTACTCGGCGATGGGCGCCACCTTTGGCGACTTCTGCGCCCCGCGACGCAATTCTGGATCCTATGGATATCAGCACGCTTGGGCCAGTCACCGGCGAACAATCCGTCGCTGCGGGCTCGGCGCCTCGGGCCGCGGCGAAGTACGCCGTCGAAGCCATCGGCACATTCTTTCTGGTATTCACCGTGGGCGCTGCAGTGGGCAGCCGTAGCCCGCTGGCTCCGCTCGCTATCGGTGCGGTCCTGATGGTGATGGTCTACGCCGGTGGGCACCTCTCCGGCGGCCATTACAACCCCGCAGTGACTCTCGCGGTGTTGGCGCGACGCCGGATTGGGCTGCGCGATGCAGTCGCCTACTGGCTGGTGCAGCTCGGTGCTGGTGTGCTGGCCGCGGTGGTGGTGCGAACGGTCATCGATCCCGCGCAGCTCGCCGCGACCGCGACAGTAACGCTGAGCGGCCGCGCGTTGGTGGCCGCGTTTGTGGCGGAACTGCTGTTCAGTTTCGCGCTGTGTTATGTCGTGCTCAATGTCGCAACCAGCAAAGACCACCCTGACAATTCCTTCTACGGTCTGGCGATCGGGTTCACCGTAGTGGCCGGCGCGGTAGCGGTGGGGGCTATCTCAGGTGGTGCGTTCAACCCGGCGGTAACGCTGGGCGCTGCGGTGATGGGCATGTTCGCCTGGCCGACGCTGTGGGTGTACCTCGTCGCGCAAGTCATCGCCGGCGCCACCGCTGGCGTTGTATTCCTCGCACTCAATTCCGACGACAAATGACAAGCCGCCGAACGGTATTCAGCCACCTCGGGGACATGACGACGAGTAAGCGGCCCACCGCAACGACAACCGACCCCGGTATCGCAGCGCCCAGTCACGAGTATTCTCACAACATCGGTCCAGGCGACCCAATCCTGCTGCGCGACCGCTACCTAACCGAGCAGAGATCTTTCACTCTGTTGGACACCACGGCTCGCGCGGAACTCGGTCGCGACCCCGACGAGCGCGGATCGTCGTGGTCCCCGGCCATGTCGATTCTGGTCTGGTTCACACTGAGTGCGGTCGTCATGGTGCTGCCCAACATTTTCGGTTCGGGTACGGCGGCATCGAGCTTGGCTATCGCCTCGGCAGGCGTGGCCCTGTTTGCGGTCGGGGCGGCAATCGGCCAGCTCGACAGTCGAGGTGCCATGCGCTCGGGCACACGGCTACTCCTCATCGGTGGCGCCGCCGTGCTTCTCGTTTTTGTGCTCGGACACCTGGCCGCTGCCAGTACGGCCGGATAGCCGGACGGTCGCCGGTTCGGAAAGTAATGGGAGACGTGCACAGTGTCGTCTGTGAGCCGTGGTGGCGGCGAGATAAGCCCTTGCATGTCAAGAGGATTCGCGACAGCGTCAGGAAGGCTCTGCTTTCGACCAAGACGCAGCGCAACGGCGGAACGCCGCACTCTATGACTCCAGCATGACCGAGCGAGGCCTGCTTGCAGTGCTGGTACTTTCCCGTGCGACTGGTGAGCCGGCCGGTAGCACGCATCAAAGTTCGCGCGCTACCGGCCGGCTGGCTATGTGAGAGCGAGCCTGTGCGGCAGTTCCCCCTCTAGAAACGCGGGTCCGGGCGCGAATTGACCCGTGCCACTTTGGATCCCCAGGAAATCAGCTCAGGGCTGGCGTCATCGTTGGGGATCTGGCACTCGATGAGGACCGGCCCGCCCTTGTGCGAGCGTGCCTTGTCGATCGCTTCGGCCAGTTCCGCCGCGGTGGTGGCCAGCAGTCCGAGCCCGCCACCGTCTTCCGCGTTGAACACATTGATGAGCCCGGCGTAGTCCCAGTTCTTGTAGTAGTTGTAGGGGCCGTCATGAATCGCCGATTCGATCACGTACCCGCGGTTGTTCACCAGGAAGATCAGGGTCTCCTGGCGGTGGCGGATCATGTTCGAAACCTCTTGGGCGGTCAACTGGAAGGACCCGTCGCCGACGACCAAGACCAGGCGCCGGTCATCCTCGAGGCCCATCGCGTAGCCGAAGCTGGCGGGAACGGACCAACCGATGGAGCCCCACTGCATCTCGATCTCGAACCTGGCACCGCCGGGCAGAGCCGTGTACATGCCGTTGAGCCAGGAGTCACCGGTTTCCACCAACAGCGTGGACTTCGAGTCCAGGTGTTGCTCGATCTGGTGCCACAGTTCGGCCCGGCTCAGCGGCGCTGCGGGGTCCTCCGGCGTGTGACGCGCTACCGACGCCGTGCCTCTGAGGCGCTTGTACTGCGTCAGGGTCGCGTTGTTGGCTTGGACCTTCTTGGCAAGGTCGGACAGGAAGTCCGCCAGCGCCACACCGGTGTATTCGACGTCGGCGAAACGCACCGCGTAGGACTCGGCGTTGATCATTCGTTGCCGAGGTGGCTGCGCGCTCCAGCCCACCGTCGTGTAGTCGCTGAATACCGGGCCGGCGGCCACGATGAGGTCAGACCAGTCGACGATGGCTTGGCAGTGCGGGGTGCTCACCTCGCCCCAGTAGATGCCCGCGTATTGCGGGTGGTCTTCGGGGAAGAAGCCCTTGGCGTTTGGCATGACCGCTACTGCGCAGCCCAACGCCTCGGCCAATTCCTGGAAGGCCTCGATGGCACCGTAGGGGCGAAGGTGGCCCCCTGCCAACAGAATCGGCTTCTTCGCTTCCGCGAGAAGGTCGGTGGCCCGGCCGACCGCATCGGCCAGCATCAGCGCGTTGCTCGGCTGCCCGGACGAGAGCGTCGAGAACGGCGCCGGCGGAGGGCAGGGTGCGGCCGACAGGTTGCACGGAATCTCGATGTACGCGGGCTTGCGCTCGCGCAACGCCGTGCTGATCGCGTGATCGATCATCTCCGGTGCATTGGCGGGGTGCTGGATGCGCACCGCCGCGCACGTCACCTGCCTGAACACCTCGTACTGGGCGGTGAAGTCATGGGTGCCCATCGTGTGGTGCAGGATGTGATTTTCCGCCGGGTCGTTGGTGTTGGGGCTCGATGACACGATGATCACCGGGAGGCGCTCGGCGTAGGCGCCGGCCACCCCGTTGAGCGCGGAATACGCGCCCACGTTGAAGGTGGTGAGGACGGCGCCGGCCCCGTTGACCCGGGCGTAGCCCTCGGCCGCGTAGGCGGCATTGAGCTCGTTGCAACACCCGATCTGCTCGATGTTCTTGTTTTCCAGCAGTTCATCGAGCAGGACGAGGTTGTAGTCCCCAGGGACCATGAAGTATTGCTTCAGCCCGATCTGCTCGAAGCGGGTCGCGAGGTACTTCCCCACGGTGAAGTCAGCCATGATTACCTTTTCCTTTTGCATTGAGTTGGTCGACCTGGGGGATCATCACTCCGGTGCGTCGATCGGAACGACGTTGATGAGCTTCTTGTTGACGAATTCCTGAATGCCGATGTTGGACAGTTCGTGCCCGTAGCCCGACAGCTTGACACCGCCGAACGGCAGGTCCGGCTTGGTCCACGTCGGGTGATTGACGAACACCATGCCGGTCTCGATCCGCTTGGCGACCTCGACCCCACGCTCGGCGTCCTGCGTGAACACCGATCCGCCGAGCCCGAAGTGGGAGTCGTTGGCCAGCCGCACTGCGTCGTCCTCGCTGCTCGCCCGGAAGAAGAGCGCCACCGGCCCGAAGAACTCCTGGTAGTAGGCGGGGTTGTCCGGGGTTAGGTCGGTCAGGATGGTTGGCTGCACAAAGGCTCCCGTGGTGGGCACGGCCTCACCGAGCGGGATGGCCGTCGCGCCGGCTTCGACTGCAGCCTTGATCTTTTCGTGCAACTCGTCGGCGGCACCCTGGCTGGACATCGGCGGCAGCGTGGTCGCCTCATCGAACGGGTCACCGGCCTTCAGGGCCGACAGCGCGGCCTTGAACTTCTCCAGGAACTCG
Source organism: Mycobacterium sp. 852002-51057_SCH5723018 (assembly GCF_001667035.1). Classification (GTDB taxonomy): domain Bacteria; phylum Actinomycetota; class Actinomycetes; order Mycobacteriales; family Mycobacteriaceae; genus Mycobacterium. The sequence goes on from NZ_LZIR01000025.1 coordinate 68,712, forward strand.
TCAGCGATCTCCTCCGCGACGATGATCCGCTTGGAGGCCACGCAGCACTGCCCGCCGTTGTTCATCCGGCCCCACATCGCCCAGCGGACGGTCTTGTCCAAGTCGGCGTCGGCCAACGCGATCAGCGGGTCCGAGCCGCCCAACTCCATGGTCGACTTCTTCAGGTTCTTGCCGGCCCGGGCCGCGACGACAGCGCCGGCGCCCTCGCTGCCGGTCAGCGACACACCGCGCACCCGCGGGTCGTCGAGCAGCATGTTGATTTGATCCCTGGTCGCAAAGAGGTTGGTGTAGGCGCCCTCGGGGGCACCCGCCTCCAGCAGCAGCCGCTCGAAGGCGGCCGCCGCCTGCGGGACGTTGGACGCGTGCTTGACCATGACGACGTTGCCGGCCATCAGGTTCGGGGCCGCCACCCGCGCCAGCTGGTAGAACGGGAAGTTCCACGGCTGGATGCCCAGGATCACCCCGAGCGGCGCGCTGACCAGCATGGCGTTGTCGTTGACGCTCACCGTGTCGATACGCTCGGGCGCCAGGAACTTCTCGGCGTTCTCTGCGTAGTAGTTAAAGATGTCCGCGCTCAGCGCCACTTCGCCGAGGCTCTCGTTGTAAAGCTTGCCCATCTCCAGCGTGAGCAGGCGGGCGAATTCGTCGGGCCGTTCGGTGAGGATGGCCGCGGCACGCCGGCACACCGCGGCGCGCTCGGCGTACGATGCCTGGCTCCACGACTCAAAGGTCTTCTGCGCCTGCGCAAGAAGGTTCATCGCCTCCGCGTCGGTCAGTTCGTCAAAATTAGCGACGACCTCGTTGTTGTACGGGTTGACGGTCCGATATGCCATGGTGTTCCTCCATTTGTTTGGAAAGCAGCTCTCAACCGCTGTTCTCCGACGTTGTGCTTCGTTCCTGAGACATCGCTTTGCGCAAGCGATTACGCGCAGCTCCTTGCTGTCGCGTTCTGCTTCAAAGCATGCGGGTTCGGCAAGGACATGTCGTTACCGTCACCGCCAAATCGATATACCTGCCAGCAGGTAAAGGTTTCGAAGCGACGACTCACTGACGAATCGTCAAATCTGTAACGCCTGCCGGAGCATTTCACTCGTGAGGCTGACATGGACCACCGGCTCGTCCCGAACTGACTGCGTTACAACGCGACTGAGTGAACTTGGAGCCAACCGGTAGACAAGTCTGCAGGTGGCATGGATGTATTCACCGTCGCCGGCAGCGACCCTTGTAGCAGAGCGTTCGAGCGTGACAGGAGTCTCGGCGACGAGACGCGCTCGAGTGAAAGGAGCACCAGGTAGATGAAGAACCTCAGAATCGCCCTGTCCGCCGCGACCGGGTTGGCTGTGGCAACTTTCGGGTTGTCCTCGCTGCTGCCGAGTTCCGTGGCGACGAACGTAGCCGACTGCCCCAGTGGCTGGTACTGGAATTCCGGGACGCAGAACTGCGTCCCGCCCGGCCTGCCCAACGATCCCCCCAACGGGTGCCTGACCGCCGATGGCACCCACCTCAACGGCACCATCTGCGCGAACTGAACACAATTCCGGCGAACGGCTTTGCCGGCCCGGCAGTCCAGCCCTCCTATCGGAGGGCTGGAACGTCGCAATGGCTCGGCGCGACCAACGGCGCCAACGTCCAAAATTGTGTAAAGGACAGAGGGGTTAGCGGGCGCCGGCGCCCGTTGAAGGCTGCATGGATGGCGGCCGCGATGTCGTCTTGACTTCGCGCAATGTCGTCTTGACTTCGCGCAATGTCGTCTTGACTTCGTCAACGGCAAGGTTCTCTCACCGGAGAGAAGGCAGGCATCGAATGCTTCAAAGATCCGCGGCGTTTCACTACCGCCCTGGCAGCGTTATGATTCGCGGTATTCAGGCGACCGGTGAGGCGGTGGTTGCTGGTGAGCGATCGCCATCGCGACGGGAACGCGTTGACGTCGCTGTCTGGGCGGCGAATCGAGTGTGCGGCGCTCGACCGAGTGCTGGATCAGGTGGGTGGCGGTCATAGCGCCGTGATGGTTCTGCGGGGCGAGGCGGGGATCGGCAAGACCGCGCTGCTGCGGTACGTGACCGATCGGGCGGCGGGCTTCACCGTGGCACGGTGCATGGGCGTCGAGTCGGACATGGAGTTGGCTTTCACTGGGCTGCATGACCTATGCGCGCCCATGCTTTCGCGCCTGAAGGCGCTGGTCGAACCGCAGCGTGCAGCGCTGAGTGTGGCACTGGGTCTGGCGTCTGGGGAGCGTCCCGAACCTTTCCTGGTGGCGCTGGCGACGCTGAACCTGTTCGCGCAGTCCGCTGAGGAACGTCCGCTGCTGTGCGTGGTCGACGACGTGCAGTGGTTGGATCAGGCCAGCGCTCAGGTGCTCGGCTTTGTGGGCCGGCGGCTGCTGGCCGAGCCGGTGGGACTGGTGTTCGCGGTCCGAACGACGGCGGCCTCCGACGATTCCCTGGCGGGTTTGCCCGCGTTGCGGCTGTCCGGGCTCGACGAGCGGTCGGCTCGGGCACTGCTGGCATCGGTGACCACGGCGCGTCTGGATGAGAGCGTGCGCAGACGCATCCTTGAGGAGGCGCACGGAAACCCCTTGGCAGTGCTCGAGCTGGGCGCGGTGGATTTCGCGGGCGGGTTTGCGCTGCCCGACGCCATCAGTGTTCCGCGCCGCATCCAGGACCAGTACCTGACGCGGCTGCGCGAGTTGCCGCGGCCAGCCCAACGGCTGGTGTTGGTAGCCGCGGCCGATCCGGTCGGGGATCCTGCGCTGCTGCAGCGCGCGGCACAAGCGCTGGGTCTGCACATCGACGCGGTGGACCCGGCCGTCGATGCCGGGCTGCTGGATATCGGTGCGGGGATACGGTTTCGGCATCCGCTGCTGCGCTCGGCGGTGTACGGGGCGGCCGAAGAGGAAGAGCGGCGGGTGGTCCATGCCGCGCTCGCCGAAGCGACCGATCCGGACCTTGACCCCGATCGACGGGCCTGGCACCGGGCCTATGCAGCCGACGCTGCCGACGAGGAGGTGGCCGCCGAGCTGATCGGGTCGGCCGATCGCGCGCAACGCCGCGGCGGCGTTGCCGCGGCGGCGGCGTTTTTTGAGCGGGCCGTGGCGCTGACCCCTGATCCGGGCCAGCGGGCAGAGCGCGCACTGGTTGCGGCCGAAGCAAAATACGCCGCCGGGGATTTCGTGGCCACCGGAAAACTGTTGGCAGCCGCGGAGATAGGTCCCCTAGACCAGCATGGGCATGCGCGGCTCGAGCGCATGCGCGTGCAGACCCAATTCGGCCTACAGCTCACGTTTCTACTCAACCGCGGCCGAGAGGCTCCGCTGCTGCTGCTGGAGGCGGCGGCGCGGCTGCAGCCGCTGGACCCCGTTCTGGCGCTGGAGACGTTACTGGAAAGTCTGGTAACCGGGTTGTACGCCGCGCGCCTCGCCGCAGGGGGAGGTGTTGCAGACGTGGCGCGGGCGGCGAAATCCGTTCCGTTAGGACCCGATCCACCGCATCCGCTGCTGTTGCTGCGCGGGCTGGCGGTGCGGGTCCTCGACGGCTATGTGGCCGCGGCGCCGCTGCTCAAAGAGGCGCTGCGCCTGTATCGGGCGCAGCCGGTGCAGCTGGATGCGCTGTCGCACCCCTACTGCCTAGTGGTCGCCGAGCTGTGGGACGACGATGCGTGGTTTGAGCTTTCCGACGGCCAGGTCCAGCTCGCACGCTCCAGTGGCGCCCTGAGCTGGCTTCCGGTCGCCCTCGGTTGGCTTTCGGAGTTTCATGTCCGGGCTGGCGAGTTCGCCGAAGCTGAAGCCCTCATCTCGGAATGGCAGACCTTGGACCCGGGGGTCGGGGAGATCAGCTTGCAGTACGACGCGGTGCTGCTGGCGGCCTGGCGCGGAGACACGACACACGCAACCGACCTATTTGAAAAAATGATCGAGGCCGGTTCCAGGCGGGGTGAGGGCGCGGCTTTGAGTTACGTCGACTTCGCCAAATCGGTGCTCTACAACGGTCTGGCGGAATACGACCGGGCCGCCGAGGCCGCGCACAACGCCGTCGGCACAAACGACTTCCTCGTCTCCACTTGGGCGCTGCCCGAACTGGTGGAAGCCGCGGTGCGAAGTGGCCAGCCGGCGCGTGCCGCCGAGGCCTCGGAGCGGCTGTCGGATATGGCCGCGGCCAGCGAGACCTACACCCTTCGCGGTGCGGCGGCGCTTGCGCACGCACTGGTGGCCGACGGCGATGTGGCCGAAGAGTTTTACCAAGAGGCGATCGAGTCAGTCGCCGGCACCCGGATGGTGTCTCAACTCGCGCGGGCGCGCCTCTGCTACGGCGATTGGCTGAGACGTAGCCAGCGCCGCGCCGAGGCGAGCACTCAGCTACGGGCCGCTTTTGACGCGTTTTCGGCCATGGGCGCCAACGCTTTTGCTGAACGCGCCCGCCGCGAGCTGGAGGCGACCGGGGAAAAGGTACGCGCACGACGCGACGATCCGGTCGCCGGACTGACGCCGCAAGAGCATCAAATCGCCCAGCTCGCCCGGACACGGCGCACCAACCCCGAGATCGGCGCCGAACTCTTCCTGAGCGCACGCACCGTGGAGTGGCACCTGCACAACATCTTCACCAAGCTCGCCATCAGCTCACGCCACGAACTCGACGCCGGCCTCACCCGCCGCAGCCCCGTCGCGGCCACGCCAGACCGCTAACGCGGCATCAAGAGTTTCAGCGGATGGAAGTGCTTGGCCATGGCGTTGGCAAGGTTAAGATTCGCGGTTTCATGCGCTCGGTGCGGTAAGGACGGTGGTTGCTGGTGAACGGTCGCCGCGTCGGGAACTCGTGGACGTCGCTGTCGTCGTTGTCTGGGCGGCGAAGCGAGTGCGCGGCGCTTGAGCGAGTGCTGGATCAGGTGCGTGGTGGTCGCAGCGCCGTAATGGTTTTGCGGGGTGAGCCAGGCATCGGCAAGACCGCGCTGCTTCGGCATGTGACCGACCGGGCGGCCGGCTTCACCGTGGCGCGGTGCGTGGGCGTCGAGTCGGACATGGAGTTGGCTTTCACCGGGCTGCACGACCTGTGCACGCCGCTGCTGTCTTCCCTGGACGCGTTGGTCGAACCCCAGCGCCAGGCGCTCGGTGTGGCGCTGGGTCTGGCGTCCGGGGAGCGGCCCGAACTGTTTCTGGTGGCGCTGGCGACACTGAACCTGTTTTCGCAGGCCGCTGAGGAGCGGCCGCTGCTGTGCGCGGTCGATGACGTGCAGTGGCTGGATCAGGCCACCGCCCAAGTGCTCGGCTTTGTGGGTCGACGGCTGCTGGCGGAACCGGTGGCGCTGGTGTTCGCGACCCGAACGACGACGGCCTCAGAGGATCCACTGGCGGGTTTCCCCGAGTTGCGCTTGTCCAGGCTGGATGAGCGGTCGGCTCGGGCGCTGCTGTCATCGGTCACCACGGCGGCACTTGACGAAAGCGTGCGGAGACGCATCGTCGAGGAGGCGGGCGGAAATCCGTTGGCATTGCTGGAACTAGGCGTGGTGGACTTCGGGGGCGGGTTTGCGATGCCCGACACCGAGAGTGTTCCGCGTCGCATTCAGGACCAGTACCTGACGCGCATGCGCGCGTTGCCACGGGCAACTCGACGGCTGCTGTTGGTCGCCGCGGCCGACCCGGTCGGTGATCCGGCGCTGTTGCAGCACGCTGCCGAGACGCTGAAGGTGCCGATCCACGCGGCCGACTTGGCCGTCGATGCGGGACTGTTGGAGATCGGCGCCGGGGTACGGTTTCGCCATCCCCTACTCCGCTCGGCGGTCTACGGCGCCGCCAAGGTCGAGGAGCGGCGGGCGGCGCACGCGGCACTGGCCGAAGCAACCGACCCCCAGCTTGACCCCGACCGTCGGGCCTGGCATCGCGCCTACGCCGCCAACGGTGCTGATGAGGAGTTGGCCGCCGAGCTGATCGGGTCGGCCGATCGCGCACAGGGCCGTGGCGGGGTGGCCGCGGCGGCGGCGTTTTGGGAGCGGGCGGTAGCGCTGACCCCAGATCCCGGCCGGCGAGCCGAACGCGCCCTTGTTGCGGCCGAAGCCAAATACGCCGCGGGAGATTTCGTCGCGACAGAAAAGCTGTTGGCCGCCGCCGAACTCGGCCTCCTGGACACGCAAGGGCGCGCACGGCTCGAGCGACTGCGCGCGCAGATCGAATTCGGCCTGCAGGTGGCATTCGTGCTCAACCGCGGCAGTGAGGCCCCACTGCTGCTCTTGCAGGCGGCGGGGCGGCTGCAGTCGTTGGATCTCGGCCTGGCGCTGGAGACTCTGCTGGAAGCCCTGGTAGCCGGCATGTACGCCGGGCGCCTTGCCGCCGGCGGCGGCTTGGCGGAGGTAGCACGGGCGGTCAAAGCCCTGCCTTCGGGGGCCGAGCCGGAACCGCATCCGCTGCTGCTGGTGCGGGGGCTGGCGGTGCGGGCGCTCGACGGCTATGTGGCTGCGGCGCCGCTGCTGAAAGAGGCGCTACGCCAATTCCGGGCCCAGCCGGTGCAGCTGGACGCGATCGCCCATCCGTACTTCTTCGTGGCCGCGGAGTTATGGGACGACGACGCGTGGTTTGAGGTCGCAAACGGCCAAGTACAGCTCACGCGCTCCAGCGGCACCCTGAGCTTTCTGCCGGTCTGCCTGGGTTGGCTCACGGGATTTCACGCCTGGGTTGGCGAGTTCACCCAAGGCGAGGCCCTGATCCTGGAGCACGAAAGCATCGACCCGGGGATCACCGACCGCATCTTGCAGTATGGCGCGGTCCTGCTGGCGGCCTGGCGTGGAGACGCGCCGCGGGCAACGGACCTGATGGAAAAAATGGAGATGAGTGCTCGCAAGCGAGGTGAGGGCTGGGCATTGACCTATGTGGACTATGCCAAATCGGTGCTCTACAACGGTCTGGCGGACTACGACCGAGCCGCCGGGGCAGCACAGAACGCCGTCAACGCGAATGACATGGCCCACTCCTCGTGGGCGCTGCCCGAACTGGTGGAGGCGGCGGCGCGAACCGACCAACCTGCACGTGCCGCTGCTGCATGTGAGCGGATGTCGGCCGTCGCCGCGGCCAGTGGGACCGATGGAGCCCGTGGTACGGCGGCGCTCGCACGGGCACTGCTGGCCGACGGCGATGTCGCAGAAGATTCATACCGCGAGGCCATCGAGTTGCTCGGCAGCACCCGGATGGCGTCGCGCCTGGCGCGGGCACGACTGTGCTACGGCGAGTGGCTGCGGCGCAACAACCGGCGCGCGGAGGCGGCCACCCAGTTAAGGACCGCATTTGACGGGTTTAATGCCATGGGCGCCAACGCTTTTGCCGAACGCGCACGCCGTGAGCTGGAGGCTGCCGGGGAAAGGGTGCGCCCGCACCGCGATGACCCGTCCGCCGAACTGACGCCGCAAGAGCATCAAATCGCCCAGCTTGCGCGGACACGGCGCACCAACCCCGAGATCGGCGCGGAACTGTTCCTGAGCGCACGCACCGTGGAATGGCACCTGCACAACGTCTTCGCCAAGCTCGCGATCAGTTCACGCCACGAACTGGACGCCGCCCTCAGCCACCGCAGCTCACTCGCGGCGGCCAAGCCACGCGGATAGGTCCGACTCCTAAGCGGCTGCCCTCGGACGAACCCGAAGTCGAGTAGGGCTGCGCCCCAGCACAAGCCGCCACGGAATGTCCTCGGGATCCTCGGCCAGTTCTAGTGGGGGGTCGGTCGCGAGCACCGCTCGCAAGTACTCCTCCACCGCGACTTTCGCGAGTGCGGTTCCGAGGCAGTAGTGGGTTCCCGCGCCAAAGCTGAGCAGCCTCGGTGTTTCTTGTCCATCGAAACGGTTGGGGTCGAATCGATCCGGGTCTTTCCACGCCGACGGGTCCCGGTTAGCGGCGCCGGTACAGAGGTAAAGCATCGACCCGGCCGGGATGACGGTCCCGTGTAGCTCGACGGACTCCGCGGCGGTGCGTGGAAGCGCCGGAATGCTAGGCTCCAAGCGCATTGTTTCGGCGACGGCGTTGGTCAAACGAGCCTGCTCGTTATGTATTCCGACGAGTTGGTCGCGGTGCTGCAGGGCCACCAGGATCGTGCAAGGAATTTGGCTTCCGGTCGTATCGTGTCCCGCGACAAGCAGATTGACGATCATTGCGGTCGTTTCCTCGCGGGTCAGACGCTCGCCGTCTACCTCCGCGGCCAACAATGCGCTGATGAGGTCCGATCCGGGGTCTGCGCGTCGGCGCGTTATCAGCTCATCGACATAGCTCAGCAATCGCGTGATCGCCACGGTTGCGTCGGTGATCTGGTCGGGAGTCATGACGTTGAATACTGGACTCAAACTGCTTGCCCAGCTTGCGAACACGGCGACGTCGCTTGCGGGAACACCGAGCAGGCGGCAAGTGATTCGCGTGGCAAGCGTCGAGCAACTTCCGATCAGATCTCCGCCGACCTCGCTGACGGCGCCGACCGCTTCGGTGGCCATGTCGGCAGCCGTTGCCCGCAGCCCCTCGACGGACCTCGGGGTGAAAGCCCGGGAAACCAGCGAGCGCATGCGACGGTGATAGCCACCCTCGTTTGTGAACATCAGGCGGCCGTACCAGTCCCTCAGGGGCCCGTCGGTAATGCCCATCATGTCGAACAAGAGCAGCCCGATACCGCTTACGTGCGGATCGTGGGCGAGCGCTTCGACGTCCTGCTGCCGGAGCACGACGGTCGCGCCGGTCAGGCTGTCCGTCGCCAACGGGCCTCGTTGCGCCGCGTCCCGCAGCACGCCATGCAGATCACCGGTCAGGCTCATGACCAAGTCGATCGAGGGGCACACCGTCGCTTTTTGCGCCATGAGGGATGGTCTCGCCGGTTATGCGGAAAAGCAAGGAGCAATTGCAGGTCCTGCCGCAGAACACCTGGGGCTTTGCTCCACGCCGTGAAGATACATACTTAGACGATGCCGCCCGGGCGTCGGCGCCTTCCCGGCAGCGGGAAGATACCCAGTGGACCGTCCGCGGACGCAGTTTCCGCGAGCCGCCCGCGGTCGACCGCTGGACGGCTATACGCGTTGCTGACCCCCTCGACCCGGCCGTCGGCCGGAGTTGCGGTCGCCATCGCGGCTGCGTTTCTGATCGCCGAAGCCGTGCTGGCCATTCTTCTGAAGGAAGTCGATCCCCAGGACTCGACGGGCATCCTTTACGCCGTTCTGCTGGGTGTGGCTCTGGTGGTCAACTTTGTGGCCGGTATCGCGGCAGCGGGTGCGGCTAGCGCCGAACGGCGCCGCGATGCCGAACTGGCGGCCGAACTGGCTCGCCTCATGCTGCAGGCCGGCGATCTGCGATCCGCCGCCGAGGGGGCGGCTCGCCATCTTGCCGCCGCGTTGAGCATGCAGTTCGCCTCCGTCGAATGGAGTGAGTCGGCCGGTGATCATGGGCGGTGGGCTATCCCTTTGCGTGACGCCGACGTAGTGGTTGGCGTCCTCGAGGTGCCGGACAATCTACCCAGGACGACGCGCGAACGCCTGCTCCGGTTGGTGCCCACGTTCGAAGCGTTGCTCGCCGCCGCGCGGGAGCGCCAAACCATCAACGACAGATTGATCGAGACCCGCCAGAGACTGGAACGGTTCTTCGACCTGTCATCTGACCTCATGGTGATTTCCGACCAGGGCAATTTGCTGCAGGTAAATCCGGCGTTCGAGCGCACGCTGGGTTATACGGTGGACGATTTGGCGCCGGCCGCATTCGAACTATTCGACCTAGTGCCGCGGGAGGACATGGATCGGCTGCGAGAGCCGATCCAGGAGCTAACCGATGGACGCGGACCCGTTCGATTCGAAAATCGGGCCACCGGCCGCGACGGTTCCCCGCGCTGGATCGACTGGAACGTGGCGCCGCACCGGGGATTGTTCTATGCCGTTGGCCGCGATATCACCAGGCAGCGCAAAGAACAGGAACAGCTGCGACAAACCCAAACCATGCTCGAGGCCAACCGCGACGCGCTGCGCGCACTCGCCGAGCAGCAGGCTGCGTTGCGGCGCATCGCGACACAGGTCGCTCAGGGCGCGAGCCCCGACGAGGTTTTCTCCGCAGTGGCCGAGGAAATAGGCCGGTGCCTGAATGTCGCCGGCGCAGCAATCTCCCGTTATGAGCAGGACGCAGTCGTCGTACTTGCGCTGGCGCCTGTTTCTCCCGAGATCAAAGACATGGTGCCGATGCGGGTGCGCTTCCCACTTGACGGGGACAACGTCGCCACAGGGGTGTGGCTCACGAAACGGCCCGCGCGGATGGACAGCCACGCCGGCGCCACCGGTGCCGTCGCCGACCTCATGCGCCACCTGGGCGTCCAATCCATCGTCGCTGTCCCAATTCTCGTCGGCGACCGCGTTTGGGGCATGGCCAGCGGCGGCACGACCGGAGACGAGCCGATGCCCGCGGACACCGAAGAGCGCCTCGCCGACTTCGCCGATCTGGTCGCCACCGCGATCGCCAGCGCCGTCGCCCGCGATGAACTGCAGTCCAGCCGCGACACGCTGCGTGAGCTCGCCGAGCACCAGGCCGGGTTGCGGCGGGTGGCAACGCTGGTCGCGCAGGGCGGCGGCGCCGTCGAGGTGTTCCAAAGTGTCAACTATGAGATGGCGCGATGCATGCATGCTACGGATGCGCGGCTGTCTCGTTGCGAAGACGATGGAACAGTAACCGTGCTCGCCGCCAGAAACGAGCCAGGGATGCAGAGCGTGCCCGTCGGCACCAGCATGACGTTGGCAGACGACCACATTCTGGCGAGGGCGTTGAGCACCGGCCAGCCCGCGCGCGAAGACAGCCTGACCAACACCGGAACCTGGTCCCGCGAAACTAACGACGAGACGGGCGTCCGTACGGAGCTCGGCATTCCCGTCGTTGTCGACGGCCGGGTGTGGGGGGCGGTGCGGGCCGGCACCTCGGGTCCGCAGCCGGCGCCGTCCGACACGGAGGCGCGCATCGCAGACTTCGCCGATTTGATAGCCACCGCGATCAGCAACACCGCGGCGCGCGAACAATTAAAGGTCAGTTCTGGGAGCCTGCGTCAGCTCGCGCGACAGCAGACCGCGTTGCGCCGGGTAGCGGAGTTGGTGGCTCGCGAGGCGGAACCCGCCGAGGTGTTTGCTGCGGTGGCCGAGGAGATGGCCAGTTGTCTGGACGCCTACAACGCAACGGTGGCCCGCTTCGAAGGCGATGAGATCGTGATTGAAGCGCTTGGACGCACCGAGCTCGAGCTGCCCAACAAGCCGGCAGTTGGTGAGCGGTTCCCTATGGACGGCGACCATGTCGCCCCGATAATTGCGCGCACCGGCCGCCCCGCCCGGATGGACAGCCACGAGCAGGCGCGCGGTACCACGGCCCAACGCATCCGGGAGATCGGCGTGGAGTGCATGGTCGGTGTTCCGATCATGGTCGGGGGCCACGTGTGGGGCTGTGTTGCCGTGGCGTCGGGAACCGGCCCACTGCCCGCCGACACCGAGGCGCGCATGGCCGATTTCGCCGATCTGGTGGGCACCGCGATCGCCAACGCCGCCACGAGGGCGGACCTGCAGGCCAGTCGCGATAGCCTGCGCGAGTTCGCCGACAACCTCAGTGTGTTGGCCAGGCAGCAGGCTGCGCTGCGGCGGGTCGCCACGCTGGTCGCGCGCGGAGTCAGTCAGTCCGAAGTGTTTTCGGCGGTGGCCGAAGAGATGGCTGGGTGCCTGGATGCGGGTAACACCGAGGTGTTCCGCTACGAGAATGACGGCGAGGCCGTCCTCGTCGTCGCCTCCTACGCCACCGGCCCGGTGAAGTTTTCGGTGGGTGAACGCCTTACCACCGAGGGGGACAACATCTCGGCGGTGGTGTTTCGCACCGTACAGGCGGCGCGGATGGACAGCTGGGAGGGCGCCACCGGCTCCATTGCCGAACGCGTTCGCGAGTTGGGTATGCGATCGCGAGTCGGCGCCCCGATTGTGGTGGATGAGCGGGTGTGGGGAGTGGCCATCGTCAGCACCACTCAACCCGACCCTTTGCCACCCGACACCGAGGGGCGCATCGCCGAGTTCGCCGAGCTGGTGGCGACCGCAATTGCCGCCGCGACCGCCCGCGCGGAACTGCTTGCCTCACGGGCCAGGATCGTGGCCGCCGCCGATGACGCTCGCCGCCGCCTGGAACGCGATATTCACGACGGAGCCCAGCAGCGGCTGATATCGCTGGGGCTGAAGCTTCGCCTGGCGGAGGAGTCGGTACCACCTGAATGTGATGATCTCAAAAGCGTCGTCTCGGAGGCGGTTACGGGTTTGACAGAAGTTTTCAATGAGTTGCAGGAGATCTCCCGGGGTATTCACCCGGCGATCCTGTCGACAGGTGGGCTGGCCGCGGGGTACAAGACGCTGGCCCGCCGCTCACCGACGCCCGTCAACCTCGACCTCGCGATCGAGCGCCGGTTGCCCGATTCCGTCGAGGTCGCCGCCTACTACGCGGTCGCTGAGGCGCTTACCAACGCCGCCAAACACGCTCAAGCCTCCGATGTAAGGGTGCGGGCGTACACCACCGACGAAAGCCTCAATGTGTGCATCTCGGACGACGGAATCGGAGGCGCCGACTCCCGTAACGGCTCCGGGCTAATCGGGCTCAAGGACCGTATCGAAGTACTCGGCGGCAGAATGCATGTCGCCAGTCCTCCAGGCGGCGGGACATCCATCGACATCACCATTCCGCATAACTCAAACGAAAGCTGATCCCGGCGTTTCTGTCCAACGGCATTGCTATGAGGCAGCTCCGCACGCCACCGTTGAAGTCTCGTTTGATATTCGAATCCTGAGCGCTCCGCTTGTGATGCAACGCAACTCTGACGAATCGTCAGGACCGCGAATACCTGCTAGCAGGGTGTAGCCATTGCCGTCAGCGGCAACGACATCCAGGCGCGGTAGCGGCATGCTTAGTGACGAATGCGGTACACGCGAATGTGCTCCGCCGAGAGCCCCTGGTATCAAACCCTTTTCGGGAAGGAACATCATGCTGTCCATCAATTTGGGTTTAGGAGTCAAGCAATGACCGAGCAAGTCATCGGCGCCCACAACGGCCTGCACAGCGAGGACGGCGCCCTGCGCGGTGAGCACCCGGGGCGCTCGGCGAACCCGGTCATCAAGGTCCACGACGTTATCTGGCTGGAGTTCGAGAAGCCGGACCTGAATAAGGCGGAGGTGTTCGCGCGGTCGTTCGGGTTCAGCGTCGCGCTGCGTACCGATGACGAGCTATACCTGCGTGGCAGCGACCCGGGCGCGCCGTGTGTGCTGATCCGCCGCGGCCAGCGTTCGCGGTTCGTCGGCCCCGCGTTTGTCGCCGCCGAGCAGTCCGATCTGCTGCGGTTGGCCGATGCGACCGGGGCCACCGTGCGCGCGCTGCCGGAGACGCTCGGCGGGGTGACGGTCGACCTGGTTGACCCCAGCGGCATTCCGCTGCGGGTGGTTTCGGGCACCCATGAGCTGCCGGCGCTGCCCTCCCAGCAACCGCATGTGTTCAATTTCGGACGCAGCCACGACGTGAGCCGGGCCAACGCCACCCAGCGGCCTCCACGGGTGCCAACCAATGTGCAGCGGCTGGGGCACATCGTGCTGCAAACCACCAAATACATTGAGGCGCTTAACTGGTACCTGGACCACCTGGGGTTGATCGTGAGCGACTTCTGCTTCTACCCCGGCCAACGTGAGCGCGGACCGATCATGAGCTTCATCCGCTGTGACCGCGGATCCACCCCCGCCGATCACCACACGTTGGCGATGGCGCTGGGCCCGGCCAACCGCTACGTGCACTCGGCTTATCAGGTCAGTGACCTCGATGCGCTGGCCGCCGGCGGTGAGTACCTGCGCGAGCAAGGTTACTTCCGCTCCTGGGGCATCGGCCGTCACATCCAGGGCAGCCAGATCTTCGACTACTGGCGCGACCCGGATGGGGATTTCCTGGTCGAGCACTTCGCCGACGGCGACATGTTCGACAACACCTTGGAGCCCGGCTGGGCGCCCCTGTCGGCCTCCGGGCTGTACCAGTGGGGTCCGGCACCGAGCAAGGACTTCCTGGGCGTCGGAACACCGGTCGAAACGACGAAGGAAGTCGCGTTAATGCTCGACGCCCTCCGGCACGACAACGAGTTCGACATGTCCGCCCTGCGCGGGCTGTTCAACGTAGCCAATTCCTAATAGCACCAACGAAAGTAAGGACACGTTATGACCGTCTCGATCATGCGCACCGCCGACGGGTGGTGGGTGCAGACTGCGAACGGCGCCGCGCGCATCCGCACGGACGCGGCCACCACCGCCGAGGTGCTGGCCAACCGTGCGGCTATCGACCACGCCGCGCACTCCACCGACACCGTGCCGGTGGAGAACCTCCACCTGCTATCGCCGGTCACGACGCCATGCCGCGTGGTGGCTCAGGCCACCAACTACGCCTCGCATGTGCGGGACGTCGGCCGCGACCCCGCCAAGACGCCGCTGACGTTCTTCCGCAAGGCGTCCGGTTCGGTCAGCGGTCCGTTCGATGACATCGTCAAACCCGACCACGTGCAGCTGCTGGATTACGAGTTGGAGATCGGTCTGCTGATCGGCCGTGAGCTGCCGGTGGGTACCGAGGTGACCGAGGCCAATCTGGCCGATTTCATCCACGGGCTGGTCGTGACCAACGACGTGTCAGCGCGCGACGTCCAGCTGACCAAAGCTCAGTTCTACGAGTCGAAGTCGTATCCGACCTTCACCCCGGTCGGGCCGGCGCTGGTGCTGGTCGACGCCGATGAACTCAAGCGCTTCGGTGACCTGCGGCTGCAGTTGCGGGTCAATGGCGAGCTGCGCCAGAACATGGTCGTCGAGGGCGACATGCTGTTTCCGCCCGTGCAGGCACTGCAGGCGCTGGCGAAGTTCCAGAAGCTCGACGTCGGTGACATCGTGCTCACCGGCACCCCGGTCGGCACCGCATTGACAGCGCATGGCATCGAGAATCCCAACCAGATGGATCTGAAGACCTTCCTTGCCGGTCAAACGCAAAGCCCTAGATATCTGCATCACGGTGACGTCGTGGAAGCCACGGTGGCCACCGATGACGGCGCCATCAACCTCGGCTCGCAACGCAACAAGGTGGTTTACGCATGAACGCACAATCCAACGGCGCCCCGGCCTCGCTGCCGGACTACGTGCCGGTGATCGTCATCGGCGCCGGTCCGACCGGCATGACAGCGGCGACGCTGTTGGCTCAGGAGGGCATATCGTGTCTGCTGCTGGATCGCCATGAGAGCGTCTACCCGCTGCCGCGGGCGGTGCACGCCGACGACGAGATCTACCGCATCCTGACCCGGGTGGGCGTCGGCGACGAGTTCGCCGCCCACCGCCGGGCCGGGCTGGGTCTTCGACTGCTCGACACCGACATGCGGGTGCTCACGGAGCTGAAGCGTAGCCCCCAGCCGAGCGCCAACGGCTACCCGCAGATGAACATGTTCGACCAGCCCGAGTTGGAAGGGATGCTGCGCGCCAACCTCAAGCGGTACCCGCAGCTGACGTTCCGGGGCAATGTCGAGGTCACCAGCGTCACCCAGAACACACCCGGCCGGGTGCGGGTCAGCTTCCTCGACCGCGTGCGCGGTGGGGAGCAGCACGTGGAGGCCAGCTATGTGCTGGGCTGCGACGGCGCCAACAGCCTGGTGCGGGCGGCGATCGGGTCGCACATGTACGGGCTGCCGTTTCAGCAGACCTGGGCGGTCATCGACGTCGACACCGACGCCGAGCTCGACCAGTGGGAGGGCTGCCACCAACTGTGCAGTACGGAGCGCGCCGGCACCTACATGCGCGTCGGGCAGACCCGGTACCGCTGGGAATTCCGGCTGAAAGACGGGGAGACCGCGGCTGACTACCAGAAGATCACCGATATTGAACCGTTGATCAAGCCGTGGCTGGGCGACACACCCGCCGAGCAATTGCGCCTGGTACGGGTCACCGCCTACACCTTCCGCGCGCAGGTGGCCAGTAGCTGGCGCGACCGCAACGTATTCATCCTCGGTGACGCCGCCCATCTCACTCCGCCGTTCGTCGGCCAAGGCATGGCCTCGGGCCTGCGCGACGCCCTGAACCTGAGCTGGAAACTGGTCGGCGTGCTGGGCAACTCCCTGCCCGAAAGCGTGCTGGACACTTACGAGCAGGAGCGCAAACCCCACACCGCGGCCATGATCTTGATGGCCGTGTCGGTGGGAGCGGCGATGACCGGTGGCGGCCGCCTCGGCGACCTCATCCGCCACGTCGTGTTCCCGCGGATGGGAAATCTGCGGCTGCCGGGTACGCGCACCAGTGCCGCCGACGGCGTGGCCCCCGGGCTGCGCAAATCGGCGATGGTGGTCAAGGCCCGCACCCCGGGCCAGCTGGCCGGAACACTGTGCCCGAACCCGGTGCTGCACGATGGCGTGCGCTTCGATCAGGTCGTCGGGAACCGGTTCGCGCTGGTCACCTCCGCGGCGCTAAGCGCTGCGCAGGAAAGGCAGCTCAGAAGCCGGGGAGCCGTCGTCGTCTCCGTCGCTCCGGCGAGCGAACTCGGCCGCTGGCTGAAACAAGGCCGGGCGACCGCCGCCATCGTCAGGCCCGACGCCGCCGTTATGGAAGCGGGCCGGAACGTCCAGGCGCTCTGCGATGCCCTGCCCTCGTTCTCCGCTGGTGAGGCCGCCCGGGCCGAAAGCGAGAGTGTAAGCCGATGACCGAACTGCTGGTCCTCAACGATGGCAAACAGGAGTTGCAGGCGGTGTCTTTGGACGGCACTCGAGTGCGCACTCTGATCAGCGGGCTCGACGAGAGACCCGACGGCATCGTCGTCGACCAGTCTCGGGGCCATATTTACTGGACGAACATGGGCGCTCCCGATCCAGGGAGCGGCCCACGTTCGGAGGTGGCCAACGCCCGAAACGGGTCGCTGGAACGTGCCGATCTGGATGGCACCAATCGCGTCACAATCGTGCCGCGCGGTGCCTTCACCACCGGCAAACAGCTCGCCGCCGATTTCGAGGTAGGCGTGCTGTACTGGTGCGACCGTGAGGGCATGCAGGTGCTGTCTTGCAACCTCGACGGTAGTGACCTGCGGCCACTGGTGGTGCCGGCGGTTGGTGAAGAGGCGGCACGCACGATCAGTAATCATCCGGTGGGCATCGCCGTCGACCTGAATCGGCACCTGCTGTATTGGACGCAGAAGGGTGCACCAAAAGCCGGTGAGGGCAGGATATTTCGCGCCCCGCTCGATCTGCCGCGAGGCGCCGACCCACGGCATCGCGACGATATCGAACTGCTGTGGAAGGACCTGCCTGAGCCTATCGATCTGCACCTAATCCGCGGGACCACACTGGTGTGGACCGATCGGGGCGCAGAACCCGACGGCAACACGCTCAACCGCGCGATCTTGCAGCCGACGATCGGAACACCGGAGATCCTGTCTCGCGGATACCACGAAGCGATTGGCGTCGCGGCCGTCTCGGAGTCGGAGTTCTACGTCGGCGACCTCGGTGGTGACATCCGCCACGTCAACCTGAACATCGGCGTCGACAGCGAACTGGTGCACCTCGGCCCGGGGCTCACCGGCGTCGCGCTCGCGGAACTCTGAGTCAGCGTAAATGCTTGATTGGCACCGGGTCTCGTGTCCGGTGCCAATCAATTCTGATTGTAAATGAACGGCCAAAGCAAATGGATAGGCAGCGATGAGCGGGTGGTTCGACATCTGGCATAACTTGAGCGGGGGCCAGGGTACGGTCATCGGTGGGACGTTTGTCCTTGTGGCAGGGATAATTTCGTTCGGCACTGGGTCGCTCGACCGTAGGTCACAGCAGAACCGCTTTCACTACGAGGAGATGAAAGCCCTCTACGCCGAGGCGTTGAGGGTCGGCAGGGACATGGAGGTCCTCAAGGCCCGCTCACCAGAAGTTCGCCGAGAATTGCTTACCGAAAAATCCGATGCAGTCGATCGGGTGATCAGCGAGCTGGCGCTCACCGGTAACTACCGAACTGCGGATCTTGCCATCGCCTATGCGTATCAGCAGTCAGTTCAATTAGCGGAATGGGTAAGACAGTTCGAAGGCGACAGCGGCGTTGTACAGCGAATCGATATGTGGTTAGACAACATGCCGGAAGAACAGCGAGAGGCATTGCGGAAATACGAGAACGTAGCGGTCGATCGTCTCGACGTGGTACAGGCCGCACGCAGGGAGTTGGGCTTGTACGTGCCGATCTGGTCGCGGTACCGGCGTGTGCTGCGGGGAGCGATCAAAACCGAGCCGCTACCGCTGAGCTGAGGTAGCGCCACGGCACACAGCCACAAATCTCCGCAGTGAAGCTCGCTTTGCGCGAGGCGCGCGCCTATTTGCAGGTAGCCACATCCATGAATGGACGTCAGCGTGGAGGACATCTCGATCGCCGGCGACGATGCTGAGATCATGAAGGCGAAAGGCCATGTGATTCAGGGCAGTACCGCCGTGGTCGTCAGCCGCCACCGAGAAACGATCAGGAAAGGCGGGCAGCAGCGATGATTGTCCCACTCTTAGGGCTCTTGATGTTGATGGCCATCGCCTGGGCCGTGCACGACGGCCAGGCTGCACTCGAGCGGCACGCATACGAAAAGCACTGCAATGACTAGCCTTCCAAGCCAGCTCGTGGCGCGCTTCATCCGCACCTACGGCACGGTGAGGTGCAACAACCCCAGTGCCGTGTTGACCTTTCGCTCAAGGATGGCGTGACGCCGAACAGCACGCAGCAAGCATCAAAAGCCTGAGCGCCCGGTAGCTTAGGCCTCGCGTCACGACACGCTGCAGGCCCCGCAGCCGGATGCCGCGCGGCATTCCGCCAGCGGATTCAGCGCGGTTCCAAGCTGTATTGAGACCCAGCGGCCGCTACGGCCGTCTTGAGTTGTTCACCGACATTATCTAGCCGATCGGCTTCTGAGGAGTCCACGGCGGCACTGATCGCCGCAATGAGAGCGCCGTCGGGTGCCAGCAGCGGAGTCGCGACGGCAAACGCGTTTTCGACCGTGGCGCCACGGTTGAACGCGAGCCGGCGGGCGCGGATTTCGGGGAGCTCGGTCAGGAATTGCCGAACCTCGCCTGCCTGCTCGGGGCCTGCGAGGTCGAGGAGGCGGTTCATTTCGTCGTCGGGGACGTTCGCGAGCAGAGTCTTCCCGGCGGCGCTCGCATAGAGCGGACGGCGGGCGTGGGTGCGTGCGACGAATGTCAGGCTGGGTGATTCTGCGCCCGCATGATCGGTGAACACAATGGCGTCCCCGACGCGCACGCCGACAAGCACAGTGCAATCGAGGGATTCACTCAAATCAGCGACAAACTGGTGATCCAGTGACAGGGCGGCCAACTTGTTGGCGCGCGCAGCCAGGATGAACGGCCCCGGTCCGAGGTGAAACCGGCGCTCGTCTTCGATGAGGTAACCGCGAGCGAGCAGTCCGTTGGTGAGTTCCTGAACGGAAGTCTTCGCAGCCTCGAGGGCGGTCGCCAAGTCGGCCAGTGTTACACCGCGCGGACTCAACGACACCGTCTCCAGGATTTGGATCACTCGGTCGACCGTTCGATGCGGGCGCGCAGGCATGACGCCGACGGTAGCAAGCGGCCAACGACACACAAGGGCTTGCACCGCGGCGCGGGTCACAGTACAGTACTCGTCATGGTCCGTATATGCGGTTCCATATCCGTAAATACGTACACCAGAGAGGCCCCCGATGTCCGCACCAGTTCGTCCCGGAATGATGACCACCACTAACGGCACCCTGCTTCCCCTCGTTGCGCTACCGCAGGACGACCTTCTGACCATCAACATCGACCAAGTCCCGCTGCTCAAGGACGCGATCGGCCCCGGGATCCACATCCAGCCACTGCGCCTGGACCCCGAGAACGGAGAAGTGGTCCTCATGGCCACCATGGCGCCCGGGTGTCGCCTGCCCATCCACTACCACACCGGTACGGCCGAGGTGTACACGTTCTCGGGCTGCTGGAAGTACGCCGAATACCCCAGCCAGCCGCAGACCGCAGGGTCCTACCTGTACGAGCCAGGCGGCTCGGTGCACACGTTCTACTGCCCGGAGGACAACACCGGAGACACCGTCGTTCTGTTGTGGATGTCGGGCGCGCAAATCGGATTCAACGATGACGGCACGTTGCACGCCATCAATGACGCCGCCTCCATTCAGTACGCGACCCACACGCTGGCTGCGGCACAGGGCACCGGACCGGTCCCCTATATCCACCGCGGCAACGCGGGCGTCAACGAGTCCTGACTTAACTCCCCGCTGTCACTGTCTCCCGCGGTTCCCGCCCGGCGCGCCGGATGTGCGCGCCACGGCGGGTCGCGATGGTGCAATCAATCGAAAGGTGAACCTCATGCCGGCTTTTGACGGCGTCCGAGTCCTCGAACTCGGCCAGATCTACAACGGCCCCTACTGCGGGCTGCTGCTCGCGCAGCTGGGGGCCGACGTCATCAAGATCGAACCACCCGGCGGTGAGCAGTTGCGCTTCCGCTCGCACCAGCCGGTCGAGTCCCACGAGTTCGTCATGCTGAACTCCAACAAACGCAGCGTGGTGCTCGACCTGAAGACCGACACAGGTCGGCAGGCGCTGCTCGACCTGGTCGAGACGGCCGACGTGCTGATCGAAAACTTCGCGCCGGGCACCATGGAGCGTCTCCAGCTCGCCCCGGAGCGACTCCTAAAGCACAACACCCGCTTGATCGTGGCGCGCGGCAAGGGCTACGGGTCCACCGGACCGTATGCACACATGTCGGCCATGGACATCACCGTGCAAGCCATGTCAGGCAGTGCCTCGGTCACCGGCGACCCGGACGGGCCACCAACCAAGAGCGGCGCCGCGTTCGTGGACTTCTCCGGCGGCATCCACTTGTTCGGGGCGATCAGCGCGGCCCTGTTCCAGCGCGAGCGCACCGGCCGGGGCCAGACCGTCGAGGTCTCGATGCACGACACCATCTACCCGATGCTCGCCTCCAGCCTCGGCGGACTACACAACGACCCCAGCCGACAACTGCCCGAGCGCACCGGCAACCGGCACTCGGGCATGGCGGTCACGCCGTACAACATCTATCAGACCAGCGACGGATGGCTCGCCATCATCTGCATCTCCGAGCGTCACTGGCACGGCGTGACAACGGCGCTGGGCCGGCCCGATCTCGTCGAAGACCCGAGGTTCCGTACGGAAAAGGACAGAGTCGCGAATATCGACGCCGTCGACGAAGAGGTCGCGTCTGTCACCAGAACGCGGACGCGCGCCGAGCTGGTAGGGGACCTGCAGGCCGCCGGTGTGCCGTGCGCACCGGTGAAGTCGATCCGCGAGGTCGACACCGATGAGCACTTGATCCAGCGCGGAATGATCACCTACGTCGAGCATCCCAACCGGGGACGGGTGCCGGTCCCGGGGTGTCCGCTGCGGCTCGGCGACTCTCCGGTGGGACCGCTGCAGGCCGCCCAGTTGCTGGGCCAGTCGACGGATGTGGTCCTTGCGGAGCTCTCCACTCGCCGGGAGGGCCAACATGTCCTTTCTGCCTGAACCCGGCACGCCCCTGGCGGCGTACTACGCCCAGACACAGCCGAAGGTCGGAGCCGTCCTGTCCCGGCGCAGACTGGGCACGCTGGACGCAGTGACTATTAGGCGCTACGCGATCACCATCGGTGTCACCGACCCGATCCACTACGACTCGACGGCCGCAACCTCGGCGGGATACGCCGACGTCGTCGCGCCTCCAAACATGCTGGCCGCCATCGTGGAATGGGGTATGGGGACTCCGGAGGCACAGCTGGCGCCCGACGGGACTCCCAACGGCGGTGACATGCCGGTCGGGGACCGCGATCTCGGGCTGCGCGTGATGGGCGCTGGCGAGGAGATGGAGTTGGTCAACCCCGTGACCGCGGGGACGGAGGTGCTGCTGGAAACGATCCTCGAGGCCGTCACTCCGAAGCAGACCCGTTCTGGGCCTTGCATATTCGTCAAGACCATCAACACTTTCACCTCCGCCGACGGCGCTGTCCTGAACCGAAACCGGCGCACCGTCGCGCTGCGAAACCCTTTGCAGGAGCCCTGATGTCGATCAACTTTCAGGTCGGAGACACCCTCCCACCCCTCAAGCACACGGCTACCACCTTTCAGTTGTTCCGCTACAGCGCGGTCACCTGGAACCCGCACCGCATCCACTTCGACGAGGCCTACGCACGAGAGGAGGGCCACGCCGGTGTCGCGTTGCACTCCCACCTGCGGGCGGCACTCGCAATGCGCTGTGTCACCGAAGGCCTGGGCCGCGGATGGCGCGTCACCAAGGTCAACTACCGCCTGCGCACGCCCGTCTACGCGCCGGCGGAGCTGACCTACACTGCGCGCGTTACGGCCGCTGAAGGCGACAGCTTGACCCTGGAGCTGACCGAGCAGCACGGCGCCTGTGACGTGGGATTTGAAGGAACCGTGCGGGTTTCGACGACAGGAGCGACATCATGACGCCAGAACGGGGCCGACGCCCGATCCGCGTTGGCAACTGCTCAGGGTTCTACGGTGACCGCGCTTCCGCGATGGCCGAGATGGCCCGTGCGGGCGGCATCGACGTCCTCACCGGTGACTATCTCGCCGAGGTCACCATGCTGATTCTCGGGAAGGCGCGCGCCAAAGACAGCACGAAGGGCTATGCGACCACCTTTCTGCAGCAGCTCGATTCTGCGCTGGAACACCTGGCCGTCAACAATATCCGGCTCGTCGTCAACGCCGGAGGGCTCAACCCGTCCGGGCTGGCCAGCGCGACCCGTGAACTCGTCGCACGTCGCGGCTACAGGCTTCGCGTCTCCCACGTCGACGGCGACGACGTCTTCGGTCGCCTGCCCGTCCTGCAGCAAGCCGGCCATGTGCTGCCGCACCTGACGAGCGGCGAGCCGCTGTCATCCTGGCCGCACCAGCCGCTGACGGCCAACGCTTACCTCGGTGGCTTCGGCATCGCGCGCGCACTGGACAACGGCGCCGACATCGTCATCACCGGTCGCGTCGCCGACGCCTCGGTGGTCGTCGGTGCGGCCGCGTGGTGGTGGACGTGGAATCCGGTCGACTACGACGCGCTTGCCGGCGCGGTCGCGGCCGGGCACGTCATCGAGTGCGGGGCCCAGGCGACCGGCGGCAACTTCTCCGGGTTCCGGGCCATCGCGGATCCGATGGAGCCGGGATTCCCGATCGCCGAAATCGACGCTGACGGGTCGTGTGTGATCACGAAGAACGCCGGCACCGGCGGCGCCGTAACACCGGACACCGTCACCGCTCAATTGCTCTATGAGATCGGTGATCCCGCCTACCTCAACCCAGACGTCATCGCCCACCTGGACAGCGCCTCGCTGACGGACCTCGGCAACGACCGCGTGCAAATTACCGGTGTGCGCGGCTCGGCGCCACCGGCGACGACCAAGGTCGCGATCACCGCGGTCGGCGGCTGGGAGAACAGCGTGTTGCTCGCGCTGACCGGCGTCGACCTGGACGCCAAGGCCCGGCTGGTCGAGCGATCCCTGCACCGCTACATCGATACGGTCGATGGCCTCGACGCGGTCGCGATCGACCGTATCGGGCGGCCCCAACACGATCCGGAGAGCCAAGTTGCAGCAACGCAGCTGCTGAGGATCGCCGTCCAAGGAACGAAAGAGGCCGCGGGGCGCGCTTTTTCGTCGGAGATCGTCGAGCTGGCCCTGTCCAGCTACCCGGGAATGTATTCCCTCAGTCCTCCACAGCCGGGGTCGGCGTTCGGTGTCTATTGGCCTGCACTGCTCGAGCAGGGACTGCTCGAGCACACGGTGCATCACCATGACGGCACGACCGAGACCATCGCGGCCCCAGCTCCGTCCAAAGCCGGGATGATTTCGCAGCTGGAAAGATCTCCGGTGCCGTCGGCGTCTTGGACTGACGAATTGGTCGTCGCACCCTTGGGTGAGATCGTGCACGCCCGCTCCGGCGACAAGGGCGGCGATGCGAACCTTGGTGTGTGGGCGCGGAACTTAGAAGCGTGGGAGTGGCTGCAGTCGGCGCTTACAGTGGACGAGCTGCGACGCCTCCTTCCGGAAACGCACGAATTGGGCATCGAGCGTTACGAATTGCCCAACCTTGGCGCGCTCAATTTCCTCATCCGCGGATTGCTGGGGACCGGCGCGACCTCTTCACTGCGGCTAGATTCGCAGGCCAAGGCACTTGGCGAATGGCTGCGCGCGCGCAGCGCCAAGGTGCCGCGAACTCTGCTCGGCTGATCATGAGCGACACCATCGACAGCACGATCGAGGTTGTCCGCAAGGCCACCCGAGAGCTGGCCCGCAGCTTCGACTATGCCTACTGGCGGAATAAGGACAAGCTCGGCGAGTACCCATGGGAGTTCGTCAAGGCATTCGCCCAAGGCGGATGGCTGGGAGCGCTCATCCCCGAGGAGTACGACGGCCTCGGGCTCGGTATCGCGGAATGCGGCGTGATGATGCAGGAGATCGCCGCCTCCGGTGCCGGCGCGAGTGGCGCGTCGGCGGTCCACTTCTACCTGTTCCCACCCGAGCCGATCATTCGTCACGGCTCGCCAAAGATGAAGCAAGAGTTCTTACCTCGGCTCGCCCGGGGCGAGATCCTGATGGCGTTCGGCGTCACCGAGCCTACCGCGGGTGTCGACACTTCACGGATCACGACCAAGGCCGACAAGGTCGACGGCGGCTGGGTGGTCAACGGCCAGAAGGTCTGGATCAGCAACGCACAGAACGCGCATAAGATCCTGCTGCTGGCGCGCACCACCTCCCGCAACGCCGCCAAGCCGCTGGACGGCATGACGTTGTTCTTCACCGACCTGGATCGCGAGCGGATCACCGTACGAGAGATCGAAAAACTCGGCCGCTCGGCGATCGACTCCAATGAGCTTTTCATCGAAAACCTCGAGGTCCGCGACGACGAGGTGGTCGGTGAAGTGGGCCAAGGCTTTAGGTACCTCGTCGACGGTCTGAACGCCGAGCGCATCGTCGTTGGTCTGGAGGGCGTCGGTATCGGTCAGGCGGCACTGGAGCTGGCGAGCAAGTATGCCAACGAGCGGGTGGTTTTCGACCGGCCGATAGGCCAGAACCAAGCGGTCGCCCACCCGCTGGCCGACTCCTGGATCCGGCTCGAGTCGGCTCGGCTCACCGCAATGCACGCGGCCCACCTCTACGACCATCACCAGAATTGCGGCATCGAAGCCGCCGCGGCCAAGTATCTGGGCGCCGAGGCCGGATTCGATGCCTGCGACCGCGCCATGTCTACGCACGGTGGCTATGCCTACGCGAAGGAGTACCACGTCGAGCGGCTGTGGCGGGAGGCGCGCCTGCTGCGCAACGCGCCGTTCTCCCAGGAGATGGTGCTGAACTACATTTCCGTGCAGGCACTGAAGCTGCCGCGCGCGTACTGACCGCCATCAGCGCCGGCCGCCCAAGGCGGTCGTGCGTGAGTTACCTTATTTAACTTGACTTTTCAGGGTTTCATCTACCATTAGACGGCAATCAAAACTTGCGCCGCCGCCGAGCACCGCGCTATCCGACGTACTGTTGGCGCGGAAGCATGGTGGGCCGCATCAGCGATCGCAGAGTCGTCCCGTCCGGTTGCTGGCCGAACTTACCGCGCAGCCCCGCCCCGGCCGCCGTGCTTATCGGCCCGCCCGCCAGGCTGACCGGTGGCGCCATCCCCGCGACGTCCTCGGCGCCGCCACCCACACTGCTGACCAGTACCGCATTGGGAGCTCCTCCCATTGCGGTGGTAAGCGTGCCCCAGGCCCGGGGCACCGACAGCGCGCCGACGCTGGCCGCCCGGCCGAGTCCGGCAGACACCGCACCGCCAACCTGACTCGCCCCGATCGATCCTAGACCGCTTGCCACCTTGCTTAGCCCAGCCCCGACGTCAGTCAATGCCGCCACCGCCCCCTCGGTGGCGGCCCCTGCGGAGTCCGCCGTCGTGGTCGAAAGTAAGGCGACTGCCGATAGGATGCTGGACACAACACCTGACGAGGCGCTGATCCCCGAATTGATGTGGTCAGGCGCCAGCGCATTGTTTATGTTGTCGAGGATCTGCTGGATGATCGTGTCGATCGACGGCAAGGATGACGTCGCATTGGAATTGGCGACCGCGGCGCTTTGGGTCCCCAAGCCGGCCGGATTGGTGTTCTGCTGCGGCGCGGTGAACGGCGTCAGCGTTGCGGCAGCGGCCGAGGAGCCGGCATAGCCGTACATGGCGGCGGCGTCCTGCGCCCACATCTCGGCATACTGGGCTTCGGTCGCCATGATGGCGGGGGTGTTTATCCCCAAGAAGTTTGTCGCAACCAACATAGCCAATTGCGCGCGGTTGGCCGCGATGAGCGGCGGTGGCACCGTGGCTGCGAACGCCGACTCGAATGCCGCCGCCGCAGCCATGGCCTGATTCGCCGTCTCCGCGGCCTGGGTCGCGGTCGCGTTCATCCAGGCGACATAAGTTGCGGCCGCGGCCGCCATCGATGCCGACGCCGGACCTTTCCAGCTGCCGTCGGTCAGCCCGGATACGACCGAAGAATAGGCGGCCGCGGCCGAATACAGTTCTCCGGAAGCCTTGTCCCAGGCCGCCACGGCGGCCAGCATCGGACCCGAGCCCGGACCAGAGTACATTCGGCCGCTGTTGATCTCCGGTGGCAGCGCTCCGAAATCCATTTTGCTATCTCGACTCTCAGCGGGTGACGGCTACGTTGGCGGCCTCGGTGGCCGCATAGGATCCGGCGGATGCTTCCAGGGTGGCGACGAACATTTGGTGAATCGCCTCCGCTTGCCCGCTAACCGACTGGTACAGCGCCCCTTGGGCGGTGAACGCTGCCGCCGTCACCGCCGACACCTCGTCGGCGGCGGCGGGAACAACCCCGGTGGTCGGGCCGGCCACAGCCGCATTCTGCGCGCTCATCGCCGACCCGATACTCGCCAAGTTGCCGACCGCCGCTGTCAGCGCTGCCGGTTGTGTGGTTAAGAACGACATATCCTCTTCTCCCAACTACTGATTGGTTACCGTCTCGGCTGAGGGCCGTGTCGTTATTTACGAGCAGATGGCCAAAACCGCGTCGACGCTTACGATGCCGCCGGCATGCTGTGATGTCGTCCGCGCTAGCGTCCATCGGGGCCCCTGCTAGCGGTAATTGGTTCGTCGGCGGTGGCGTTGCCCGCGCCGGTACGGCATTACAGCGGCGATCCGGTTGTGACTGGCATGAATTCGCCGAACAGGCCATCGCCAACGTATAACAGCGATGTGGCACGACGCTTTTCGGCGCAAGCCGACCACCGAGCGATTAGTTGATGGGTTTGTAGCGTTCCGCACTCATTGGAGGCAGGCAGCCGATGGGTTGTCTCCCGTCGAGAAGGTTTACCCGCGTTGCATTTACGACTTACAAGTGCTCAATTCAGTCTCATCCCGCTGCATGCAGGGGCACCGTCGAAAGAGTTATGTCGAGGCCCTGCGCTGATCAATCCTCATCGTTCTTCGGAAGGTAGCGCCTATCCGCACTGCCGGCTGGCCGGGTATATCGATTCGGGCTGGCTGTAACGACATACATCCGTAAACGCGGAATACTAAGGGCGAGGGGATATAACGGCCGCGCAACAGGTCAGGGCGGTGCGCAAGCAAGCCTACTCGGGAAGACGGGATCGCCGATGCACCTGACGGCGCCGAGGGCTTGGTCACCGGAATCCGCTGGAGCTCTTTGCCTTTCGACGGGGTTAGGCAACGCACTGGGCTGAAAGCCATAAGATGTAAGGCATGGAGGACTGACATCGGTTGACGACCTTGGAGGGCGCCTTCCGCTGTGCGACGGCAAAGCGCTGGGCCCGGCACAGAAAGAGCTCTACGACTGACCGCCGAAGCATTGGCCGTGCACCGGGTCAAACATCGGATCAACGCCGGCGGCCACGCGTACCCGGAGACACGATTCGTCAACCCTACCAACGTCTTTGGGCACTGGTCGGCACAGCGATCACCGGCTGCAATTCCGCGACCGTCTACGACAATATTGCACTCAAAGGCGCCCGCATCGTTGCCCAATTCGGCGGCGGTCACCTAATCGGCGCACCCACCTGGCCGACATGGACGCGCATGCGCTGTCCGCGCGCTGGCCCGCCTGCATCGACCGACGCGGGCTTGGCGATGTAGTGAGTAGCAGCGCGTCGGGCCCTAGGGCGACGCTTGACAGCCCGTCGAATAACGGCAACAATGTATCCATAAGCAGGATGGCCTGCTCAGACAGTCAGGAGGACCCGTGGCCACGTTGTTGCCGCTTGCCGCCGAGCCGTTCACGGCACCCACCGATCGCGACATGCTTCCATCGGAGCGCCGTGAATTCGTGCGCTCCCACCGCACCTGCATATTCGGCTATCGCCGCAAACACGACGGGCCGGCCATGTCGGTGGTCTACTACGTGCCCACCGACGGAGACGAACTACTGGTGTCGACGTTGGGGGGCCGGGGCAAGGCTCGGGTGGTGGCCCGCGACGGCAAGGTGAGCCTGTGTGTGCTCGACGAGCGCTGGCCCTTCGCGTATCTGCAGGTATATGCCGACGCGGTGGTCGACTCCGACCGCGACCTCGTGGTGGATGTGATGATGGCGGTCGCCGGCCGGATGTCGGGCGAGCCACTCGGTGAGGAGGCCCGCCCGGTCGTGGAGAAGATGGCCGCCGACGAGGGCCGCGTCCTGCTGCGCTGCCGTCCCTATTCCACCTTCGCGCAGCCGCCGCGTCACCTGTACCGCAACGACCAGGCAGAGGAACTGACCCACTGGGTGTCGGCCACCGTCGCCTGGGATGCACCGGACCCGGTGTGACGGCCGGGTTGGCGAAGGCCCGTCGTCGGGCGGTCGTATGAGCCGCACACTGCTGCGCGGAGCGCAGGTGATCTCCATGGCGCCGAACCGACCCGACGATGAACGTGTCGACATCCTGATCGATGGCGACCGCATCGCCGAAATGGACGCCCGGCTGGACACCTCCGACGCCGAAACCGTCGATCTCTCGGGGCGTATCGTCATTCCCGGACTGGTTAACGCTCACTTGCATACCTGGCAGACCGGTTTGCGTTCGGTGGGCGCCGACTGGACGTTGCTGGAATACCTTGCCCGCATGCACAGCAGCGTCGCCCAGCATTACCGCCCGGACGACATCTACATCGGCACTTTGGCCGGTGCGTTGAACCAAATCAACTGCGGCACAACCAGCCTCGGTGATTGGTGTCATAACAACCCCACCCCCGAGCACACCGACGCGGCAGTTGAGGGACTGCAGGACTCCGGCATCCGGGCCGCCTTCCTGCACGGCACACCGAATCGGGCGCCCGACGTCGCCCACCCCATTGCCGAGATCGACCGACTGCTGGACGGCCCGTTGCATAACCATGAACTACTCACTCTGGGGATGGCCGTCGCCGGGCCCCAGTACTCCACACCAGATGTCGCGGTGGCCGATTTCCGCGCCGCAGACGAGCGCGGCGTCATCCTGTCGATGCATCAAAGCGGCGGTGAGCCCCAAGCTGCCTGGCAGGCCGTGCGCGCCGCCGGACTGTTCGGCCCGCGTACCAACGTCGTGCACGGCGCCGGCCTTACCAACGATTGGGTCAAATTGCTGGTCGAGGACGGCGTCAGTTTCACCACCACACCTGAGAATGAGCTCGGCCAGGGCCATGGCACGCCCATTACCGGGGCACTCCTGCGCCTCGGTGCGGCACCGTCGCTGGGCACCGACACCGAAGCCGTCGTGGCCGGCGAAATCCTCAGCGCGGCACGGATCGCGCTGGCCCATCAGCGTGGCCTCGACCACGAGCACCGGCGCCGATCAACCGCCATGATGTGCACGACGGCGTCGATTACGAGCAAGCAGGCGATGTCATGGGCCACTGTCGACGGAGCAAGAGCGCTCGGCTTGGCAGAGCGTGTCGGCCGCATCGAGCCCGGCATGCAGGCCGACCTGGTGGCCATCGATGCCCGTGCGCTGAACCTATGGCCTGCGCATGACCCGATCGCCGCGGCATTGCTTGCCAGCCTGGCCAACATCGAAGCGGTGATGATCGCTGGACAATGGCGCAAGCGGGGGCATTCCCTGGTCGGAGTAGATGTCGATTCAGTCAAGAGTTCGCTTCTGAGATCAGGCAAACGACTTCTCTCGCAAATGGATACACCGTCGACCTGCAGGTGAGTTGAGTTGAGAGGAGTGAGCGATGACTGATCGATGCGCTACGCCGATGAGCATGTGCCGCCCGCCCAGTCATTCTCAAACATGAAAGACGCGATGGGCCTGCGGCGCCCCGGCAGGGGCGTTGCTAACCCACTGATGGATACAGCGTTTCCGTTACCGCACCCGGCTGTCGAGAGCCGCCATACTGTCGGGGTGACCACAACGCGCCGCCCCGTCGCAGACGACGCTTCTCCCCGACGTGGCCCCGGTCGGCCGCCTATTCCGTTGGATCGCATCGTCGCGACCGCGCTGAGGATCGTCGACGAGGAGGGTGCCGACGCCTTGTCGATGCGGACCCTGGCGCAACGTCTGGATTCCGGCACCGCCACGCTGTACCGGCACTTCGCCAACAGGGCAGCGCTGATTGCCCAGGTGGTGGACCGTGTATTCGGCGAGATTGAGGTCACCGCCGAGGCACTCACCGAGGTGAGCTGGCAGCAGGCCTGCCTGACGACCGCACACACCATGTTCGAGACTTTGAGGCGACACAAAAACGTCGCACCTCTTTTGGTAGAACGGGTGCCGATGGGCCCCAATGCGATGACCTATCGCGAACGTTGGATCGCGGCCCTGCTCGACAACAGGTTCCCGCCACAGCTGGCCGCATACTCATACGCGGCGCTGGCCCGCTACGTGTTGGGTTTCGCGATCCAGCTCAGTGATCGCAGCACCGCCGGAAGTCCCGACGACACGCAGCTGGTCGCGGCATTTCACGGCCTGGACCCAGCCTTGTTCCCCGCCACGGTCGCCGTCGCCGACACACTGCCGGTGGCCCTCGAGGACGAATTCGCCTTCGGGCTAGAACTGATCGTCAACGGCCTAACGCAGCTACGAGAACGTGAGACGTCGCGGAGCAAAACCTGACGAGTCAGACAGCGCGTTTCGGACCGATCGGGCTTACCGTTGGCCCATCGGCTGTTTTGGTCAGTCTCGCGCAAATATCTCTGCGAAGGCTGTTGCCACGTCCACGTAGGGCTTGCCGGAGACGTCCACGGCGACCTGCGCGATCGTGCCGCCGGTGAACGCGAACGGCGGCTTGTAGGCACTCGACACTGGTGAGCCGGTGTTGCGTCCAATGCTGATGGTGGCACCGGCGAGCCCCAAGATTCCGGGGTGGGTTCTCATCTCCGTCAGCGTGGCGACGACGTCGTCATCGATGTACAACTTGGCCTGCCCGAGCGGCGTGTGGCTGCCCTCCACGGTGCCGGCGCGGTTATACGCCACCCCGAAGACGTGCTGCCCCAACGGGACCGGGCCCGACGACGACAGCGTCTGCTGATCCTCGCCGAGGAAGTTGTAGACGTAGTGCAGGCGGCCGTCCTGGACGAACAGCACATGGCCGCCGTGCGCGCCGCCATGCTTGAACAACACCCCTTCGGCGCCAATGCTTTCGATGGTGACCTCGGCCATCACCGCGAACGACCGCCCGCGCATCTCGACGGCGGCACCCATCCCCACCGGGGCCGTCCCCGGATAGTAGCGATAGGCGTCACGCTCGGCGCCCAGATACGGCCGCCACCGCGTCATGGTCTCAACGAAGTTCAGGTCAGCCAGCGGCAACCCGTTGTACTTGGCCGCCTCGGCAAACCACAACGCCTTCATCTCCTCAAGCTTGTCGGGCTGCTCGGCGGCCAGGTCGTGGCACTGACTGCGGTCGGCATCGAGGTGGAACAACTCCCAGCGATCGGCGTCGAAATGGCTCCAGCCCGACGGGCTGGCGGCGTGGACGGTGTTGGCGAACCAGCCCTTGTGCCAAATCCCGCGGGTCCCCAGCATTGTGTAGAACTGAGTGTGCTTACCGGTCTCGGCCGCCGGATCAGCCAGTGCCGCTTTGAAACTCACGCCGTCGAGGGGTTTCTGCGCCACGCCGCGCACCGTCGCCGGCGCCGTGATGCCGAGCAGGTCATAGATCGTCGGCGTGACGTCGCAGACGTTGACGTAGGCGTCGCAGATCTCGCCGCGGGCAGCAATGCCTTTAGGCCAGGAAATGATCGCCGAATCGGCGATTCCGCCCTCATGCGAGGCGTAGCGTTTGAACAGCTTGTAGGGCGTGTTGAACGCCATCGCCCAGCCGATCGGATAGTGATTGTAGGTTTGCGGGCCGCCGAGCTGATCGAAAAACCGCATGCTCTCTTCAACGGTGTCGATGTAGCCATTGAAGAACTTGGTCTCGTTCACCGAGCCGTTGGGACCGCCCTCGCCGCTGGCCCCGTTGTCGGAGATCACCACGATGACGGTGTTGTCGAGTTGCCGGGAGTCCTCCAGATAGTCCAGGATCCGGCCGAGCTGGGCGTCGGTGTAGCTCTGGAATCCGGCGAACACCTCGGCCATCCGGCAGAACAGCTTCTTCTCGTCGGCGTTCAGCGTGTCCCACGGCCGCACGGTGTCCAGCAACGGCCACGGTTCCCCGTTGGGACCCTTGACATCCAGGTACGGGTTGACCGGTGACAACGCGGTGTTCGGCGGCACCAGCCCCATGGCCTTCTGGTTCTCCAGCACGATCTCGCGATAGGCCTCATAGCCCATGTCGAAGCGCCCGGCGTATTTGTCGGCCCATTCCTTGAAGACGTGGTGCGGCGCGTGGCCCGCGCCCGGACAGACATAGGAAAACCACGGCTTATTTGGGGCGATCACGTTGGCGTCGCAGATGAATTCGATGGTCTTGTCGGCGATGTCCTTCGACAGGTGATAACCCGCTTCGGGGGTGGCCGGGGGTGCAACGGGATGGTTGTCATACACCAGGTCGGGATACCACTGATCGGTTTCGCCGCCCATGAAGCCGTAGAACCGCTCGAACCCGCGCGAGCATGGCCAATGCCGCCGCGTGGACGCAAGATTCGCCTCTTCGAGCGGGGTCAGGTGCCACTTGCCGACGCAGTACGTGTTCCAGCCGCGCTCGGCCAGCACCTCCGACAACAACGCGGTCTCATACGGGATCCGGCCGCTGCAGTTCGGGAACCCGTCGCTGAGATCCGCCACGGTGGCCATCCCGACCGTCGTGGCGTTGCGCCCGGTCAGAAGCGATGCCCGCGTTGGCGAGCACAGTGCGGTGGTGTGAAACTGCGACAGCCGCACCCCGCGCTCGGCGATGCGGCGCATGTTCGGCATGTCGACCAACCCGCCGAAGCAGTCCCAGGTCCCGATTCCGGTGTCGTCCCACACGATGTATAAGACGTTGGGCGCGCCCTCCGGCGCCGACGGCGCCGCGTATGGACCCCAATCCGGTTCAGAATCACGAATATCCAGCTCGATCCTGCCCTGAAAGCCGCCTTTGGGCGCCCCTTCGCCACGGTGCGGTATGGGCCGCGCTGAAACGATGTCGGTTTCGCTTGGGGTCTGGGGCATTTCGGAGATTGCCATGGCTCTAGTCCTTTGTGAATTTTGCCCTTGCGCGCGATGAAGCCCCGGCAAGGGATCGACGGCGACGGTCGGCGCATTGCCGGTCATCACCCGCTCGACGGGGACGGGCCGACGACCGCTGCAGCCGACACCATGATCTTGTCGATCTCGGCGAGATCGGCCTCGCTCAACGAGACATCTGCGGCCGCCACGCTGTCGTCAACATGGCTGGCTCGCCGCGCGCCGACGATGGCGACATCCACGGCGGGGTTGGCCAATGTCCAGGCGATGGCCAACTGGCTGACCGTGATGCCCCGGTCGGCGGCCAACATCGCCAGGGAACGTACCGTCGCGAGGTTGCGCCGGTAGGCCTCACCGGTGAAAGCGTCGCTGCCGCTACGCCAATCATCGGGCGCGAAGGAGGTGCCGTCGGCCAGCGTCCCAGTCAACAGCCCATGTGCCAGCGGCCCGTATACCACCACTCCGATGTTGTGTTCTCGGCAGTACCGCAGCAGCTCATCCTCGATATCGCGACGAAACAGATTGAACGGCGGCTGCACCGTCTCGGCGGCCAGCGTCGCCGAGAACTCCTCGATTTGGTCCGCGGTGTAGTTCGAGACCCCGACGTGGCGAATCTTTCCCTGTGCGATCAGCTCGCTCAGCGCACCCGCAGTCTCGGCGGCCGGCACGGCAGGATCCGGCCAATGCACCTGGTACAGGTCGATGTGATCAAGACCCAGCGCGGCCAGGCTCGCGTCCACGCCGCGGCGCAGCCATTCGGGACTGGCGTCGCGCACCACGCCGTTGTCCGTGTCGCGCAATCCCCCCTTGGTGGCGATCACCAGCTCGTCACGGGCGCTGCGCAATTGGTCGCGAAGCGCCTTGCCCAGGATCTGCTCAGACGCGCCGAATCCATACGACTGCGCGGTGTCGAAGAAGTTGACACCGAGCTCACGGGCGCGCCGGATCGCCGTCACGGCGGTGTCCTCGTCGAACTGACCCCATCGTCCGCTCAGCTGCGACGTGCCGAACGCGATGCGCGAGACGGTCAGTCCGCTCTTCCCCAATGTCGTTGTCTTCATTTTCTTCTTCCTGCGTGTTCGCACACGGTGTGCTTTGTTTCGTTTGAGCGCTCGCCGGAGACGTCGTATGCACTCCTCGTCTCACAATTGCGCTCCATCGAACCGATGTCGCCGGCGCTAACGGCAATCAACGCTTCCCGCCAGCCGCATGCACCGTGTGCCTAGCTGCTGGCGGGTAGCCGCGCTGCCGTCCAGCGCCGGATCCCGACACACCCACCACCGCGGCAAAAAGGGCGGCCGAGCGTTTCCGAAGTCGGGCTTGGCCGACATACCTGGCAACCGCGTACGACCCCGCCACAGCGACAACGCATTGTCGTTCCGTCCGAAATGCGGCACGGACGGCGTAAAGTCCGTCTGCAATCTTTCTGGCCGCAAGGCTGAACACGTGCGGCCACTCAAATTCGCCGGCGACACAGCGGACCGAGTCGCCGAGACGCCTTACTGGCTGTCGCTAAATACCCGCGCTACCGGCTGGCCGGGTATATAGATTCGGGTTGGCCGTAACGACACACGTGTGGGAACGCGGCATCCTGAGGCGGAGCGGATATGACAACCGCGACAGGTCCAAAGTACTTGCGCGCCAAATCAGCTCAGGACGGACAGCATCGCCGATATGTATGACGCTGCGGCGGAGCGGATCGGAATCCCCGCAAGCGTTGGGGCTTCGACGGATTGGACAACGCGACGAATGACACCGACGAGACAGAAAGCTGGACAGGACTGATGTCTGTTGACGACCTGGGCGGGCGCCTCCCGCTTTACGACGGCGAAGCGCTGAACCCGGCACAGAAGGAGCTCTACGACTGGCTCATGACTGTGGCCGTCCCATGGGCCGAGGATGCCAAGTTCGAGGCCCGGACCGAGAACGGCCGGCTCATTGGACCGTTCAACGCGGCTCTGCTGAACCCGGCCATCTCGTCGGCCCTCATGGAGCTTGCGGTTGCCGAACAAACGAATACTTCCCTGAGCAAACGCAGCAGGGAGGTCATCATCTTGACGGTCGGGGCGGTCTGGCGGGCCCCCTATGAGCTGTATGCGCATAGCGCCGTGGCCCGGCATGTCGGCCTCTCCGACGACGCTGTGCAAACACTGGCCGAAGGCGGCCTGCCGAAAGATCTTACGGCCGCGGAGGCGATCGTTCACCGTGTCGCCCGCGCCCTGTCGCTCGAGCATTGTCTCGACGAGGCACTCTATCGCGAGGCGGAAGCGTTACTCGGGGCCGAGGGGATCATGGAAACCGCCATCCTCACCGGCATGTATCACACGGTGTGCGCAATCCTCAACGCATTTGAGATACCGGCGCCACCCTCCTAAACACTTGCTTTTACAACTCGCTGTGACCAAACAGCAGATTCCACAATCGTTTTCGAATGGGGACATGTAATGACCACACGTTTTATGACCGACCCGCATGCAATGCGAGACATGGCGGGCCGCTTCGAGATGCATGCTCAGACCGTGGAGGACGAGGCCCGCAGGATGTTGGTGTCCTCGCAAAACATCTCTGGCGGGGGCTGGGGTGGGCCTGCCGAGGCGACCTCGCTGGACACGGTGGGACAGATGCATCAAGCGTTTAGAAACATCGTCAACATGCTGCACGGAGTGCGCGACGGCCTGGTCCGCGACGCCAACAACTACGAGCAGCAAGAGCAGGCCTCTCAGCAGGCCCTGAGCAGCTAACAACCGACCAGACACCGGAGACCTTACGATGACGATCAGCTATCAATTCGGCGATGTCGACGCCCACGGCGCGACCATCCGCGCGCAGGCCGCCGCGCTAGAAGCCCAGCACCAGGCCATCATTCGGGATGTGCTTGCCGCCGGGGACTTTTGGGGCGGCGCGGGGTCGGTGGCTTGTCAGCAGTTCATCACCGATTTGGGGCGCAACTTCCAGGTGATCTACGAGCAGGCCAACGCCCACGGGCAGAAGGTGCAGACGGCCGGCGGCAATATGGCCAGCACCGACAGCGCGGTCGGGTCCAGTTGGGCGTAACGCACCTAGGGTGCGACGAGAATCTCGCGCTGCCGCTCGGGATCACCTATCCGGTGATCAGCGGGGTGACGTCGATCTCGCCTTCGGCGAGAGCGCGCGCCGAGTCGGTGGACTCATCCGGCGTGTAGGTGAGTAGGAATTGGACGTTGATCTCTTTGGCGATCGCGAAGAACGGGATGGAGGGTGTCGGGCTGCTCGCGCGCATAGTCGGATGACGTAAGGAGGAGGGAGGGTCCGGCGGGCGACGAGCACGTCACAGCAGTGCGACCCCAAACGATTTGTATCAGTTATATCGCGGATGGTTCCGGGTGAATTGTCGCGATTCGGCGCGGATGGGTGTTAAGTAAAGACGGGTTCGGCCGTGTGTGAGGTGCGCGATGAGTGACGGCGCGGTGCTGCCTCGCGGTGTGCCGGCTCGCGGCGAAACCGTGTCTGAGACCCCACGCGCACGGGTGACGCGGAATTTCGAACCTGCCGGCACGGTCATCCGCAAAAAAATCCTGGGGGCAGACGCGGAACGCCGCGTTCACCACGAGGTCGCTGTGCTGGGGCGGCTGCGTGGGGTGACCGGTGTCGCGCAGCTGCTGGATGAGGCGCGCCATCCAGGGTCGATCACGATTGCCGACGCCGGCCACACGAGCTTGGCGCAGGCCGTGAAGCCCCTCGCGATCGACGACCTGATCGGCCTGGCCGCGGCGCTGGCGAAAGCGGTGGCGGGCATGCACGACCGCGGTGTGCTGCACCGTGACATCTGCCCGGCCAACATTGTGATCGACTCCCACGGGGCACCGTGCCTGGTGAGTTTCCGCTCGGCCATGGCGTTGGCTGAGGTGCGACCGGAGTTCACCCACCACACCAACATTGTCGGCACGCTGGCGTATTTGGCGCCCGAGCAGACCGGACGGACGGGCCGGCCGGTGGATCAGCGCGCCGACTTGTATGCGTTGGGTGCCACGCTGTACGAGTTGGCCACCGGTGAACCGCCGTTCGGCCGGGACGATCCGTTGCGCCTGACGCATGACCATCTGGCGCGGGTCCCCGCGGCGCCGAGCGACCTCAATCCCGCCGTGCCACAGCAGCTTTCGTCAATCATCTTGCACCTGTTGGAGAAGGAGCCCGACGACCGCTATCAGTCGGCTGAGGGCTTGCTCTATGACTTGCAGCAGTTGCGCGCACCCAGCGTCTCGGGAACCGATGCACCGCAGGTCGGCGAGCGGGATTTCCCGCGGCGGCTGCTGCCGCCGTCGCGGCTGGTCGGGCGCGATGACGAGGTCGCGGCGCTGACTGCGGCGTTCGATGACGCGCTGCGGGGTGGGTGCAGCGGTGTGCTGGTCAGTGGGCCCCCGGGAGTGGGCAAGACCGCGTTAGTGGATCAGCTGCGCGCAGTGGTGACCGGCAACGACGGCTGGTTCGTGGTCGGCAAGTTCGACCAGTATCGACGAGACCTGGAGTTCGACGGCATTTCCCAGGCATTTCGCGCGCTGGGTCGGCTGCTGCTGGCCGAGCCCGAAGACGAGCTGGCCCAGATCCGGGAACGGATGCTCGCAGCGCTCGGTCCGAACGCGGGTATGGCCGCCGCTGCGGTGCCGGAAATGGCGGCGCTGCTGGGCGTGGCGCCGGAAGCCGGCGATCCACTGACGGCCCAACTCCGGGCCCAGCGCAGCGCCGTGGACACGCTGCGGGCGGTCGCCTCACCGAAACGGCCGCTGGTGGTGTTCGTCGACGACCTGCAGTGGGCCGGAGCCACCCCCGTTGCGGTCATCAACCAGGTGTTTGGTGAGCAGGTGGAGGGCCTGCTACTGGTAGCCGCCTACCGCGACGAGTTAGACGCGGCCCATCCGTTGGCCGTGTCGCTGTCGCGGTGGCGACAACAGCAGCGCGTGACCCACGTCGATCTGCCGAACTTGGCCGGGTCGAGCCTGGCAGCGTTGGTCGCGGAAATCCTGCGTGCCGACCGCGCCGCCGTCGGCACGCTCGCCGAGCTCATCGAGCCACATACGCGCGGCAATCCTTACGAGACGGTGGAATTGCTCTGCAAGTTACGTCACCAAGGCATGCTGAGCCCGACCTCGACCGGGTGGCGCTGGGACGAGCCGGTCGTGCGTTCTTTTCTGGCCCGCTCCGGGGTGGCCGAACTCCCGATGGCCCGGTTGGCGGCTCTGCCCACGTCGTCGCGGGACATCGTTGAGGTGATGGCCTGTCTGGGCGGCCGAGCCGAGGTGAGTGTGCTGGCGGCCGCGACCGCTCAATCGGTCGACGTGGTGGAAGAACGCCTGGCACCGGCCCTCGCGGAGAGTGTTTTGGTGGCCGACAGCGGTGCCCATGACATGGTGCGGTTCCGTCACGACCGTATCCGGGAAACCATCCTGGCCGACGTTGACGACACTCGGCGGCGCAGGACGCACCTGGCACTGGCGCGGCGGTTGGCGGCCACACCGGAGCTGTTCGCCGTCGCCGCTGAGCAATACCTGCCGGTACTGGACGCAGTCAGCGAGGCAGCGGAGCGGTCTCAGGTGGTGGCGCTGCTGCGCCGCGCCGCTGAACAGGCCGCGGTGGTGGCGGGGTACAGCCAGGTTCACACACTGCTCGCTGGGGCGCTGCGGGTGGCCGATGCTAGCGATACCGCCACACTGATGGGGTTGCACACCGGCCGCCACGCCGCACTTTTCTGCCTGGGGCGGCTGGACGAGGCCGACGAGGACTACCGCACCCTGGAGCGGCTGTGCACCGCCTCGCTGCAGCGGCTGGACGCCACCTGCGTGCAGGTGCTCAGCCTGACGAACAGGAAGCTGTTCGCTGAGGCGATCGAGCTCGGCCTGAACGCGCTACGTGAATTGGGCATCGAAGTACCCGCTGTGGACCAGCATCTCCCCGCGGTGCTCGATCGCCAGTTCGATTCTCTGTACCGGTGGCTGAATAACAGTGATGTGGCCGATGACGTGGGCCGGCCAGATATCACCGACCCGAAACTGCTCGCCGTGGCGCGTCTGCTCAACGCGGTTTTTCCGACAATGTTCTTGGTCGGCGACGCCTTACAGGGGTGGGTCAGCCTGGAAGCGATACGGATATGGGTCGAGCACGGAACCGCACGCAGCGCGCTGGGGCCGGCCAGCTACAGCGCCTTCGTGACGATCGCGCTGCGGGACGACTATTCCGCGGCCTACCGGACCTTGCGGCGGTTCGTCACAGTGGGGGAAGCCCGCGGCTATGAGCCCGAAACGTCTCAAGTGCGGTATCTCTTTTCACACCTCAGCTGCTGGTTTGAGCCGATCGAATTTGGTGTTCAACAAGGAGAGTGGGCCCGACAGGGGCTGGTCGCAGGTGGTGACCTGGCCACGGCCGGCTACGCCTTTCACACCACCGGCGGCCAATTGGATTGCGTGCCCACCCTCAAGACCTACGTCGCCGAAGCGGAGGCGGCGCTGGCCTTCGTGCAGCGTGTCGGCAGCGAACACACCGGGCAGTGGCTAGCGGCGTACCGACGCTTGGCCGGTGAGCTGCTCGGCGAGGGCTCCGCTCGGGCCGGCCCTGCGGGACCGGGACCCTTGGACGTGACGGCCGACAGCCCCGTGGCGGTTTTCTTCAGCCACCTCAGCCGCGCCATTGCCGCCGCCATCTTCGACGACGCGGTCGAATCGACGCAGCAAACCGCCGCGGCGATGCAA
Source organism: Mycobacterium sp. 852002-51057_SCH5723018 (assembly GCF_001667035.1). GTDB lineage: Bacteria > Actinomycetota > Actinomycetes > Mycobacteriales > Mycobacteriaceae > Mycobacterium. The sequence continues at coordinate 109,008 of NZ_LZIR01000025.1, forward strand.
TTGCTGCCTGCTGTGGTGGGTCTCTATGCGTCCGCGGTGGCTCGGCTGCTGCGGGGGCTCGCGCTGGCACAAGCCGCCAGAAGCGGTAGCGGTGAGGAGCAGGCCGCTCAGTTGTCTGAGTTGGAGGGCCTGACCCGGTGGCTGGCCGCGCGCGCCGCCGACGCACCGATGAATTTCCTGCATCTGCTGCGGCTACTAGAAGCCGAGCGAGCGTGGGCGGTAGGTGACTTTCGTGCCGCCGCGCTTGCCTTCGATGCGGCACGCAGCCAAGCGGCCGCGCGGCAGCGTCCATGGCATCAGGCCCTTATCGCCGAACGAGCCGCCCGCTTCTACTTGGCGCACGGCCTTCAGCAGGCGGGTTTCGAACTTCTGGCCCAGGCCCGCCAGGCGTATCTGTCGTGGGGTGCGACCGCTAAGGCCGATCACCTGGACTGGGCCTATCCGGCGCTGCGGCCAGAGGTCGATGTAGCTGGCGGAGACGACGCCCAGTCTGGCGCTTTCCGTCGGCAGGACCCCGGGGTTACCACGGGAACAATCGACTTGCTTGGGATCCTGTCCGCATCGCGGGCGCTGAGCTCCGAAACGAGCATCGAGCGGCTGCACGCCCGGGTCGTCGAGGTCCTCCAGGCGATGACTGGCGCCACCGGCGTACGGCTGCTGATTTGGAGCGACCACCACCAAGACTGGCTCCTGCCGACCGCAGCGGGCACAACCACCCTCCTCAGCGGCACCGGTCACCAGGACGCCGTGCCAATGTCGGCGCTTCGCTTCGTCCAGCGGGCACCTGAACCACTGGTGGTCACGGACGCCACCACCGATGACCGCTTTGCGCGCGACTCCTACTTCGCCGACGTCGATCGCTGCTCACTGCTGGTACTGCCAATCCTCGGCCGCGGCCGGCTGCGGGCGGTGTTGCTACTCGAAAATCGCTTGATCCGCGGGGCATTCACCGCTGAGCGTCTCGACGCGGTCAAGCTGATCGCCGGCCAGCTAGCGGTCTCGCTCGACAACGCCCAGCTGTACATGGAACTTGCCGCGTCGCGGGCGCGGATCGTCGCCGCCGCCGACCAGGCCCGCCGCCGCATCGAACGCGACCTGCACGACGGCGCCCAACAGCAGCTCGTCTCGCTGGCGATGCAGTTGCGCATGATGCATGAGGAGGCAGCCCTGGAGGCCGATGACCTCCGCATACAACTCGACCGCGCTGCAACTCAAGCAAACGGCGCACTGGATCTGCTGCGAGATCTGTCGCGCGGGATTCACCCGGCCGTCCTGACGAAAGGCGGCCTGCGCCCGGCCTTGCACGCACTAATCCGGCGCTCGCCGATCCCCGTTCAGCTCGAGCTGGATGTCAACAATCGGCTGCCCGATCCGATCGAGACCAGCGCGTACTACATCGTCGCCGAGGCATTGACCAACGCGGCCAAGCACTCGCGCGCCTCGGCCGTCACGCTCACCGTCGACGAACAGCCCGCCGGATTCCTGCGCCTGGAGGTCTGCGACGACGGCATCGGAGGCGCCGACTTCACCCGCGGCACCGGCCTGGTCGGCCTCAAGGACCGTGCAGAGGCACTCGGCGGCCACATCAACTTGCGAAGCGCTCACGGAGACGGAACGACCCTGCATGTCGAGCTCCCGCTCACCCGGGCTAGCGCCTAGCCAGCCTCCCGGGCCCTACCTGCTAGCCGGTATTCGGTGTTGAAGCCAGCTGCGATGTGATGTGGTGCACGCACGCGAAGACTTTATTGATGGACCCGGCTGGCCGATGCACCGAGATCAATGGTCGGCAGTCCGCCTCGCGGCAATGTGAAGCGGCTGACGTGTTTTTACCGTCGGCGCAGCACCGCACTGCTTGTGCAAGTTTCCGAGGCCGTTGGATCGATCGCTAAGCCAGACGCGCAGTGACAGACCTTCAACTCCCGGAAGCCGCTGGAACCGGTACGGATCGAGGTCAATATGCGAAATCACCGTACGATTGGCCGATCAGTCGTCGAAGGCAGACTCGGTATCACCCGCCGCACGGATACCAACCACCGCTGACGACGCCCACCGGCCGGCCGCTTTGGCTCGGAATAGTGGTCGCCGCGGTGTTGATTGTGACCGAGAGCCTCCTCGTGCAGCTGCTCGGCTCCGTCTCGCCGAACAACATCTTCGGAATGGTGTATCTCCTTGGTGTCCTTGTCATCTCAGCTGGCTGGGATATAGGGCTAGCGGTAATCACAACCTTCGTCAGCGCCGTGGTGTATCTGGAAATCCACCTCGACGTCGACGGTGGCTGGCTGCCGGAAAGACCCGTAGAGCTGCTCCCGCTTGCCTTATTCGTGCCCATCGGCTTACTGGCCAACGTGCTGGCGGGTCGCGCTCGACTGCGCGCGCTGGCAGCGAGGCACGCGGCTGATCAGGTCAGCGAGTTGGCGGAACGGCAGGCCGCCCTGCGCCGGGTGGCGACGCTGGTTGCCCGCGGTGTTTCCCCGTCTGCGGTCTTCACCGCGGTTGCCGACGAGGTGGCCTACGCGCTGCGGGTGGAGAACTGCGTGTTGGTGCGCTACCTGGGGAATGACTCGTGCGAGCTGGTCGCGGCCCACGATGAGGCTCGATTGGCGGAGATTCCAGTCGGCGCACGGTATCCCCTGGATGGCGACAACGTCGCGGCGATGGTGTTACGCAGAGGCACGACGGCGAGGATGGACAGCCACGAGCATGCCACCGGGCCGATTGCCGCAGCGGTGCACGATATCGGCGGTCGTTCGGCGGTGGGCGCGCCCATACACGTTGACGGTCGACTGTGGGGAGCGGCGGTCATCGCCTCCTCTGTGCTTGAACCCCAGGACCCCCATACCGAAGCACGGCTGGCGGATTTCGCCGAGCTCGTCGCGACCGCTGTCGCCAATGCCCAAGCGCGCGACGAGCTGATTGCCTCGCGAGCACGCATCGTTGCCGCCGGCGACGAGGCTAGGCGCCGCATCGAACGTGACCTGCACGACGGCGCCCAGCAACGCCTTGTCACGCTGACGATGCACGTTCGGTCCCTTGAGGCCGACCTGCCCGACGATAGCGATCTGAAGTCCGAAATCGCGGTGGTGGCTGAGGAACTCGCTGCGGCAAGCGAAGAACTGCGGCAGTTCTCCCACGGTATCCATCCGGCGGTCCTGTCCAATGCGGGCCTACGCCCCGCGCTGCGGGCCCTGTGCCGCCGTGCCGCCATGCCCGTCGAGTTGAGCGTCAACATTGATCGACGATTGCCCGAGTCGGTCGAGGTGGCCGCGTATTACGTTGTGGCAGAAGCGTTGACCAACGCCACCAAGCATGCGCGCGCATCGCTGGTCACCGTCATCGTGGACGCCGATGATCTGCGTGTGCGTCTCACGGTGGCAGACGATGGTGTCGGCGGCGCGAATCCCCGTGGATCCGGACTTCTCGGCCTGAAGGACCGCGTGGAAGCGCTCGGCGGCCGAATGGAGCTCACCAGCCGTGACGGCGAGGGCACCGCGCTTACGGCCGAAATCCCGCGCAAAGCAGCATGACCGCCTTTCCGCCATTCGGCGGCAAGGTTATTGACGACCTCGGTCGCTGCCGAGGTTGACTTGCACGGTCCTTGGGTTACCGGAACTGTCGGTGAATACCAGGCTCACCCGGGTGCCGGGCTCCATGGACTGCACCGCGGCGAGAAGGGCGTCTCCGCTTCCGATCCGTTGGTCATTGATCTTGGTTACTTGCGCGCCGGCAGTCAGCCCGGCCGCCTCAGCCGGGCTTCCGCTTTCCACGCCGATGACCTTGGCGCCATACGGATCTGCGCCGCTGCTCACCTGTGCTCCCAGCCAGGCGTGCGATGCGCGGCCGGTGGCGAGGAGTTCAGCCGCGATGCGCTCGGCGTGATCGACGGGAATGGCGAATCCCAGGCCGATCGATCCGTGCTCGGTGCTGTTGGAGTCGTCGGCGCTGGCCACCACCGACTCCGCCGCGTTGACGCCGACGAGCTCGCCGTTTGTGTCAACGAGTGCGCCGCCCGAATTGCCGGGATTGATCGCAGCGTCGGTTTGGATGGCGTAAAACGCGGTTCGGTTGTCGGCGCCGGTTGTGGGACATACCAGACGATTGAGGGCGCTGATGATTCCGACGGTGACGGTGCCCCGCAGACCCAGCGGAGATCCCACCGCCGCCACTGGCTGACCGACGCGAAGGTTGGCCGAGGAGCCGATGGGCACTGGCGTTAGGCCCGAAACGTTCTGAGCCCGGACAATCGCGACATCGCTCTGCGGGTCGGCGGCGATCACATCCGCTGGGGCAGAGCGGCCGTCGTTGAAGGTCGCTTCGACCCGCGCCGGCGCGTGCCCCCCGGCACCCATCCCCGCCACGACATGGTTGTTGGTCATGATCACCCCGTCGGGCGTGAGGATGATTCCCGACGCCGAGAGCGAGCGCTTGCCGTCGCTGATTTCCAGCGTCACGACGCTGGGTAGCACTTTTGCTGCCACCTGCTCAACCCAGGAGGTGCCGCTGTAGGCCGGGGGAAGCGTGCGGGCGGACTCAGACATAAAAAGTGATCGATCGACGGCAGCGTAGTGAGAAACGAGAACGACGACAACACCGATGACTCCGGCGATCGCGGCCGCACCCAAATTGCACAACATGAACGATGCAGCGCCAGCCGTTGACAGCCGCTGCGCGGTCACCGGGATCGCCCGGTGAGATGAGCGCGGACCGGCGGAATGCCGATCATCTTGCTGGTTGTAGGGAGTCGCCGTTACGCCGCAGCGGGGGCCATCTGACATGTACTTCTCTCGCTTACTTCGTCGGCTGTCGTCGGGAATCCGCCTCAGCTACGTGCTATCAAGAGCGGCTTACGCTTAGAATCGTCCGGTCGCATACGGAAGTCATTGGCGGCAACGCGAGTTCACATACCGGGCTAGCAGGAATTCCGCTCAGCCTTAATGACGAAGTGTCAGAAATGAGCTGGGCCGCGGGCGCGTTTCGGCGCTCGAAGGTCCCGCGCCCAGCAAGGTGATTGGCTTAAGATCGGCGCCGTTGTCCGGCTAGCCCCAGCACGTCGCGGATCGCGCTGCCCGACAGGGCGGACTTGGGAATGAAGGCCAAAGCGGGACTGGCGGCGACCAATTCGGCGAAGTCCTCCTCGGCGTGCGTGGAGATCAAGATCGTCGGCACCGCGGCGTCCGATCCTCCGTTTCGGTGCAGCTTTTCCACCACGTCGAAACCGCTCTCCTCGCCGAGGTCGATATCGACGAGCGTCACGTCGGGCCGCAATTCCTTCACACACTGCAGCCCCTCTGCGGACGAGGTGGCCACCGCCACCACGCTGATGCCCTGATGCTCGAGCAACCGTGCCGCGGCATCGAGGAAGTCGCGGTTGTCATCGAGTATCACGCAGCGCGTGCGGTTAGGAGGGCTCACTAGTTCAGTTTGGAGTAGGAGTGGATCGATCGCATGGAAGCTAGCAGGAATCTGCGGCGAGTCGGGAAGAATTGCCGCAACGCGCGGCGTGGCGCCGGGCCGGGCCGGGCCGCCTACTCCCGCTAGCCGGGAGGCGCGGACTGCAGCAGACCGGAACCCTCGACGGTTGCCAGCGGTGCAGACGTGGGACGGTCCGGCACGCAACGGTAAAGGCATGGAACCGGACAGGCGCCGTCAGCGCGAAACGTCGAGAGGTGCATTATGACCCTGCCAGTGGAATCGCCCGCCCGCCTGGACTCCACGGCTGGGTTCGAACGTCAGGTCGCCCCTGCGTTGGGGGACTTATACCGACAGGCACGGCGGCTGACCGATCAGCACGCCGACGCGGAAGATCTGGTACAAGAGACGCTGGCAAAAGCCTTCGCCGGCTTTGACTCCTTCCGACCCGACAGCAACATCCACGCGTGGCTCTACCGGATCCTGCTCAACACCCACATCAGCCACTGCCGCAAAACGAAGCGGCGCCCGACGCATGATTTGGCGCAGCACATCACCGATGTGCAACTCATGAAGAATGCTGCCCATTCGGCGTGGGGTCTGCCCTCAGCGGAGGAACAGGCGCTGAAAGGCTTTGGCGACCAAGACGTCAGGGCCGCGATGCGCGCCTTGCCCGAGCAGTTCCGCACCACGGTGTACTACGCGGACATCGAGGGGCTGCGATGCAAGGAGATCGCCGCAGTGATGAACGCGCCGATCGGAACCGTGGTCTCGCGCCTCCATCGCGGGCGGCGCCGACTGCGCCTGCTCCTCGCCGAGGCGCGCCGTTGCGCGGGCTATGCCGCCTCGCAGGACCTCGCGCGGACGGCCTGAGGCCAAACCCGGATACACGCTCGTGTCGATTGTCAAACCGCCGTCGCCGGGTCGTTATAGGTCGCCTGGCGTGCGTCGGGGACGAGGGCGAATGCCCAATTCAGGGTGACGAACGGTTCATCCAGGGTCGTTCCGTCCGGGGCGAGACCTGGTTCGTGGCGCACGAAGTCTGCTTTCAGCGAGTTTTGGACGGCGAACACCACGTCGCAGTCGATGTAGGGGTCGTCGCGCAGGAACACTTGGGTGATCAGCGGTTGATAGCCGTTGGCGTGCATCCAGAAGTGGACATGCTGCGGACGCATTATGGATCTGCCTGCCGCACGCAGGATTTCGCCGCCCGGACCGTCGGTGGGCGCCGGGTAGTAACGCGGCGTGACCGATCGATACCAGAATCGGCCGTTTTCGTCGGTGGTCAGCAGCGCACGCATGGCTAGTTGGTCGTGCAGCTTTTCGGTCAGCTGAACGTCGTAAAAACCCTCGCCGTCGCTGTGCCAGGTGTCCACATGTGCTCCGGTGATGGGGAGGCCCTGCTCATCGACGACCCTGCCGCTGACGAACAACGGCGTGCCGACGACCCCGCCGGAGATGTCGGCCCCGTTTTCGGCCCTCGGACGGCCCTCGACAAAAAATGGACCAAGCAGGGCCGAGTCGGTGGCCGATGGGCCGCCGTGGTCGTTGATCTTGTCCAGCAGCATGCTCAAGCCCAGTATGTCGGACAGCAGCACAAACTCCTCGCGAGTCGGGCTGCAGATCTTGCCCACCCGCTCAAGGAAATCCATAGCGGTGGCCCATTCCTCACCGGTCAGCCGCACTTCTCGGGCAAAATCATGCAGATGCTGCACCAAGCAGACCAATAGCTGCCTGAACCGCTCGTTGGCTGACGCGTCGAAACTCCGTTGCACGGCCTCGGTGATCGTGTCCTCTGTCAAATCGATCGACATCGCAAACTCCCTTCACATTTATCGGGCTTTCGGGTGATCCTTCAAATCACGAAATCCCTTGCGCTGCAAGCCCGCGTACAGCGTCCTGCGCCGCGCATTTGTGGGGCGCCTGGCTGGGTGGACAGTACGACGTAACTGCGTCATTACTCAATACTCACCTCGTCACAACCGAAATCGTCAGGGCTAACCCCCAATCGGTATACCTACTAGCTGCAACGAGGGTGACTACTCACTGCTGACGGGCGTGGATGGCAGTAACAGGTCGCTCTGGATATCAACGTGCTTCGTCGTTGTGCTGACGATCAGCTGCAAGTCAGCGAGAGTCGAGAAATGTGATGACCGCGCGGACGCGCCGATGATCGTCGTCCGTCTCGGGCAAGCCGAGTTTGGTCAGGATGCTGCGGACGTGCTTTTCGACGGTGCCCTCGGTTACCCACAGCCGCCGCGCGATGCCGGCATTGGACCGGCCCTCGGCCATCAACTCCAGCACCTCGAGTTCGCGCGGAGACAGTACCGCCAGGGGATCGTCGCGGCGCCGTCCGGACACCAACTCCTGGACCACCGCCGGGTCGACCACAGACGCGCCCTTTGCGATTCGCTGCAGGGTGTCGACGAAATCCGCGACATCGGTGACCCGGCTTTTGAGCAGGTAGCCGATACCGCTGCCGCTGGCCAACAGCTCCATCGCGTGCTCGACGTCGACATAGGCGGACAGCACCAGAATCCCGGTGTCGGGAAGTTCCTGGCGTATCACCCGGGCGGCCTCCAGGCCCTCGGTGGTGTGAGTGGGCGGCATCCGGATATCCACGATCACCACATCGGGGCTGGTATCCCGCACCAGCGCGAGGAGCTCGACGGCGTTGCCCACCTGACCAACGACGTTGAAGCCGGAGCGCTCCAGCAGGCTGGCCAAACCCTCGCGAAGTAGGGTCTCGTCGTCGGCGACCACCGCGCGCAGGGGGGCCGGCTCCGTGCCTGACGAGGCGGTGCTTGTTTCCGTCGTCAACCCCTTGTCCTCCCGGCTTGCTGCTTGAGGAACCCGCTGGTCTGGGTAGCACGGTATCAGCTTTCCGGCTGTCACCCATGCCTGTTAGCTGCCAGCAGCGACGACATTGGGCACGCAAAACGGCATCGTAAGCGCATGGCCGTACAGTGGCAGCTCTCGATCGGCACCCGCGTGGGTGATGTCGTCGTGGGCAAAGACGCCGAACGTGTCTATGTCGCCGCCGACAACTGTGTGACCGTGATAGCCGGCGGCGACATCGCGGCCCGCATACCGGTCGGCCCCGATACCAAGCGTCTGATCCTCAGCGCCGACGACGCGTTCCTTTATGTTGTCGGCTACGACGGTTCCGTACGGGCCATCAGCACCGCCGACCACGCCGTCACAACCATCGCCGGCAGCCCGAGCACCGCGGAAGTCGTCAGCTCTGATGGGCGCCGCCTCTACACCGCCCATCCCGCGGCAAGTCTCGAAAGCACCTACAGCCAGATTTCGGCGACGGCGGCCGACGGGACGTCGCTGGGCACCGTGGCGATAAAGAACTACGCCACCGGGATGGATGTGAGCCCCGATGGCGGTCGGCTGTACGTCGCGACTTCCACGGTCAGCGTCCACACTCAGTTCTTTCCAGGGTGGGTGACGGTGATCGACACAGCGCAACACACCGTCGTCGACAGCATCGCCGTGCCGGTGTCGCCGGACACCGTGACCGTGAGTCCGGATGGCTCCCGCGTCTTGGTGACGCACTACGACACCAACTCGATCTCGGCCATCGACGTCGCACGACGCAGCGTCACCTCGGTAAATCTCCCCGATGCGCCGCTTCGCGCGGTGGTCACGCCCGACCACGCCGGCGTCTATGCCATCAGCATGCAGTCACTTGTCGCCGTCGACTTCCCGACCGAAATCGCGGAGGTCGTCCCTGCCGGGCGGATGCCGCGCCGGATGCAGTTCAGTAGCGACGGCAAGCGAGCATGCGTCACCGATCTCGCGTCTTCGCGCGTAGTGGTGCTCGACACCATCAGCAACTCGGTAATCACGGCCTTCGAGCTGGACGGCCATCCCGAGGCGCTGGCGCTCAGCGGCAACGGCGAGTTGCTGTACGTCGCCGATTACTGGGCGGGCACGCTCACCGCGATTTCGATCGCGTCGGTCCTGCGTGACGCAGAAGCGGCATGAATCCGCCGGGTTGACGGGCTTACTCTCGTCCCAGCTCGGTCAGTGGCAATTCGACCCGCAGGGTGGTACCGGCTCCTTTTGGGCTGTCGACGGTCAGCGTTCCGCCCAGCGCTTCTACCCGGTCGATGAGGCCGATGATGCCCGAGCCGCGGGACGGGTCGGCGCCGCCTACGCCGTCGTCACTCACCGTGAGCAAGAGGCGATCCTCCCGTACCTCGCCGCTGAGCCGCACGACCGAGGAGCGCGCATGTTTGGCCGCGTTCGAAAATGCTTCCGCTACGACGAAATACGCGGCCGCCGCGATGGAGGGTGGAAGGAGCTCATCCACATGGAGGTCGAGCTCTATCGGTAGCTTCGAGCGATGTGAAAGCGACTTCAATGCCGGCACCAAGCCGTGCGACAACGCGCCCGGATGGATGCCATGGCAAAGGTCCCGCAGCTCCCCCAGCGCCTCAGTGAGCGTGACGTCGAGCGCACTAAGCTCCTTGCTGACTTCCGAAGCCTCAGTAGGCGCAGCCTCCTGGAATGCACGGATCCGCAGACACAGCGCGACCAGCCGCTGCTGGATGCCGTCATGCAGGTTGCGTTCGATGCGTCTCCGGGCCCCGTCGGCCGCGGTCACGATGCGAGCGCGCGACGCCATGAGATCGGCGCGGGCCTGGGCGTTGGCGATGGCGGTGCCGATCAGATTGGTGAACTCGGCCATGCGCGCCTCGGTGCCCTCCGGAAGCGGGTGGTCCTGCGGTGACAGCGCAGTGATCGCCCCCCACAGCGTTCCCCCGACCTTGACCGGCGCGCCGACCACCGCGTAGGGGCCCCCGGGCAACTCGGGTGGCGATTGCTCGACAATCCTTGCGGGCTCGCCGGTCTGCCGTACCGGCGCCGCAACGGCGGCGTCGATCGGGATGCGGCAGCCAACCAGCAGGGGATCACCCACGCGCCGCCAAGCGGCACAAACGGTGGCCGTGCCGTCGGCCTCGAAGCGCAGCAGTCGAGTGATCTCGACGTCCAACAACTGCCCGACCTCGCGGCTGACCGCGGAAAACACGTCATGAGACGGATCCCCCTGAGCGACGAGTGTGGCAACACGCCGCAACGCGGCCTGCTCGTCGCGCCCGCGCTCCAGTGACTCGGCCATTGCATTGAAGCTGCGCTCGAGCACACCGATCTCGGCCTTAGCCCTCTCCGGCACACGCGCCGCAAGGTCACCGGCGGCGAGCCGCTCGGCCATGCGCGCGGTCCGGCGCACTGGAGCGACGACACCCCGCGCCAGGTAGGCCGCGATGAGCGTCGTCGTTAGCATCGAGACGCCGAGCCCGCCGGCTCCGAGCAGGGCCGCACGCTGGTAGGCACGGTCCGCATCGGCCTGAGCAGCGATATTCTCGGATAACTCCTCCGCGTTATAGGCGTCTACCTCGTGCCGGAGCCCGTCCATCCGCGGTCGTCCGATCTGCTCGACCATGCTCTTCACCGATGGATCTCCGCGGCGGGCGGCGTCCACCAGAGGCACCGCGTAGTCGTTCAGATAGGAAAGTGCCTCCCGCTGCAACTGTTCGGCGCGTACCGCCTGAACGGCTGGCTCAGCGATCTGGCGCAGCGCCGCCAACTTTGCCGGAAGGGCACGCCTAGCGCCTTCCCACGTTTCGAGGAAGCGCTCGTCACCGGTGATAATGAAACCCCGCTGGCTGGCCTCGATGTCGATCAGTTGATTCCTGACCTCGCGGGCGAGGCTGATTTCCTGCCGACTATGTTCGGCGATAGTTTTGGCCCGGCTGGCGTGCCCCATCGCGAGCAGCAGGAAGATGAACAGCGCCGCGATGACAGCCCCGAGCAGCGATGTCGCGGCCAGCAATCGTCCTGTGATCCCAACTCGCATCCTGGACCTCACCACCACGCGGCTCGCACCGGCAGGGCCGGCATCCCTCGAATGGTTCAGTTCACAATAGTGTGCCGCTTGACAAGCGCTTGGCAAACAGTACCGCGGAAAAAGACCTGCGCTTTGCTGATCACGGGCGCGGTGAAAACAGAGTTACCGAGGTTGAGGGGAGAGTTGTATTACCTGGGGCAGGTGCCGAGGGCACGCGAGCGTACGTCACCGATCGCGCGGTTCCATCGTCGTGCTGCCCAGCAACTCGGTGATCGAAAGCGATGCCGGGGCTGAACGCGATGCCGAAGCACTGTCACTCAGTGGCAACAGCGCGTGGCCGTACGTCGACGGCTACTAAGCCGTCATGCGTCCCTGCAACGCCGCCTGCGGTATCTGCTCATCGGTGCGCTGTCGCCAGCGCTGTGGCTGCATCACGCGGTATGCCCGTCTTCGGTTAGCCGCCGTCAGCCCGTAAGCGACGAATTGGACTGATTGCGTTGCTATCCCGGAATGCGTAGGCGCGAAGCGCCGCTGCATCAGTGCCATGGGAGAGCACGGCACACCGGCCCGCACAGTCGCGGAGTCGGTATCGACAAAGACTGTTGGACTGAATGGCCGAACCGCGGTAATCGTTGTAGCTCGGCACAGTCGACGACGGCCTTGTCGCCGGACGACAACTCCGGAACAAGGATTGGGCGCCCGATGACGAAGCGATACATCGATCGGCGGCGTAACTTCCTCCCCAATCAAGTTGGCGGAAAGGAAAAGCCGAGAATCATGTCGTACATCACGCCCATCCTTGTCTTGCTCATGGTGGTGTCCCCGCTGTTCATCCCGATAGGCGTTCATGTTGTGCACGCCATTCGCGTCTGCTGGGCGCGCCTGCGTGCGCAGGCGCCGACCACCGCCGCACCGGGGCGGGGCGACAGCTTAAACTCGACGTCGAAGTCGATTGAGAAATCTATGTTTTCATGCTTTTCGCCGAAACTCTTCGATCACGCGGGCCTGTTCCACCGCGTCAGTGATGATTTCGACGTGGCCGCCGTTGTGAACGTGTAGCGCTCCATTCGGCAGCAACCGGTGCATGATCTTGGCGTTGGCCAGTGGAATGATCGGATCATCACTACCCGCCACGATCAAAGTGGGCTGCCGGATGAGCGGCAGCATCAAGACGCTGGTCCAGCCCGCCCCGGCTATCAGCTGGTGCAGATATCCGATGCGCGAGCCGGCCATCAATTGGCGGTCGAAGACTTGTTTGATCATCATGGGGTCGCTGCGGGCCGTTCCGCCGTAGATCTCCGGGGCGATCATGGCGGCATAACGGTGATCCAGAAATCGCTTCGGCGTCAACATTTTCGCCAGCACCGACGGTTTGCCGGGAATCATCAAAGAACCGGTACCGGTGGACACCAGGATCAGGCGGCGGCACCGGTGCGGGTTCTGGAACGCGAACTGCTGGGCGAGCCCGCCGCCCCATGACAATCCTAAGATGTCAACTTGGGGCCTGCCGACTCGGCGATCGATGATACCTATCTTCTTCAGTAGCCTGCCCAGCACGGCGGCCAAGTATGGAAATCTGTACGGGAACGGCGAATCCGGTGAGCCGCCAGTGCCCGGTACATCGAACCGCACCACCGTGGTGTCCGGCTGCAGTTGCGCCACAAATGGAGCGAGAACTTCGAGGCTCGCGCCGATTCCGTTGCACAGTACCAATGGGACTCCGGTGCCCCACCGGACATCGACCCGGATTTGTTGACCGAGGACCGGTATCAGATTCTCATCGTTCATGCTTGCGCTCATCGGCGAGCACTATGACATCGGCGATGCCCTCCCGCCGCGTTGACGGCCGCGGACCGGACTTCGCCCGTAGCAGGCGCCGTCTGGCGGCGGCCACCAGGCCGGCGCTCGCGGAGGCTGTCCTGCCGAGCGTTGCAAACCAGTGCTCCCATACGGCTAGCACGAACTCGATGGGCAGCGCGAGGCGGCTGTCAACGTTCATGTACGTAGCTCCCGGGCGCCGGAGCCAGGACTGTGAGCCCAGCACCGCCGAGCTCGGCGGGCGCCGTTTTCTGATCGCCGCCGCGCTCAGTCCACCACGCCGAGAGGTCGTGCCACCAGGAATCGGCGTTTGTTTCCGCCTCCGTCATCCAACGATTGGGGTCGCGTTCGTCGACAGTTCCCGCGCGGTAGGAAGCCTTCGGATTGCCCGGGGGATTGACCAGCGCGGCGATGTGCCCGCTCGACGACAGGACGAACCGCAGCTCTTTGCTTCCGAGCAGCCTTGCGCTGCGATAGCAGGCCTGCCAAGGCGAAATGTGGTCGGCAATCCCCGCGACGACGTACGTATCGGCCGTCACCGTGCCAAGGTCGACTGGGCTGCCGAGCATGCGCACAGCCCCCGGCTCCGTCAAAGCGTTCTGCAGGCCCATCGTCACCATGTCGCGATGCAGCGCCGCCGGCATGCGCGTGGTGTCGGCGTTCCAGAACAGCACGTCGAACGGTGCCGGCGAGCGGCCCTGCAAATAGTTATTGACCCAGTACCGCCATACCAGGTCGGTGGGCCGCAGCCAGGCGAACACCTCGGCGAGCGCTCGGCCGTCGAGGTAGCCCTTGCGCGCCGACAGCGCGACCGCGAGTTTGGCGGTCGTCGCGTCGAGAGCCGCGGCCGCGCCCGCCTGTCCCTGATCGAGCACGGTCACCATCAACGTCAGGCTGGCGATGCGCTCAGCTTCGCCCATCGCGCTCAGATGGGCGGCGGTCATGGCCGCCAGGATCCCGCCCGAGCACGACGCCTGCACGTGAGCGCTCTCCGACCCGGTCACCCTTCGGAGAACCTCCAGCGCGTCGACAATCGCGCCGCCGTATTTATCGCAGCCCCAGGACCGTTGCGCCGCAGCGGGATTGCGCCACGAGATGGCGAACACTTGGTGGCCCTGGCGCACGAAGTACTCCACCATGCTGCGGCCCGGCGCAATGTCGAGGATGTAGAACTTATTGATCACCGGCGGCACCATGAGCAGCGGCACTGTCCACACCTTCTCGGTTTGCGGTGTGTACTGAATGAGTTCGAACACCTCGTTCCGGTACACGACCGCACCCGGTGTGACGGCGAGGTCCTTACCGACCGTGAACGCATCGGGTTCCACCATCGACGGAAGCCGCGGCGGCGCAGCCACATCGCGCAGGAAGCGTCGCGCTCCTCGAAGGACGCTGAGGCCACCGGTGTCGATGATCGCCTTCCACGCCAGCGGACTGACCAACGGATTATTGCTGGGGGCAAGCCCTTCCATAATGAGGTCGAACACGAATCGGATCCGCTCGGCATCGCGCCAATCGAGCGCCGCTTCGGCGAGAAGGTGGTCAGCTAGTTCGACGGCGGCCAAGTACGTTTGCATGGACCGCTTCAGCAGCGGGTTGCCCTGCCATGCCGGATCGCTGAAGCGCTTGTCGGCCTTGACGTGAGCGCGATCGGACGTGCCCGTGGCGATCGAGGCGAGTTCGCGACCGAAGGCCCCTACCCGTTCGGCGACAAGGCCCGGCCGGCGGGCCAATTTCAAGCCGAACCTGCCCCAGGACGTATCGGGCATCATCCGGCTCGCGATCCCAACCGCCGAACCGGTCAGTAATAGATCAGGCGGTGTAGTAATCTCAGCCGGACGCTCGACTTCTGGGCTTGACATCGACAAGATCTTGGCTCGCTTCGGGTTTGACTTCGTCGGCCTCATTGCCCGGTGCGGCTCACCTTAGGGGTGGTTTTTCACAACGCCATCGTCCGCGCGGAACGAGTACCGGTGGGTAGGTTGTCGCGCGGCGACAACACCGAGGGCACTAATTCGGTCGCTGCTGGGTGACCGCGCTGCCATACCAGTGGCACAACAACAAGGCCAGTTCCACGTCGAGCCGGTCGGCGTCGATCGCGCGACCCCGCAGGGCGATGGCCCGCCCGACCCGGTACTTGACCGTGTTGGGATGCAGATTGAGCCGCGCGGCGGCCAGCTTGTAGCTGCCGCTGGTCGACAGGAAGACGTGCAACGTCTCGCGCAGCCGGGCCTCGTTCTCGTCGTCGACCGCCAGCTCGCCGAGCATTTCGGCCACCCACGCGCGGGCATCGTCGATGTCGCCGCCTAAAAGGGCCGCCACCGACACGCCAGGATCGTCCGCGGCGATCACGCTCGGCTGTGGCTGATCGCGCGTGGCTGCTACAGCACGCACCGCCAGGGCCTTGCGGTGCGATCGGCGAAAGCCGGCGACACCTGCTGCCATCGAGCCGATTCCCACGCTGGGCGAGTCCGCATGAGCGACCGCGAATTTCCGGACTTTCTCGATCGCTTCCGGCGCGGCGGCGCGAAACGGCACCCATCCCCAGCCCGATACACCGTCGGCCGCCACGAACAGCGGGATGGCCGAGGCTCCGGCCGCCTGGCCGAGCTCCCGCAGAAAGCGTTGCAGCCGGGCCAGTTCATTGCCGTTACTGCCCGCCTGTGGATACCACAGCAGGACGGCCAGGTGGTGCCAGCGCAGCGGATAGCGAATCGTCGATGACGCGGCGTCGACGTCAACGGGTGTCTTGGCGGCAAGGATCTCCCGGACCCGCACCGCACGGATGCTGTTCTGATTCTCCAGCCAGCGTTCACGTTCCTCTTCGTAGACCTCGACGACGTGTTGCGAGATCAAGTCGATGTAGGAGAACATCGTGGCCGACATATTCTCCAGAACGCCCACCCGAAGCGGTGATTTCATGTCGGCGGCCTGTACCTCAGCAAATACCAGTTCGTTCAGGCGCCGCTGGCCGATCCGGTACGCCCGCACCAACGCATGCACCGGTACGCCGTGTTGCGCGAGCCGCCGCGCGTATTCCAATGCCGCGGTGGGGGCCTCCAGGCGCTGCACATCGATGCCGTAGTGCAGCGAGTGGAGCACGGTGTCGACGTTGCCGCCGATACTGGCCCCCAGCAACTCGATGCTTGCCGTGTCCTCGCGGAGTTCCGGGATCTCTTCCTCGAGGTGACGCTGGATGGTCGCCGTCACCTGGCCAAGCCGTTGTTGGAGTCCGGCAGCGATCTGGCGGACACAGCGGTCAACATCGGTATCGGTGACGCCCGTCACACCAACGACGGTAGTCCTCGCGCCCCGCTCGGGTGCCGAATGCCGACCACCTTTTGTCTTCCGGGAACAAATCGTCCTCCACATTTGAGCTGGGCGGACGATGCTGGTTCGCCATTGGTGTCCTAGTGTCGCTGCTCACACACGCCTACCATGTCGCAGGACGTCACATGAATTTTTCGGTCTTACCCGACCAGCGCGTCATCCAAGATCCGCTCGCACCCGCAGTCGCCGACGACACGCGCTCCCTGAACAACGCCGAGTTCCTCGACGCCGTGGAGTGCGCCGCCGCGGCGCTGCGCAGCCGTGGCGTGTCGGCCGGCGACGTCGTGGCGATCAAACTGCCCAACACCGTCGAGTTCATCGTCTCGCTGTTTGCCGCGTGGCGGCTGGGAGCGGCGGTCACTCCGATCAATCCGTCCTTATCGGTGCCGGAGGTGCGATATCAGCTTGCCGACGCCGGCGCGAAGCTCCTGATTGCCGACGAGTTGTATGTATGCGACCCTGCCCCGCGGGGCACGCGTCAGGGTGCCGATGGCTCGCTGGCGTTGCTGATCTATACCAGCGGAACCACCGGCCGCCCGAAGGGGGTGATGCTCGACCACGCGAACCTAAGCGCCATGTGCCACAGCATTATTGAGGCGTTCGGTCTGACTAGCGACGATCACAGCCTGCTGATACTGCCGCTGTTTCACGTCAACGGGATCGTTGTCGGGACGCTGTCACCGCTGCTGGCCGGGGCCCGGGCGACCGTGGCCGGACGCTTCGACCCAAGGACATTCTTTTCCAGAGCAGAGCAGACCCGCGCTACCTATTTCTCGGCCGTGCCAACCATTTACACCATGCTGTGTGGCCTGCCCAGCGACATCGAGCCCGACGTGTCCTCGGTGCGGTTTGCCGCCTGCGGCGCGGCACCGGCCAGCGTGGAGTTGTTGGAACGGTTCGAATCGCGCTACGGCATCCCGATCATCGAGGGCTACGGGCTGTCGGAGGGCACCTGCGCCAGTACGGCCAACCCCCTGAACGGCACCCGCAAACCCGGAACCGTGGGACTTCCGTTGCCCGGGCAGATGATTGGGATCGTTGACCCGGCCCACCGACAGGTCCCCGACGGTGAGACCGGTGAGATCGTCATCAAGGGTGCCAACGTGATGCTCGGCTACCTGAACCGGCCGGAGGAGACCGCGAAGACCGTCGTCGACGGTTGGCTGCAGACCGGCGACATCGGTCGCTTCGACGAAGACGGCTATCTGGTCCTGGTAGATCGCGCCAAGGACATGATCATCCGTGGCGGCGAGAACATCTACCCGCGCGAAATCGAAGCCGTCGTCCACCACTTGCCGCAGATAGCCGAGGCGGCCGTCGTCGGGCGTCACAATCCCACCTACGGCGAGGAGCCGGTGCTGTTCTGCTCTACGCAGCCAGGCGCGAACGTCACCGCCGAGACGATCCGCGACCACATCGCCAGTCAGCTCGCGAAATACAAACGGCCCGTCGATATCACGATTCTCGATGACCTGCCGAAGAACGCCGTCGGCAAAATCGACAAACCCGCTCTGCGTCGGCTGGTGGCCGACTCGCTCGTCACCACATCAAAAATTGGGAGCCAATCATGAGTTTCACCAAGCCGGAGTTCCCCCCAGTCGATCCGGACGCTTTTATGGGCATGCCGTTCATGGAACGGATGCGGTTCATGACGCAGCACTGGGCGGAGAACGGATTCGGCTCACCCCGCGTGGTGCATGCCATCTATATCGCAAAGCTGGTGTTCTTCTACGCCCTTGGCGGCGTCGCCATCGCGACGGTGACCTCCGGACTGCCGGCGTTATGGCATCTCGCCCAATGGTGGAATCAGCCCATCGTCTACCAGAAGGTCATCCTGTGGACGGTGCTTCTCGAGGCCATCGGCGTCGCCGGATCGTGGGGGCCGCTGGCCGGCAAGATCAAGCCGATGACCGGTGGCATCCTGTTCTGGGCCCGTCCCGGCACGATTCGGCTGCGGCCGTGGAAATGGGTACCGCTCACCAACGGTGACCGCCGCACGTGGCTCGACGTGATCCTCTACGTCGCATTGCTTGCCGGCGTCGCTGTTGCGCTATTGTCACCCGGAGTGGGTAGCGAATCGCTGTCGGAAGCCTTGCCGCACAACACCTCCGGGATCGTGGATCCGGCACTGCTCGTCGCGCCGATGGTCCTGCTGCTGCTGAACGGTCTGCGCGACAAGACCGTGTTCCTCGCAGCGCGCGGCGAGCAGTACCTGCCGGCGTTGTTCTTCTTCACGGTGCTGCCGTTCTCGAATTTCCCGGACATGATCATCGCGCTGAAGCTGTTGATCATCACGGTGTGGGTCGGTGCCGGCGTGTCTAAGTTCGGCAAGCACTTCGCGAACGTCATTCCACCCATGGTCAGCAACAGCCCGTGGGTGCCGTTCAAGTGGATCAAGCGGGCGCATTACCGTGATTTTCCACGCGATCTGCGGCCGTCAACGGTCGCCGAGTTCATGGCCCATGCGGCCGGCACCACCGTGGAGATCCTCGCCCCACTGGTGCTGTTGTTCTCGACGAACAGGTGGCTAACGGTAGCGGCGGTGGTGGTGATGGTGGGGTTCCACCTGTTCATCATCTCGGCGTTCCCACTGGCGGTTCCGTTGGAATGGAACGTGCTGTTCGCCTACGCGGCGATCTTCTTGTTCCTCGGCTTCCCGGCCTGGCAGGGATACGCCATGTCGGACATGTCGGCACCGTGGCTGACGGCGGCCATCGTGTCCGCGCTGATGTTCTTTCCGATCCTGGGTAATTTCCGGCCGGACAAGGTGTCGTTCCTGCCCTCGATGCGCCAGTACGCCGGCAACTGGGCGTCGGCCGTGTGGGCATTCGCCCCGGGCACAGAATCGAAACTGAACAAGGTCACCCGCACCGCCAAGAACCAAATCGACCAGTTCATCGCGGTCGGATACGAACGGCAATGGGCGGACCTCACGATGCAACGCGTGATCGCCTGGCGCGCCATGCACAGCCAGGGCCGAGGACTGTTCTCTGTGTTGCTGAAGACCCTGCCCGACATTGACAGCCGCGCGGTGCGGGAAGGTGAATTCGTGTGCAACTCGTTGATCGGCTTCAACTTCGGCGACGGGCACCTGCACAATGAGGACCTCGTCGCCGCGGTGCAGCGGCAGTGCGGGTTTGAGCCGGGTGAGCTCGTCGTCGTTTGGGTGGAGTCGCAGGCGTGGCGTAGCAAGGTGCAGCACTACAAGGTCATCGACGCCGCGCTCGGCGTACTCGAGGTCGGCCGCTGGAAGGTGGCCGACGCCGTCACGGAGCAGCCGTGGCTGCCTAACGGCCCGATTCCGACCGACGTCAAGTGGTCGTTGGCCGGCGCGCGGAGGCTGAAACCGGCCCAACCCGCAGTGGCATGAGCACCGCGATCGTCGTCGGGGCCGGGCCCAACGGCCTGGGGGCCGCGGTCACCCTCGCCAAGGCCGGATTGCAGGTGACGGTGCTGGAAGCCGCCGACGAGATCGGCGGTGGCACCCGAACCAGCGAGGCGGTTTCCCCCGGCCTGCTGCACGACCACTGTTCGGCGATCCATCCGATGGCCATCGGGTCACCGTTTTTGACCGGACTCGGCTTAGAGCGGCACGGCCTGACATGGCGCCTGCCGGAGATCGACTGCGTGCATCCGCTTGACGACGGGCTGGCTGGGGTGCTTTACCGTTCGGTGGACGCCACCGCCGACGGGCTGGGCGCTGACGGGCCACCCGTGCCGATGCCCTGCGGTGAGAATGCCCAACCCGATCGCCGACGTCATCGGATAGTGCAGCGGCCGAAAGGCGTGCGCCGCAACGCCTCCGAACAAAGCCCGCGCCTGCCTGGTGCGGAACCACCCGGCAAGTGTGGACGCGGGCAGCAGGGTTGGGGGGGCGGCCCTCCCCCCCCCTCCCCCCGCGGGGGGGCCCCCCCCCCCCCGGCTCCGTGGGCCCCCCCCCGCCGCGCCCCCCCCCCCCCCCGCACCGCCCGCGCCGCCGCCTAACCCCTGGCGGCCGGGTCTGCC
>NZ_LZIR01000026.1 GCF_001667035.1 Mycobacterium sp. 852002-51057_SCH5723018
AAGACCTTTCCGGTGCGCACGCTACGTCGTTTACCGCCCGCGTCGGCGCGGGTGTTCCCGTGTTGTTGGCACCACACTAGGGGCACGGGCGGCGACCCGCCGCGCCCGGCTTCGCCGCGCTCGCGAGCGCGGCGGTGCGGGGGCACGTCGCTGTGCAAGGATTGCGGGCATGCGCGTCTACCTCGGCTCTGACCACGCCGGATTCG
Organism: Mycobacterium sp. 852002-51057_SCH5723018; assembly: GCF_001667035.1. Classification (GTDB taxonomy): domain Bacteria; phylum Actinomycetota; class Actinomycetes; order Mycobacteriales; family Mycobacteriaceae; genus Mycobacterium. The sequence continues at coordinate 207 of NZ_LZIR01000026.1, forward strand.
AGCTCAAGCAGCAGATCATCGAGCACCTCAAAGCGTCCGGGCACGAGCCGATCGATTGCGGTGCCTTCACGTACGACGCCGAAGACGACTACCCGGCATTTTGCATCGCCGCCGCCACGCGCACGGTGGCCGACCCCGACAGCCTGGGCATCGTGCTGGGCGGGTCCGGCAACGGCGAGCAGATCGCGGCCAACAAGGTGCCGGGGGCCAGGTGCGCGCTGGGATGGAGTGTGGAGACGGCGACATTGGCCCGTCAACACAACGACGCGCAGTTGATCGGGATCGGCGGTCGCATGCACACCGTCCCGGAGGCGCTGGCCATCGTGGACGCATTCCTGAGCGCGCAATGGTCGAAAGCCGAACGCCACCAACGGCGTATCGACATCCTCACCGAATACGAACGCACCCACCACGCGCCACCGGTGCCCGGCGCGCAGGACTGAGCGTGCCCGAAGGGCATACCTTGCACCGGCTGGCCCGGTTGCACCAGCGCCGATTCGGCGGCGCACCGGTCGCGGTGTCCAGCCCACAGGGCCGATTCGCGGCGGACGCGGTGGACGGCCGGGTGCTGCAGCGAACGAGCGCCTGGGGCAAGCACCTGTTCCACCACTACTCCGGCGGCCCGATCGTGCATGTGCACCTGGGCCTGTACGGCGCGTTCACCGAATGGCCAGTCCCCTCGGGACCGGACGGCACGGTGGTCCCCGAAGCGGTCGGGCAGGTGCGGATGCGGATGGTCGGGGCCGGCTACGGCACCGACCTGCGTGGCCCGACGGTGTGTGAAGTGATCGACGAGGGTCAGGTCAGCGACGTGCTGGCCAGGCTGGGTCCCGACCCGCTCCGCGCCGACGCCGACCCGTCGTGGACGTGGGGCCGAATCACCAAGTCACGCAGGCCCATTGGCGCGCTGCTGATGGACCAGACCGTGATCGCCGGCGTCGGCAATGTGTACCGCAACGAGCTCCTGTTCCGCCACGGCATCGATCCGTTCCGTCCGGGCCGGGACCTCGGCGAGGCCGAGTTCGACGCGATGTGGACCGATCTGGTGGCGCTGATGAAGGTGGGCTTGCGGCGCGGCAAGATCATCGTCGTGCGGCCCGAACACGACCACGGCCCCCCGTCGTACCTGCCGGGCCGGCCGCGGACCTATGTGTATCGGCGCGCCGGTGAGGCATGCCGGGTGTGTGGCGGTCCGATCAGCACGGTGGTGCTGGAGGGCCGAAACGTGTTCTGGTGCCCCGCATGCCAGAAGTGACAAAGCTCACCGGCGCACGCTGAGAAGGAAAGCGCAGGTCGTTGGCGGGAGACGCCGCCTGACAGGAAACTGCCAGGAAGAAACGCTGGCGTCTACTGTTTGGCCGAGGCTTCCGCGCGGTATTGGTAGCCATCGTGAATACTCATCCACGTTTGATTGCAATGATTTTCGCGATATTCGTCGGGCTGGGCCTGGCGGGCCTGGGCGTCGCGGCCGAGGCGCAAGCGCAGCCCGGTCCGTTGCCGCAATGGTGCCCGGGGGACTTCTGGGACCAGGGCTGGGGCGACAACTGGGACCGCGGGCACTGCCACGACAACTGGCGCGGCCCCGGCCCGAACCCGCATCCCGAGCCCTTCCGCGGGCCCGGGGGACCGGGCGGACCCGGATGGGACCATCGCTGACCCGTCATCTCAAACGACCGCACCCCGCCGCCGGCGGGGTGCGGTTTACGTTGTGGCCCGCTCGATGACGCCCAGCGTGGCGTAGACCTCGTTGCTGAGGGCGAGGCTGCGCGGGTCGGCGTTGGCCTTGGTGGCGTCGAAGCGGTTCATCACGTACGCGTAGCCGATGCGGTGCTCCAGGTCGACAAACCCGAACGAGCCACCCAGCCCACCGTGGCCGAAGATCCCGGGGTTGGGCCCGTTGATGCCACGCTGGTTGAGCATGTAGCCCAGGCCCCACCCGTGGTCGGCGACCCGCGGGCCCAGCACCAAGTCGGTCTCGAAACCGCCCTGCGGCACCCGGACCAGATCCATGTGCTCGCGGCTGAGCAGCTTCTCCTGCGCGAGCGCGTTGTAGAAGGTCGCCAGTCCGAGCGCCGACACCTGGCCGTTGGTGCCGGGGAACTCGAGCGCGCGCCACAGCTGCAGGTCGTGGGAGCCCAGCTCGTCGTCCGGGGCGAACCCCATCGAAATCGACAGCGCCGCCTTGGGGTGCTCGGCCAGGCTGGTCGGGTAAGCAGGCGCGTTCACCTCGGCCAGCAGGTCCCGGGCGTGCGGCTTGTTGACCCGTTCGGCGCAGCGGCGTTGCTCGGCCGGCGACAAACCGATGTGCACGTCGGCGCCCAGGCGTTCGGCGATCTCGGTGCGCAGGTATTGACCGATCGTGCGACCGGTGACCCGGCGGAACACCTCGCCGAGGATGAAGCCGAAGGTCGTCATGTGGTAGCCCTGCGCCGTGCCGGGCTTCCACCAGGGTTTGGCGGCCGCCAGCTGCTTGCAGACGAAGTCCCAGTCGGCGACCTGCTCCCAGCTCATCCGGGTGCGCGGCCCGATCACACCGGAGCGATGGCCCATCACCATGGCCAACGTGATGTCTTCCTTGCCCGCCTGGCCGAACTCGGGCCAGTAACGTGCCACCGGCGCGTGCAGGTCCAGCTCGCCGCGCTCGGCCAGTTGGTGGATGCAGGTGGCCGACAGCGCTTTGGTGCCCGAGAGCACCGTCGTCAGGGTGTTCTGCTGCCAGGGCCGGGTGCGGGCCGCGTCGGCCCAACCGCCCCAGAGGTTGACGACGAGCTCCCCGTCCACCCACACAGCGACGGCCGCGCCAACCTCATGGCGCAGCACAAAGTTGCGCTCGAACGCGTCGCGCACTCCGACGAAGTCCGACGCGCATGAGCCCTCGATGTGGACGTCGCTCATGGCGCCTCTCTGTCGAGCAGAACGTGGTCCGAGCGGGCGACGGGAATCGAACCCGCGTAGCTAGTTTGGAAGACTAGGGCTCTACCATTGAGCTACGCCCGCAAGTTTGAGTCGAGCGCGACTTTATCTGGCGACGAACATCAAATCTAATCGAAGCGGTTTTGTGATCGCGCTGTGAGGTCTCCACTTCGCTGCCAAGCCGGTGGCCAACCTGGGGATCACGGGCCGTAGGATCGCGAGGTCAGCGCGGGGTGTAGCGCAGCTTGGTAGCGCATCCGCTTTGGGAGCGGAAGGCCGCAGGTTCAAATCCTGTCACCCCGACCAGCGCCACCCGTCCCGCGCCGCAAACGCGGCCACACCGAGCACAGCAACGACCATCGAGGAGCACCACCGTGAAGAGCAGCGTCGAGCAGTTGAGCCCCACCCGGGTGCGGATCAACGTGGAGGTGCCTTTCACCGAACTCGAGCCCGATTTCCAGCGCGCCTACAAGGAGCTGGCCAAACAGGTGCGGCTGCCCGGCTTCCGGCCCGGCAAGGCCCCGGCCAAGCTGCTCGAGGCCCGTTTCGGCCGGGAGGCCATGCTCGACCAGGTCGTCAATGAGGCGCTGCCGGCCCGGTATGGGCAGGCGGTCGTGGAGTCCGAAGTCCAGCCGATCGGCCAGCCCAGCATCGAGGTCACGAAAAAGGAGTACGGCCAGGAACTGGCGTTCACCGCCGAGGTTGACGTCCGCCCCAAGCTCACCCTCCCGGACCTCAGCGAGCTGAAGGTCACGGTCGACCCGATCGAAGTCAGCGACGAGGACGTCGAGGCCGAGCTGGAATCGCTGCGCGCCCGCTTCGCCTCCCTGGAAGAGGTGAAGCGCCCCGTGGCCCTCGGCGACTTCCTCTCCATCGACCTGTCGGCCACCGTCGACGGTGAGGACGTGCCGAATGCGCGCGGCGAGGGTCTGTCCTACGAGGTCGGCTCGGGCCGGCTCATCGCCGGCCTCGACGACGCGCTGGTGGGTCTGTCCGTCGACGAATCCCGGGAATTCACCGCGAAGCTGGCGGCCGGCGAATACGCCGGCAAGGACGCGCAGGTCACCGCCACCGTCAGGTCGATCAAGGCACGTAAACTAGAGGAGCTCAACGACGAATTCGCCCAGATGGCAAGCGAATTCGACACAATCGATGAGCTGCGGTCCAACCTCCGCGACCAGGTGCGTCAGGCCAAGCGCGCTCAGCAGGCCGAGCAGATCCGCGACGCCACCATCGACGCGCTGCTCGAGCGGGTCGAGGTGCCGCTGCCCGAGGCGGTCGTCAAGGCCCAGGTCGACACCGCCATACACAATGCGCTGCACAGCTTCGAGCACGACGAGGCCAAGTTCGCCGAGGCCCTCCGCGAGCAGGGCAAGTCGCGCCAGCAGTTCGAGGTCGACGCGCAGAATGCCGCGGAGGCGGACGTCAAGAGGCAGCTGTTGCTTGACTCGCTGGCCGACGAGCTGAACGTGCAGGTCGGCCAGGACGACCTGACCGAACGGCTGGTGGCGACGTCGCGGCAGTACGGCATCGAGCCGCAGCAGCTGTTTGGCTATCTGCAGGAGAACAACCAGCTGCCGGCCATGTTCGCCGACGTGCGACGCGGGCTGGCCATCGCCGCCGCGGTGCAGGCGGCCACGGTCACCGACACCGAGGGAACCACGATCGACACGAGTGAGTTCTTCGGCGAGGGTGAGGAGACCGAGCCGGTCGGCGAGGCTGAGGAGACCCAGGACATAGAAGACATAGAGGACACCGAGGACACCGAGGACACCGACGAGGCGCCCGAGGCCACCGATCAGGCGGACGAGGACGCCTCCGACGCCGAAGTGAAGTGACCGCCCTTGACGCTGTGAGCGAAAGCGCCCATTTCACGGGTGCGTGGCCGCCAAACAGTCGGGTTGGTTGGTTAGGGTCGGAGCATAGAAGAACTCGAGAAAGCAGGTAATCCAGTCGTGACTGACATGCGCGCGCCCTCGCAGGGTCTCAACCTCACGGACTCGGTCTATGAGCGCTTGCTGTCCGAGCGCATCATCTTCCTGGGTTCGGAGGTCAGCGACGAAATCGCCAACCGGCTGTGCGCGCAGATCCTGCTGCTCGCCGCCGAGGACGCCGAAAGGGACATCTCGCTCTACATCAACTCCCCGGGTGGATCGATCAGCGCCGGCATGGCGATCTACGACACCATGGTCCTGGCGCCCTGCGACATCGCCACCTACGCGATGGGCATGGCGGCCTCGATGGGCGAGTTCCTGTTGGCGGCGGGCACCAAGGGCAAGCGATACGCGCTGCCGCACGCCCGCATCCTGATGCATCAGCCCCTGGGCGGGGTGACCGGCAGCGCGGCCGACATCGCCATCCAGGCCGAGCAGTTCGCCGTCATCAAGAAGGAGATGTTCCGGCTCAACGCCGAATTCACCGGCCAGCCGATCGAACGCATCGAGGCGGACTCCGACCGCGACCGTTGGTTCACCGCCCAGGAGGCCCTGGAATACGGGTTCGTCGACCACATCATCACCCGCGCCGCCCACATCACCAATGGAGAAGCCCAGTGAGCACTCAGCACCCCGAGATCCAGCCCCAGGCGCGCTACATCCTGCCGTCGTTCATCGAGCACTCCAGCTTCGGCGTCAAGGAGTCCAACCCTTACAACAAGCTGTTCGAGGAACGCATCATCTTCCTCGGCGTGCAGGTCGACGACGCGTCGGCGAACGACATCATGGCCCAGCTGCTGGTGCTGGAGTCCCTGGACCCCGACCGCGACATCACCATGTACATCAACTCGCCCGGTGGCGGCTTCACCTCGCTGATGGCGATCTACGACACCATGCAGTACGTGCGCGCCGACATCCAGACGGTGTGCCTGGGTCAGGCCGCCTCGGCGGCGGCGGTGCTGCTGGCCGCCGGGACGCCGGGCAAGCGGATGGCGCTGCCCAATGCGCGGGTGCTGATCCACCAGCCGTCGCTGTCCGGCGTGATCCAGGGTCAGTTCTCCGACCTGGAGATCCAGGCCGCCGAGATCGAGCGGATGCGCACCCTGATGGAGACCACACTGGCCCGCCACACCGGCAAGGACGCATCGGTCATCCGCAAGGACACCGACCGCGACAAGATCCTCACCGCCGAAGAGGCCAAGGACTACGGGATCATCGACACCGTCCTGGAGTACCGGAAACTTTCGGCGCAGACGGCCTGACATCTCGCCGAGGCGGTAACCCTGCAGGGAAAGTGCGGAGTAACGCGCTGCGGATTTACAGGTTCGGTGAAAGCGCCCTCGCCACTTCGCCGATATCGGCGGGCCCCACTCGGCAGCAGCCGCCGACGATGCGCGCCCCGGCCGCGACCCACTGCTTCGCCAGCCGCGCGGAAAACCGCGGCGAACCGGTCCAGGCGCGGCGCCGATCGTCCCACCGCTCGCCGCTGTTCGGATAGACGACCACCGGCTTGCCCACCGCCCGGGCGATGTCGATCGCGGGTAGCACGTCGTCGGGCGCGCAGCAGTTGACGCCGATAGCCACGATGTCGCCGACCCCGGCGGCCACCTCGAACGCGTCGGCCAACGGCTGCCCGGCGCGGGTCTTGGTCCCGTCGACCGTGTAGCTCAGCCAGGCCGGAACCCCGACCGAACGAACCAGGTTCACCAGCGCCTCGGCCTCGTCGACGTCGGGCACGGTCTCCAGGGCGAGCACGTCCGCGCCCGCGTCGGCCAGGACCTCCAGGCGGGGCCGGTGCCACCGCATCAGCGCCGCGACGGAAAGCCCGTATCGGCCGCGGTATTCCGATCCGTCGGCCAGCGCCGCGCCGTACGGGCCGACCGACGCTGCGACGCGGAGTTCCGCCCCGCCGGCTCCCTCGCGCGCGGCCAGGGCCAGCTCGACGCTGCGGCGAAGCAGCCGGGTGGCTTCGTGCCGGCCGATGCCGCGGGCCGCAAAGCCTTCGAACGATGCCTGATAGCTGGCCGTCGTCGCGACGGTGGCGCCGGCGCGAAAGTACGCGGCGTGCACGGCGAGGATCTGGTGCGGGTCGTCCGCTAGCAGCCTGGCGGACCAGAGTGGATCGGATAGGTCATGGCCGCGCGCTTCGAGCTCGGTGGCCAGGCCGCCGTCGTTGATCAGCGTCGATTCGCCGCAAAGAGCCGATCCCACCTCGTCACTGTAGGGTTGTTGCTTGGTGGTCTGCGTCGGTCGAGTTACGACCGCGACACGCCAAAGACACGGAATGCGCGTCTCGGTGAGTGACGGACGCCGTCTGCCTATATGTTTCATTCAGACACGAACAGGCATGAATGTCCCATACGAACTCCCGCGAATATCAACGACGCGATTCGGCTTAATGGTCGCGTCCGGCCCGAGCAAGCGGGTAGCGTCGGGGATTACATGCGGCAAAGCAAGACGAACGGCGAAAAGGAAGTAGGCCCTCAGCACCATGGCACGCATCGGAGACGGCGGTGACCTGCTGAAGTGCTCATTCTGCGGGAAGAGCCAGAAGCAAGTCAAAAAACTCATTGCTGGACCCGGTGTCTACATTTGCGATGAGTGCATCGATCTCTGTAACGAGATCATCGAAGAGGAACTGGCCGACGCCGACGACGTCAAGCTCGACGAGCTGCCCAAGCCAGCGGAGATCCGCGAGTTCCTCGAGGGATACGTCATCGGCCAGGACACCGCCAAGCGGACGCTGGCCGTCGCGGTCTACAACCACTACAAGCGGATCCAGGCCGGCGAGAAGGGCCGCGATTCCCGCTCCGAGCCTGTCGAGCTAACCAAGTCCAACATCTTGATGCTCGGCCCCACCGGCTGCGGCAAGACCTACCTGGCGCAGACGCTGGCCAAGATGCTCAACGTGCCATTCGCCATCGCCGACGCCACCGCGCTGACCGAGGCCGGCTACGTCGGAGAGGACGTCGAGAACATCCTGCTCAAGCTCATCCAGGCCGCCGACTACGACGTCAAGCGCGCCGAGACCGGCATCATCTACATCGACGAGGTCGACAAGATCGCCCGCAAGAGCGAGAACCCGTCGATCACCCGCGACGTCTCGGGCGAGGGAGTTCAGCAGGCCCTGCTGAAGATCCTGGAGGGCACCCAGGCCTCGGTTCCGCCGCAGGGCGGCCGCAAGCACCCGCACCAAGAGTTCATCCAGATCGACACCACCAACGTGCTGTTCATCGTCGCTGGCGCGTTCGCCGGGCTGGAAAAGATCATCTACGAGCGCGTCGGCAAGCGCGGTTTGGGCTTCGGCGCCGAGGTCCGCTCCAAGGCCGAGATCGACACCACCGACCACTTCGCCGAAGTGATGCCCGAGGACCTGATCAAGTTCGGCTTGATCCCCGAGTTCATCGGGCGGCTCCCGGTGGTCGCCTCGGTGACCAACCTGGATATGGAGTCGTTGGTCAAGATCCTGTCCGAGCCGAAGAACGCTCTGGTCAAGCAGTACACGCGGCTCTTCGAAATGGACGGCGTCGAGCTGGAGTTCACCGACGACGCGCTGGAGGCCATCGCCGAGCAGGCCATCCACCGCGGCACCGGCGCCCGTGGCCTGCGGGCGATCATGGAAGAAGTCCTGCTGCCGGTGATGTATGACATCCCGAGCCGCGACGACGTCGCCAAGGTCGTGGTGACCAAGGAGACCGTGCAGGACAACGTGCTGCCGACCATCGTGCCGCGCAAGCCGTCGCGCAGCGAGCGCCGCGACAAGACCGCCTGACACCTCGGCGATGACGGCGGGAAGGGCCGCCTGTCGCTTTGACTAGACCCGGCGCGTTCCGCGCCTTGGTCGGCGCGGGCGCCGAGTGGGCTGCGCAGCAGGTCACAGCTGCGAACGTGACCAACAACACAGTTCGGGACTTTCCACGCCGCCATCCCGGCCCTGACTTCGGCTTTTTACAATAAATTCGGTACATGTAATGCGGCGGAGACGCTCATACACCCCTTAGAGAAGTGCCATAATTGGTACTACTAGTGACACACAAGCTCGCGGGCGCGGGAGTCGCCTAATCGGCGCGTAACCTCAAGCTCCAGCGGAGTGCCTATCCGGGTTTAACGAATGGAAGGCGGAGACGTGGATCCGATCGGCAGCGGAGCCGGCTCTGATTCTCACGATGGCTCCTCTGGCAATGGGGCACCCTCGCGCAACGGAGCCGAACGACAGCGCCTGGAACAGGTCGTCATTCGATTCGCCGGGGACTCCGGCGACGGTATGCAGCTGACCGGCGACCGGTTCACATCGGAGGCGGCGCTTTTCGGCAACGACCTGGCCACCCAGCCGAACTACCCCGCCGAGATACGCGCCCCCGCAGGCACATTGCCCGGGGTCTCGTCCTTCCAGATTCAAATCGCCGACTACGACATCCTGACCGCCGGCGACCGTCCCGACGTCCTGGTCGCCATGAACCCGGCGGCGCTCAAGGCCAACATCGGTGACCTGCCGCGCGGCGGCATGGTGATCGCGAATTCCGACGAGTTCACCAAGCGCAACCTGACCAAGGTGGGGTACGTAACCAACCCGCTGGAGTCCGACGAGCTGGACGACTACGTCGTGCATTCCGTCGCGATGACCACACTGACGCTCGGCGCCGTCGAGTCGATCGGCGCGTCGAAGAAAGACGGCCAACGCGCCAAAAACATGTTCGCCCTTGGCCTTCTGTCGTGGATGTACGGGCGGCCCATCGAAACCAGCGAGAGGTTCATCCGCGAGAAGTTCGCCCGCAAGCCCGAAATCGCGGAAGCCAACGTGCTCGCGCTCAAGGCGGGCTGGAATTACGGCGAAACGACCGAGGCGTTCGGCACCACGTACGAGGTGTCGCGGGCGACCCTGCCGGCCGGCGAATACCGGCAGGTCTCCGGTAACACCGCGCTGTCCTACGGCATCGTCGCGGCCGGTCAGCTCGCCGGCATTCAGGTCGTGCTCGGCAGCTACCCGATCACCCCTGCCTCCGACATCCTGCACGAGCTGTCCAAGCACAAGAACTTCAACGTCATCACCTTCCAGGCGGAGGACGAAATCGGCGGCATCTGCGCGGCGATCGGCGCCTCCTACGGTGGCGCCCTCGGGGTCACCAGCACATCCGGGCCGGGCATTTCGCTGAAGTCCGAGGCGCTCGGCCTCGCCGTGATGACCGAGCTGCCGTTGCTGGTCATCGACGTGCAGCGGGGCGGCCCCTCGACCGGGTTGCCCACCAAAACCGAGCAGGCCGACCTGCTGCAGGCGTTGTACGGCCGCAACGGGGAGTCGCCGGTGGCGGTGCTGGCGCCGCGCTCGCCGTCCGACTGCTTCGAGACGGCGCTGGAAGCCGCGCGCATCGCGGTGTCGTATCACACCCCGGTGATCGTGTTGTCCGACGGCGCAATCGCCAACGGCTCTGAGCCGTGGCGCATCCCCGACATCGGCACGCTGCGGCCCATCAGGCACACCTTCGCCAAGCCGGACGAACCATTCCAGCCCTACAACCGCGACCCGGAAACCCTCGCCCGCCAATTCGCGGTTCCCGGCACCCCCGGGCTGGAGCACCGCATCGGGGGCCTGGAAGCGGCGAACGGCTCGGGCAACATCTCCTACGAGCCGGTCAACCACGACCTGATGGTCCGGTTGCGCCAGGCCAAGATCGACGGCATCGAGGTGCCCGACCTGGAAGTCGACGATCCGACCGGAGACGCCGAACTGCTGCTCATCGGGTGGGGCAGCTCCTACGGGCCGATCGGCGAAGCGTGCCGGCGGGCGCGTCGCAAGGGCATCAAGATCGCCCACGCCCACCTGCGCCACCTCAGCCCGTTCCCGGCCAACCTGGGCGACGTGCTGCGGCGCTACCCGCAGGTGGTCTGCCCGGAGATGAACCTCGGGCAACTGGCGCTGGTGCTGCGCGGGAAGTACCTGGTCGACGTGCAATCCGTCACCAAGGTGCAGGGGGTCGCGTTCCTCGCCGACGAGATCGGGCGCCTCATCCGCGCCGCGCTCGGCGGGACGCTGGCCGAAATTGAGCAAGACAAAGCGATGGTCGCCAGAATGTCGGCGGCAACCGTTGGAGCGGGAGCGATCGAATGACCGACGTGGTAGGCAATTTGGTAGGCACGGACCTCGGTGTAAGTCCGAGGTTGGCCAAGAACGACGGCGTGCCGACGGTATCTCCAGAGGACAAGCCGCAGAAGGCCAAGGACTTCACCAGCGACCAGGAGGTCCGTTGGTGCCCCGGCTGCGGTGATTACGTAATCCTCAACACCATCCGCAACTTCCTGCCGGACCTGGGGTTACGCCGCGAGAACATCGTCTTCGTCAGCGGCATCGGCTGCTCGAGCCGGTTCCCCTATTACCTGGAGACCTACGGGTTCCACTCGATCCACGGCCGCGCGCCGGCCATCGCGACCGGTCTGGCGCTGTCCCGCGAGGACCTGTCGGTGTGGGTTGTCACCGGCGACGGTGACGCGCTGTCGATCGGTGGCAACCACCTGATCCACGCGCTGCGCCGCAACGTCAACATCACGATCCTGCTGTTCAACAACCGGATTTACGGGCTGACCAAGGGCCAGTACTCGCCGACGTCTGAGGTCGGCAAGGTCACCAAGTCAACGCCGATGGGCTCGCTGGACCACCCGTTCAACCCGGTGTCACTTTCACTGGGCGCCGAGGCGACCTTCGTCGGTCGCGCGCTGGATTCCGACCGCGCCGGCCTGACTGAGGTGCTGCGCGGCGCCGCCGAGCACCGGGGCGCCGCGGTGGTCGAAATCCTGCAGGACTGCCCGATTTTCAACGACGGCTCTTTCGATGCGCTGCGCAAGGAGGGCGCCGAGGAGCGGGTGATCAACGTGCGACACGGCGAGCCAATAGTGTTCGGCGCTAACGGCGAATACTGCGTGGTCAAGTCGGGCTTCAGCCTGGAGGTCGCCAAGACCGCCGATGTGGCCGTCGAGGAGATCGTCGTGCACGACGCGCACGCCGATGATTCGGCCTATGCGTTCGCGCTGTCCCGGCTTTCCGACCAGAATCTCGACCACACGGTGCTGGGCATCTTCCGCGACATCAAGCGGCCCACCTACGACGACGCGGCCCGCTCGCAGGTCCGCGCCGCCCGGTCGTCCAAGCCGTTCGACTCCGCCGCTTTGCAATCGCTGCTGCGCGGGCGCGACACCTGGACCGTCGACTGACGTGGCCGAACTCACGCCCGACTCAGAACAGGCCGGGTTGCTGGCCGGGGTAGTGCTCGCTGGGGGCGAATCCCGGCGCATGGGCCGCGACAAGGCCACCCTGCCGGGCCCCGCCGGGGCCACCACCATGGCCGAGTACGTCGTCGACATCGTGGGGCAGCGCTGCGAGCCGATTTTCGTCGTGGCCGCCCCGGGACAACCGTTGCCCGCGTTGAACGCTCGCATCGTGCGCGACGAGGTGCGCGGTCTGGGGCCGCTGCCGGCGGCCGGCAGAGGCCTGCGCGCCGCGGCGGAGGGGGGCGCCCGGTTCGCCTTCGTCTGCGCCGTCGACATGCCGCTTCTCACAGTCGAACTGATCGATGACCTGGTCCGCCTCGCGGTGGAGACCAACGCCGAAGTGGTGTTGCCGTGGGACGGCCGCAGCCACTACCTTGCCGCGGTGTACCGCACCGATCTGGCCGACCGGATCAAGGCGCTGGTCGCCGCCGGCGAGCGCAGAATGAGCGCCCTGATCGACGCCTCCGATGCCCAGCAGATTGTGCTGCCGGATTCGCGGCCGCTGACCAACGTCAACACGGACGCCGACCTGCGCGCTCTCGTGCGACCCGGCGGCTGAATTCGGCCGAAAAGCCGCTTTATAAACTTTATGTAAAAGTTCAAGCCGGCCACGTTGCGGCAATTTCGGCCATTCTTTTTGACGCCAATCGAATTGCAAACCACCGATCTTGTCGTGCTGTCGAGGCGCGCCGTGCTGGAGCGTCGCGTATCTCCTTGGTGGACCGGCGATCTCGGCTTCGACCGACTGTCGAGGCAATGAAATGTGTTGGTGTGCGGCGTATGGGCGAAGCGCGCGGATGCGGCCCGCACCACGCCGGCGTCGGCCAGACCGGGTGAAATCGACGGAAGCCCACTGGCGGTCGAAATGGTCTGCGGCAGAGCGGGATCCGATGCGGCGCGGTCGTACGGTTCGCATGGCGGCCCGCAAACGGAACGTGACTGCCCCGGTCGCCCGCGCTGAGCCGGAAGCCATTGCACCACAGCGTTTTCGACGGCGTTACCGTTCCGACGGGGACGCGGCGTGTCGTGATTCGTTGCGGCGCACCTTGCTGTAGGGTGCACCGGCCCCGCGGACGCGCGATGCGCACGGATGTGGGCGAATCACAAGGATGCGCGCGGCCTCAAACGTGTGCCAGTTCACAATATGTGCGTGATTCGGCTCACGATTTGGTTGGTATCACCGCGGCTGGGCACTTGCCGAAAACGCGCGGCTGACCTGGAATAACGGCGATGGGATCGTGGCGTAATCCGCTCGTGATGGAACCGAGATATCCAATTTGCCGAGATGACGAATGCCGTTCGGTTTCGTACGGTCCCTGGTAGCCCGAAACGGGTTAACGGAGAAGTAACCGAAAATTGAATCCACGGACCCGCGTGCGAGCGGGGCTGCGGGCGGCATAGGCCGCCCCGCGGCCCGGGGCAATGCCCCGCCGGGCAGATCCAGCCCGCCGCTGTCGTGCCCGAACGAGACGGCACGTCCCAGAGCAGCTATTCCGCACCAATCAAGCACCCCAGCCCACTGCCGTGGGCTTGCTTTGGCGCGCGCACCGCGAAAGGAAGAAATTTGAAGAACGTCCGCAAGACGCTCATCCTCGCCGCGATCACAGGAACGCTGGTGACGGTGCCATCCGCCACCGCCAGCGCGGAGCCGATGGGCTTTGACCCGAACGTTCCCCCGGCCGGGTTCGCCCCGGACGTGCCCCCGGCCCCGGCGCCGGACGCCCCGCCGGCGGCGCCCGTCGGCTTCGACCCCAACGTTCCCCCGCCGGCCGCGGTTCCGGACGCTTTGGCGCCGGTTGACACGCCTGCCGCGCCGCCGTTGGCGTGCCAGGTGCTCGACGTGAACTGAAGGCCGCCGGCGAAGCCGTTACCGGTGCTGATCCCC
>NZ_LZIR01000027.1 GCF_001667035.1 Mycobacterium sp. 852002-51057_SCH5723018
GGTGTCCCCGGGGCAGGCGGGGGGGGGCGCGCCGGGCTTGGGGGGCGAGCCGGGGGGCCCCCCGAGACGCAGGGGCGGCGACCTGGGGGAGTACATGGGCGGGGTGTACGCCGCGTTCGGGGCGCTGGCGGTGCGCCGCCGCGTCGAGCGCGGCGGCCCCGGCGAGCACCTCGACCTGTCCATGCTCGAGGCGATGACCGCCATGCAGAGCAGCGAATGGCTGCATTCGGCGCTGCTGCGGGTGCCGCCGGTCCGCCGCACCCTGGAGGTGCCCTCGATCGAGCCGGCCAAGGACGGCTACGTCGGCATCACCATGGTCACCGGTCAGCAATGGCTCGACTTTTGCGCGATGGTCGAGTGCCCCCAGCTGGAGCAGATCGAACAGCTGCGTTTCCAGATCGGCCGATGGGAATACCGCGACCTGATCCGTGAGCAGATCCATCCGTGGCTGGCCGAACGGACCGTCGCCGAGATCGTCGAGCTGGGGCAACTGTTCCGGTTGCCGATCGCGGCCCTGGGCAACGGGTCCACCATCCGAGAGATGGAGTACGCGCGGCAGCGCCGGGTGTTCATCGGCAACCCGGCCGGCTTTCAGCAGCCGCGTCCGCCGTGGCTCATGTCGGCGTGCGCGCCAGCCACGCCGGGCGGCACCCCGAGGATCGGTGCGGATGACAACGAAACACCTTGGTCCAGAAGCGAATACGGGTCGGAGCTGGCACCACCGCAGCCGCCCCTAGCAGGGGTGCACATCGTCGACCTGACGGCGTTTTGGGCCGGGCCCGCCGCCACGCATCTCTTGGCCGCGTTCGGCGCCGACGTCATCAAGGTGGAGTCGATCCAGCGTCCCGACGGAATTCGATACTCGGGCGGGATGCGCACCGATGTCGACGACTGGTGGGAGTACGGCTGGGTATTCCAGGCGATGAACACCAACAAGCGTTCCGTCACACTGGATTTGGGCTCCGACGAGGGTCGGCGCCTGTTCATGGAGCTTGCGGCCGGCGCCGACATCGTGATCGAGAACTTCTCCCCGCGGGTGATGGACCAGTTCGGGCTCACCGCCGACGTCCTGCTGAAGGCCAACCCCAAGCTCGTCGTCGCGCGGATGCCGGCGTTCGGGCTGGACGGTCCGTGGCGCGAACGGGTCGGATTCGCGCCCACCATGGAGCAAATCGCCGGGCTGGCCTGGGTGACCGGGCTTCCGGAGGCCCCGCCGGTGGCGCCGCGGGGGGCCTGCGATCCGCTGGCCGGCGTGCACGCCGCGTTCGCCGTGCTGGCCGCGCTGGACTTCGCCGACCGCACCGGGTCGGGCCAACTCGTCGAGCTGCCGATGCTCGAAACGGTGCTGAACGCCACCGCGATCCAGGCGATCGAATCCGAGGTCTTCGGTGCGACGCTGAGCCGGCGGGGCAACCGCGGTCACCCCGACTCGATCCAGAACCTGTACCGCTGCGCCGGGGAGGACGACTGGATCGCGGTCACCGTGCGCGAGGACGGGCAGTGGCGCGCGCTGGTCGACCTGATGGGCAGGCCCGCCTGGTGTGACGAGAGCCTGGCCACCGTCGCCGGCCGGCGGGACCGAGCCGACGACATCGATCGCCGGCTGGGGGATTGGTTCGCCGGGCAGGCGCTCGACGCGGCGGTGGAGCGATTGGCCGGCGCCGGCATTCCCGCCGCGCCCGTGGTGTCGCCGTCTCTGGTCACCGAGAACCCGCAACTGCGCGACCGCGGGTTCTTCGAGACCCTGCACCACCCGAGCACGGGCGCCGGACTTTATCCCTGCCCGCCCTTCGCCAGACTGGCCGGCCAGGATCGGTGGCTGCTGCGGCCGCCGCCGAGGTTGGGCGAGCACAATGAAGAAATACTGCGCGATCGGTGCGGGCTGACCGATGAAGAGCTGGCGTCCCTTGCAACCGGCGGGGTGATCGGGACCCGTCCGGCGGGCCTCAGAAAATAAGGGTTAGGAGGGCATCTGATGCGTGTGACGGTCGACGAGAACCTGTGCGAGGCCAACGGCTTCTGCGAATCGCTTGCACCGGAGGTATTCGAACTCGGCGATGCCGACGTGGTGCAGATCGCGGACGGCCCCGTGCCGCCGCGGCTGGAGATCGACGTGCGCGCTGCGGTGGATCAGTGCCCCAAGGCCGCGCTGCGGCTACGCGACTGACCTATCGCCGCTCGGTGAGCGAGATCGCCATCTCGTCGTAGATCGACATGTTGGTGGTCAGGTTCGGGTAGGCCGCCTTAGCGGGACCGAGGGCGATGTTGTCGCATCGCAGCAGCAGTTCATCGAACACCGCGCGGAGTTCGGCGCGCGCGAGCATGGCGCCCAGGCAGTGATGCGGTCCGCCGCCGCCGAAGGTCACGTGAGGGTTCGGGTGGCGCCCGATGTCGAAGGTGAACGGCGAGGAGAACACCTCCTCGTCGCGGTTGGCCGAGCGCAGCGTCGACACCACCCGCTCGCCCCGGGGGATGTGCTGGCCGTCCATCTCGACGTCCACCTTGGTGGTGCGCGTCCAGTAGGCCACCGGTGACGCCCAGCGCAACACCTCCTCGACCGCCTTGGCCCGCACCGCTTCCTCTGCCCGGTACCGCTCGATCTGTTCGGGGTTCTCGACGAACGCCTGCAGCCCGATGGCCAACGCGTTCTTGGTGGTGTCGCTGCCGGCAAACGCCAGCACGAAAAAGAAGAACTCGAGTTCGTTGGCGGGCAGGCTGAATTGCTCACCGTCCTCGCCGGTGATCACCGCGGACGCCAGGGTGCTCCAGATGTCGTCGGCCGGATTGCGCCGCCTCTCGGCGGTGAGCTCCATCGCGTACCCGAAAATGGCGGCGTAGAGGTCGGTATAGTCCTGCCGGCTCGGCCGCGCCTCCGACGAGTTGGCTTCCAGGATGCGGTCCAACCCGTCGAAGATTCGCGGCCGGTCGGGTTCCGGTATGCCGATGATGTCGCCGATGACCGCCATCGGCAGGGTGTCGGCGACATCATCGATCCAGTCGCCGCCGCCCTCGTCGAGCAGATGGTCGATCAGCCGCCCGGCGCGCGCTCGGATGCCATCCTCGAGCTTGGCTATCGCGCGCGGGTTGAACGCGTGGGATATGAGCTTGCGGCGCTTGTTCAGAGCCGGTGGGTCCATGTTGATGATCGTCGGATACGACGCGAACATCCCGACCGGCTGGATCAGCGGGCCGTCGACCGCGGTGAAGGAATCGGTATCACGGTGCAGCCGGACCGCGTGCCGGTGCTTGGTTGCCACCCAGAACGCGCGCTGGACCGTGTTGGCGACACCGGGTGTCAGGTCGTGCCGGAAAAGCGGCCTGCCGGCTCGCAATGCGGCAAACAGGTCATCGGGAAAACCGTTGCGCCACAAGGAAAAATCGGACAGATCCACCGCCACCGTCATCTTCAAACCCCGCTCTGTCCGGACCTGCCTGGTGCCGCGTTGACGTTCAATGCTTAAGATAGTAAAAATAGACCCAGTCGTCGAACCCGCGGAGTGCTCGTGACCCATACAATTTCGGACCCGGCGTCCGATTCCGCCGGAGATCCGTCGGAACGCGAGTTCGGCCAGTCCGGCATCGCGCTGTCCACCTACCGGTTCCCGACCGGCTGGTTCATCGTCGCCTTCGGGTCCGACCTGGCCGCCGGCCAAGTGAAGCGCGCGCACTACTTCGGTGAAGAGCTGGTGCTGTTCCGCACCGCGTCCGGCCAGGTGCACGTGATGGAGGCCTACTGCCAGCACCTGGGCGCCAACCTGGGCGTCGGCGGCACCGTGGAAGGCGAGAACATCGTGTGCCCGTGGCACGGGTGGCGCTGGCGCGGTGACGGCACGAACGCGCTGATTCCCTACAGCAAGATCGGCTGCAAGAACAACGTCCGCATCCGCACCTACCCGAGCATGGAGTGGTACGGCTTCATCCTGGCCTGGCATGAGCGCCACGGGCGCGCCCCCTACTGGCAGCCGCCGGTGCTGCCCGAGCTGGAAACCAACGAGTACTACCCGCTGCACCCGCACACCCAGATGCTCAACCGGGTCAAGGTGCACCCGCAGATGATCATCGAGAACGCCGCCGACCCGTACCACGTGCAATACGTGCACAAGGCCGCCAATCCCGCCACCACCGCGTCGTTCGAGGTATCCGGTTACCACCTGCACGCCACCGTCAACGCCCACTTCGGCGGCGGCCGCGCGTCGACCTGGCTGACTCCCAACGGCCCGGTCGACGCCAAGATCATCTACGACAACTACTCGTTGGGGTTGGGGATCGTCCGCTTCCCCAGCGAACTGGTGGCCACCATCCAAGTCACCGGCCAGACGCCGGTGGACGAGGACTACACCGACTACTTCTATACCCAGGCTTCCGTCCGCGAGCCCGGTGACGCCGGCGACGTCCCGACCGGGCGCGCCGCCCGGTTCCTGGCGCTGCAGCAAGAGGTCATCAAACAGGACTTCTTCACCTGGGAGAACATGAAATACCTGGAGAAGCCGAACCTCGCACCCGAAGAGGCGCACGACTATGCCGCCCTTCGTCGCTGGGCGCACCGCTTCTACCCGGGTCCGCAGCCGTCACCCTCCGACTTCGGCTACACCGGCGACGGTGAGCCCGACCCGGCGGCCTCCCAAGTCTGATGTGCCCCCTGGGGCCCAACGATTTCGGGGTCGACGGCTTCACCGTCCCGGCAGTGCTGGACAGCCGGGCCGAGCAGTATCCCGACCGCGTCATGATGTCGATTGCCGGCGTCGACGTGACCTTCGAGCAGATGCGCCGGCGCTCCTGCGCGGCGGCGAACATGCTGTCCGATCTGGGTCTCGGCCGCGGTGACTCTGTGGCGTTGTTCACCGCGACTTGCCCGGAATGGGTCTATTTCTGGCTGGGTGCGGCGCGCATAGGCGCGGTGAGCGCGGCGGTGAATGCCGCGAACAAGGGCGACTTCCTGCTGCACACGCTCCGGTTGTCGCGGGCCAAGGTCATTCTCACCGATGCCGAGCGGCGGCCCCGCGTCGACGAGGTCGCCAGTGCGCTGGAAACGGTGACGGGCGTTGTGGTTCAAGATGATTCGCTGAGCGGTGTGTTGCGGCGCGGTGCCGAATGCCCCACGGCGGGCAGCCCGGCCGGGCCGTTCGAGGTGGGATCATTGTTCTACACATCGGGCACCACGGGCCCGTCCAAAGCCGTTGCCACGACGTGGCATTACCTGTTCTCGGTGGCCGCGACCGCCGCCTCGGCGTGGGAGTTTCGTCCGGGCGAGGTGCTGTGGACGGCGATGCCGCTTTTCCACCTGAGCGCGGCGCCCAGCGTACTGGCCCCCATGCTGGTGGGCGGAACAACCGTGTTGGCCAAGGCGTTTCATCCCGGCGAGGTGTGGGACGACATACGTGCCCGCGGGGCGATCGGCTTTGCCGGCGCCGGCGCGATGGTTTCGATGCTGCAGAATCTGCCCGCAGATCCGCGCGACTCCGGGCTGCCGCTGCGGTTCATTTCCGCGGCTCCCATCGCCGCTGATTCCTACCGCGCGATCGAAAAGCGTTACGGCTGCCGCATCGTCACGATGTACGGGATGACCGAGGCCTTTCCAATCGCCGTCAAGGGCGTGGCCGACGACGGGGTTCCGGGGACATCGGGTCGGCCAAACCCCAACTTCGACGTGCGCATCGTCGACGAGCACGGAAATCCACTGCCGGCCGGGGTCGTGGGAGAGATCGCGTGCCGCGCTCAGTACCCGCACGTGATGAGCGAAGGCTACGTCGGTGAAGGGTCGCGGGTGCAGCCGCACCCGGAGTGGTTCCGCACCGGTGACCTCGGCCGGCTCGACGCCGACGAAAACGGCGATCAAAACCTGACATATGTGGACCGCGTCAAGGACGCGTTGCGCAGACGCGGCGAAAACGTCTCGTCCGTCGAAGTGGAGTCCGTCGTCATGCGCCATCCCGCGGTGGCCGAGGCCGCGGCGGTGGGGGTGCCCAGCGAGTTGGGTGAAGACGACATCCTGGTGGTCCTCGCGTTGCGCCCCGGGGCCACGCTGGATTGCGCCGAGCTGCTCGACTTCTGCGCGGCTCGGATGCCCTACTTCTGCGTGCCGAGATTCGTCGAGACGGTGAATGAACTCCCGAGGAACGGCATTGGACGGATACGTAAAGATTTGCTGCGCGCCCGGGGATTGAATGATGACACCTGGGATCGCGAACAATACGGTTATGTCGTTAGCCGATAAGTTAAGTTAGGGTTAATGAGCCATTTTTCCCATCAATTCCGAGAAAGGCCCGCGTGCCAAGATGTCCCTGACGTATCAGCAAGAGCAGTTTCTCCACGCCGCGACGGGCCGGGCTGCGATCCTCGACCTCGACGCCCGTCACAATCGGGCCTACTCCGACGGCGACCGCGACCGCTGGATCGCCACCTTCCGCCATTCCGGCGCCAGCTACACCCGCGATGGTGACCTGTTCACCGACCTGCGCGCGGCCTTCGACGGCGGGGATGGGCAGCGCTTGGTCACGGTCGATCACGAGATCAGCATCGACGGGGTGAACGCGACGCAGCGTTGTGTCGTAGTGCTTTTCGCCGCCATGTACGGCGACACGAACCTGCGGGCAACCGGCACGTACCGGGACGCGCTGATCTACGAGCGTGGCGGCTGGTACTTCACATCGCGCGTCCTCAAATGGGATTCGGTGCCGAGCCGGCACCCTCTCGTCATGTGAGCCGCGCCGATACGTGGATCACGACCTCAGCTATCAGCTGGCCTTCGGCACCTATGAAGACGCGCTGCGCATGGTCGGCGCGAAAAGTGAGCCGCGGACGGCGGCGACACCGGTCAGCGGCGCACGCATCCAATTGTTCGCGGCGATGGTCCACGACGGCAATCGGTCATATTGGGACGTCGAATTCGCCCGCCAGAAATGGGGCGGCCTGCTCGCCCCGCCGGCCCTATTGATGGGATGGCTGATACCGCCGCCGTGGCAGCCGACGGGTAGGCCGCCGGCGGCGTCGGTCGTGCTGCGAGTACCGTTGCCCGGCACCACATTCATCAACGCGGCCAACGACGTCGAGTTCGTGCAGCCCATCGTCGAGGGCGATCTGCTCACGGTCGTCGAAGAGCTGGTATCGGTGTCGCCGGAAAAGCGTACGAGGCTGGGTGTGGGTCACTTCGTCGAAACGCTGGAGACGTATCGCCGCCAAGACGGGGCTGTGGTGGCCACCTGTCGAAACACCTTGTTTCGCTTCACACCTGGCGGCTCCTCATGATCAGTGAGGATCTCGACTGGAACGAGATCACCGTTCCCGTCGACCTCCCCGAAGTGGTCGACCACATCAACTACCAGCGAGTCGTGGAGAATGCCGGGGCGACGTGGGACTATTTCCCGGGCCATTTCGATCCGGTCTACGCCCAAAGCCAGGGAAACCCAACGATTTACGTCAATACCATGCACCTTGCCGGGTTCGCCGACCGCGTCGCGACGGATTGGGCCGGCCCCGGCACCCGCGTGGTGCGCCGTTCGATGCGGCTGGCCGGCTCGGTATACGCCGGCGACACCATGGTGGGCCGGGGCCGCGCGGTGACCAAGCGGCGGGACACCTCGGCGGACCCGCCGCGCTGCCTGGTCGACATCCAGATCGAGGTGACCAATCAGCACGGCGTGCTGTGCTGCCCGGTCGAGCTCACCCTGCAGTTTCCCGATGGATGATGGCCGGGCTGATGGCGTGGGGCTATTGCACCTGGCGGTGTGCCGCCGGTTCGGCGATGCGGTTCGATCGGCGAACGGCAAATGGGATCGCCGCTCCCCGTGCGACGCGTGGGATGCCCGGGGAGTGCTCGAGCATGTCATCGGGTTTCATGACGTGCTGGTGTTGCGTCCCCTGGGGCTCAAGCCCAACCGGCCGCGCGACGATCCGCAGGCGCGCTGGCACCTGACCTACGCCGCGCTGGCGGAGGCCTTCGAATCCGGCGCGGTAGCACGGCTGGATGCGCGCACCCCGATACCGAACCTGACCCGCGATGTCCTGGTGCACACCTGGGACCTCGCCCGCGCGGTGGGGGCCGACGATCGGCTGGACCCCGCGTGGTGTGAGCGGTTCTACGCCGGCCTGCCCGCGGATCCGCAGGCCTTGACCGCGTCGGGAATGTTCAGCGCACCGGTGCCGGTGCGCGGTGAGACCGATGCGCAGGCAAGGCTTCTCGCGCGGCTGGGCCGCGATCCCGGATGGCGGCCGGAGTCATAGCGGCGGCATCTTCCCCTTGCTGATCACCGTCTGCAGCTCGACGTACTCGTGCAGGCCCTCCGGGCCGAACTCGCGCCCGATGCCCGACTGCTTGAAGCCGCCGAACGGGGCGCCGATGTCGAGGGTGTACATGTTGATGCCGTAGGTGCCCGTGCGGACACCGGCCGCCACCTCCAGGCCGTGGCCGATGTCGGAGGTCCACACCGAACCGGCCAGACCGTAGTCACTCTCGTTGGCGATCCGAATCGCGTCGTCCTCGTCGCGATAGCGCAGCACGGTCAGGACGGGCCCGAAAATCTCCTCCCGGGCGATGCGCATGTCGTTGGTGGCTTCGGTGAACAACGTCGGCCGCACGTACCAGCCGCGCTCGGCCGGGCTGTCGTCGCCGCCGAGGACGACGCGGGCGCCTTCCTGCTGTCCGGACCGGATGTAGTCCTGGACCCGGCGCTGTTGTCGTTGGGCGACAAGGGGTCCGATGTCGGTCGCCTCGTCGGCCGGATCGCCGACATTGAGGCCCGACATCATGCCGGCCAGTGCGTCGACGAGCTCGTCGTGGCGTCGCTCGCTGACCAGGATGCGGGTCTGCGCGACGCAGGCCTGGCCGTTGTTCATCAGGCCCGCGGTTTTGAGGCCGGCCACCGTCTTGTCGATGTCGGCGTCGTCGAGAATGATCGCCGCCGACTTGCCGCCCAGCTCCAGGCTCACTCTTTTTAGCTGCTCGCCGCACAGGGCGGCGATGCGGCGCCCCACGGTGCTGGACCCGGTGAACGCGATCTTGTCCACACCGGGATGGCGCACCAGCGCCTCGCCGACGTCGGGCCCCCCGGGCAGCACCGACACCACCCCGTCGGGCAGGCCGAGCTGCTCGATCATTTCGGCCAACCACAAAGCGTCCAAGGGTGTTTCGGGCGCGGGTTTGATGATCACCGTGCAACCCGCGATCAGGGCCGGGATCAACTTCGGCATGATCAAGAATTGCGGAACGTTCCACGGCACGATCGCCCCGACCACCCCGGTCGGCGCCCTGCGCAGGTGCACTTCGCCGAGCACACCCTGGCGGCGCTCCGCCCAGGGAAAGTCGCGCGCGGCTGCCAGCGCGAGATGGATCAGCGACGCCGCGGCCGGCGCTTGACCCAGCCGGCTGAAACTGCGCGGGGAGCCCATCTCGTCGGTGATCAGCTCGGCCATCTCATCGAGGTGCCCGGCGTAGATTCCGGCGAGCTGCTCGACCTTGGCCATCCGCTCGGCATGGGTCATCCGCGGCCACGGGCCGTGGTCGAAGGCGTGTCGCGCGGCGGCGACGGCGGCGTCGACGTCCTCGGGTCCGGCCGCCTGGGCATGGCCGACCGGTTCTTCCGAGTGTGGGGAGATCACGGTGAGCTGCTGCGGGTTGGCGGGCTTGCGCCACTGCCCTCCGATGAACAGCTCGTCGTAGGAACGATGGTCGGAATTCTGTGTCATCGGGACACTTCCTGAGGAAAGGGCGGATGCAGATGGGAACGTGACTGCAACTTCGCTATTCACGCTAACATAGCGAAAAAAGCAGGATTGCGCCGTCAGCCAAGGAGACCAAGCGCGACATGAGTAGCGATTGGCGCGGTTACCCATTCCGGTTGGTGCCCGGCGATGCCCAGCTGGATTTCCCGGCCGCCGAGGGCGAACACGCCGACCAGGAGTCCGACACCTGGTTTCTCGCCGGCCGGCTCGACGCCACCGGGGCCGACCGGTCGTTTGCGTTCTTGACGATCTTCAACAAGAACCGGCCCGGTGGAACCGTGGTCGCGGACTTTTACACCATGGCGCTGTTCGACCTCGATACCGCCGATTACGGCACCTACACGGACTACGACATGCCGCCGGCCAACCTGGCACCCGGCGCGCAGCGCAAGCTGGACATGGCCGTCGGCTACCTCGACCTGGGCTACCACAGCGGCGCCGGCACCGCGTCGTGGACCACATGCCGGGACGACGACGGAAAGCTGCTGCCCTACACCTACCGCGTCAGCCTGGTGGGCGAGGACCGGTCCGGGCGGCCGATGCGGCTCGACCTGGCCGTAACCCCAACGCGCGCACCGACTCCGGTGGGTGCGTCGACCTACAACGGAAAGATCGTCTGCTTCGGCCAGAGCGACACGTACTCGTATTTCCAGACCGGGATGGCGATGACCGGAACCCTGCGCTGGGGCGACGTGGTCGAGCAGGTCTCCGGCGACGGCGGGCACGTCGACCGCCAGTGGTTCCCGCACTACGCCGGCGGCGGGGGAGCCGGGGGAGACCCGCGGGCCAGGTCCCACGAATGGCGCACCATCAACTTCGACAACGGTGTCGACCTGAGCATCTGGCGGCAGTTCGACCGCACGAAAGACAATGCGCTGCAGCCGTTTACCGGCGTGACGACGAGCCATCCCGACCCGGCGTTGCCGCCCGAGTGCGCCGAGGACTTCGAGGTCACGGTCAGCAGCTACGTCCGCTGGCCCGAGGCCGTTCGGCCGCTGGTGCCGCCGGTAGCTCCGGTGAGATACATGCCCGACCGGCACCGGATCACCTGCGCCGCACTGCAACTGGACATCAGCGGGGAGCCGCTGGTGCCGGCGCCGGCGCATGGCTTGCCGATCGAGTACATGGAGGGCCCCTACCGCTATCGGGGAACGCTGTGGGGCGAACCCGTCACCGGGTTCGCCTTCAACGAGCGTTCGCTCGCGCTGTACCGGGATTGGGAGCTGGTCGAGGTGCTCGCCACCACCGTCGCGAACGTCGACGATGCCGCACCGGAACTGCGCGCCGCGGTGGATCAGCTGGCACCGCTGGTGGAAGCGGACCGTCGAGGGGAGGCCGTCGCGTTGTTGACCGGACTGCCTCCGGTCGAAAACGACGTGCTGTCAAGCATTCTCGGTGATCTGATCGCCGTCCTGTCGGACGCGACTTGATGGCCCATCCGGGCCGAGACTGTAAATTGGCAGGCGTCTCCTCGCGCTTTTTTGCGAAATTACAGCTTCGCGGCA
Source organism: Mycobacterium sp. 852002-51057_SCH5723018 (assembly GCF_001667035.1). GTDB lineage: Bacteria > Actinomycetota > Actinomycetes > Mycobacteriales > Mycobacteriaceae > Mycobacterium. The sequence goes on from NZ_LZIR01000027.1 coordinate 11,223, forward strand.
ACTGACGGTGTCCCGGCGAGCGCCTGGGCCCAGGCGATGTGGCGATGCTGCAGTCCCGGTTCGTTGCGCCCGAACAACAGGTGATCGCGCGCGCCCGACTCGAGGTTGGCCTGCAACCCCTCGACCAGCCGGTAATCCTCGTCGCGCACCGTGCCGTGGGCGTATTCGAAGACCGCCTGAGCACCGGCGGCCACCGAGTCCTCCGAAACGTCCAGCGGTGTCGAGTTCTGGTGCACGGTGATCGACCTACCCGGCCGGTCGCCGGGATAGATCCGGAACAGCTCGCCGTTGGCGATGGTCACGGACAGCACGATGTTGGGGAACAGCGCGTAGATCACCACCATGTTGTGGAACGGGTCCCACTGCGCCTCGGGAACGTTGTCCAGTTCCAGGATCGTGGTGAGCGGGAAGATCAATCGGTGATGGGGGCCGTACGCGTCGAACACCGTGCAGTTGCTGCGGGCGATGGTGGCAAAGGTCTGCCGATGCACGGTGGCGAAATGGTAGTTCTCCGAAAAGGTGTCGACGGCCAGCTTCCAGTTGATCGGGGAGTCAAGAACCTTCTCGCCCAGCGGGGACCAGCGGCCGATGCCCCACGAATCGAGCTCGTCGGCCAGCGGACCCAGGTGCGCGGCCACGTCCAGGGTCCCTCCCTTGTCGACGGGATCCAATGCCACCCAAAGGAATCCGGCGAACTCGGTGGCCGGAAGTTCGGTCAGGCCGTCGGCCTTGATGACGGTGTCGGGGAAGCCCTCACGGCCCGGAACGCCGACCAGCCGCCCGGTGTTGTCATACGTCCACGCGTGGTACGGGCAGGTGAACCGCTTGGCGGTGCCGCACCCCGTCACCACCTGCGACTGGCGGTGCAGGCACACATTGTCGAACGCCCTGACCGACCCGTCCGATGTCCTGGTCAGCAGGATCGATCGCCCCATCACCGTCTTGGTGCAGTACGCGCCGGGACCGGGCAGCTCCGAGACGTAGCCGACCAGCTGCGGGCTGGCCATCAGCAGGGCCCTGTCCTGGTTGTGGCGCTGCACCGAGGTGTAGTCCCGGGCGTCGACCCGACGCTGCGTGGGCGCGAGGTCGGTCGTCTTGTCGCGCGCCAACTTCAGCGCGCGCCGGGTCAGGTCGATGAGCTGGTCTCGCCCCATTCCAGAGTGCATGCGCCCAGTACAGACCTTGCGACGGTTGTAAGGTCAAGGCGTGGCTGAGCAGTTGCTGATCGGCGACGTCACGGCGTTGACCGGGATCGCCTCCGGCCGCATCCGCCACTACGAGAAAATCGGGCTGCTGCGCGCGGAACACCTGTCCAACGGCTATCGGGTTTTCGATGTCGAGCAGGTGCTCGATCTGTTGCGCATCGACCTGATGCGAAGCCTCGGCGTCAGCATCAGCGACATTCAGCGGCTGCTCGGCGGCGGGCAGACCACGCTCGCCGATCTGCTCGACGAGCACCGCGCGTTGCTGGTGTGCCAGCGGGATCGGCTGGATCAACTGATCGCCGCTATCGATTCCGCCACCGGCCGCCGCGGCGCGGACCTCAACGAACACATCCTGCGCAGGCTGGCGACCACCCATCGCGACAGCATCGGTGTCATCGGGCGGCTCAGCGCCCCGCTGCCCGCACCCGTCGCCGCCATGTACGCCGACCTGTTCGATGAGTGGGAGCTGCCGGTGCCACCCTTGTTCGGCCAGATGGTGCTGCCGCCGGCGGCCAGCACGCTGCTGGCGCAGCTCGCCGAGACGCCCGGACGCCGGGAGCTCTTCGACCGATTGCGCAAGCTCGCCGGCGACGTGGTGGCGTTGGGCGAAAACGACGAGGCCGCAACGAGACTCGCCCACAGCTGGATCGAGGGGCAGCTCGCCGACCCGCTGCCCGACGACGTGGTGAGCGTTCTGCGCGGCGTACGACCGCTGCTGGAGCGCGACCCGGTGATCGTGCAGGGGTTCCGGGCCTGGGCGGGATCGATCAACCCCGCGGCCGCGCACTTCATCGACGAGATCGCGCGCCAGACCGCGCGCCGCGGGCTGGAGGCCGTGAGCGTCATCGTGCTGCCCCGTGATGCGCCAATGTGATTCAGATGTGACTGCGGTGTCTAATGAGGCAATCGGTGTTTGTGTCGTACCCTGTGGCATGTGTCGGTCTCGCGGCGCGACGTGCTCAAATTCGCCGGGGCGACCCCCGGGCTCCTGGCGCTGGGCGTCGCGGCGTCGGCGCTGCGCGCCGCACCGGCGTCGGCGTCGCTCGGCACCCTGCTCGACTACGCCGCCGGCGTCATCCCGGCCAGCCAGATCAGGGCCGCCGGGGCAGTGGGATCCATCCGGTACGTGTCCGACCGTCGGCCGGGCGGCAACTGGATGCTGGGCAAGCCGATTGAGGTGACCGAGGCCCGTGACCTGAGCAGCAACGGGCTCAAGATCGTCTCCTGCTACCAGTACGGCAAGGGCAGCACAGCCGACTGGCTGGGCGGGGCCGGCGCGGGGCTGAAACACGCGCAGCGGGGGATGGCGTTGCACGCGGCCGCCGGCGGTCCGGCGAACGCCCCGATCTACGCGTCGATCGACGACGACCCCTCCTACGACCAGTACAAACAGCAGATCGTGCCGTATCTGCGCTCCTGGGAATCGGTGATCGGCCACGAGCGCACCGGCGTCTACGCCAATTCCAAGACGATCGACTGGGCGGTGCACGACGGGTTGGGCTCGTACTTCTGGCAGCACAACTGGGGCTCACCCAAGGGCTTCACCCATCCCGCCGCCCATCTACACCAGGTCGAGATCGACAAGCGCAGCGTCGGTGGGGTCGGGGTGGACGTCAACGAAATCGTGAAGCCCCAATTCGGGCAGTGGGCCTAGCACGGGCCTAAGGCGGGCCTAGCGCGGGCCTAGCGCGGACCGAAGCCCCCGACGGCCCGAGTTCTAGCAAACACTCGTTCGCTCATTTCTGGGCCGCCCGGACGGTGTCGACCCGACTGACGCGGCGTCAGCCCACGGTAAGCGGTCTGATTTTTTTAACATAACGATTGCATAACAATCGGGCCTTGATCAGCGCAGTTATAGCTACTGGACCGTAACCACCTGCATGCAGGACGTTTGTCAGCCACGCCCGCGCGGCCGGTTCAAGCCGGTGTTACCCAGGACACGGTTACCCGTGCGTAGAACTCACCAGTAACCGATGAACACGCGAAAAGGGCACCGATCCTTATGACACCCTTAGTACAGCCGATGCAGTCCGCCGCGCTGCTCTGTCCGTGTCGGTCCAGGGGGGCGGTTCGTTGACAGCACACCGGCCAGCCGTTTCCCGGCTGTGATTCGACGCTGAATCGACGTTGTAGAGGCAGGCCCTCACGTCGGGACCGGCCGAACGAACCGAGACGTAAAGACGCATACAGGGAGATACAGAAGGTGACGATTCACGAGCACGACCGGGTGTCCGCTGACCGCGACGGGGCTGGCCCGCACCACACCCATGCTCTGGTCGACCGCCTGGGGGCCGGCGAGCCGTACGCAATCGCGTTCGGCGGCCAGGGCAGTGCCTGGCTGGAGACCCTCGAGGAGCTGGTGTCGTCGGCCGGGATCGAATCCGAGTTGGCCACGCTGGTCGGCGAGGTGGAGCTGCTGCTCGAGCCGGTAGCAAAAGAACTGGTCGTGGTGCGTCCGATCGGTTTCCAGCCGCTGGGCTGGGTGCGGGCGCTGGCGGCCGAGGATCCGATCCCGTCGGACAAGCATCTGACGTCGGCCGCGGTGTCGATACCCGGCGTGCTGCTCACTCAGATGGCGGCCGGGCGCGCCCTTGCCCGGCAGGGCATGGATTGGGCCGCCACGCCGCCGGTGGCCGTCGCCGGGCACTCACAGGGCGTGCTCGCCGTCGAGGCGTTCAAGGCCGGGGGAGCCCGCGACGCGGAGCTGCTGGCGCTGGCTCAGCTGATCGGTGCGGCCGGGACGCTGGTCGCGCGCCGACGGGGGATTTCCGTGCTGGGCGACCGCCCGCCGATGGTGTCGGTGACCAATGCCGACCCCGAGCGCATCCGCCAGTTGCTCGAGGAGTTCGCCCAGGACGTCCGCACCGTGTTGCCGCCGGTGCTGTCCATCCGCAACGGCCGGCGCTCGGTCGTCATCACCGGCACGCCCGAGCAGCTGTCTCGGTTCGAGCTGTATTGCCAGCAGTTCTCGGAGAAGGAAGAGGCCGAGCGTAAGAACAAGATCCGCGGCGGCGACGTGTTTGCCCCTGTCTTCGACCCGGTGCGGGTGGAGGTCGGTTTCCACACGCCGCGGCTGGCGGACGGCATCGACATCGTCGGTGGCTGGGCCGAGAAGGTCGGCGTGGACGTCGCGCTGGCCCGGAAATTGACCGAGGCGATCCTGGTCAACGGCGTCGACTGGGTCGACGAGATCACGCGCGTTCACCAAGCCGGCGCGCGCTGGATCCTCGATCTGGGCCCCGGCGACATCCTCACCCGGCTGACCGCGCCGGTGATCCGCGGCCTCGGTGTCGGCATCGTGCCGGCGGCGACGCGCGGCGGTCAGCGCAACCTCTTCACCGTCGGGGCCACCCCCGAGGCGGCCCGGGCCTGGTCGACGTACGCCCCGACCGTGGTCCGCCTGCCCGACGGCAGGGTCAAGCTTTCGACGAAGTTCACCCGGCTGACCGGACGGTCACCGATCCTGCTCGCGGGCATGACCCCGACCACCGTCGACGCCAAGATCGTGGCCGCCGCGGCGAATTCCGGGCACTGGGCCGAGCTGGCCGGCGGCGGCCAGGTCACCGAGGAGATCTTCGCCAACCGCATCGAGGAGCTGGCCGGCCTGCTCGAGCCCGGACGCACCTACCAGTTCAACGCGCTGTTCCTCGACCCGTACCTGTGGAAGCTGCAGGTCGGCGGCAAGCGGCTGGTGCAGAAGGCCCGGCAGTCCGGTGCGGCGATCGACGGCCTGGTGATCAGCGCCGGCATCCCGGATCTGGAGGAAGCCGTCGAGCTGATCGGCGAGCTCAACGACGTCGGCATCAGCCACGTGGTGTTCAAGCCCGGCACGGTCGAGCAGATCCGCTCGGTCATTCGCATCGCGACCGAGGTGCCCACCAAGCCGGTGATCGCGCACATCGAGGGCGGGCGTGCCGGCGGCCACCACTCGTGGGAAGACCTCGACGACCTGCTGCTGGCGACCTACTCCGAATTGCGGTCCCGGCCCAACATCACCGTCTGCGTCGGCGGTGGCATCGGCACCCCCGAGCGGGCGGCCGAATACTTGTCCGGCCGCTGGGCGCAGTCCTACGGGTTCCCGTTGATGCCAATCGACGGCATCCTGGTCGGCACGGCGGCAATGGCGACCGTGGAGTCCACCACGTCGCCGTCGGTCAAGCGGATGCTGGTCGAAACCCAAGGCACCGACCGGTGGATCAGTGCCGGAAAAGCCCAGGGCGGCATGGCTTCCAGCCGCAGCCAGCTCGGCGCCGACATCCACGAGATCGACAACAGCGCCTCCCGGTGCGGCCGGCTGCTCGACGAGGTCGCCGGTGACGCCGAGGCGGTCGCCGAGCGCCGCGACGAGATCATCGCGGCGATGGCCAACACCGCCAAGCCGTACTTCGGCGATGTCGCGGAGATGACCTACCTGCAATGGCTGCGGCGCTACGTCGAGCTGACCATCGGCGAGGGCAACTCGACCGCCGACACCGCGTCACCCGGCAGCCCCTGGCTGGCCGACACCTGGCGCGACCGATTCCAGCAGATGCTGCAGCGCGCCGAAGCGCGCTTGCACGCAAAGGATTTCGGACCGATCGAGACCCTGTTCAACGATCCGGCGCTGCTGGAGACGCCCGGCCAGGCCGTCGCCACCCTGCTCGCGCACTACCCCGACGCCGAATCCGTGCTGCTGCACCCGGCCGACGTGCCGTTCTTCGTCACGCTGTGCAAGACGCTGGGCAAGCCGGTCAACTTCGTGCCGGTCATCGACAAGGACGTCCGCCGCTGGTGGCGCAGCGACTCGCTGTGGCAGGCCCACGACGCCCGCTACGACGCCGACCAGGTGTGCATCATCCCGGGCACCGCGGCCGTGGCCGGCATCACCCGGATGGACGAACCCGTGGGCGAGCTGCTGGACCGCTTCGAGCAGGCCGCCATCGACGAGGCGCTGGCCGCCGGGGCGGAGCCCCGAGCGGTTACGTCGCGCCGCCGTGGCCGCCCGGACGTGACCGGGCCGCTGGCCGTGGTGCTCGACGCCGCCGACGTGCAGTGGGCCGGCCGCACCGCGACCAACCCCGTTCACCGCATCGCCGACCCCAGCGACTGGCTGGTTCATGATGGGCCCGAAAGCCGGCGCGCCACACACTCTTCCACCGGCGCGCGGCTCGAGGTCAACGGCGACAGCGTCGTGCTGAGCGTGCCGGTGTCCGGCGCCTGGGTCGACATTCCGTTCGGCCTGCCCCCCAACACGATCGACGGCGGCACCCCGGTCGTCTCGACGGAAGACGCCACCACCGCCATGCGCGCGGTCCTGGCGATCGCCGCCGGTGTCGACGGGCCGGACTTCCTGCCTGCGGTCACCGACGGGACGGCCACCGTGACGGTGGGCTGGGACCCCGAGCGGATCGCCGACCACACCGGGGTCACCGCCACCTTCGGGCAGGCGCTGGCGCCCAGCCTGACCACCGTGCCCGACGCGCTCGTCGGCCCGTGCTGGCCGGCCGTTTTCGCGGCGATCGGTGCCGCGGTCACCGACACCGGCGTGCCGGTGGTCGAGGGCCTGCTCAGCCTGGTGCATCTGGACCACGCCGCCCACGTGGTCGGCAAGCTTCCGAACAAGCCGGCCCAATTGACCATCGCCGCAACGGCTTCGCGGGCCATCGACACGGACATGGGCCGGGTCGTCCGTGTCTCGGTGACGATCAGCTCGGGCGAGGGATCCGTGGCTGAAGTCGTCGCCACCCTTGACGAGCGTTTCGCGATCCTTGGCCGCACCGGTGCGGCCGAGCTCACCGATCCGGTCCGGGCCGGGGGCGCGGTATCGGAGAACGCGACCGACACCCCGCGGCGCCGCCGCCGCGATGTCACGCTGGACGCGCCGGTCGACATGCGCCCGTTCGCGATGGTGTCCGGAGACCACAACCCCATCCACACCGACCGCGCGGCCGCGCTGCTGGCGGGCCTGGAATCGCCGATCGTGCACGGCATGTGGCTGTCGGCCGCCGCGCAGCACGCGGTGACCGCCACCGACGGTCAGGCCCGGCCGCCGGCTCGGTTGGTCGGCTGGACGGCGCGATTCCTGGGCATGGTGCGTCCCGGCGACGAGGTCGACTTCCGCGTGGACCGCGTCGGAATCGACCAGGGCGCAGAGGTTTTGGAGGTCGCCGCGCGCGTCGGATCGGAGCTGGTGATGTCGGCGACCGCCCGGCTGGCCGCCCCCAAGACGGTCTACGCGTTCCCCGGCCAGGGCATCCAGTACAAGGGCATGGGCATGGAGGTGCGAGCCCGGTCCAAGGCGGCCCGCAAGGTGTGGGACAGCGCCGACAAGTTCACCCGCGACACGCTGGGCTTCTCGGTGCTGCACGTGGTGCGCGACAACCCGACCAGCATCATCGCCAGCGGCGTGCACTACCACCACCCGGACGGCGTGCTCTACCTGACGCAGTTCACCCAGGTCGCGATGGCCACCGTGGCCGCCGCCCAGGTCGCCGAAATGCGCGAGCAGGGCGCCTTCGTCGAAGGCGCCATCGCATGCGGCCACTCGGTCGGCGAGTACACCGCGCTGGCCTGCGTGACCGGCATCTACGAGCTGGAAGCCCTGCTGGAGATGGTGTTTCACCGCGGGTCGAAGATGCACGACATCGTGCCGCGTGACGAGCTGGGTCGTTCCAACTACCGGCTGGCTGCCATCCGCCCGTCGCAGATCGATCTGCCCGACGAGGAGGTCCCGGCGTTCGTCGCCGAGATCGCCGAGCGCACCGGGGAATTCCTGGAGATCGTCAACTTCAACCTGCGCGGGTCGCAGTACGCGATCGCCGGCACGGTCCGCGGCCTGGACGCGCTGGAGGCCGAGGTGGAACGTCGCCGCGAAATCACCGGCGGCCGACGCTCGTTCATCCTGGTGCCCGGGATCGACGTGCCGTTCCACTCGCGGGTGCTGCGGGTCGGGGTGGCCGAATTCCGCCGCTCGCTGGAGCGGGTCATGCCGCGCGAGAAGAATCCCGAAATCATTGTCGGGCGCTACATTCCCAACCTGGTGCCGCGTCCGTTCACGCTGGATCGCGACTTCATCCAGGAGATCCGGGATCTGGTTCCCGCCGAGCCGCTCGACGAGATCCTCGCCGACTACGACACCTGGCGCCGGGACCGGCCGGGTGAGATGGCCCGCAAGGTGTTGATCGAACTGCTGGCGTGGCAGTTCGCCAGCCCGGTCCGCTGGATCGAGACTCAGGACCTGCTGTTCATCGAGGAGGCCGCGGGCGGCCTGGGTGTGGAGCGGTTCGTCGAGATCGGTGTGAAGTCGTCGCCGACCGTCGCCGGGCTGGCCACCAACACCCTGAAGCTGCCCGAATATGCCCACAGCACAGTGGAAGTGCTCAACGCCGAGCGCGATGCCGCCGTGCTGTTCGCCACCGACACCGATCCCGAGCCCGAGGACGAGGCAGAAGACCCGGTGGCGGATTCCGATGCGGTCGCGTCGGACGGTGCGCCCGTGTCCAATGTCGTCCCTGCCGTCGCCGCGGCTCCGTCAGGTGCTCCGAGGCCAGATGACATCGTGTTCGACGCCGCCGACGCCACCCTGGCGCTGATCGCGCTGTCGGCCAAGATGCGCATCGACCAGATCGAGGAGCTGGACTCCATCGAGTCGATCACCGACGGCGCGTCCTCGCGGCGCAACCAGCTGCTGGTGGACCTCGGCTCGGAGCTGAACCTGGGCGCCATCGACGGCGCCGCCGAGGCCGACCTGGCCGGGCTGCGCTCCCAGGTCACCAAACTGGCCCGCACCTACAAGCCTTATGGCCCAGTGCTTTCCGACGCGATCAACGACCAGCTGCGCACGGTCCTGGGGCCCTCCGGCAAGCGGCCGGCCGCCATCGCCGACCGGGTCAAGAAGACCTGGGAGCTCGGCGACGGCTGGGTCAAGCACGTCACCGTCGAGGTCGCGCTGGGCACCCGCGAGGGCACCAGCGTTCGCGGCGGTGCCATGGGACACCTGCACGAGGGGGCGCTGGCCGATGCCGCGTCGGTCGACAAGGTCGTCGACGCCGCGGTCACGTCGGTCGCCGCGCGCCGCGGCATTGCGGTGGCCCTGCCGTCGGCGGGCGGTGGCGGCGGCGCGACCATCGACGCGTCCGCGCTCTCCGAATTCACCGACCAGATCACCGGTCGCGACGGCGTGCTGGCCTCGGCGGCCCGTCTGGTGCTCGGCCAGCTTGGCCTCGACGACCCGGTCAGCGTGTCGCCGGCGGCCACCGACGCCGAGCTCATCGACCTGGTCAGCGCCGAATTGGGCGCGGACTGGCCACGTTTGGTGGCACCGGCGTTCGATGCCAAGAAGGCCATTCTGTTCGACGACCGGTGGGCCAGCGCCCGCGAGGACCTGGTCAAGCTGTGGCTGACCGACGAGGGCGACATCGACGCCGACTGGGTGCGACTGTCCGAGCGGTTCGAGGGTGCCGGCCACGTCGTCGCCACCCAGGCCACCTGGTGGCAGGGCAAGTCGCTGGCCGCAGGCCGGCAGATCCACGCGTCGCTGTACGGCCGCATCGCCGCCGGTGCCGAGAATCCGGACCCGGGCCCCTACCGCAGCGAAGTCGCCGTGGTGACGGGCGCTTCCAAGGGTTCGATCGCGGCGTCCGTGGTCGCTCGACTGCTCGACGGCGGCGCCACCGTCATCGCGACGACGTCCAAGCTCGACGATGAGCGGCTGGCGTTCTACCGCCGGCTGTACCGCGATCATGCCCGGTACGGCGCCGCGCTGTGGGTGGTCGCGGCCAACATGGCTTCCTACTCCGACATCGACGCGCTGGTCGAGTGGGTCGGCACGGAGCAATCCGAAAGCCTTGGGCCGCAGTCGATTCACATCAAGGACGCGCAGACCCCGACGTTGCTGTTCCCGTTCGCGGCGCCGCGCGTCGCGGGAGACCTGTCCGAGGCCGGTTCGCGCTCGGAGATGGAGATGAAGGTCCTGCTGTGGGCCGTGCAGCGGCTGATCGGCGGCCTGTCGAAGATCGGCGCCGAGCGCGACATCGCGTCGCGGCTGCACGTGGTCCTGCCGGGCTCGCCCAACCGCGGCATGTTCGGCGGCGACGGCGCCTACGGGGAGGCCAAGTCCGCGTTGGACGCGTTGGTGAGCCGCTGGCACGCCGAATCGTCGTGGGCGGCCCGAGTCAGCCTGGCGCACGCGCTGATCGGCTGGACCCGCGGGACCGGCCTGATGGGCCACAACGATGCCATCGTCAGCGCCGTCGAGGAGGCGGGTGTCACCACCTACTCGACCGACGAGATGGCCGCGATGCTGCTGAACCTGTGCGACGTGGAGTCCAAGGTGGCCGCGGCCGGCGCCCCGATCAAGGCCGACCTGACCGGCGGGCTCGCCGATGCCAAACTCGACATGGCCGAATTGGCCGCCAAGGCGCGCGAGCAGGCCACGTCGGACGACGGTACGACCGATGACGACACCGCGGCCGAGGGCACCATCGCCGCGCTGCCGTCCCCGCCGCGCGGATACCACCCGGCGCCGCCACCGCGGTGGGCCGACCTCGACGTCGACCCGGCCGACCTGGTGGTGATCGTCGGTGGCGCCGAACTCGGCCCGTACGGCTCGTCGCGCACCCGCTTCGAAATAGAGGTCGACAACGAGCTGTCGGCGGCCGGCGTCCTGGAGCTGGCCTGGACCACCGGGTTGATTCGCTGGGAGGACGACCCGCAACCGGGTTGGTATGACACGCAATCCGGTGAACTGGTCGACGAGGCCGAGCTGGTCGAGCGCTACCACGACACCGTGGTGGAGCGCTGCGGCATCCGCGAGTTCGTCGACGACGGCTCGATCGATCCCGATCATGCGTCACCGTTACTGGTGTCGGTGTTCCTGGAGAAGGACTTCGCGTTCGTGGTGTCCTCGGAGACCGACGCCCGCGCCTTCGCAGAATTCGACCCCGAGCACACGGTGATCCGGCCGGTGCCCGACTCGAGCGATTGGCAGGTGATCCGCAAGGCCGGCACCGAGATCCGCGTTCCACGGAAGAACAAGCTGTCCCGCGTCGTCGGTGGCCAGGTCCCGACCGGGTTCGACCCGATGGTGTGGGGCATCACCCCCGACATGGCCAGTTCCATTGACCGCCTGGCGGTCTGGAACATCGTGGCGACCGTCGACGCGTTCCTGAGCGCCGGTTTCAGCCCGGCCGAGGTGATGCGCTACGTGCACCCGAGCATGGTGGCCAACACCATGGGCACGGGCATGGGTGGCGGTACCTCGATGCAGACGATGTACCACGGAAACCTGTTGGGCCGTAACAAGCCGAACGACATCTTCCAGGAAGTGCTTCCGAACATCGTTGCCGCGCATGTGGTTCAGTCCTACATCGGCAGCTACGGCGCGATGGTCCACCCGGTCGCCGCCTGCGCGACGGCCGCCGTCTCGGTGGAGGAGGGCGTCGATAAGATCCGGCTGGGCAAGGCCGAGATGGTGGTCGCCGGTGGCATCGACGACCTCACGCTGGAAGGCATCATCGGCTTCGGTGACATGGCGGCCACCGCCGACACCGGCATGATGCGCGGAAGGGGCATTCACGACTCGAAGTTCTCCCGGCCCAACGACCGGCGCCGGCTGGGCTTCGTCGAGGCCCAGGGCGGCGGCACCATCGTGCTGGCCCGCGGTGACCTCGCGCTCCGGATGGGTCTGCCGGTGCTCGCCGTGGTCGCCTTCGCGCAGTCGTTCGGCGACGGGGTGCACACCTCGATCCCGGCCCCGGGGTTGGGCGCGCTGGGGGCCGGCCGCGGCGGCAAGGACTCGCCGCTGGCGCGCGCGCTGGCCAAGCTGGGTGTGGGCGCCGACGACGTCGCGGTGATCTCCAAGCACGACACCTCGACGTTGGCCAACGACCCCAACGAGACCGAGCTGCACGAGCGGCTGGCGGACTCGCTGGGCCGCTCCGAGGGCGCCCCGCTGTTCGTGGTGTCGCAGAAGAGCCTCACCGGTCACGCCAAGGGTGGCGCGGCGGTCTTCCAGATGATGGGCCTGTGCCAGATGCTGCGCGACGGGGTCATTCCGCCCAACCGCAGCCTGGACTGCGTCGACGACGAGTTGGCCGGGTCCGCGCACTTCGTCTGGGTGCGGGACACGCTGCGGCTCGGCGACAAGTTCCCGCTCAAGGCGGGGATGCTGACCAGCCTCGGGTTCGGCCATGTGTCCGGGCTCGTTGCGCTGGTGCACCCCCAGGCCTTCATCGCCACGCTGGATCCGGAGCAGCGCGCGGACTACCAGCGGCGCGCGGAGGCGCGGCTGTTGGCCGGGCAGCGCCGGCTGGCGTCGGCGATCGCCGGCGGTGCGCCGATGTATCAGCGGCCACCGGACCGTCGCTTCGACCACCACGCGCCGGAGAAGCGGCAGGAGGCGACCATGCTGCTGAATCCCGCCGCCCGGCTCGGCGAAGACGAGGCTTTTGTCGTATGAGTCCGACCATCCGATAACCTGGCCAGCCATGGGCATTGTCGGAGTGGGGATCGACCTTGTCTCCATTCCTGATTTCGCCGAGCAGGTCGACCAGCCGGGGACGGCGTTTTCCGAGACCTTCACGCCGGGCGAGCGCCGCGACGCTTCCGACAAGAGTTCGTCGGCGGCGCGTCACCTGGCCGCCCGGTGGGCCGCGAAAGAGGCGGTGATCAAGGCGTGGTCCGGGTCGCGGTTCGCTCAGCGACCCATCCTGCGCGAGGACATCCACCGCGACATCGAGGTGGTCACCGACATGTGGGGCCGACCGCGGGTGCGGCTGACCGGCGACATCGCCAAGCATCTGGCCGACGTGACGATCCATGTGTCGCTCACGCACGAAGGCGACACCGCCGCCGCGGTCGCCATCTTGGAAACGCCGTGACCCCCTCCGCGAGCGTGCGTGTTTGTCCGCGACACGCCGGCGAGCGGTGACACTCTGCGCACGCTCGCGGGAGAAAGGGAGGCCGTGAGCGACCTGGTCGAACGCGTCCGCGAGGTGCTGCCGTCGGTGCGCGGCCACCTCGAGGAGCTGGTGCGGATCGACTCGGTGTGGGCCGACCCGGGCCGGCGGGACCAGGTGCAGCGCAGCGCGCAGAGGGTATCGGAGTTGTTGTCGGAGGCCGGTTTTCGCGACGTGCGCATCGTCAGCGAGGGCGGCGCGCCCGCGGTCATCGCGCACCACCCGGCGCCCCCGGGGGCGCCCACCGTGCTGCTGTACGCCCACCACGACGTGCAGCCCGAGGGCGACCGCGGCCAGTGGACGTCACCGCCTTTCGAGCCCACCGAACGCGACGGGCGGCTCTACGGCCGCGGCAGCGCCGACGACAAGGCCGGCATCGCAACGCATTTGGCGGCTTTTCGGGCGCACGGCGGCCAACCGCCGGTGGGCGTGACGGTCTTCGTCGAGGGCGAGGAGGAGTCTGGCTCGCCGTCGCTGGGCCGGCTGCTCGCCGCGCACCGCGACGCGCTGGCCGCCGACGTGATCGTCATCGCCGACTCGGACAACTGGAGCACCGACACCCCGGCGCTCACGGTGTCGCTGCGCGGCCTGGCCGACTGCGTGGTCGAGGTCGCCACCCTTGACCATGGGCTGCATTCGGGGCTATGGGGCGGCGTGGTGCCCGACGCGTTGACCGTGCTGGTGCGGCTGCTGGCCAGCCTGCACGATGACGACGGCAACGTCGCGGTGGCCGGCCTGCACGAAACCGATGTCGCCGCCTTGAATTACCCGGATTTCCCGGCCGAGCGAGTCCGCGCCGACGCCGGCCTGCTGGACGGGGTCGCCGAGATCGGCTCCGGCTCGGTGCCACAGCGGCTGTGGGCCAAACCGGCGATCACCGTGATCGGCATCGACACCACATCGATCGCGGCCTCGTCCAACACGCTGATCCCGCGGGCCCGCGCCAAGATCAGCATGCGGGTCGCCCCTGGCGGGGACGCCGCGGCCCACCTCGACGCGCTGACCGAACACCTGCAGCGGCACGCCCCGTGGGGCGCGCGGGTCACCGTCACGCCCGGTGAGCTGGGTCAGCCCTATGCCATCGAGGCCAGCGGCCCCGTCTATGACGCGGCGCGGGCGGCGTTTCGTCGGGCGTGGGGCGTCGAGCCGATCGACATGGGCATGGGCGGGTCGATCCCGTTCATCGCCGAGTTCGCCGCCGCGTTCCCCGAGGCGAAGATCCTGGTGACCGGCGTCGAAGACCCCTCGACCCAGGCGCACAGCATCAACGAGAGCCTGCACCTGGGTGTCCTGGAGCGCGCCGCGATCGCCGAAGCGCTGCTGCTGGCTAACTTGGGTTAGCTTGCTGCGGGAAAGGCTTCAACGGCCGTTCGGGCGCTGAGAGACGACGTCGTTGTTTCCAGTCTTGTTGATTGTCGGTGCGCCGGAGTGGTAGGTGACGACGTTGTCATCGCCGATGACACCGATGGTGTCCGCGCTGTCGACGCTGACTTTGTTTGCGCTGCCGGAGATTTCCAGCCGGCGACAGTGGCCCGTGACGGTGTACGTGTTGTTGTCCCCGTCCAGCTTCAGGTCTCCGTTGTTGCAGTCGATCGTGTCTTTCGCGCCGCTGTTGATCATGATCAGGTTTCCGTGCACGGTGGTCCCGGCGTGATTCGCCACGATCACCCCGATCGCGATCACGGCCGCGACCCCACACCCCAAGAGCAGCCGCACGGGCGTCGATTTCGCAAGCTGCGCGAGACTGGCAAGCCGCCGTAAGGTCCCCCCTGGTAGCGGCGCGCCACCCGCGGCGCCGAACTGTGGACCGGGCTGCGCCCCCGGCTGGCTGCCCCCGTGTTCCAGGTGGCGGATGTACTCCTCGGGGTCCTCGGGCTTCATCGCTGAAAGACCCGGTGCTGAGTGACAAGGGTGTCCACGGCCGGCTCCTTCCGCTCTTCATCGGGAGCGCGCCGTTATTGTGCCGCAGATTGCTTGCGGGATTCTTGTGTTCGCCTGATCAGCGCCTAGACCGATAGGTCGCGGCGCAGCTTGGCGACGTGACCGGTGGCCTTGACGTTGTACTGCGCGACGGCGATCTTGCCCTTCTCGTCGACCACAAAGGTGGAACGAATGACGCCCTGCACGGTCTTGCCGTACATCTGCTTCTCGCCGTATGCGCCCCACGCCGTCAGCACCTTGCGGTCGGGATCGGACAGCAGCGGGAACGTCAGCCCTTCGGCGTCGCGGAACTTCGCCAGCTTCTCCGGCTTGTCGGGGGAGATCCCGATGACGTCGAGGCCGGCATCGCTGAGGTCGTGCAGGTTGTCGCGAAAGTCGCAGGCCTGCTTGGTGCATCCGGGCGTGGATGCCGCCGGGTAGAAGTACACGATGACGCGGCGTCCCTTGTAGTCGGCGAGCGACACCTTGTTGCCGTCGGCGTCGGTCAGGCTGAAGGAAGGCGCTTTGTCGCCCGGCGCGAGCCGCGTGGTCTCGGTCAACGGGGGTCCTTTCTGTTCACCGCAGCGTTGGGGTTGTCGCCAGCTGATCTAGGGTAGTGCCTCAGGTGCATCAGCTGGACTGGGAGGACAGACACGTGGCGGACCGGGACCCCGAGGCCATCATGCGGGACATCGACGTCGCCCGCGACCAGCTGGCGGAAACCGTCGACTCACTCGCTGAGCGGGCCAACCCGCGCCGCCTCGCCGACGACCTCAAGGCCCGGGTGATCGACTTCGTCAAGAAGCCCGCCGTGACGGTGTCGTTGGCCGGCGTCGGTGTCCTGGTCGTCGTGGTGGTGGTGCACCGGGTCAGGAACCGCTGACGCGACGCGGGCGCTGCCACCGTAGAGGTCGCGCGTCACATCGTGGCTTCCGCAACCTGAAACATCGGTGCCGTCAGGGTTTCGAATTCCCGGACCCGCTGATTAAGAACCGGCGGTTTGGTCGCGTCCTGGCCGAGGTGGCACAGGGCAGGGATACGCATAGTTAACGCGCGTGACGTGCCGCTGACGGCGACCTGATTAAACCGCCTCTTGGACATCTTGCGCCTATGCTGGTGAACCGGGGCCTCGGAAGCGGCGGAGGGTCGGATGACCGCAGCGACCGCGTGCCGCGCGTGCGGCAGCGCGCCGCGCGAGGGCGCGCGATTCTGTCACGGCTGCGGTGCACCCGTCACAGAGCACGACACGCGTGCGGAGTACAAGCAGGTGACGGTGCTGTTCGCCGATGTGGTGCATTCGATGGACATCGCCGCGGCGGTGGGCGCGGAGCGGCTGCGCGAGATCATGGGCGGCCTGGTCGAGCGTTGCACCGCGGTTGTGACACGCTACGGCGGCACGGTGGACAAGTTCACCGGCGATGGCATCATGGCGCTGTTCGGCGCGCCAATCGCATTGGAAGACCATGCTTTTCGCGCCTGCCTGACCGCCTTGGACATTCAATCGGAGGCGGCCGAACTGGGCCGGGAAATCAAAGCGCGCGACGGCATCGACCTACAGCTGCGCGTGGGTCTCAATTCCGGTGAGGTCATCGCCGGTGAAATCGGCACCGGCACAATGGGTTATACCGCCGTCGGCGAACAGGTGGGGATGGCCCAGCGGATGCAGTCGGTGGCCACACCTGACGGGATCATGCTCAGCGAATCGACCGCTCGATTGGTCGAGGACGCAGCGGTGCTCGATGAGCCGCTGATGGCGCGTATCAAGGGAGGCGATCGTCCGGTGCGGGCGAGGCGTCTGACAGGCATGTCCGCGGAGCGGCAACGCACTGGTCCACTGCAGTCGACATTGGTGGGTCGTGACTGGGAATTGGCGACGTTAACGGCAATGCTGGATCGCTCGATCGGCGGCCGCGGGTCGGTGATGGGCGTTGTCGGCCCTCCCGGCATCGGCAAGACCCGACTCGCGCATGAAGCCATCCAGCTCGCCACAAGTCGCGGTGTCGAGGTGTTCTCCACCTTCTGCGAATCGCACGCCACCGACGTGCCTTTTCGGGTGGTGGCGCGTCTTTTACGCGCTACCACCCAGGTCAGGGGCCTCGATGAGCAGACCGCCCGGGCGAGCCTACGCGAACGGTTTCCAAATGCCGATTCAGAAGACATGCTCTTGCTCGATGACCTGTTGGGTGTCGCCGATCCCGAAGTGCCGCTGCCCAAGATCGACCCGGACGCGCGACGACGGCGGTTGACCGCCTTGATCAACACCGCGCAGCTGGCCCGCAGCCGGCCGGCGGTTTTTGTCGTTGAGGACGTGCACTGGATCGACGAGGTGAGCGAGTCCATGGTCGCCGACTTTGTGGCCGTTGTCCCCCAGACCCACTCGATGGTGCTGATCACCTTCCGCCCCGAATACCGCGGACCCCTGCTGCATGTTGCCGGCGCGCAGTCTCTTGCCCTGGCACCGTTGAGTGAGTCGGAAACATCAAGGCTGGTCGCCGAATTGGTGGGCACCGATCCGTCGGTACGTCCGATCAAGAACATCATCGCGGGGCGCGCGGCCGGCAATCCATTTTTCGCTCAGGAGATCATCCGAGAGCTCGCCGGACGGGGGGTACTAGCCGGTCAGCGTGGCCACTACACCAGCTCGGCCGATATGGGCGAAGTCCGCGTGCCGGCCACACTGCAGGCAACCATCGCCGCGCGCATCGACCGGCTTGACCCGAAAGCCAAACGAAGTCTTGCGGGCGCGGCAGTCATCGGTGCTCGGTTTAGCTGCGATTTGCTTGTCAGCCTGGGCATCGATCCGTCCGTCGCGGGGCTGATCAGCGCGGAGCTCATCGACCAAGTGTGCTTCACTCCCCGCGCCGAGTATGCGTTTCACCACCCGCTCATCCGCACCGTGGCCTATGAAGCACAGCTGAAGTCCGATCGTGCCCAAATGCACAAGCGGCTGGCCGCAGCGATTGAAGCCCATGACCCGACCTCGGTCGATCAGAACGCCGCTTTGATTGCCGAGCATTTGGAGGCCGCTTGTGAGTTGCACGCCGCGTACGGCTGGCATATGCGCGCCGCAGCGTGGGCAACCAACCGCGACATCCGCGCAGCGCGGCTGAGTTGGGAGCGCGCCCAAAAGATTGCCGACGCCCTACCCGCGGAGGACCCGGACCGAGCAGCCATGCGCATCGCCCCTCGCACCATGCTGTGCGGGATCGCCTGGCGAGTCCATGTAAATGTTGCTGGCACCCGGTTCGAGGAATTGCGTCAGTTGTGCACCGCCACCGGGGACAAGGCGTCACTGGCCATCGCCATGGCCGGGCTGGTGATAGATCATGCCTACGAGGGCCGTATCGGTGAGGCGTCGCAGCTGGCATCGGACGCGTGGACCCACACCGAGTCAATCGGCGATCCGACCCTCACGGTGGGACTGTCCTTTATGTCCACCTACGCCAAGGCTGAAAGTGGCGAAGTTGGTGACTTGCTGCTCTGGTCACAGAGGATCATCGACCTAGCCGACGGTGACCCGTCGAAAGGGAACTTCATTATCGGGTCACCGTTGGCGCTGGCCTTCGCCTACCGGGCTCTGGCGCGTTACTTCCTGGGCCTTTCCGGGTGGCGGGAAGACCTGCGGCATGGACTGGGCATGTCCCGCAGCGCCGATCCCATGTCACATGCCATGGTCGTGACCGTCGTCTACGGCACCGCGATACCGATGGGCGTACTCACACCCGACGATTCCGCGGTGCGCGAGTTGGAGGATGCGCTGTGCATTACCGAGAGATCCAGTGACGATCTCGCGTTGGCTCTCGCACGGATGACACTCGGTGTTGCCCTGGTGCACCTCCGAACCGTCGCGGAGCGTGACCGCGGACGCGAGCTCCTGGCCGAGGTAAGCGACGTCTTCCTGCGCCAGAAACACTCCCTCGGCGAAATACCGATTATGCGTGTGTATTTGGCACGCGAGCAGGCTCGCAATGGAGATCGCGGTGGCGCGATACCGATCATGCGCTCCGCCGTTGAAGACCTATGTCGACAAGGACAGATGCTCGGGTGGGGAGTCCCGGCTACGCGTGTTCTAGTCGAGACACTGCTTGAACGCGGGGCCGACGCAGACATCGCCGAAGCCGATGCCGCGATCGAGCGGTTAGCGGCCGCACCATCCGATGATGGTCTGGCTATCCGCGAATTATGGCTGCTGCGGCTGCGCGCACTGTTGGCACGCGCCCATGGCGACGACACCGCCTATCGCGACTATCGGGATCACTACCGCGACATGGCGAGAACGCTTGGCTTCGAAGGACATATCGCGTGGGCCGAGGCAATGCCATGATCGCGGTGGTCGTGTATGCCTCGAAGCGATGCGCATCGCTAGCGGTGCCAGTTGTGCCACACATCCCATGTGGCACAGCCGGCACAGGTGGGCGGCATAGCGGCGCATAGGGGCTCCCGGAGCCGGTAGACCCTCGAAAATAGCCTCTGAAGTGCGCCGTCAGGGTTTCGAACCCCGGACCCGCTGATTAAGAGTCAGCTGCTCTACCAACTGAGCTAACGGCGCGCCGCGGCCGAGACCGCGTAGGCGACAATAACAGGCGTCCTGTCGCGGAGCGAAATCCCGGATGTCCTCCAGGATAACCGCTGAGCCGCCAGGGTTGGCGCCCACGAGGGTGACGCGAGCGTTGCGGTGTGCGGTCGGCCCGGAAAGGCTTGTGGCAGATGGCGCGTCAGAAGAGCGTGCCGCAGTAGGGGGCCCGTTCGGTGCCGAGCGCGGCATCCAACTCGCGTATCGCACCCGGGCGCAGCTCGGTGATCCGGTTCGCTCGGTGAAGTTCCGACGGTCGGTGCGCACCCATGTAGATCGTTGCCAGGTCCCCGAGACCGATTTGGACGTCCGCGGGTCCGTCATGCGGGGTGCACTTGCCGACACCGTCGCGGGTCTGGAGCAGGAAACGTCCCCCCGCGACGCTAAGGGGATCAGCGACTTCCAGTGCGACGTCGGCGTCGGCCGAGTAGGCGCGCGCACCGAGCGCTTCGGGCACATCCATGATTCGCATCCAGAGGAAATCGCTCATGCCCGTCGTTTTCGCGGCCAGCTGGTCCTTGAGTTTGAGCGGGAGCGGATCATCGACCGGTACCTCGATCACAATGTTGTCGAACGTCTTCGAGCCCACCAGCACCGCGAGCAGCTCGGTGTGCGCGTCGTTGGTCACCGGGCAAAAGTCCTGGACAACCACGGTGCCAAACGGCCGGCGAAACGCGTGCGGCGACGCTCCGATCACCCGGTAGGTGAGGAAGCCGTCGGGATGAACGATGAAATTGAGGGCCGAGCCATTTTCGCGCTGCGTAATCCGGTCTTCCAGGACGTCGTCCCACCACGCGTCGTCCCGGCTCAGCGCCCCCGGAGTGATCGCGCGCCATCGGTCATAAAGCGGCGGCAAAAGGCGCGCCGCCTGGGCGGCGTCGACCTCGCGAGCGCGAATTTGGCTAGGTTTGGCTCGCAATTCCGTAAAGCGCGGCTCGATATCGTAAGTCCGCGCATAGCTGGCCACGCCGGCGCCCAAGATCTCGTAAACCGCCGGCTGGGTCGGAACACCACAAAGGATGGGATAACCGCGGTCCTGGAGTATTCCGAAACCCTGAAGGCTGAGCCGTTGCCAAATTCCTTGCCCTTGGTGCGTCGCCGCGACCGCGATCATGGACAGCCAGGCGGCTTCGAGGCTGGCGCCGCCGGGCACGGTGAGCCGCAGCCTGTAGTACAGCGAGGTCCCGACGACGAATGGCTGCTCCGGGTCGGACATGTCCTCGGCGACGAGGATGTCTTGCAGGTTGACCCGCCGCGTCCAAGCCTCGACGTCGCGCGGATCCACCGAAATCCCGTACGCGCGGGCCTGGTTCTCGTAGACGGCTTGCCAGTCATCGTCGGTGGGATGTTTTATCCTGATGGCGTCGTCCGTTGCGTTCATCGGTGCTTCAATTCCCTACCGCCGCAGCCGAATCGGTGCTCTTTTCAAACCGATCCGCCGAAGCTTGTGTTGTGGGGTGCCGCTCGGTGCGGTACCCGAGTGTCCGGGCGCTAAAACGTGGTGTTTAGTGACGCTCCCCACACTCGGAGTCGCAAGGCGGCAGGCATGGGGGTCAGCCGGGCTGCGTTTGGGTATAGAGATACGCCGGAGGGGCTCGGCCGGAAAGGAGCCGCATGCTGCACGGAATCACCCGACTCGCCATCGCTGCGCCGCGGCGCATCATCGCAGCCGCGGCGCTGATCCTGGTGGCGGCCGCGATCTTTGGCGTCCCGGTGGTCAACAACCTGTCGGCCGGCGGCTTTCAAGACCCGACCTCCGAATCCGCGCGGGCGACCGAGCTGCTCCGGGACAAGTTCGGCCAAACCGATCAAAAGATGCTGATCGTGGTCAGCACCCCCGCCGGCGCGCGCAGCGATCAGGCCCGCCGGGTCGGCACCGACATCGTCAACCACCTGAAACGATCGCCGCGGGTCATCGATGTGTCCTCCGCGTGGACCTCGTCACCGCAGGCAGCCGCCCAGCTGGTCAGCAAGGACAACAAGTCCGGGATGATCGTGGCCGACCTCAAAGGCGGGGAGAACAACGCGCAGGACTACGCCCGCGCCCTTTCCGACGAGCTCGTGCACGACCGCGACGGGGTGACCGTGCGCGCCGGTGGCATGGCCGTGGCGTACGCCCAGATCAACCAGCAGAACGAGCGCGACCTGCTCCTGATGGAGTCCATCGCGATTCCGCTGAGCTTCGCGGTGCTGGTGTGGGTGCTGGGCGGAGTATTGGCGGCGGCGCTGCCCGTGGTGCTGGGCGCACTTGCCATTGTCGGCACCATGTCGGTGTTGCGGCTGATCAGCTTCGCGACCGACGTGTCGACCTACGCGCTGGACCTGAGCATCGCGATGGGTCTGGCCCTGGCGATCGACTACAACCTGCTGATCATCACGCGCTATCGCGAGGAACTTGCCCGTGCCGAAGACCGGGATAGGGCGCTGTACCGCACCATGGCCACGGCCGGTCGTACGGTGCTGTTTTCGGCCACCACCGTCGGGTTGTCGATGGCGGTGATGGCGGTGTTTCCGATGTACTTCCTCAAATCGTCCGCTTACACCATCGTGGCCACGGCGGTCATCGTTGCCGTCGCCGCCGTCGTGGTGACCCCGGCGGCGATCGTGCTGCTGGGCCCGTGGCTGGACGCACTGGACGCGCACCAGTTGGTGCGTCGGATACTGCCTCGGGCGAAGTCGTGGCACGACCATGCGCACACGCCGGTCGACGAGCTGTTCTGGTACCGATCCACCAAGTTCGTGTTGCGCCACGCCGTGCCCGTCGGCGTGGGCGTCGTCGCGCTGCTGTTGCTGCTGGGCGTTCCCTTTCTCGGGGTGAAGTGGGGCTTCCCCGACGAGCGGGTGCTGCCCCGAACAGCGTCGGCGCGCCAGGTCGCCGACATGTTGGACAACGACTTCCCCGACGGGTTGGGGACCGCGGTATCCGTGGTTGTCCCCGACGCGCGCGGCGTTACCCCCGCCGACATCGACCGCTACGCCGCCGAACTATCCCGGGTACCCGACGTGTCGGCGGTCACGGCACCGACGGGGACGTTCGTGGCCGGGAAGCGGACCGGGCCGCCCGCCGAGCCCACCGGGATCGCCAATGGCGGCGCATTCCTCACGGTGGCCACCACCGCGCCGCTGTATTCGCAGGCCTCGGACACCCAGCTCGACCGGCTGCATCGTGTCGCCGGACCGGCGGGCAAGCCGGTGGAGATGACCGGGCTGGCGCAGATCAACCGTGACAGCGTCGACGCCATCACCAAACGGATGCCGGCCGTGCTGGGACTGATCGCCGCCGTCACCTTCGTGTTGCTGTTTTTGCTCACCGGCAGCGCGGTGCTGCCGCTGCAGGCGTTGGCGTGCAACGTGTTGTCGCTAACCGCGGCGTTCGGCGCGATGGTGTGGATCTTTCAGGACGGCCATCTCGGCGCGCTCGGCACCACCCCGAACGGGACGACGAACGCCAACATCCCCGTGCTGTTGTTCTGCATCGCAGTCGGACTGGCGATGGATTACGAGGTGTTTCTGGTCTCGCGGATCCACGAATATTGGCTGGCCTCTCAAGCCGACGGGGACACTCGGCCGAGCGCGGCCGAGGCGCGTGCCGTGACTGACGAGAGCACTGCATTGGGCCTCGCCGGAATCGGTCGGGTGGTCACCAGTGCCGCGCTGGTGATGTCTATTTCGTTCGCCGCGTTGATCCCCGCCCAGGTGTCGTTCATGCGAATGCTCGGCGTCGGCCTGACGCTTGCGGTGCTGGCGGACGCCACCCTGGTGCGAATGGTCTTGGTGCCGGCCTTTATCCATCTGCTTGGGCGGTGGACGTGGTGGGCGCCTCAGGCGTTGGTCAGCTTGCGTTCACGACGGGTGACGGGGGAATCCGCGGCCGTCGCGGTGGGCAGGCGCCGCTGGGTCGCTGACGCGTCCGACCCACGGCGGCCCTTCATACGGAGGCGGCCCACCACGGCCGTGACGGACCGTGGCTAGTGGGCGGAGAAGCTACGTGAGGCAAGGGATCCGACGGAGAATCCGCCGATGACAAAGACGGATATCGCGGCGCTGCTCGCGCTGTGTTCTGCGCTGTGCATCGCGATCGGCGACGTGCTGCAGCAACGAGCCGCATACCGGATCACCGACGAGTCGGTCGGCCACATTCAATTGTTCGGCCACCTGCTGCGCAATCGAAGGTGGTGGTGGGGCACGCTGCTGCTCGCGGGAAGCATCGCGTTGCAGGCGGCCGCGCTGGGCCAGGGTTCGGTGCTGCTGGTGCAGGCGCTGCTGGCGCTTTCGCTGCTGTTCGCCCTGCCGATCAATGCCAGGTTGTCGCACCGGAGGGTGACCGGCGGCGAGTGGATCTGGGCCGGCGTGCTTACGGCCGCGGTGATCGTGATCGTCACCGTCGGCCATCCGCAGGCCGGACGTTCCAGCGCATCCCTGGCAACGTGGGCCCCGGTGGCTTTCGTGCTGGGTCCGCTGTTGGTCGCGTGCGTCGTGATTGGCCGAATTCGGGGTGGTGCCCTGGCCGCTGCGCTGTTTGCCTTCGTGTCGGGCTCGCTGTGGGGCGTCTTTGCGGTGCTGACCAAGGAGGTCGTCGCGCGGCTCGGCGATGGCGGATGGGCGGTAGCCCGGGCTCCTGAGCTATATGCCTGCGTGCTGGTCGCGCTGGGAGGTGTCATGTTGAGCCAGTCGGCCTTTCGGGCCGGGCCGTTGACCGCCTCGATGCCGACCCTGGGCGTGGCGCAGCCGGTCGTGGCGGCGGTGCTGGGCGTCGTCGTCCTCGACGAAACGCTGCGCACCGATCGCGCCGGGACGGTCGCGTTGGCGGTGGCGGCGCTGGCGATGATGGTAGCTATCGTCAAACTCGCGCGCGTCGAGGCCGCTGCGACCCGCAATCAGGCCGGTTCCCAGCGCCAGGGCCTCGTCCGCGAATCGGCGTAAGGGCGGCGTGATACGCCAATTCGTGAGGCCCGCGACACCGAACCGCTGACCAGCTCATCTCGCATCCCAAGCGGCCGGCAAGCATTTACAATGCATGCACTGTTTCTGGTCAGCGGTGACTGAAATAACCCGTCCGAATTGGAAGGTCGCTCGATGACGCCTTTGCGCAGACGTCGATCATTGCTGGCGGCAGCAATGGCCGTGTTTGCTGTGCTCTGCGTTGCCTGCAGCGGCAGCCACACCGCCGCGCCGGCGAAGGTCATCTTCGACAAGGGCACGCCGTTCGCCGACCTGCTCGTCCCCAAGCTCACCGCCTCGGTGACCGACGGTGGCGTCGGCGTCACGGTGGATGCGCCGGTGACCGTGAGCGTCGCCGACGGAGTGCTGGGCTCGGTCACCATGGTCAACGAGAATGGCCGCGCGATCAGCGGTCAGCTCAGCCCGGACGGGCTGCGCTGGTCGACCACCGAGCAGCTCGGTTACAACCGGCGCTACACGCTGAACGTGAAGGCGCTGGGGCTTGGTGGCGCGGCGACCCGGCAGATGACGTTCCAGACCAGTTCACCGGCCCACCTGACGATGCCCTACGTCTATCCGGGCGACGGCGAGGTGGTCGGCATCGGTGAGCCGGTGGCCATCCGCTTCGACGAGACCATCGCCAACCGCGCCGCGGCCCAAAAGGCGATCACCATCACCACCAACCCGCCCGTCGAAGGCGCGTTCTACTGGCTGACCAACCGCGAACTGCGTTGGCGCCCAGAACATTTCTGGAAGCCCGGAACGACCATCGATGTTGCGGTCAACACCTATGGTGTCGACCTGGGTGACGGCATCTTCGGCGAGGACAACGTCAAGACCCACTTCACCATTGGCGACGAGGTCATTTCGACGGCCGACGACAAGACCAAGATGGTGACCGTGCGGGTCAACGGCGAAGTGGTCAAGACGATGCCGACGTCGATGGGCAAGGACAGCACCCCGACGGCCAACGGCTTCTACATCATCGGTGGCCGGTTCAAGCACATCATCATGGATTCGTCGACCTACGGCGTTCCGGTCAACTCGCCCAACGGGTATCGCACCGAAGTCGAGTGGGCCACCCAGATGTCCTACAGCGGCGTCTTTGTGCACTCCGCGCCGTGGTCGGTGGGTGCCCAGGGGCACTCCAACACCAGTCACGGGTGCCTGAACGTGAGTCCGAGCAACGCCGAATGGTTCTACGACCACAGCAAGAGCGGCGACATCGTCGAGGTGGTCAACACCGTCGGCCCGACGCTGTCGGGCACCGAAGGGCTGGGCGACTGGAACATCCCGTGGCCGGTGTGGAAGGCGGGCAACGCCGACACCTGACGGCCGAAGGGATGTCGGTGGTTGCACTTTCGGCCGCCCGGACGCCTCAGTCACGTTTCATTCACTCGTCTGCGGCCTCAGCGTTGTAAGGTGCCGGGTCATGAGCACACCCTCACCCGGGCCCGGTTGGTGGCTGGCGTCGGACGGCAATTGGTACCCGCAGCGCTGGGAAACCACCTTCGTCTATTACACCAACGAGTCTCTGCAGGCAGTGGTCGACGAGGCGCGTCGTCAATCGAAGGCCTACGGCGAACAGGGCTGGGAGATCGTGGGCTCCTCGGTGCAACGGGTTCAGGTTGCGCACCGCTTCAGCGACTACGACAAGGTCGGCGACCACTATTACGAGTGGAGCATCGTCTGCACCCTGAAACGGCCCCTCGCCCCTGGCTGACGGTTGGGCACGTCAAAGGGGTAAGCACGAACCGGCAAAGCAAAAGGTCGGAGGGCGCTAACGCCCCCGACCTGTCGGGGTGGCTGACGGGACTCGAACCCGCGACATCCAGGATCACAACCTGGTGCTCTACCAGCTGAACTACAGCCACCATCGCCGCCAACCGGCCTGGAAAGGGGCCAACGAGCGGCGACGTCGATACTAGCGGGTCGGTGGCTCGGGGTCCGAATCGATTGTTTCCGCGGCCGTCTTTCCGCCTGGGAGATTGGCCACCACGGCCTCGATTTCACTGGTAGACGGCCCTGGCGGGAGCACGAACACGGTGCGCCGGTAGTACTGCAACTCGCGGATGGATTCATGGATGTCGGCCAGCGCCCGGTGCGTGAGCCCCTTGACCGGCTGACCGTAGTAGATGCGGGGGTACCAGCGCCGGCACAGCTCCTTGATCGAGCTGACGTCGATCATCCGGTAGTGCAGGTAGGAGTCCAGCTCGGGCATGTCGCGGGCGATGAACGAGCGGTCGGTGGCGATCGAGTTGCCCGCCAGCGGCGCGGTCTTGGGCTGCTTGACGTGGGTGGTGACGTAGTCCATCACCATCGCCTCGGCGGTGGCCAGGTCGACGGTGGACGCCTTGACCTCCTCGATCAGCCCCGAGCGCGAGTGCATTGCGGCGACCACCTCGATCATCGACGACAGCGTGGCATCGTCGGCGTGGATCACCACGTCCACCCCGTCGCCGAGGATGTTCAGCTCGGCGTCGGTGACGAGGGCGGCGATCTCGATCAGCTTGTCCGAGCCCAGATCCAGCCCAGTCATCTCGCAGTCGATCCACACCAATTCGTCGCGCACAGCGCTCAGCGTATGCGCACGTGAGCTCTGCCTCTGCCCGCCCCTGGGAAGTAGTGTGAGCGTTGCCGAACCGAACGGGGGCGAGTGGGGAAGAGGGGCGCAGCACGATGACCACCGAATCAGCGGCCACACCCGCCAAGCGGATCGCGAACGGCTACGCCTTCCAAGGGCGGGCGCTGGAATTGGGCACGGTCGTCGTCGACGGCCAGGCCGACCCGAGCGCGCAGGTTCGTATCCCGCTGGCCACGGTCAACAGGCACGGGCTGGTGGCCGGAGCCACGGGAACCGGCAAGACCAAGACGCTGCAGCTGATCGCCGAACAGCTCAGCGCGGCCGGTGTCGCCGTGTTGATGGCCGACGTGAAGGGCGACCTGTCCGGCCTGTCCCGGCCAGGAGAGGCCAACGACAAGACCGCCGCGCGCGCCAAAGACACCGGCGACGATTGGGCACCAACGGGATTCCCGGTCGAGTTCTTGTCGCTCGGCACCGGGGGAGTGGGCGTGCCAGTGCGGGCGACCGTTGCCAGCTTTGGTCCGGTTCTGTTGTCGAAAGTGTTGGGGCTCAATGCTACTCAGGAGTCGACGCTGGGATTGATCTTCCACTGGGCCACGGAAGCCAACCGCCCGCTGGTCACCCTGAGTGATCTGCGCGGTGTCATCAGCCACCTGGCCAGCGACGAGGGCAAAGCCGATCTGAAAGACCTTGGCGGAGTGTCGCCGACGACGGCGGGCGTCATCCTGCGAGCGTTGGTGAATCTCGCCGGCGAGGGCGGCGACACGTTCTTCGGTGAGCCGAAGCTCGATCCCCAGGATCTGCTGCGCGTAGACGGCCAAGGCCATGGCATCATCTCGCTGCTCGAGTTCAGCGGCCAGTCGCTGCGCCCGGTCATCTTCTCCACCTTCCTGATGTGGGTGCTGGCCGATCTGTTCACCGTCCTGCCCGAGGTCGGCGACGTGGACAAGCCCAAGCTGGTCTTCTTCTTCGACGAGGCCCACCTGTTGTTCACCGACGCCTCCAAGGCTTTCCTGGAGCAGGTCGAACAGACCGTAAAGCTGATCCGCTCCAAGGGAGTCGGGGTGTTCTTCTGCACCCAGTTGCCCACGGACCTGCCCAACGACGTGCTCTCCCAGCTGGGCGCCCGCGTCCAACACGCCCTGCGGGCGTTCACCCCCGACGACCAGAAGGCGCTGAGCAAGACCGTGCGCACCTACCCGAAAACCGATGTCTACGACCTGGAGTCGGCGCTGACATCGCTGGGAATCGGTGAGGCCGTCGTCACCGTGCTGTCGGAGAAGGGCGCACCGACGCCGGTCGCGTGGACGCGGATGCGGGTGCCCCGGTCGCTGATGGCATCGATCGGCACCGATGCGATCTCCGCTGCGGCCAAATCCAGTCCGCTGCAAGCCAAATACGGTCAGACGGTTCAACAACCGGCGCCGCCCCAGGCCGGCCCGCAGGATCCGCAAGCCCGACCCGGGCCGCAGCCGCCGCAAGCCCGGTCCGACTACCCACCGGTCCCACCGATTGAACCGGTTCCGCCGATGCCGGAACCCGCGGAGCCAAAAGGGCCTAGCTTGTTAGAAAGGCTGTGGCACGATCGGGAAGTGCAAAGCGCCGTGAACATGGGGATCCGCGAGGTCATCAAAGCCAAGTTCGGAACCGGCCGTCGCCGCCGGAAGTAACGGCTACTCGCCGCCGAGCTTCTTATAAAAGCTGCCCACGATCGGCGCGACGATGGCGCGGGGGGCGTACCCGCTGGCCACCGACATGGCTTTCGACGTCAGGCCCGGCACGACGCGCATCTTGTTGCGCTCCAACGCATCCAGTGACACCTTGGCCGTGTGCTCGGTCGAGATCCACAGGAAGTCCGGCACCAGCTTTTCCACCAGTGTGGCTTCGGCGTCGTCGGGCAGATCGGTGCGCACCGGGCCGGGCGCCAGCAGCGTGACGTGCACACCGGAGCGGCGCAGTTCACCGCGCAACGATTCGCTGAAGGTGTTCACGAACGCCTTGGTGGCCGCGTAGGTGGCGTTGTAGGGAATCGGCGAATTGCCCGCCGCCGAACCGGAAATCAGGATGCCGCCAGCCTTGCGCCCGACCATGCCCGGCAGCACCGCCAACGTAAGGTCGTGCACGCCCAGCACATTCAGCTGCAACTGGGCCTTTTCCCCGGCCGGGTCCAGCGTCGCGACCGGTCCAAAGGTCGCGGTTCCCGCGTTGGCGCACAGGATCGAGATCGGGCGGGCGGCCAGTTCGTCGCACAACTTTGCCCGCTCGCCCGGGTCGGCCAAGTCGGCCGGCCGCACGTCGACTTCGACGCGGTATTTGTCCGCCAGCCGGCCGGCGAGCTCGTTGAGCAGGTCCTCGCGCCGGGCGGTGACGATCAGGTTGTGCCCGCGGGCGGCGAGTTCGGTGGCCAGCGCCTCGCCGATGTTCTGCGAAGCTCCGGTGACAACGGCGCGCGCGTCGGGGCTGGGGGCGGGTACCGGCATGCGGCCAATCGTAGACACGCAGCGATCGCAAGCGCGGCGCAGCCGGGCGCCGCGGGTCGCTGCGCATCAGACACGCAGCGATCGCAAGGGCGGCGCAGCCGGGCGCGGCGGGTCGCTGCGCATCAGGTGCCCAACACATAAAGTTCGGGGCATGAATCAGCCGGGGCCGGATCTGGCCAGGCCTGCGCCGTCGCGAGTGGTGGCCTGGGCGCTGTGGGACTCCGGTTCCACCGGGCTGAACGCGATCGTGGCGACCTTCGTCTTCTCCGTCTATCTGACCAGCAGCGTGGGGGCGGGCCTATCCGGTGCTACGTCGCCGGCGAGCTGGTTGGGTCGCGCTGGCGCCGTCGCCGGGCTGACCGTGGCGCTGCTGGCCCCGGCCGTGGGCGTGTGGGTGGAGTCCCCGCACCGCAGGCGCGTGGCCCTGCGCGTGTTGACCGGGCTGGCAATCGCGCTGACCTGCGCGATGTTCTTCATCCGCGATAGCCCCGGCTACCTGTGGGCCGGTTTGATACTGCTGGGGGCGACGGCCGCCTGCGGCGACCTGGCCAGCGTTCCGTACAACGCGATGCTGCGCCAGCTCTCGACGCCGCAGACGGCCGGCCGGATTTCGGGCCTGGGCTGGGCGGCGGGCTACTTGGGCAGCGTCGTGCTGCTGCTGCTGATCTACACCGGATTCATCGCCGGCTCGGGCTCGGGCCCGGGCGCGGTGCGCGGGCTGCTGCGGGTGCCGGTGCGCGACGGACTCTACGTGCGGGAAGCGATGCTGGTGGCCGCGGCCTGGCTGGCGCTGCTGGCCCTGCCGTTGCTGGTCGCCGCCCAACGATTGCCCGACACGGCCGAGGCCTACCAGCCGACCAGCATGCTCGGCGGGTATCGCAAGCTGTGGCGGGAGGTATCGGCCGAATGGCGCCGCGACCGCAACCTGGTCTACTTCCTGTTCGCCAGCGCGCTCTTTCGCGACGGGCTCGCGGCGATCTTCGCCTTCGGCGCCGTGCTGGGTGTCAACGTCTACGGCATCTCTCAGGCCAACGTGCTGATCTTCGGTGTGGTGGCCAGCGTGGTGGCCGCGGTCGGTGCGGTGCTGGGCGGGTTCGTCGACCACCGGATCGGATCCAAACCCGTCATTGTGGGATCCCTGGTTGCGATCCTCGCCGTCGCGCTGACGCTGATGGTGTCGTCCGGTCCGGTGGCGTTCTGGATCGGTGGGCTGCTGCTGTGCATGTTCATCGGGCCGTCGCAGTCGTCGTCGCGCGCCCTGCTGTTGCAGATGGCTAAAGACGGCAGGGAAGGCGTCGCTTTTGGCCTCTACACGATGACGGGACGGGCCGTCGCGTTCGTGGCGCCGTGGCTGTTCTCGGTTTTCGTCGACGCCTTCGGTGCCGTGCGTGCCGGGCTCGGGGGGATCTGCCTGGTGCTGGGCGCCGGGCTGCTGGCGATGCTGGTGGTGCGGGTCCCGGTACGCGGCGCCGTCGTAGCCGAAAGCCCTTTGGGCGCTTAGCCTCTCGCGTCGCAGACCGTCAGGCCCATGCCGACGCGCTGGCTGACCTGAACCCCGGCCACAGTGACCGAGCAGGTGACGTTGTTGCCGAAGTTGACGATCGTGACGTTGGCCGGGTGAGCGGCCGACTTCGACAGGCTGACCTGTTTGGTCCAGGGCAGCGCGACGTTGAACTCGGTCTGCACGACATCACCGGTGCCGATGTACATGATGCTGAGCGCTCGGCCCTCGCCGGTGACGGTGTACACGACGTCCTGCATCGCGCCCGGGCCGGTCGTGTCGGTGGGCGCCCCGCTGGAGGGCGGCACCGGCGCGGGGATGAGGGGAGGCAGGGGCAGCGTCCTGGTGTGCGTCGACGGCGGCGTCGTCGGTGTGGGCGACGTCGTCTCGGGCATGGCCGGCAGCGGCGGGACGGCGGTCTGGTTCTTGATCGCCTCGTTGGCGAGGATCAGCGCGATCACCAGGGCGACAACCACCAGCACGGCAGCGGCGGCGACGAGCCACAACCAGCGTGGCGATTTGGGGCCTCCCGGCGGCGGGGGAGCCAGACCCTCCGAAGGCGGCTCACCGGTGGGGGGCAGGCCTTGCTGCCAGTAGGCCGGCAGCTCCCTGGTGGTGTTGGCGTCGGTGAAGCCCGATGCCCATTGCGGCGCATAACCGCCGTACGTCGGGGCGTAGGGAGCCTGGTCGGCGTATGCCGGGTCAACGGGCGGCGAGTACTGCTGACTCGGCTGCCCGGGCGGCCCGGCCGGTCCTGACCCCGGTAGAGGGGGACTAAACCGCTCGGGTCGACGTGGATCGCTCATGTCCACCTCATGGCTTGCAGGGTACCTGGGCCGGGCCGCTGAGCGGTTTCTTGACGTTTGCCCGCAAGTCAGGGGCACTGATTCCCGGCCGTCAGCGCGGCGACGGTCATCGCCCGCATGACGGCGCGCGACCGCGCTGCGCGGGCGGCCTTGGCGCGCGAATCGTCGCCGGACTTCATGCTGTGCGGGGTGGAGTTCAGCAGGCCGAAGACCGCGTGGGCCGTCAGCCGGGCGTCGGCTTCGGCCAGGCTGGGATTCAGCTCGCGCAGCACCCCCACCCAGACCTCGACGTACTGGCGCTGGGCCTTGCGCACCTGCTTCTCGGCCGCCCCGGGTAGGTGGGCAAGGTCGCGGTCCTGGATGCGGATCAGGTCCGGTTCGCCCAGGACAAAGTCGAGGTGAAAGTCGATGAGGTCGTCTAGAGCGGCGGCCGCGTCGGCGCTGCGGGCCCGCGCCTCCCGGGCGCCGGCGAGCAGCCGGGTGCTGATGCCCACCAGCAACTCGACGAGCAGCGACTCCTTGTTGGGGAAGTGGCGGTAGATCGCCGGACCGCTGACGCCGGCGGCGGCGCCGATGTCTTCCAGGCGCACCGCGAGGAATCCCCGCTGGGCGAAGAGGCGTTCGGCGGCCGACAGCAGCTGCAGGCGCCGGTCGGATTTCAACTGGCTCCGGCGGTTTGGGGTGTCGGGCGCCGACGTCGTCATCATGGCCCCCGTCCACACGTCGCCCGGTCGGTTAATCGCCACTAACGTAGCACGAGTTATTCGCGATTAACCCGAACTCCCCGGGGTCCGGATGCTGTCGACGGATTCGAGTACCAGCGGGGGTGGGGACTGGCGCCGTTGCCTTCCCTGGACGCGGTAGCGCGGGCGGTGGTATCCTCACATCCAGTTAATGAGCATTAACTGAAGCCCTGGAGAGGCTGTTGGATGGACAAGGTGGTGGCGACGGCCGCTGAAGCGGTCGCCGACATAACCGATGGTTCGTCGCTGGCGGTGGGGGGATTCGGCTTCTGCGGCATCCCCGTGCTCGCCAAAACCGAACCGGCCCTTGCGCTGGCGGCAACAGGGAGGCAATCGTGAGCTCGTCTGTTATGACCGCGCCGTCGTTCGCCGACGAGCACCGCCGACTCGTCCGCGAGCTGAACGCCAAGTTGGCCGCGGCGGCGTTGGGCGGCAGCGAACGCGCCCGCGAACGCCACGTCAGCCGCGGCAAGCTGTTGCCCCGCGAACGGGTCGATCGCCTGCTGGATCCGGGCAGCCCGTTCTTGGAGCTGTCGCCGCTGGCCGCCAACGGCATGTACGACGACGAGTCCCCGGGTGCGGGCGTCATCACCGGTATTGGGCGGGTGTCGGAGCGCGAGTGCGTGATTGTCGTCAACGACGCCACGGTCAAGGGCGGCACCTACTACCCCATGACGGTCAAAAAGCACCTGCGTGCCCAGGAAGTCGCGCTGCAGAACCGGTTGCCGTGCATCTACCTGGTGGACTCCGGCGGTGCGTTCCTTCCGCGCCAGGACGAGGTGTTCCCCGACCGCGAGCACTTCGGCCGGATCTTCTACAACCAGGCGACCATGAGCGCCAAAGGGATTCCGCAGGTGGCCGCGGTGCTGGGTTCGTGCACGGCGGGCGGCGCCTACGTGCCGGCGATGAGCGACGAGGCCGTCATCGTGCGCGAGCAGGGCACGATCTTCCTCGGCGGCCCGCCGCTGGTGAAGGCCGCTACCGGCGAGATCGTCTCCGCGGAGGAGCTCGGCGGCGGCGACCTGCATTCGCGCGTCTCCGGTGTCACCGACCACCTGGCGGAGGACGACGAGCACGCGCTGCGGATCGTCCGCTCGATCGTGGCCACCTTCGGCCCGCGAGAGCCCGGCCAATGGGAGGTGCGACGGTCGGTCGAGCCCAAGCACGCACAAACCGAGCTCTACGACGTGGTGCCGCCGGACCCCCGGGTGCCCTATGACGTGCACGAGGTCATCGTCCGGCTGGTCGACGGCAGCGAATTCGGCGAATTCAAGGCCAATTACGGCAAGACGCTGGTGACCGCCTTCGCCCGCATCCACGGTCACCCCGTCGGGATCATCGC
The DNA here is from genome assembly GCF_001667035.1 of Mycobacterium sp. 852002-51057_SCH5723018. Classification (GTDB taxonomy): domain Bacteria; phylum Actinomycetota; class Actinomycetes; order Mycobacteriales; family Mycobacteriaceae; genus Mycobacterium. The sequence continues at coordinate 45,254 of NZ_LZIR01000027.1, forward strand.
CAACAACGGCGTGCTGTTCAGCGAATCCGCCCTGAAGGGCGCGCATTTCATCGAGCTGTGCGACAAGCGCAACATCCCGCTGCTGTTCCTGCAGAACATCGCCGGGTTCATGGTCGGGCGCGACTACGAGGCCGGCGGCATCGCCAAGCATGGCGCCAAGATGGTCACCGCCGTGGCATGCGCCCGGGTGCCCAAGCTGACCGTCGTGATCGGCGGATCCTATGGCGCGGGCAACTATTCGATGTGCGGGCGGGCGTATTCGCCCCGGTTCCTGTGGATGTGGCCCAACGCGCGGATTTCGGTGATGGGGGGCGAGCAGGCGGCGTCGGTGCTCGCGACGGTCCGCGGTGAGCAGCTCGCCACGGCGGGTAAGCCGTGGTCGGCCGACGAGGAGGAGGCGTTCAAGGCGCCCATCCGCGAGCAGTACGAAGACCAGGGCAACCCGTACTACTCGACGGCCCGCCTGTGGGACGACGGCATTATCGACCCGGCCGACACCAGAACCTGTGTCGGGCTTGCGCTTTCGGCATGCGTCCACGCGCCGCTGGAACCGGTCTCCTACGGCGTCTTTCGGATGTGAAGATGTTCGACACGGTATTGGTGGCCAACCGCGGCGAGATCGCGGTGCGGGTGATCCGGACCCTGCGCCGGCTGGGCATCCGGTCGGTCGCCGTCTTCAGCGACCCGGACGCCACCGCGCGCCACGTGCTCGAGGCGGACACGGCCGTCCGGCTGGGACCGGCCGCGGCGCGCGAAAGCTACCTGAACATCGCCAAGGTGGTCGACGCCGCCGTGCGCACGGGATCCCAGGCGATCCACCCGGGCTACGGGTTCCTTTCGGAGAACGCCGGTTTCGCGGCCGCCTGCGAACGTGCCGGCGTGGTGTTCCTGGGGCCGCCGGCGCGGGCGATCCAGGTCATGGGCGACAAGATCACCGCCAAGAACGCGGTCGCCGCCTTCGACGTTCCGGTGGTGCCCGGCGTGGCGAAACCGGGGCTGACCGATGACGAACTGGTCGCGGCGGCCGATGAGGTCGGCTATCCGGTGTTGATCAAGCCGTCGGCAGGCGGCGGCGGCAAGGGCATGCGGCTGGTGGGCGACCCGGCCCGGCTGCGCGAGGCGCTGGTGGGGGCGCGCCGGGAGGCTGCCTCGTCGTTCGGTGACGACACCCTGTTCCTGGAGCGATTCGTGTTGCGGCCCAGGCACATCGAGGTGCAGGTGCTAGCCGACACCCACGGCAACGTGCTGCATCTGGGCGAGCGCGAATGCAGTCTGCAGCGCCGCCACCAGAAGGTCATCGAGGAGGCGCCGTCGGCGCTGCTGGATCCCGAGACGCGCGCGCGGATCGGGGCCGCGGCCTGCAACACCGCCCGCAGCGTCGACTACGTCGGTGCCGGCACCGTGGAGTTCATCGTGTCCGCGGACCGGCCGGACGAATTCTTCTTCATGGAAATGAACACCCGCCTGCAGGTTGAGCATCCGGTCACCGAAGCCGTCACCGGCCTGGACCTGGTGGAGTGGCAGCTGCGGGTCGCCGCGGGCGAGAAGCTGGCGTTCGCCCAGGACGAGATCGAACTGCGCGGGCACGCCATCGAGGCCCGCGTGTACGCCGAAGATCCGGCGCGGGGCTTCCTGCCCACCGGCGGCCGGGTGCTGCAGGTGTTCGAGCCGTCCGGCGACGGGGTGCGGGTGGATTCGTCACTGCTGGCCGGAACGCTGGTCGGCAGCGACTACGACCCGATGCTGAGCAAGGTGATCGCATACGGGAGCGATCGCGAGGAGGCGCTTGACAAACTCGACCGGGCGCTGGCGCGGACCGCGGTCCTGGGTGTGCAGACCAACGTCGAATTCCTCCGGTTCCTTTTGGCCGACGATCGGGTGCGGGCCGGCGACCTGGACACCGCGCTGCTGGACGAGCGGCTGGCCGACTTCGCGCCCGCCCCCGCGCCCGACGATGTGCTCGCCGCCGGCGGCCTCTTTCGTCACTGGGCTTTGGCTTTCAGGGCTCGCCGCGGCGACGGCAACCCGTGGGCCGAGCCGACGGGATGGCGGGTCGGCGGTGGCGCGGCGCCGGTGCGTACCGAGATGCAGACCCCGCTGCGCCGCGAGATGGTGTCGGTGTGGGGGTTACCCGAGGCCGCCAGGGTGCAGGTCGGCGACGGTGAGATCGTCAGCGCCAGCGTGGAAGTCAAAGGGACACTGATGAGCGCGACGCTGGACGGGCTGCGCCGCGAATACCGGTGGGCCGAGGCCGACCGGCACCTGTGGATCGCCGACGAACGCGGAACCTGGCACCTCCGGGAGGCCGAGGAACACAAGATTCACCGCGCCACCGGCAAGCAGCAAGCGGACATCGTCAGCCCCATGCCCGGCAGCGTCATCGCCGTCCAGGTCTCCTCCGGCGCTCAAGTGTCCGAAGGAGACGTGGTGGTGGTCGTCGAGGCGATGAAGATGGAACACTCACTGGCCGCGCCGGTTTCGGGGCAAGTGGAGGTGCTGGTATCCGTCGGCGATCAGGTGGCGGTGGATCAGGTGCTGGCCCGGCTGATCCCGGATCCCCAAGAAGGCTCAGAAAGTAAGGACTAGACATGACGACTTCCATTACGGCCGGGACGTTACCCAAGGAATACGAAGATCTTCGCGACACCGTCGCCGACTTCGCACGCACCGTGGTCGCGCCGGTGTCGGCCAAACACGATGAGGAGCACAGCTTCCCGTACGAGGTCGTCGCCAAGATGGGCGAGATGGGGCTGTTCGGCCTGCCGTTCCCGGAGGAGTACGGCGGCATGGGCGGCGACTACTTCGCGCTGGCACTGGCCCTCGAGGAACTCGGCAAGGTCGACCAGTCGGTGGCCATCACGCTGGAAGCCGGAGTGGGGTTGGGCGCGATGCCGATCTACCGGTTCGGCACCGAGGAGCAGAAGCAGAAGTGGCTGCCCGACCTGGTGGCCGGACGGGCGCTGGCCGGCTTCGGGCTGACCGAGCCGGGTGCGGGTTCCGACGCGGGCGGCACGCGTACCACCGCCCGGCTCGATGACGGCGAATGGGTGATCAACGGCGCCAAGCAATTCATCACCAACTCCGGCACCGACATCACCTCGCTGGTCACCGTCACCGCGGTCACCGGGACCATTGGAATCGGGGCGGGTGGCAAGAAAGAGATCTCGACGATCATCGTGCCCAACGGCACAACGGGATTCACCGTCGAGCCGGTCTACAACAAGGTCGGCTGGAACGCCTCGGACACCCACCCGCTGACCTTCGCCGACGCCCGCGTTCCCGAGGAGAATCTGCTGGGCGCCCGCGGAACCGGCTACGCCAACTTCCTGTCCATCCTGGACGAGGGCCGCATCGCGATCGCCGCGCTGGCCACCGGAGTGGCGCAGGGATGCGTCGATGAGAGCGTCAAGTACGCCAAGGAGCGCGAATCGTTCGGCAAGCCGATCGGTTCCTACCAGGCGATCAGCTTCAAGATCGCGCGGATGGAGGCCCGCGCCCACGTCGCACGCACGGCCTACTACGATGCGGCTGCAAAGATGTTGGCGGGCAAGCCATTCAAAAAGGATGCCGCGATCGCGAAGATGATCTCCTCGGAGGCGGCGATGGACAACGCCCGCGACGCCACACAGATCCACGGGGGGTACGGCTTCATGAACGAGTATCCGGTGGCGCGGCACTACCGCGACAGCAAGATCCTCGAGATCGGTGAAGGGACTACCGAAGTGCAGTTGATGCTCATCGCTCGATCGCTGGGGCTGTCGTGACAGCTACCGAACCGGGTGGCAAGTCAATCATCCAGCGCGGCTTGTGGTTTGAGGAGTTCGAGGTCGGCACCACCTATCTGCACCGGCCCGGCCGCACCGTCACCGAGGCCGACAACGTGTTGTTCACCACGCTGACGATGAACACGCAGTCGCTGCACCTCGACGCGGCCTGGGCCGCCGAGCAGCCGGGCTTTCGGGGCGAAAGGCTGGTGAACTCCATGTTCACCCTCTCGACGCTGGTCGGGCTATCGGTGGCGCAGCTGACACTCGGCACCATCGTGGCCAACCTGGGCTTCTCCGAGGTCTCGTTTCCCAAGCCGGTCTTTCACGGCGACACCCTGTACGCCGAGACGGTGTGCGCCGGCAAACGCGAGTCGAAGAGCCGGCCTGGCGAAGGCATCGTCACGCTCGAGCACACCGGCCGCAACCAGCATGGCGACGTCGTGGCGCGGGCGGCGCGGACCACGCTGGTGCAGAAGCGCCCAAGCACGGGGGAGCCCCGATGAACCTGCGCTCCGCCGGGCCCGCGTGGCTGTTCTGCCCCGCCGACCGTCCCGAGCGTTTCGCCAAGGCCGCCGCTGCCGCCGACGTGGTGATCCTCGATCTCGAGGACGGCGTGGCCGAAGCCGACAAGGCCGCCGCCCGCAAGGCGCTGCGCGAGACGCCGCTGGACCCCGAGCGCACCGTGGTGCGCATCAACGCGGCAGGCTCCGGCGAGCACGCCCTCGACCTAGAGGCCCTCGCCGACACCGCGTACGCGACGGTGATGTTGTCCAAGACCGAATCGGCCGCGCAGGTGACCGGGCTCGCGCCGCGCGACGTCATCGCGCTGATCGAGACCCCACGCGGTGCGGTGTGCGCCGCCGAAATCGCCGCGGCGCAGGGCACCGTGGCGATGATGTGGGGCGCCGAGGACCTGGTCGCAACGCTGGGCGGCAGCTCCAGCCGGCGGCCCGACGGCACCTACCGGGACGTCGCCCGCCACGTGCGGTCGACGGTCCTGCTGGCGGCGTCGGCGTTCGGCCGCATCGCGCTGGACGCCGTGCATCTGGACATCCGCGACCTCGAGGGCCTGCGGGAGGAGGCCGACGACGGCGTCGCGGTGGGCTTCGACGGGACCGTGTGTATCCACCCGAGCCAGATCGCGGTGGTGCGCGAGGCCTATCGTCCCGGCGAGGAGAAGCTGGATTGGGCGCGGCGGGTTTTGGCGGCGGCGAAGACCGAACGCGGGGTGTTCGCGTTCGAAGGACAGATGGTGGACTCGCCCGTGCTCAAGCACGCCGAGATGTTGCTGCGGCGGGCGGGGGAGTCGGCCACGGGCTGAGGGTCAAAGGCGCCGAAGCCCACCCGCGCCGACGGGCGCGACACGTTCTCGGCTCGACCGCGATCAACGCCCTGTCTTCGGGTTTGAGCGCATAATGGGGGATACGCCAGTGTCGCGGCGAGCGAAGCCTTTCGTGCAGCTGGCGATCGACTTCCGCTCGCGGTAGGTCCCGGCTGAGGTTTTGCTGTGGCCCGCCGAGGTCTTAAGTGCCACGCGGCTCCGAGCTAAGGAGGCGGTATGGCGGAGAGCCCTCGGGCGCCGATGACTGTCGACCTCGAGCCGGTCCGACTCGTGGCCGCGGACGGCACGCCGACGGCCGAAAGCCGCTACAGCCGCGACCTTCCCCCAGAGACGCTGTGCTGGCTCTACGAAATGATGGTGGTCACCCGCGAGCTCGACACCGAGTTCGTCAACCTCAAGCGCCAGGGGCAATTGGCGCTGTTCGCGTCGTGCCGCGGTCAGGAAGCCGCCCAGGTCGGCGCCACGGCCTGCCTGCGCAAGACGGACTGGCTGTTCCCCCAATACCGTGAGCTCGGCGCGTTTCTGGTGCGCGGCATCCCGCCCGCACACGTCGGCGTCGTTTGGCGCGGAACCTGGCACGGCGGACTGGAATTCACCAGGAAGTGCTGCGCCCCGATGTCGATTCCGATCGGCACCCAGGCCCCGCACGCGGTCGGCGCGGCGATGGCCGCGCAACGCCTTCGGGAGGATTCGGTGACGGTGGCCTTCCTCGGCGACGGCGCCACCAGCGAGGGCGACGTCCACGAGGCGCTGAACTTCGCGGCCGTGTTCACCGCGCCGTGTGTGTTCTACGTGCAGAACAACCAGTGGGCGATCTCGGTGCCGATATACAAGCAGACCGCCGCACCGTCCATCGCGCACAAGGCGATCGGCTACGGAATGCCCGGAATCCGGGTGGACGGCAACGACGTGCTGGCGTGCTACGCGGTGATGGCCGAGGCCGCTGCCCGCGCCCGGGCCGGGGGTGGGCCCACCTTGATCGAGGCGATCACCTACCGACTTGGCCCGCACACCACCGCCGATGATCCGACGCGGTACCGCACGCAGGAGGAAGTGGACCGCTGGGCGGCACTGGACCCGATTCCGCGGTACCGCACGTATCTGCAGGGGCAGGGCCTGTGGTCGGAACGCCTGGAGGAGCGGGTCGCCGCCCGGGGCAGGCGAATGCGGGCCGAGTTGCGCGACGCGGTCTTCGATGCGCCCAATTTCGACATCGACGAGGTGTTCACCACCGTGTACGCAGAGATCACGCCCGGGTTGCAGACCCAGCTGAAACAGCTGCGCACCGAATTGGGGCGGCCGGCATGACCCAGCTCGCCGACCCTCCCGCCGGCCCGGACGAAACGTTAACGGCCGCAGTCGAGAACGTTGCCCTGGGTGCCCAGCCGTTGACCATGGTGCAGGCGCTGAACCGCGCGCTGCACGACGCGATGGCCGCCGACGATCGGGTCCTGGTGTTCGGCGAGGATGTCTCGGTCGAGGGTGGGGTGTTCCGGGTGACCGAGGGACTGGCCGAGACCTTCGGCGAGGACCGCTGCTTCGACACGCCGCTGGCGGAGTCGGCGATCATCGGGATCGCCGTGGGGTTGGCGCTGCGCGGCTTTGTGCCGGTGCCCGAGATCCAGTTCGACGGGTTCTCCTATCCGGCATTCGATCAGGTGGTCAGCCATTTGGCCAAGTACCGCACCCGGACCCGCGGCGAGATCAACATGCCCGTCACCGTCCGCATCCCGTCGTTCGGTGGTATCGGTGCGGCAGAACATCATTCGGAGTCGACGGAGTCGTACTGGGCGCACACGGCCGGCCTGAAGGTGGTGGTGCCCTCGAGCCCCGCCGACGCCTATTGGTTGCTTCGCTACGCGATCGCCTGCCCGGACCCGGTGATATACCTGGAGCCCAAACGGCGCTACCAGGGCCGAGGCGTGGTCGACGCCAACCGGCCCGAACCGCCGATCGGGCAGGCAATGGTGCGCCGGCCGGGCACCGACGTCACCGTCGTGACGTATGGCAGCCTGGTGACCACCGCGGTGGCCACCGCGGAAGAGGCGCAGCGCCAACGCGGTTGGAGCCTGGAGGTCATCGACCTGCGATCGCTGGTCCCCTTCGACTTCGACACCATCGCCGAATCCATCCGGCGGACCGGACGCTGCGTGGTGTTGCACGAAGGGCCGCGCAGCCTGGGCTACGGCGCCGGTCTGGCGGCGCGCATCCAGGAAGAGATGTTCTACGAGCTGGAGGCACCGGTGTTGCGCGCCTGCGGTTTTGACACGCCCTACCCACCGGCGCGGCTGGAGAGACTGTGGTTGCCGGGCCCCGACCGGCTGCTGGACTGCGTCGAACGCGCGCTGGAGCTGCCGTGAGTGGCGAGGACCGGGTGAAGTCGTTCCGCGTCCCCGACCTTGGCGAGGGACTCGAAGAGGTGACGGTGTCGTGCTGGAACGTCGCCGCCGGCGACGACGTCGAGCTCAACCAGATTCTGTGCTCGGTGGAGACCGCCAAGGCCGAGGTGGAGATCCCCAGCCCCTACGCCGGTCGGATCGTCGAAACCCACGGCGCGGAGGGCGATGTGCTCCAGGTGGGTTCGGTGCTGGTCCGCATCGACACCGCACCGGTGAACGGCGAGGCGCCGGCGCCCAACGGCGAGGTGGCGGCGCCCAACGGCGAGATGGCAACGCCGACGCTGGTCGGGTACGGGGCCGACGCCGGCATCGACGCCAGCCGCCGCACCGGCCGGCCGCTTGCCGCCCCGCCGGCGCGCAAGCTGGCCAAGGAGCTGTCGGTCGACCTGTCGTCGATACGGCACGTTCTGGCGGGTCGGGTGATCACGCCCGCGGACGTGCTCGCGGCGGCGCATGGGTCCGATGCTGCACCCGAGGTGCGGCCGGTCCGCGGCGTGCAGGCGCGGATGGCCGAGAAGATGACCTTGTCGCACCGCGAGATCCCGGCCGCCCAGGCCAGCGTGGCCGTCGACTGCACGGAGTTGTTGCGGCTGTGTGAGCGGTTCCGTTCCGCCGATCAGCAGGTCACGCCGTTCATCCTCACGCTGCGGCTGCTCGTTATCGCATTGAGCCACAACATGATTCTCAACTCGACCTGGGTCGATGCGCCCGACGGCCCGCAGGTGCACGTCAGCCGCGGCGTGCAGCTGGGGTTCGGGGTGGCCACCAAACGCGGCCTGCTGGTCCCGGTCATCAGAGACGCTCACAAAAAGACGACCCGCGAATTAGGCCACCGCGCAGCGGAATTGATCGCCCACGCGCGGGAGGGCACCCTGACGCCCGCCGAGCTGACCGGCTCGACGTTCACCGTGTCGAACTTCGGGGCGCTGGGCCTGGACGGCGGTGTACCGGTGATCAACCACCCCGAAGCGGCGATCCTGGGCATGGGCGCGATCAAGCCACGCCCGGTCGTCGTCGGCGACGAGGTCAGAGTGCGGTCCACGATGACCCTGACATGCGTGTTCGACCATCGGGTCGCCGACGGCGCCGAGGTTGCGCAGTTCGTCTGCGAGCTTCGGGACCTGATCGAGTCGCCCGAGACCGCGCTGTTGGACATCTAGTGGTGTGTCCTGGATTTGGCCGTACCGGCGCCATGCGTTGACCGTCGCGGAGCCCTGACGGCCCGTGGCCCCGACGACTGCGATAGGCCCTGAGGACTTCATGTTCAGCTTGCTTCCTTCGCGCTGAAGTCTGGCACTTACGTGGCGGGGCGGCGCGCTGGCGTTGGGTTCTGTTGACAGTCACGCCAGGCCACCATTTCTTTCAGCGCGCCGAGGTCGTAGCCCGTGGTGGGGTCAGGGGCGATCTCGGCGATGAACGTGGTGGCGCCGGCCTGGCGGTAGGCCTCGGCGCTTTCAATGCCGAACCAGTGCACCGAGCGTTCAATGTCGTTTCCGTCGCGTCCCGCGGCCCGGGCCATCTCGTTGAGCCGAGCGCTGGCTTCCGTGAAGCCGTCCACCGAGAGGAAGGTGTGCCAGATGTCGGCGTAGCGCACCACCGCGGGCAGGGTTCGCTTGGGGCCGGTGCCGCCGATGAGGATGGGTATCTTGCGGACTGGCGGCGGGATCAGTTGGCCGAAGCGCGCCTCGATGCGCTTCAGCCCTTCGTCGAAGAGGTCGAAGCGGGATTTCCACGTTCCGAATTCGTATCCGTAACTGGTGTAGTCCTTTTCGTACCAGCCTGCGCCGAGACCGAGGATCAGCCGGCCGCAGCTGATGTGGTCGACGGTGCGGGCCATGTCGGCGAGCAGGTCGGGGTTGCGGTAGCCGATGCCGGTCACCAGCAGCCCGATCTCGGCGCGGTGGGTGATCTCACCCCACGATGCCAGCGCGGTCCAGCCCTCGAAGTTGGTGACGTCGGGCTGGATTTCGTCGAGCACGGGGATGCCCTGGTTGAGATCGGCGACCTGGGGCCTGTGGAAGTGATCCCAGCCGAAGATCAGGTCGGCCCCGAGTTCTTCGGCCTGCAGGACCGCGCTGCGCCAGGTGGCATAGTCCGGGGCGTTGCCGGGTTGCAGGAGAACGCCGGTGCGGATCGGTCGAGCCACGGGTCGGTTCCTTTCAGTTGATGGCAAGAAGTCGCTGTCCTCCCACGTTCAACATGCAGATGCGGTGAAGGCTTTCCCAAAATCCCATTCATGTTTCTGGGCACTGCGATAAGTTTCTTGGATGCCATCACTTCGAGCGTTGGAGTGCCTCGTTGCCGTCGCAGACACCGGATCGATCACCCAAGCCGCTCGACTGCTGCATTCGTCGCAACCCGCCGTCTCTCATCAGCTCGCCGCGCTGGAGCGCGAGGCCCGAACTATCTTGCTTCACCGTGAGCCGCGGGGCGCCAAGCTGACACCCGCCGGGAGGGCTGCCGTCGCGGATGCCAGGCGAGCGATCGACGCGGCCGAATCGGCAATGAGATCGGCACGCGCAGTAGGCGAAGCGGCCGGAGGGTCGCTTCGACTGGCCTGTGCGCAGAGCCTTACCGTGGCCGTGCTCGCCCCGGTCATTCGCCTGTGGCACCGTCGGCACCCGGACGTGGCGATCACCCTGCGGGAGGCGGCGGTGCTGGACGAGTTCCTCGGTTTCGTCGACTCCAGCGAGGTCGACTTGGCCGTCGTGCCTCTTCCCGTGCCCGACCGCTTCACGACCGCTGTCGTTGCCGACGAGGAAATCGTCCTGGCGGCGCCGTCAGGCCACCCCCTGGCTCGACAGCCGTCAGTACGCATTCAGGATCTGGAGGGTGCGCGGATCGTTCACTACTCGCCGGAGAACGGTCTCAGTGGATGGCTGGATCGATCGCTTGCGGCAGCGGGGATTCACACCGAGACAGTGATGAGGACAGCGGTGACGGCCGCGGCGCCGCAGCTCGCCGCGGCGGGCTTCGGCGTCGCAGTATGCCCCGTGAGCGCAGTTAGTGCTGGATTTCCAGGAGCAGTCCGATCGTTCTCGCCTCGGTGGGTCAGACAACTCGGGGCAGTAACGCCCGCCACACCGGATCCGCTCACCGCCCGGTTCATCGGCAATCTACGAACCCGAGGCGTGCATGTGTCTAGCGACGTGCGCGCTCAGCTCACAGACGCCGACTTCCCAGCTCGAAAGAAGCGAAACTAGCTCGTCGGATTGGCCCGGTACGGGTGTGCCGAGCGGGTTTTCGTCGGTGGCCATAGACTGACTTGCAATCAATGTAAGGCGAGCTAATTACTTTGTTGCGCCCTGGCCAGGGCGCCGAGACCGTGGAGCATTATGGACAACCGGTACTTTTCGTTGGTCATCGTGGTGGTCATGCTCGCGCTTGGGTTGACCCTCACGGTTGCCGACTTCAAGCGGGCTGCGACTTTGCGGCGTCCACTACTGGTCGCGCTGATCTGCCAGTCGTTGGTCCTGCCGACCCTGTGTCTGCTGATTGCCCAGGCTTTCCATCTTCAGCCGACCTTGGCGATTGGCCTCATGCTGATGTCCGCCACTCCCGGCGGGACGACGTCGAGCGTCCTCAGCCATCTGGTCAATGGGGACCTGGCGCTCAACGTCACGCTGACCGCGATCAACGCCGTGCTCTCGGTGGTAACGCTGCCGGCAATACTGGCAGCATCGATGGCTTGGTTCCGCGGCGATGGACATTTCATCCCGTTACAGCCGGGCAAGTTCTTAGTGGTATTCGGATTTATCCTCATACCTATCGCGATTGGCATCGCGATACGCCACCAATTCCCGGAACTAGCCAGGCGACTTCAGCAACCCGTCAAAATACTCGCGGCTGTGCTGCTCGTGCTTGTCGTCAGCGCATCGATCGTCAAAGGGCACACGACGGTATGGAAAAACCTGGGGGTGCTGACCGCGGCGGTCGTGTGCTTCTGCGCCGTTAGCCTGATGGTGGGCTATCTCGCGCCGCGCTGGATGCGCCTCGCTCCACGGCAGGCCGTCGCCATCAGCTTGGAGATCGGAATGCACAATGCAACGGTGGCGCTGGGCATCGCGCTGAGCCCACAACTACTGAACAGCGTTGAAATGGCCACTCCGGCGGCGGTTTACGGCGCGATCGCGCCCCTGATTGCCCTGACGTTCATCTTTGCCGTGCGCCGGCTGGATCCGGCGTTCCGTCGGGTGTCCCCCTCAGAGACCGCGGTGAGCGAACCCGCTTCCTAACGGCTCCGTCGCGCCGCGGCCAATCTGCTTGCGAATTCCGGTGATTGGATGGAATACACCTGCGGCCCCAGCTCGGTGCGCATGGCGTATTCGTGCTGCTCGTTGTCCGGCGATCCCGGGCTGATGGTGGCGCGCATGGTGGCCTTGGTCGCCAGCACCACCTCCCGCGGAGCCGCCGCGGGCCCCGCGGCCAGCTCCAGCGCCGCGGCGACCGGGTCGTCGGCAATGCTGAGCGCCAACCCGTGCCGCACGGCGGACTCGGCGTCGAAGCGCATGCCGAACAGTAGGGCCGCACGCGCCACCTGCGGGCCGACTGCCCGCTGCAGCATCCACGTCGCGCCCCCGCCGGGATGCAGCCCCAGCTTCTGAAAGCGGGCGTCGAACACCGCGGCCGGCCCGGCGATGCGCACGTCGGCGGCCAGCGCCAGGTTCAGGCCGGCACCGACCGCGGCACCGTTGACCGCGGCGATGGTGGGCAGCCGGCAGTTGGCGACCGCCATGAAGCCGTCGTAGATCCGCTGCAGCCCGGACTCGGCCGCACCGCCGCCGGCGGCCCCCAGCGCGCTGAGGTCGGCGCCGGCGCAAAACGCCTTGCCCGCCCCCGTGACCACGACCGCATGCACCTCGGGATCGGCCTCGGCCCGCTCCACGGCGGCCGACAATTGCGCCGATATCTCATCGGTGAGGGCGTTGCGCCGATCGGGGTCGTTGACGGTGATCAGCGCGACGTGATCGTCGACGCTGGACAAAACGAGGTCGGACTGGCCCATCGGCACCTCCGCGTTGCGCTATCGCTCCAGGCGAGACCCGGTCAGGGTACTCGGCGCGGCGCTGGTCGCCCCAAGCTCATCGAGGATTCCTCGTACCAAGGATTCATTCAGGATCCGTCAAGCCCTCGCGGCGACGCTGAAGTCAACCTTCGGCATCGACAAGAGGAGGACTTCATGCTCAGCACCGCGGAGAAGACGGCGAACAACAAGAAAATCGGCTATCTACGGTTGGCGATGGTCACTGCCACCACGGCCGTGCTCGTCGCGCTCGGTCTGGGTGCCGCCTACGTCAACATGCCGTCGGCCGGTCAGGTGTGTTCGGTGCGCAACGCCACCACGAACGACTCGGCCGGGCACACGATGTGGTGCAACCCGACCGAAAGCCGCGACCTGGTCTGGCAATACCGGCCGCGAGCATAACGCGTCAATAAGCCAAGCGCCGCAATGGCTTTCGTTTGCGCCTGCGCATACCCCGGGCGTACGGTTCGGCAATGATCACAGAGGGCACCATTCCGGCCAAGTACAAACTGCTGATGGCCATGATCGCTGCGGGTCCGGATGCTGCGTGCGCACTTGCCGCCGACGCGCGCGCGGCGGGCGCCTCGGAAGCCGAGATTGACGAGGCGCTCGACGTCGCGCGACTGTTTGGCCGCACGAGGGCACCGCTGGCCCGCATCAACCCGCGGCCACGGCGGACGACAGCCGGTGCCAAGCTGGGGTCCCACATCGCCCTTTGGGCCGCGACGCTGCTGGTTGCCGCCGGCCTGCTCGTGCAGGGCGCGCCAGCGAGTTGGGCCGACGTCTGCGGCGACGCCGGCGCCGCCCCGGCGTCAGGCTGCACCGAGCCCGGCGCCCGCGTCGGGGACCCGCCGGCGGCGGGCGCCTCGCAGCCCTCATGGCTGGGCGCGATTCAGCGTCGCGACCCGCAGTTCAGCGACTCGTACATGGCGATGCGCGAACGCATCCTCCGAGACGGCGCGATTCCGGCCAGGTACAAGCTGCTGATGGCGATGGTCACCGACGCGATCGCCGCACACCCGGACGGTGTCAGGACGTTGGCCAACAACGCCCGCGCCGCGGGCGCCACCGAGCCCGAGGTCACCGAGGCGGTCGAGGTCGGATACCTATTCGGCGGGACCGCGGCGCTCGTGATGGGCTCCAACGCCTTCAGCTAACTTCTCGGGATCAGTCCCGGGCTTCGACCTCGATGCGCTTGGCGGCCGGCGAACCGTTGGGCACCGGCACCGAGATGGCGAGAATGCCTTTTTCATAAGTAGCTTTGACGTCGTCGACGTCGGCGCCGGCGGGCAGCGGGACGGACCGCGAAAACGCCCCGTAGCTGAACTCGGACCGACCGTGCGATTCGACGGTCTGGGTGCGCACTGCCTTGATGGTGAGCATCCCGTCGTGCACGGTGATGTCGATGTCCTTCGCGGGGTCGACGCCGGGAATCTCGGCGCGCACCTGGTAGCGGCCGTCGTTGACCTCATCCTCGACGCGCAGGACGCTGCGGTCGAAGAGCGGACGCAGGCCGCCGAGCAGGGGAGCGGCACCCAAGAGCTCGCCGAGGTCGGGCATCAGGGTACGGGGTTGACGCTGGACTGACAGGGTTGACATTACTTCTCTCCTGAAGCTGTTGTATCTCTTACCATTTCGATCGAACCACTGTGCCGCAGCAGGTGCTAGACGGCGCCCGCCGATGTTGCGGCGAGATTCATTGGGCGTTCAGCCGACCTTCTACCAATGGGGTCTGGCGTTGACGGGTCACAGGGTCCTAGCATCGCGGCCGTCAGGCCGGCATCAATAGTTCAAGCCCGAGAACATGATCCGGCCCGGATCGTATTTCTGCCTCACCGCGGCCAGCCGAGACAGGTTCGGTCCGAAGTAGCGCGAAGCCGGCTGGTTCGCCTCAATGTAGTTCACGTAACCGCCGACGGAATACGGTTGCACCGCTTGGTGCGCCGTGTTCAGCCAGTTGGTGGCACCCGACGGGGGACCGGACGTTTCGACGTACCACTGCACCAGCGAAGACTGCCGACGCCACGGAAAGGCCGTGGCCCCCGGGTCGACGCTGGCGAGGGCGCCGTCGAGCGCGTGCATGATCGCCAGCATGCGGCCCGCCCCGCGAGGAAACGCGTCGACGGCGGAGGCGATCGCCTGGGCGGCGGCAGGGCTGATCGTCGTGAAGACGTCGGACCCGCCGACGTATCCCAGCGGCGCCGGGTTGAGGTTGCCGACGGCCAGGTACCGCACCAGGTCCAAATAGTTGAACGTGTGGGTGTCGGTGCCGGTCGGCTGCATGCCAACGGCCGACGTGATGGCGCTCGCCACGGTGGTACCCGACCCGGCCGGGCAGGTCGCCATGATGCGGCAATGCGTGCCCATCGGGTCGACGGTGGCGTCGGCGAGTGCCCAGCTGTTTCGGTCCGCGCTGCGCAGCCAGTTCTGCCAACCGAGAAGAACCTGCGCGAACGACTGCGGCGGAAAGTTGAGGTTGACGACGTCGACGTCATGGGTGGGGAAGGTGGCGAAGGTCAGCGCGGTTGTCACCCCGAAGTTGCCGCCACCGCCGCCGCGCAACGCCCAGAACAGGTCGGGGTTGTTGGCGGCGGACGCGGTGACCGCCTGGCCACTGGGCAGCACCACCGACGCCGACACCAATTGGTCGCACAGCAGGCCCGCGTGCCGGGACTGGGCACCTAGCCCGCCGCCCAGGGCATGGCCGGCCGCACCGACGGACGGGCAGGTGCCGGTCGGGATTCCCCGGCCGGCCGCGGCCAGCGTCTGGTGCAGCGCATACAGACTGGTGGCGGGCGTCGCGGTGACGTGGCCGGTGGCCGCGTCGTAATTGATGTCCCCGGGCAACTGACGCAGGTCGAGCACCATCGTGCCGTTCGCCGTCGACGCCCCCACGTACGAGTGCCCACCGCTGCGCGGGGCGACCTTGAGGTTGTGGGCGGCGGCGAACGCCATCGCCTTCTGCACGTCCGCAGCCGACTTCGGCACCACGACCGCCGCCGGCGTCGAGTCGTTGTAAACCGTGTTGAAAACCTGCTTGGCCGCGCCGAACTGCCCGCCGTCACCCGGCGTCAGCACCTGCCCGCCGATGGCCGTGGAAAGACCGCCCCAGCCCGAGGTATTCGGCTCGGCGCTGACCCGGCCCGACCCGAACACCGCGCCCGCGGCCAGCGCGCCCACGGCGCCCCGCAGAAACGCCTGGCGCGAGATCGCGCGCGTCGGCTCCCGCGGTACCGTCATGCCCGCATTCTGTGCCACCCGCCGGCCAAACCCGGCCCGCCGCACGACGTGTTGCAGGGTATTAGCCATTTCGTGACCGGCAGGCGCCATTGCGATGCATGACGCATCGAAACGGGGGCCTTTTCAGACCGCCGGGGTTATCCGGGAACGACGCCTATACGCCGCGCCCAGGGCCGGTTCCTCGATTGCAGCGGGGCCCAACGGGCTTGTCTCGCAATACTCTTTCCCTTTCCCGACACCCCGTCTGCTCATGCCGGTATCGTCGAGCCGTGGTTTTGTCGTCCATACCTGCTGTGCTGCGAGAACGTGCCACTCTGCAGCCTGACGAGACAGCGTTCACCTTCATCGACTACGAGCAGGACCGGGCGGGCGTCGCGGAAAACCTGACGTGGTCGCAGCTGTACCTGCGAACGCGGAACGTCGCACAGCAGCTCAACGCCTGCGGGTCTACTGGTGACCGCGCCGTGATATTGGCACCCCAAGGACTCGAATACGTCCTTGCGTTTCTAGGCGCATTGCAGGCCGGTCAAATCGCGGTCCCGTTGTCACTTCCGCTGGATGGCGCCAGCGATGAGCGCGTTAATGCCGTCCTGCATGACGCGTCGCCCTCGGCCATTCTCACGACCTCCTCGGCCGCAGACAACATCGCCGAATACATCAAGTCGAAGCCCGGTGAGCGCACGCCATCGGTCCTCGAGCTTGACTTGCTGGACCTTGACTCGGAAAACGGGGTCGCTGGTGAGCCCGACAGTCCGCCGAGCATTGCGCATTTGCAATACACCTCCGGGTCGACCCGCACGCCGGCCGGAGTTGTGGTCTCGCACAAGAACATTCAGGCCAATGTCGAACAGATCACGTCCGCCTACTACGAGGACGGGGTTGCCCCGCTGGACACCACCGTGGTGTCGTGGCTGCCGCTCTTTCACGACATGGGTTTGGTCTTCGGCATTATTTTCCCGATTCTGAAGGGATTTCGGACCGTGCTCACCAGCCCGCCGGCGTTCCTGCAGCGGCCGGCGCGGTGGATGCAATTGCTGGCAAGCAACACTCACGCATTTTCGGCGGGGCCCAACATTGCTTTCGAATTGGCGGCCCGAAAAACAACGGATGAGGATCTGGCCGGGCTTGACCTCGGGGGCGTGCGCAACATCCTCAATGGCGCCGAACGCGTAAACCCGCCCACGCTGCGGCGCTTCGCTGAGCGGTTCGCCCGCTTCAACCTTCGCCCCGAGGCGTTGCGGGCCTCATATGGGCTCGCGGAAGCCACGCTCTATGTGGCGACCCTCGACACGGGTCGACCACCAAAAACCGTGTTCTTCGAATCCGAGAAACTGACCGGCGGCCACGGCGAGCGGTCCGCGAGCGGCGACGGCATACCGCTGGTCAGTTACGGTATGCCGCAATCCCCGACGGTGCGCATCGTCGACCCCGACACCAGCATCGAGTGTCCGGTCGGAACGGTCGGTGAGATCTGGGTGCACGGCGACAACGTCTGCGAGGGCTACTGGCAGAAGCCTCAGGAGACGAAACGCACCTTCGGCGCGACAATTGTCGGTCCTTCGGCCGGGACACCCGAAGGGCCTTGGCTGAGAACTGGAGATCTGGGCTTCTTCTCCGACCGCGAGATGTTCATTGTCGGTCGTATCAAGGATCTCCTGATCGTCTACGGGCGCAACCATGCTCCCGACGACATCGAGGCGACCATCCAGGAGATCACCCGAGGCCGCTGCGTGGCGATCGCGGTCCCGGATGATGACGGCGTTGAGAAGCTGGTCACCATCGTCGAACTCAAGGCGCCCGACGGCTCCGACGAGGCCGCGCACAAGCTCGGCCTCGTCAGGCGTGATATCACCTCGGCGATATCGAGGTCGCACGGCCTCGGCGTGGCGGATCTCGTTCTGGTACCGCCTCATTCGATCCCCCTCACGACAAGCGGCAAGGTCCGACGACGGGATTGTCTACAGCTGTATCGGCGCGACGAGTTCACCCGCCTGGACGCGCTGATCCGCCGGCCAGAGCAGCGCGGAATCGACGACTCGGATGCGGTCGCCGCCGCCGACTCGGGGTTGGCCCAACGCGTGCGCACGCTCTACCGGCAGCAGCATGACCTGCTGGTGGGGGTGGTGTGCTCCGAGGCGGCAACGGTGTTGGGCCTTCCGAGCCCTAACGACATCGACCCGGAGTGGGCGTTTCAGGACCTGGGGTTCGACTCGGTGAAAGCCACCGAGTTGCTTGACCGGCTCAAAACCGTCACCGAACTCGAACTGCCACCCACCCTGGCCTTCGACTACCCCACCCCCGCCGCGTTGGCCACCCACCTGGGTCAGCGACTAAGCGGGTCGGTTCCGGCGGCTGCGCCGGTGGCGGCGCGGGTACAGGCGGACGAGCCGGTAGCGGTGGTGGGCATGGCGTGCCGATTCCCCGGCGGGGTGGATTCGGCGGCGGCGCTGTGGGATCTGGTGGCCGGCGGCACCGACGCGGTCGGGGAGTTTCCGGCCGACCGTGGCTGGAACCTCGCGGACCTGTTCGATCCCGATCCCGATGCGGTGGGCAAGACCTACACCCGCGCCGGAGGCTTTCTTCAGGAGGTCGCCGGGTTCGACGCCGAGTTCTTCGGGATCTCGGCGCGGGAGGCCCAAACCATGGATCCCCAGCAGCGGTTGCTGCTGGAAGTGTGCTGGGAAGCGTTGGAAACCGCCCGAATCGATCCGGCCGCTTTGATGCGCTCCGAGACCGGCGTGTTCATCGGGGCGTGGTCACAGAACTACGGCGCGGGCGGTTCCGACGGTGCGGAGGGATACGGCCTGACCGGCCTGTCCACCAGCGTGGCCTCGGGGCGCGTCGCTTACGCGTTGGGCCTGCAGGGCCCCGCCATCACCCTCGACACGGCCTGCTCGTCGTCGCTGGTGGCCACGCATCTGGCCTGTCAGTCCCTGCGAGACGGCGAGTCGGCTCTCGCCCTCGCCGGTGGCGTCACGGTGATGACCACCCCAGCAGTGTTCACCGAGTTCGCCCGCCAACGCGGGCTGGCCGCCGACGGGCGTTGTAAAGCCTTCTCCGCCAACGCCGATGGCACCGGCTGGGGCGAAGGGGCCGCGGTGCTGGTCCTGGAACGGCTCAGCGACGCCCACCGCAACAACCACCCGGTGTTGGCGGTCATCGCGGGATCGGCGATCAACCAGGATGGCGCCTCCAATGGCTTGACCGCCCCCAACGGGCCCGCCCAACAACGCGTCATCACCCAGGCCGTAGCCAACGCCGGCATCGGGCTTGATGAGGTCGACGTCGTCGAGGCCCACGGCACCGGCACCACCCTGGGCGACCCGATCGAGGCCAGCGCCCTGATCGCGACCTACGGCGCCGCGCGCGGGAAAGAGCACCCATTGTGGCTGGGATCGATCAAATCCAACATCGGCCACACCCAGGCCGCCGCCGGCGCCGCCGGACTGATCAAGATGATCGCGGCCCTCAACCACGACAGCTTGCCCCCGACCCTCAACGTCGACCGCCCCAGCCCGCACATCGACTGGTCGGCCGGCACCGTTCGCCTCGTCACGGAGCCGGTGCCCTGGCCGGACACCGAGCACCCCCGCACCGCGGCGGTGTCCTCGTTTGGCATCAGCGGCACCAACGCGCACGTCATCCTCCAGGAAGCCCCCAACCCGTCGGCCGAATCGGCTGACGCCCACCCCCCGGCCGAGCAAGCCCCCGACGCCGTTGACTTCGGGTTGGCGATGTGGCCGGTGTCGGCGCGCACCCCCTCGGCGTTGTCCGCGCAGGCCGACCGGCTGCATCGACACCTGATCGGCCATCCCGAGCTGGATCTCACCGACGTGGCCTACAGCCTGGGCGGCACCCGCACCCATCACTCCCATCGCGCAGTGATCACGGCGCCGGTGACCAGCGCCGACCGGCGCAAAGACCTGCTGGACGCCCTCGATGCGCTGCGACGCGACCAACCCCACCCGCAAGTGACCCGCCACCACTACCTGGCCCACCTTCGCGGCAAGACGGTGTTCGTCTCACCCGGCCAAGGCGCCCAATACCCCGGCATGGGGCGAGAGCTCTATGAACACCACCCCGTCTTCGCCGCCATGGTCGACGACTGCGACGAGGCGTTGCGCCCATTCACCGGCTGGTCGGTGCGTGAGGTGTTGCGTCAGGACCCGGCGGCCCCGGCGCTGGACCGAGTCGACGTCGTCCAGCCTGTGCTGTTCACGATGATGGTTTCGCTGGCCGAGGTGTTGAAGGGCTACGGCATTGTTCCCGACGCGGTGATCGGCCACTCCCAAGGCGAGATCGCCGCGGCGTACATCGCCGGGGTGCTTCCGCTGCCGGAGGCCGCCCTGGTTGTGGCGCGGCGCAGTCAGGCGCTGAGCGACCTGCGCGGCGGCGGCGCTATGGCGTCGGTGCTGCTGGCCGCCGACCAACTGCACCCACGCCTGCGGCCGTGGAGCGAGGCGTTGAGCATCGCCACGATCAACGGCCCGTCGCACACCATCATCAGCGGCCACCCGACCGCGCTGGAGGAGTTCACCGCGGCGTGTGATCGGGACGGCATCCACATCCGGCCCATCGCCGTTGACTACGCCTCGCATTCCGCTCAGGTCGAGCCACTACGCGAGCGCCTCCTGGCCGAGCTGGCCGACCTGACTCCGGCGCCCGCCCATATCCCGCTGTATTCCACAGTGGGAGAAGCACTTTCGGGCGATGCCCTGGACACGACCACCATGGACGCCGAGTACTGGTATCGGAATTTGCGCGAGCCGGTCCGGTTCCATGACCGTGTGGTCCAGCTTCTGGCCGCCGGCGAGCACACGTTCGTCGAGCTCTCTCCGCATCCCGTATTGGCGCCGGCGATCACCGACACCCTGGCCCAGGCCGCGGGGCGGACCCAGTCGGCGGTGGTCATCACGTTGCACCGGGACCGCCCCGACCAAGACAGCCTGGCCGCCACGTTGGCCCAGCTGCACAATCACGGCCACAGCCCGTCGTGGTCGGCGCTGTATCCCCACGCCCGCACCGTCGAGCTGCCCACCTACCCCTTCGAGCACCGCCGCTACTGGGTCGCCGACACCCCGGCCGGCGACGCCGGCGGTCTCGGCCTGGACCGCGCCGAACATCCCTTGCTGGGCGCGGTCGTCGAACTGGCCGGCCAAGACCAGGTCATAGTCAGCGGGCGGCTCTCACCCAGCACCCAGGACTGGCTGGCCGGGCATCGAGTCAACGACACCGTGGTCTTCCCAGCGACCGCTTTCATCGAGGTGATTCTGCGGGCAGGTGAATTGACCGGCTGCCCGGCGATCGACGAGCTGATCCTGCGCGCGCCCCTGACGCTGTCGGAGCAGACGCCGACCGACCTGCAGATCCTGGTGCATCCGCTCGATGAGCACGGGGTGCGCCCGTTCAGCGTGCACTCGCGTTCGGCCGGCCAGCATCCCGGCGCGTGGACCCTGCACGCCAGCGGCGCGGTGAGCGCCGATCAGCCCGCCGCTGGCTCTCCGCCCGTGCCGGCGGCGGGTATGGAGACCCTCGACCAGGACGACTTCTACGAACGCCTGGCCCAACGGGGTTACGGCTACGGCGGTCCGTTCCGCTCGCTGCGGGGTATCGCCACCGACCCGGCTCGACCCGGCGACCTCTACGCCGAGGTGGCGTTGCCCGCCGGCACCGATATCACCGGCTACGGTATCCACCCCGCCCTCCTGGACGCCGCTCTGCACCCGTTGGCCGCCGCGTCGGACCGCGCCGGCGAGGCCGACGCGACGTTGCGGCTTCCGTACGCGTTCAGCGGAATCGCCCTGTACGCGACCGCGGCCGGCCAGCTGCATGTCCACCTGACCCGCACCGGCGAGGACACGTTCGAGCTGCACGCCACCGACCCCACCGGCGCGCCGGTGATCACCATCCGCGCGCTGACCCTGCGCGCCGTCTCCGAGCACATCGGCCGGCCTGCTTCGATGGCCGGGCTGTCCGACAGCTTGTTCGAGCTGACCTGGCCACCGGCGCCCGATCAGCCCGATCGGTCGGCGACCCCGCCGCCGGCGTGGGCGGTGTGCACCGATTCACCCGAACACCTGCCGGGCAGCCTGTCCACCGGCGCGATCCACACCGACCTGGCCACCGTGACCCCTTGTCCGGACCTGGTGATCTGGCCCCTGCCCCTGCCCCTGCCCGTGGCCGAGGACGAGGCTGACCCGCCGCAGCGGGCCCACAGCCTGACCCGCCACGTGTTGGCCGAGCTGCAGAGCTGGCTGGCCCGGGCCGACACCGCCAACGCCCGGCTGGTGATCGTCACCCGTCGCGCGGTCAGCGTCAGCGCATATGACGGCGTCCCCGACCTGGCGCACGCCGCGGCCTGGGCGCTGATACACACCGCCCAAAACGAGCACCCCGACCGCATCGTCCTGCTCGACACCGACGACACCGTCGCCACCGCGGACAACCTGCTGGCTGTTGCCTCGGCGCGACCGGACAACGAGCCGCAGCTGGCCCTGCGCAACGGTGTTGCCCACATTCCCCGACTGGCCCGCACGCCGACCCTGACGCCACCGGATTCGCCCGCCTGGCAGTTGGGCACCACCCGCAAGGGTGACTTGAGCAACCTGACGCTGCTCCCCACCGACGCGCCCGCGACGCTGGCCCCGGGACAGATCCGCGTGCAGGTACGGGCCGCCGGGCTGAACTTCCGCGATGTGGTCGTGGCGTTAGGCGCCATCAAGGATGACGGCCTCGGTAGCGAAGGCGCCGGGGTCATCCTGGACTCCGGCGACGGGACGTCGCTGCGTCCCGGTGATGCGGTGATGGGCCTTTTCCCCCACAACGCGTTCGCGCCCACTGCGATCACCGACGAGCGCATGGTGGTCCCCATCCCGGCGGGGTGGTCATTCACCCAGGCCGCGTCCGCGCCGATCGTGTTTTTGACCGCCTATATCGCTTTGGTCGAGATCGCCCGGCTATCGGCCGGGCAGCGGGTGCTCATCCACGCCGGCGCCGGAGGTGTCGGTCAGGCCGCCATCCAGATCGCCCGCCACCTCGGTGCCGAGGTGTTCGCCACCGCACACCCGAACAAGCAGCACGTGCTCCACGAGCTCGGCGTCGACGCCGCGCACATCGCCTCGTCGCGCACGCTGGATTTCCTCGGCGCCTTCCGCGACGCCACCAATGGGCAGGGCATGGACGTCGTGCTCAACAGCCTCAGCGGCGATTTCGTCGACGCTTCGCTCCAATTGCTGCCCCGCGGAGGCAGTTTCATCGAAATCGGCAAGACCGACATCCGGCCGGCCGGCGACGTCGCCGCGGCGCATCCCGGAGTGGAGTATCAGGCCTACGACTTGTCCAGCGCGCCAGCGGAATCCCTGCAGCCGGCATGGGCGGCCCTGACCGAGATGTTTACCGCGGGTGTCCTCAAGCCGCTGCCCACGACCAGCTACGGCCTGCTGAACGCCGCCCAAGCCTTCCGCGACATGAGCCAAGCCCGCCACACCGGAAAGATCGTGCTGATCCCGCCCGCGGTGTTGGATCCGGAGGGCACGGTGCTGATCACCGGCGGTACGGGGATGCTCGGCGCGATCTTCGCCGAACATCTGGTCACCCGCTACGGCGTCAAGCATCTGCTGTTGGTGTCCCGCAGCGGGCCCAACGCTCCCGGCGCCACCGAACTGGAAGAACAATTGGCCGGGCTGGGCGCCCACGTCGCGATCACCGCCTGCGACACCAGCAACCCGGCCGAGCTGGCCGCAGCGCTCGACAGCGTCGCCGCCGGCCACCCGTTGACCGCGGTGATCCACGCCGCCGGCGTTCTGGATGACGCCGTGGTGACCGAGCTGAGCCCCGAACAGCTCGATGCGGTCTTGGCGGCCAAAGCCGACCCCGCCTGGCATCTGCATCACCTGACCGCCGACCGCGACCTGGCCGCCTTCGTGTTGTTCTCCTCGGCCGCAGGCATTCTGGGCGGACCCGGGCAGGCCAACTACGCGGCCGCCAACGCATTCCTGGACGCGCTGGCCCGACACCGCCACCACACCCAACGCGCGGCCAGCAGTGTGGCCTGGGGCTACTGGCAGACCCCCACCGGCATGACCTCCCACCTCAACACGGCCGACCTGACTCGTCTGACCAGCACCGGTCTCACCCCGATCACCAGCGAGCAGGGCCTGGCCCTGTTCGACGCCGTGCTGACCAGTCAACGGCCCAACGTGGTAGCCAGCCCCTTCAACACCGGCGCGTTGACCCGCCACGCCCGCAACAACACGTTGCCGCCGATCCTGTCCGCCCTGACCACCAGCCGCCCCCAAGCCGCCACCGCCAGCCCCCGCACGCTTGCCACCAGGTTGGCCACCCAAACGCCCCAGCAACGGCTTGACACCCTCACCGCGATGGTCACGGCCACTACCGCCGCCGTGTTGGCCCACCCGGACCCGGCCGCCCTCGATCCCGACCGTCCCTTCAAAGAGCTCGGCATCGACTCACTGACCGCCCTCGAGCTCCGCAACACCCTCAACCAGCGCACCGGCCTCGCGCTGCCGGCAACCCTGGCCTTCGACCACCCCAGCCCCACCGAGCTCGCCGTCCACCTGGCCGGCCTGCTCACCCTCACCGACACCGCCGCGCCCGGGATCGCGGCGGAGCAGCCCAGCACGAATGGCGTTGGGCCGGTGGACAACAGGCTCGCGTACCTGGACCAGGCGGCATTTCTCGCGACGCGGGCGGTGCACGGAGCACTGATCCAGGTCACCTGGATATACGACCGCGCCGTCAATCTCGAAGGGCTACGGCGCTTTCAGCGCACTCTCGGGCGCGGGTTGCTGGGACGCAGGATCGAACGGTCTGCGTTGCCGTTCGCGCGTGATCGCTGGGTCTTGGCTCCGGCACCGGAGGACATCGACGTCGCCGCAACGCCGCGCCCGCGCGCCGAGTTGACCACATGGGCCGACGAGCGGGTGCGCCTGCCCATCGATCCCGAGTGGGGACCCGCTTGGCATCTCGGGGTGCTGCGGCTCGAGGATGGCGGGAC
The DNA here is from genome assembly GCF_001667035.1 of Mycobacterium sp. 852002-51057_SCH5723018. Taxonomy (GTDB): domain Bacteria; phylum Actinomycetota; class Actinomycetes; order Mycobacteriales; family Mycobacteriaceae; genus Mycobacterium. The sequence continues at coordinate 70,041 of NZ_LZIR01000027.1, forward strand.
CGCAGTAAGTCTGGTGGCTTCGCACACGATCGTCGACGCGATCGCTTTCGGTCAGGCGATAGCCGATGCCGCCGAGGGCAGGACGCATGAATTGGGCTACCCGCCGGCGAAATCACGCACGTTGCGGCGGGCATTGCGGGAGGATCTTCAGCAGACCGTCAAGGATCTGCCCGACGTGGGGCGGGCGTTGGCCTCCGTGGCGCGGCGGGCCCGGCGCGACGCCAAGGAACTCAAGTCATCGATCAAGGCGGCACCACCCGCCCCGACGACGGCCGGCGTCGACCCGGTGGTCGAGGTGCCTGCCGTGACCGCATACATCGACCTGGCGGAATGGGATGCTCGCGCGAAAAGCCTTGGTGGAAGCAGTAACTCGCTGGTCGCAGGAATCGCGTGCCGACTCGCGGTGCGGATCGGGCGTGTCGGCGACGACGGAGCGGTCACCCTGCGATTCCTGGTGTCGCTGCGGACCGAAGGCGATACCCGTGGCAATGCGCTCACCAGCGTTGACGTCCCAGTCGACCCTGCGCACGCGGCGACCGACCTCGGCGAAATGCAGGCCAAAATCACGCAAGGAATCCTCGCGGCGATGGAGGACCCCGACAACGAGTGGCTGGCGCCGCTGCCGCTGGCGGCGCTGACACCGGTATGGGCGGCCAGGAAGGTAGCGGGGATGGCGGCGGGTGGTTCCACCTTGCCGGTCACTTGCTCCAACGTCGGTGATCTGTCCCCGGCGGCGAACCGGCCCGACGGCACCGACGCCGACTACGCGTACCTGAGGAACCTCGAGCCCGACATCAAGAAGAGCACGCTCGAGGCCATGGGTGGGCAACTGTTCCTGGGCTCCGGGCGGGGCCGCGGAAAGATGTCTATCAGAATCTCCGCATATCTTCTCGACCGCCCGAACACCAAAGGCGCTCTACGGGAAGTCGTTTCGCACACCTTTTCCGAATTTGATTTGACTGCCGAGATCGACTGACAATTGCCGAGCCGGCGCCGAGGTTGCCGTGGTGGCTGTGATTCCGTTTCCAACCACGACCGTGGCGGCAATCTCGACGAACTGTTAGAGATGGCTCGCCACGAAAGTCGCGGCCTGGCTGGGCATCCCGGAGTGCAAATAGGATTGGTGCTGTGGGGAAACCAGCTCGTCATGCGTAGGCAGCGCTAGGCCACCGGGGGAGCAAACCGGGTCGCCGGGCGCACATAAGTCAATGGCCTTGGCGCCGTACCACGGGCTGATCTCGCTGATCGGCCCCCCGAGAAATCTGGTCGTCGGATTGCCGAAGACGGCGACCGCAGCGACGTGAGCGGCCTCGTCCGCCGGTAGAGTCTGAGCCTCAAAGCCCGCAACCGATGCTCGGGCGATGGTGACCAGATCTATCACTCCCGCGCCTTGCGAATATCCGCCGAGCACCAGCTTGGTGTTGGGACAGTTCGCCACCATGGACTGGACGTGAGCCCTTGCATCGCTGGCGCCGGCGGATGTAGACGGAGCCAAATCTTCGGTGGCGGGGTAGTTGACCGGATACACGCCCAACGAACGACCCCCAACCTGCGGGCGCAGTGAGTCGATAAACGCCTGACCGACGCCACCAACACCAGGCGGCTCGTCGGTCCCGCGGGCGAACGTCACCTCGACGTCGGGGCATGGCGCGGCGGACGCGGACGGCGCGAAGGGGATCGGTGCACTCAGCAACGTCGCCCAGGTGGTCACCGCGGTGGCACCCAGCAAATGAGCGAACGGGCGGGCGTTCACGCCCCAATGCTGACACGTTGGACGCCTGCGCAACAGCCCGGTCCGCTGGCTGCGCACCAAAAAAGAAGGTGGTCTGCGAAGACTAAATCCGTAGTATCGCGTCATGAGGCCCGTTGCCATATCGCCAGGCGCGCACCGAGTCCTCAGCCTGGCGGCCATCACCTTGCTCGCCGCGGCTTTGCTGATCGCCCCGGCGGTGACGCCCCTTCCGAGAGCGGCGCTGATTCCGGCGGCATCGGCGGCATGCCCCGACGCCGAAGTGGTTTTCGCCCGCGGGCGAGAGGAACCACCCGGCGTCGGTGCGGTCGGCGACGCGTTTGTAAATTCGCTGCGCGCCAAGACCCCAAGGTCCGTCGGGGTGTACGGGGTCAACTATCCGGCCAACATCACCACCGGCGGCGGCGCCAACGATATAAGCGACCACGTTCAATCCATGGCGAAAAGCTGCCCGAACACCCGCATAGTGCTCGGCGGCTATTCGCTGGGCGCCGAGGTGGTTGACCGCGCGACCTGGGGCGGACTGCCGCCGGGTGTGGATCAGCACGTGGCGGCCGTCGCTTTGTTCGGTAATGGCACCCGGGGACTCGCCCCCGCGTTCGCAGGCAAGACGATCGACCAGTGTGCGGCCGGCGACCCCATCTGCGGGAGAGGCACGAATTGGCCATCGCATCTGCAGCCCTCATACATCGGCTCCGGGCTGGTGGACCAGGCCGCCGGCTTCGTCGCCGGCAAGCTCTAACCGAGGGCTAGGGTCGGCTCGTGCGCAGGACCATCGATTGGGACGGCGGCGCGGTCACGATCATTGACCAGACCGCGCTGCCAGCCGAGTACCGCGTCCTCAGCCTCCGCACGGTCGACGAGTTGATCGACGCGATCCGCCGCCTGGCCGTGCGCGGCGCCCCGGCGCTCGGCGCGGCCGGGGCCCTCGGCGTTGTGCTCGCGGCCCGCGAAGGAAGCGACGTCCTGGCATCGGCCGAGCGGGTCGCGAAGGCCCGACCGACCGCTGTCAACCTGAGCTGGGGAGTTGCGCGCGCGCTCGAGAAGCTCGACGAGGGCGCCGAAGCCGTCCTCGCCGAAGCACTGGACATCCTCGACGAGGACGAACGCCTCAACCGCGCCGCCTCCGCGCACGCCGCCGAGATCGTCCTCGCACTGTGCGATCGCCGCCCGCTGCGGCTGCTCAGCCATTGCAACGCCGGTCACCTCGCCACCGTGGCGTGGGGCAGCGCGCTCGGCGTCGTCTGGCACCTGCACGAGCGCGGACTGGTCGAGTCGGTGCTGGTCGACGAGACACGTCCGCTGCTGCAGGGCGCCCGGCTCACGGCATGGGAGCTGGCGCAGGCGGGGGTGCCCTACCGGGTGCAGCCCGACGGCGCCGCGGCGGCGGCGATGGCGCGCGGCCTCGTCGACTGTGTGCTCGTCGGCGCCGACCGGATCGCGGTCAACGGCGATGTCGCCAACAAGGTCGGCACCTACGGACTGGCGATCGCGGCGCGTCATCACGACGTGCCGCTCGTCGTGGTCGCGCCTTCGTCCACGGTCGACGCGTCGGTGGCCACCGGCGCCGAGATCGCTATCGAGGAGCGCGCGCCCGACGAACTCAGGAGGTTCGCCGGCATGGCGATCACCCCGCCGGACGCCGACGTTTTCAACCCCGCCTTCGACGTGACCCCGGCCGAGCTCATCACCGCCGTCGTCACCGAGCAGGGCCGCTACCGGCCGGGCGGAGGCCGTTAGGCTGCGGCGATTGTCGACATCAGCGGACGAAGCGTCTCCAAAAGCAGCTGCCGGTCACGCAGATAGAAGTGGCCGCCGCGAAGGATCTGCACGGAGAAATCCGCCGTTGTCCGCGAACGCCATTCGCGCAGGGCGGATTCGCTCACAAGCGGGTCGTCGCTGCCGCCGAAGACATGAATCGGGCAGGAAAGTTGCGCTGTGTTGTCCTCCTCGTCAGACATGCACAGCCGCAGGTCGTGTCGAGTGGCGGTGACGGCTCGCTCATGCAGAGTGGGCCACCGCCTGAGTTGCGCAGGCAGCCCGCCGAGATCGGACAAGAGCGTCGCGAGCTGTTGGTCGTCGAGCAGATCCACGACATCAAGCGGCGGCGGAAGGTGGGGCGGGGCATAGGCGGACAGGAATACCGCCCGTGGCAGCGTTGAACCCTGCGCCGCGCGCACGCACGCCAACCGGTATGCCAGCAAGGCGCCGAAACTGTGGCCGAAGAACATGTGCGGCTCGTCAAGGTCGGATCGCAGCTGATCGTTCACCTCGTCGACGAGCTGCCGCAGCGTGGTGAAGCGCTGCCGGTCGGTGACCTCGACCGGAATCACCTCGACGGCCGGCCTAAGCGCCTTTTCCCAGGCCTTGAACGCCAACCCGCCACCCCCGGCATGGTGGAAGCAGAACAACCGCATGGTGCCAGTCGCCTTTCTAATCGTGGCCCGCCGAAATCACCATCCGGCAAGGCCCTTGGGGAATGCTTGCGAAGTCGTTAGCCGGCCGCGTTCAGCAGTTCCAGCTCCTCGGCCAGCACCTCGACCATGAACCGGATCTGTTCCTCGGAGTGGCAGCTCGTGACGAAGAAGCGCAGACGCGCTTGGTCTTGCGGCACAGCGGGAAAGAGGATCGGGTCGGCGCTGATGCCGTGCCGCGTCAGGGCGTCCGACAGTTGCAGCGCCTTGATCGAGCTGCCGACGATGCACGGGATCAAAGGGGCGCACGCGCTGTCGCCGGTGTCGATGCCGGCTTCTCGCACCAGGCTCACGAAGAGGGCGGCGTTCTCTCGCACCCGGCGCTGGTGTTCGCCCAGCGCCCAACGCCCGCTGGCCCTCCTCGGCGCAGGGGGCGCGATCAGGCCGAAGCTGTGGTTGGTGGTCATGCTGTGCTCCGTTTCCTACGTGGCGCAGGACCCCGGGTGGCCGCGCTCACGGGTAGGAGCGTCAGGCCGGGCTTAAGCAGACACTTTTTTTGCGAAGAACTTTTTGAACCAGGGACCGGGCGAGCGTCTGACCTCACGTCGCCGTGGTGAACACCCACGCCGTACAAAGCGGAATAGGGACGCAAGCCTCGGGCCACTAAGCGCATTTAGAGGACCTTGAGCAGCACTTGGGGCCGGTACATGTCACCGGCCGTCATCAGTCCAAGTGAAGAAGGGGGGCTGCGGTGACGATGCGGCTTGGTGCCGGTCCTCACCGCTGGCGGTGTGTCGCTGCTGGCGGCGAAGAATAATCCGTGCTCGTACCGTTAGCCACTTTTGCCTCAATAGTGCTTAACGTATCGACGCTCACTTTGTATCGTCAGTCAAATGAACAGAGTGGCGTCTTTGGCTGCAAATAACCCAGCGTGGGGTCCACAGGGTTAGGCCAGTTGCTATGACTATCGCCACCCCAACGCACGCGCAAGTCGAGAGCCACGCGATGCACGGGCATGCAGGTGCAGGTTATTTGTATGGCTTGCAGCATTGTGAATCGGAGATAACCGATCGGATGACCGCGGTCGCAAGAACCGAAGCAATAGCCTCGGGAGCCGAAACCGTCGTCGTCGAAAGAAAACCGCGCTGGCAAGCCAGCGAAGACGAGATCCTGCGCGCAGCAATAACGGTGATCCTCGTAGCCCTCGGAACGCTCATGGCGTTAGCCGCAGCGGCGATTTTAACAATGGGCTAGCAAAGCATGCGGTCGAGCAATGAACGTCTCTACGTCACGGACCGTCGATTCGCCGCCTAACTAGATAATCGTCGTCTACGGGGCCACCGTGGGCGCTAGTTCTTCCGTGCTTCACGGTGCCTTCGATCTGCCTGCAACACCGTCAACCCGTCACCAATCATCGCCGTCACGGCCTGATACCTCTGCTCGGCCACGCTCAACTCCCTCATAAGAAGGAGTGTCAAGGATCAACCGAAGTAACTGTCAACCATCAGCCGAAACACTGTCAGGCATCACCCGAAGCTCAAATGTCAAGCATCAGCCGAGGTCATACACGTATCGAGTGCCCCCGGCACGACTCGAACGTGCGACCTAGGGATTAGAAGGCGCTCCCACCTGGCCCTTTGTTGAAAACGGTAATTTTTGGCTGTTAAGGGAAAATGGCGGTAACTCGTTCGGCCACAATGTGTTTGAGTGTTGGTTGGCTATGGACAATGAGGGCTCCTGACGGGTGTCCTGCGGACTGTGTGCGGACTAGGACTGGCGCCTGTTATCCACCAAACTGGGAGGCGTAAGGCGTTCAGAGTGTTGATGCACGCCGTCCCCTGCGACTCGGCCTGGGAAGACCATGACGGGACCTGGTCGGCAGTCTCCCCGCCGGCTGGCGACGCTGCCGAAGATGGGCCGCCGCCCGCAGGTAGCGCTCGTCCAGACCGATCGGTCTACGACATAGCAAAGAGCGTGCCTTGACAGTGCTGGGGCGCTGGTCCGAGCTATGCGGGCGACACACCGACTTTCGTCCTGCGACCAGTATTGGCCGCGCCACCGCAGAATATGCCTGTGGCGTGTACCAATACGGGCGGATGGGACATTATCCTTGCTGCTAACGACTTCTCAGTGCTTGCCGGAGTGCTGGCCGGCTTCGTAATCACTGCGGCCACGATTCTATTTGCGTCGAGTAGCAGATATGCACCACATACCCTGGGCCTCTTCGCAGCCGGCGTGCCGGTCCTCGCGCTTTCCAGCTATATCTTCAGTGCCATATCAGGCGTTGAGCGAGAGAGTGGGCCAGATAAGGCCGCGGCTGCAATTGCTGATAAGCTTCGCGCAAAGCTTCCCGATAATCCGGTCCCCAACCCGGACCAATGTGCCCAGGTGTGGAGTCAGGGTCTTGTAGCAACCGCGATGTTAACGGTCGGTGGGGCTGTCCTCATTTGCGGTCTGGGCTGGGTGCTCGTTACATACGCCGAAGAACTTCGAATCACACTCTGGAAGGAGCATGCCGAATACACCGAACTTGCTAAAAAAGTTGGCATCAGCCGAGATGAACTCAAACTTGGCAGGGCTATCTCGGATCCAAAATCAGCGGAACCGATCATCGTCAAACGCAAAAAGCTATTAGTTTCTTTGAATGGTTGGTTCTTCGCGGCGGCAACTATGATGGCGGGAGGGATACTGATTTGTTCAAATATGGTCTACACAAAGTCCGGTTACCTCAATCTTATTTATGACTCTTTTCCCTCGAAGGTCGCAATATTTTTTATAGTCGGATTTGGATTATTTCTCATGGTGCGCGCAGCGTACACCGTTATCCGTCGAACCTCCAACGCACTTCGCCATGCAGAAGGCGGGTTTGATGCTCGACGTAAGCAGCCAACGCGTCGCCCCGTACTTTATATCTATCTAACAATCGCAGTGCTTTTTGTGGCCGTATGGCTCTCAGGGATCTGGAACGATTGTGGGCCGATCAAAGGCAACTGCTTGGATAAAGCTGGATGCCGCTTGATTCTCGTCCCTGCACTACTGGTACTTACTTTTGGGATTCAAGGAATTCATGAGATCTGGCGGAAGTGCTTCTGGAAAGACGACGCTGAGGAATCCATTCCTCCGCTATTCCTACGAACTTCGCCTGGTTATGGCGCACGTAAGTTGGGGCTGACAGATGACGAAGACAAAAGCGAGAAATTCGACGTGGGCCGGCTTCCTGAAACCGCTTACAATGTCGCGTTCTTCGCCGTAGGCGGAACGTTATTTGCCCTCCTAGAGATGCAGGCTGCGCTTTCATCTTGGATAAGGATAACTCTCAGTCTTTGGTTCGGGTTGATATATCCAGCTGGCATCATTCTAGGTCTCGCTCGCTCGACAGCTGCAGCCGCGAAGAATTACTGCGTTCCCCCGTGGATGTTCATTCGGAAAGACAAAGATGGAAAGTGGATCCTGCCCAAGGACAGAAATGGAAAGGCGCGCCAGCCGCGTTGGTTGAAGAGACATTTCACTGTCTATTGGCCATGAGCGGCATCCCTTAATTTTGCTTGGTACTGTATTTTTCCAAAATGTGGTTCGCTCAATAAAGCCCCGGAAGGGTCGGCGGGATGGTCGCGGCTCAGGGATTTCGACCCACCCCCCGCACGTGCCTGCAGCGATAGTCGGGTTTCAGCGTGACGCTAGGAGAGCGCGGCCCTCGTCTTGGCAACCCGCTATGAAGTCTGGCCCGGAGTCGGCTCAAGCTATCTTACCGCTTTTGACGTTCGGGCGCGGCGATCTCCGCGGCGCCTTCTTCTGCGCTCGGAGAAGGTCGCGGCGGTGTTCTCCAAGTCGGCACCGATCTTGGGCAATTGCAAGGAAGCAGCACCAAGGGATTCGTCACCTGCTGCACTTCGGCGGATCATTGATCGGGTGATCGCCATTCTGGCGATTCCAAGCCGCCTCGAAACGCTTCTCGGCTTGCTCGAAAGCCTGGTCTGCCTCCAAGCGGCGTAGCGTCGCAGCTTGATCGGTACAGAAGGCACGAGCTACTCGCCACGTCTGGGACACTGGACGCGAGTTGTCGTCGACAGCCCGGATGGCTCGCCTGGCTAGGCAGCTTGTGTTCGGGCGCCTCTGCCGCACTTCACCAGGGGGAATCGCGCCTCCTTGACGTGGTGACTCGGCGGGAGACCTAGGTATTTTTCCAATCCTCGCTGTAGCCACCTCCCGGGAGCATAGGCTGCCATCGGACGAGTCGGGCGACGTCACGAAACCCTGGTCCTACAGAAAGGTTCTGAGGCAGCTTGTTCCGTGTTTTGTGTTTCGTCCGTCCAGCCGCCGGGGTGGGTCTGACGGAGGTTGCTTCGGGCCGGGAACTGCAACCATCCGACGATAAGAAGCTTGGAGTTCCGGGGTGAAGTCAGTGGATCGTTGGTGGAACTCGGGACGACACCGCCCGACACTTGGAACGGCAATCTTGCTTGGGCTCGTACCTTTTGCGGTCGTCGCCGGCTTTATAATGGAGATCACCCACTACATTGAATCATTTGGTTGGCTATCGGCAATTGTGTTGGTCGCAGCGGTATTTAGCGGCCTCATCGCCGTCGCCGCGCTTGCCAGCCGGCCAGCCCGTGCGCGAACATGGATCTTCCCGCTTACTTTCGTCGTCTGTCTGGCATTCGTAATCGCGCTTGTTGCCACCCCCCTTTCACCATTCAAACGCGAGTATCACCGAGAGGGCGACACTGCCTCAAGGCCGCCGGGACCAGTGACCACGACACCGAGCACACCGCCAGTCACGACGGTGTCCCACGCGGAGTTGTGCGGCTCCGCAGCAGAGCAGAAGCCACCACCTGATATTCAAATATGCGTTGTATATTGGTGCAAAGGTGATGTCTATTCGGCCGCTACCAATGCCATTGATGATTCGCAGATGCAAATTAAGGTCCGGCCGCGAATACTGAACAGCACTCCTGATCCGCTCCCGATATCGACTTCCAAGCCAGCGAGCATTCGCTTAATAGTGGATTCACCGACTCTGCCTGAGTCGTGGCAGCCTCCTGCGAGGACCGCTGCTGCAGCGGATCATCCAGTTCAAGTCTCTTGGAATGGTAGCCAGCGCTGGGCGATACCACCAAACGTAAACGGAGACGCTAGGGAGCTTCCGAACGGTTTCTATACCGGGTTTGCTTCCGACTGGCACGCCGACTCGATCCCGCCTGGCGGCAGCTATTTCGCGCCGCTTGAATACCGACCTGAATACTTGCCCCGCAAGATACCCAAGGATGAGGGGGATCTCGTCTTTCAGGTGCCACTCGACCAGTACGGAAACGTGACGGTTGTGGGTCTTGCCTATGTCGCATTTGCGGACCGGCCCACGATCCTCGGCATGGCACAGAAGTCAGATTGGCCGCAACCATCGGACCCCTCGTCCTTCTAAAACGGCAGACGTCGCCCCGGTGAACGCCGCTCATCTACCGGTGTTTCACAACTGGCGTTGTGGGTTTCTCAGCAAACTAACGGAGTCACAAGGCGCTATCAGGCAAGAGTGTTAACTCACCTTCCTAGCCCTTGGCGGGTGCGGTTAGCCCGCGCGTCACTCCGCGAGTGTTCGACGTGTACCCGCGATGCGGCTGATGGTGGAGCTGCCGGGAATCGAAGACGCATATAGCACGCCTGACCTGCGCAGATGCAAAACGGGCCGACACGGCTGAACATGGAAAAATATGGCTGAGCAGGCAAATGTGCTGACCACCGTCAGCACGGCGCGGATTGCCTGGGCGAGGCAGCATTGGACCCGGGAGTCCTACAGCATCGCCGGGGCCGTCGCAGAGCAACGGTTCCGGATAGGGTCCAAGGCGTGCGCGCGAGTTTACTGGGAGCGAGACGAAATGACGCGCTTAGAATGGTGGTACACGATCGAGCGCGGTTTCGTTGCGTATGCCGAGCTGCTGCGAGAGACATTCACGACACAACTCGCCGGCCACCTCGCAACCGTTCAACTGCCGTCAGTGAATATGGATGAAAGCGAGGGCATGGGATGGCTCGCTGCACCCCGCATCGGCGGAAGGCCAGCGACGCCGTCTCAAGAGCATTGGGGAATGGTCCACATCGGGACGAAGGCCAAACCCATTGGCGTCGTCATCAATCAGCTCGCGCTGACGGCTGATATTCCCGCTGGAGTCGATACACAGCAGGCCGCACATTCGCTTGTCGATGCAATGGACGACTGGTGGGAAAACGTTCGCGGGTGGCTGGAGCTGGTCACCGGCCAGCATCTAACGCGCGTCGGCCATAAAGAGACAGAGGTGATTGGTAACAAGACGCCGATCTGGTCGCTGCGAGATGACGGTACGCACGACGTGCCCATCTCGATTACTGGGATGAGTACTATTTATCTTGGCCGCCAGGTCGAAGCAGTAACAGCCGACATCCTCAATGGTTGCGTTTCGTTAGCCGATAACGCTCCTCCGCTGGCATGGACACTTCTCCGTGACGCCCGCGCTTTACAGGAGGTTGGTCATTATCGGCGAGCCGTCATCGACGCCGCGACTTCTGCTGAGCTCGCGGTAAGCGAAATTCTCGACGCCCGTCTCGCTGGAACTGAGGAGCCGGTACGCAGTGCGCTGCTTGCCGCGCACCGCATGCTCGGTCCGAAGAGCAGGCTGCTTACCTCACTGAGCTGTCCGCCACTACCATCTTCCTTCGAGTTGGATTTAGTGGTGCCACGTAACAACGCCGTGCACAAAGGAATTAGCATCGACGGGCCGACATGCAGTCGGGCTATCTCGGTAGCTGCCGAAGTTGTGGAACGTGCCTTCCCGCTCCCAGTTCCGCCAACCGTAGGCATGCCGTTGCGGCGGTTGTGGTGAAGGTCGCTGACACAAGTGTCTGGACTAGGGCGGGAGCGTCAACTATCTGCGTTGCCCCATTCGTCGCCTAGCACCCAACGAATTGCGACGATTGAGCCGGTGAGCACTCCCCACGTGAAGTCGCTTGACACGTCTAGTTCTAGAACCTCTTTGCCGATTCGCTCCTCGACGGCACGCATGCCTTTGTCGACCTGTTCCAGAACGTCTTTCGGCGTGTCACCCCATCTCGGGTCGTCGATTGGAGGCTTCCGCCCGTACCACAGCCGGTCGTATAGCTCATTCTCTTTGGCCAATATGTCGGAGATACGACGGAACGTCGAGACATGAACGTCGTGCTGAAACGCGACATCTTGATGCCTAGCAATGAGATTACGAAGCTGAGGAAGCTCCCACACCCTGATGCGGAACCGAGGATTATTGTTCCGAATGTAATTGTCGATCCATGTCTTTGCACCGTTGGTTAGGTAGCCGGAGGCTATGAACAGCAGCACTGAAGGGCGTTCGGCTTCCGCCCAGCTAACCGCGTTGTTGAGTGCCTCCGGCGGAACACCGCGCTCGTAGTGCTTGCAGTCAATGAACCACACGTCGCTGTACTTGTGTCCGTCAACGTCAGTCTGGACGTACTCTGCAACGATGTCGCGACCCTGGTCGGCTGGGGAACTAGCTCGGGGGGTCCCTTTCCGCCAATCGACGTTTGAAAACCCAGCAGCGGACACCAGATCGAAGCAGAACGCCTCAAACTCGGTAGGCGTCAGTCCTTCAAAACTGACTGCACCGATCAAATCGGACGGATCGGGATCAGGGGACTCAACTGGTCCTTCTGGGCCAAGCTCCTCGCCGTCACTGTCTGTCGTCCTAGTTTCGGGCGCTCCATCTCTACTCGCTTCCTTGTCGCTCTCAGCCATCCCCGAATGCTGCCACACCCGCGTTTGACGCCTTGGGCGTTTACCTCCGCATAGTGATCTCAAAACTAACGTTTTCAATTTCTCAGTTGTTGATGCCAAACCAGAGTGTCGGGTAACGAAAGCGTCGCCGTGTTGCGGGGGCGCGCGCCGCAGTCGGGCCGGAAACGCGATCACCGGAGCGACAACTCAAAGGGTTGATCGGGAAACCAGGTCGCCTGGCTCCGTGTCGGAATAGTTGATCGAGCCGTCCCTGCCCTACCAAGCGGCAGCCCGATTGCCCCCACGGAAACATTCGGGCGTCGATGGGGGAGCCCCATACGGGGACCTTCGACAGCTTTGCCACGGACCTCGCTACGGCAAACGCCGTGATTTGGCGCATCTGTGGGCAGAGGTTCCAGGTAACCGCGCACCAGGGTTGGAGCAAACCCAGATCAAACTACCGATTCCCTTCAGGGCACGAATTCTCCATACTGAGGTCGTGCCGCCATGTCACCTTGTCTTCAGTCCCGGGCGCTTGTTGTGGCGGCGTGGTCATCTAGTAACGATTAAGGCGGGCACCGAATGAATGAACTCGACAGAGCACTGCAAGCGATCAGCGACCACAAAAAAGCACTAGTCGGCGTGGTGGTGCACCTGAACGATACGTACTTGATTGACGCACGCCCCGAGCGCTGGCTACCGGGCTTCGCCAGAATTATCGCCACCATCAGACGATTGCGGGCACATACTATCGCCGCGACTGGAAACGATCTGGTCCTCGTGGTCCATAGCGGTGACTTCCTGAGTCCGGCCCGTGTCGGCAACTACAAGGACACGGCCACGAAGAAGTACGACCATGGCCGAACGATGGTGAGTCTCCTTAATGCGGCGGGAGTTAAATATTGCGTACTCGGAAACCATGAATTCGACAACAAGGCAAATGCGCTTGCCGATCGTCTCCGGGAAGCGAATTTTACAGTGCTTCTCGCGAATACGACAGACCCGACTGGGCTGATCAGACCAGAAGATCCTTCCCCGGGCAACCGCCATATCAAAATGAAACCACATGTTGTCTGGCCCGAGGACGACTCTCGCCCTCGCATAGCGCTCACCGGGGTTGTCTCAGCGGATGTGCACAAGAGCTTCGTGAGCCCAAGCTTAACGGAGAAAGACCCCAAAACCGGTAAGGCGAAGGATCAGCCTTGGAAAGATACTTCACCGAGCCAAGCCGTGATCAAAGCGTGGAATGACATCAAAGATCGCGCAGACGATACATCCCCCGACCAGGGCGGTGAATTCGAAACTAAGGTAGCCCTCACCGATAACATACCGTTCCGCTTTGTGCTCACACACGCTACGCAGGACGAGGACACCCAGTTGCAGCGACAGATCGCCGCAACCCCGCGCACCTACATTCTCGGAGGCCACGACCACGACATTCAATACGTCGATTACAGCGGAACAATTTTCATTGGGAAGAATCTCTCCAACGCGGAAACCATACGGGTCATGCTTCCCCTGGCAGGCGGAAGATCCGCTTGTAACGAGGTCTACGCCGCGTACCAACGACTGCAGAAACGACAGCGCAACAAGAGGTTCCTGTATCCGCAGGACCTGGAGGCTGTCCTACTGACGGTCTCTGACCTGGACAGCGACGTATTAAGGGAGCGCATCCAGGAGCAGAACCCTGCTGAAGGTTCGGAACTCAAAGATGTACTCAACAAAGCACGATGCGAATACGACATCCCCGCCTTCGAGCTGACATACGAAGACCACGATATGTCCGATGTGGCCGCCGACGAAATCATCCAAGCAGCGATTGCGAAGGTAGAGCTCTCCGACGATGACAAGCTGGTACGCAATTTCACTGGCATAACCGCACTCGAAGCCCGCGACCACTATATCCGCAAAGACGCGACAAACATGGGAGTCTTAGTCGCCGAATGCGTTCGACGGGAAGCCGAGGCGCAACTGAATCAAAAGGGCCACCGACCCGCCGGCGCCCCAGCTCCCGTAATTGCCCTCATTAATTCGGGCGCATTCCGCTGCGATAGCGAACTTAAACCGGAGCTGAAACTGCGAGATCTGCGCGAGACGTTTCTGTACGATGACGATAAGGCGATCATGGTGTTGAAAGTCTCCGCAGAAGTCGTCCGTGAACTCGTTAAGCACGGAACGCAGGAGACGAAGAAGGGAACGGGAGCGTACCCTCAGCTTGCCGGCGGCTGGAAGACCGCGAAGGGCGACGTGTGGCTCGCGATCAGCTCCTTCCTCCTGATCCGAGCCGACAATAACGATGGCTATAACGAGGTGCTGCAGAAATTTTGGAAATTGCCCGACGCTGAAGCAACGGCGGAGAAGGCACTGAAGGAGGCCTCGGATGTGCGGTTCAGCATCACTGACGCTGTAAAGAATAACGCGCAAGCAGTACCTGCCAACAAGCTCCCTAAGCAGGCAAGAAAAACTGTAAAAGGTGAGGCCGAAATCCTCCGGCTGCTCCAGGCCTATCTCAAAGCCTTTCACGAAAACATATCTCCGGACGACAGCAATTTTCCAAATAAGGAAACCTGGCTCGAATCAAAAGTCCCCATCGACCAGCCCGCAATACGAGAGGCACGCGACGCCGTGCGGGGATTCCTCGAAGAACGTGGCACCGTCAAAAAATACAAAGATGTCGCAGCAACTCTAAATAAAGGGGCGCAATGGAAAGACGACGCCCGGGTCGCGTGGACAAACGCACGGAAAGAGCTCCTCGAGCTCCGGGGATCCCTCCGAAGCCAGGACGATCCCGCATTTAGCACGGGCGATAGCTATTTCCGATTGTTCAACGCAGCCGTGCGAGGCATACCGGGCTGGGGACTATTGCCCGCGTTGACCTAGTCACCACGCCCAGTCAACCTGCGCGCTCGCTCGGCGCTCGAGTCACCGCACCTGGCCGGAAAGAGTCCGTGCACTGTGTCCAGGGCACCGCGTGGCAACTCGCGGTCGTTCCCTTCAGCGCCGCCGCTGCAGAAGCCATCAGGATCGAGTCGCATAACTAAAGAATTGAGATGGCATAGACTGGGATAGATTGTGTTTCAGGAAATGCCAGTTGGTGATGTCTCAAAAGTTGGCTCAAAATATCTGTCGCATATGGACTAGTTCTGATACTTCTGAGACACTGTTTGCATGGCAACGACAATCGCCTCCGCCACACCCGAAACCCAGCTTGGCTACGCTCGAGTAAGCACGGGGCACCAGTCCCTCGATCAACAGGTCGATGCGCTGACCGGTGCGGGCGTCGATCCCGCCCGCGTCTACTCAGACAAGCTCTCAGGCACATCTGCCCGCGAGCAGCGCCCCGGCCTCGCTGCCCTGTTGGACTACGCCCGCGAAGGCGACGCCATCGTTGTCGTCGGCATAGACCGCTTGGGCCGCAACGCCGCTGAGGTTATGACGACCATCCGCGAATTGGGTAAGCGCCGGATTGTTCTGCGCTCGTTGCGAGAGGGCATCGACACGTCGAATGCGACAGGTCGCATGGTGGCGGGCGTCCTGGCAAGTCTCGCCGAACTTGAGTTGGAACTGGGCCGCGAGCGGCGAACGGCCGCTCGTGAGGCACGTCGGGCACGCGGGCAATCCATTGGTCGGCCAAAAGCTTTGACCGGATCGAAAGCAGCTCTAGCTCAACGTATGCACGCGAGCGGCGAATCGGCAAGCACCATAGCTGCCGCGCTCGGTGTAAGCCGGGCCACCGTCTACCGGGTGCTAGCTGAGCAGGCTGACGAAGGCGGCTAGCTCAT
This sequence comes from Mycobacterium sp. 852002-51057_SCH5723018, assembly GCF_001667035.1. Taxonomy (GTDB): domain Bacteria; phylum Actinomycetota; class Actinomycetes; order Mycobacteriales; family Mycobacteriaceae; genus Mycobacterium. Next base: position 85,722 of record NZ_LZIR01000027.1, read on the forward strand.
TGCCTCACCTTTCGCAACGGGCGGTTGTTGTGACCCCTCAGCGCGGTGCTGCGCTGCCGGTGCCTTCTGCACCCGAAAACAACACGGTGGCCGGCGATTCCTCCGTAGACTTCTCTTCCGTGCAAAAGAGGAAGATTAGTGCGGCTGTCGCGGTTGGGATCCTAGTCGCAGGCTGCAGCGGCCCGGCTCGCATAGCCGCAACGACAGTGACGATCACGTCGACGTTGCAGCCAGTTATCACGAGTACGGCGACGGTTACTTATACACCACCACCGCCACCCGGACCGAAAACCACGATTACTACCGAGGGCATCTACGTCGTGGGCACTGATATTCTGCCCGGCACTTGGCGCGAGCCTGGTGGGGCGCCCTGCTATTGGGCACGACTCCGCAGCCTCGATACGAGCGATATCATTGACAACAGCAACAGTGAGGGTCCACAGGTAGTCCAGATACAACCGAGCGACAAAGCTTTCCAGACGCGCGGCTGCACAACGTGGACGAGGACAGAGTAACCGAACGACCATCACGGACCACAGGATGTGTGCTTTCAGCCGGATACTCTTGCATTGCCTTGCGCGGATGAAGGTTTTCCGAAAAACTTCGCAGAGTGCGAGTACATCGACGGAGCGTGAAGCGTTGTCAACTGATGAAATCCAAATCGACGGAGAATTTTGGAGTCCAGCATCTAGCAACGGATGGTCGGCGCCCGGGACCATTACTTGCCGTTCCTGGGAACTACCAGTCTTGAATCTGGAAGCCGCCATAGTGGAGCCAAAGTCGGTCAGTGTCCGCGAAAGTGAAGGCGTAACAGTTTTTTCTGAGCCGGATCCCGACGATGTAGTTCACGACTTTCAACCCATAACGATTCTCGGAAGAACGGCCGACGGTAAGGATTTGACACTTTTCGGAGCACAGGCGCATGGCCCTCAAATGTATCGGGCAAAACACCTGCTAGTGGGGGGACATTTTCCCGGCGAAGACACCCTCTTTGCCGATGTGCGCTATCAGCTAGATAATGACGTTTTGTGGTCCAATATAAATTTGCCGTCGTCGGCGTCGAGTGATATCGGAACGCTGAGCCGCGAAAATGACGCTGGCCAACCGTGGTTTGTTTTCAGACCTCAAACAACCATGAGCCTCCGTGATCTGGGCAGGAGAGCGTTGGTAAGCTCAAGAACCCTAGCGAGGTTGGCGCTGCAACCCGAGTTGACACTTGGACCAGCGCAAGTGCGCTTGGAGAATGGCACTGATTGGCTGCCTTGGCACACATTAGCGACTGCTACCCGGCGCATAACTACGAGGTACATAGGCGACTGGCTAGTGGACCCACGTGCAATATCACTACAACAAATCGTCGACTGGCTGGACATCAGCGCGAAGCTGGATGGTCTCGATACAGCCGTCGCCGACGCTAAGCTACAAGACAATCTCGCACTTCAGGCGCTTGTGTTCGGCACGATTGCGGAGGGCCTTCATCGCAGGTTGTACGATGACGAATTGCGGTTCGTGAGTCTAACCCGCGGCCAAGCCAAAGCCGCGCGCCGCGCGGGCAGAGAAGCAATCTCCGAAGCTGTGAATGATGCTGGCCTGACCACGCGCCCAGAGGACTTCAATGATCTCCTTAGTCCGCTTAATGATATAACGTTCGTCCAGCGTTTGAGCGCCATCATGGCGGTTATATCTGAAGCCGTGCCAGAAGTCTTGCAAGATTTTGAAGACTGGGCGACATTAGTCAAGGATGTGCGGAACTATTTAGCCCACTGGTTAACCGAAGAGGATAAACGGCCGCCCACGACTAACGAAATGTTATTGGTTTATCTTTCCCTGCCTTGGGCGCTACGCACATTCCTTCTGCGCAAGGTGGCCAGGCTCGACGTAGCTCTTATGCGCGAAGGGTACCGGAAGAAAAATGAATTTTTGATGTACCGCGCGAATGTGCGAGCGACTATCGCGGCCGGCTGATGCGGCACGCGGACTGGTCTGTCGCACCGCCTCAAGCGGCGGCCGGCAATAGCCCCGTGGAGTCCGCAAGGGCCAACATCCATACCGCGCAAGCAATGAAGGGTGGGAGGGTCGCTCCTTAGGTAACCAGCGCCTGCCTTGTACAGCTCAGCGGTCGCCCTCTCTCCGCCGGAATTTCGGCCTACCTTGGCTTATGCCTCAGGTCCGCGTCCCTGAAATTGTTGTCCTCTACCCGCCCGCGAATCTGTAATCACCATGACGGGCGAAAACGACTTCACCCAAACCGAAGCCCTCGAGTCCGCCCTCCATGGCAAATGACCGGCGAGTTTGATGGCCTCTTAGCCCGTTGGCGTGTGGACAATCACCGCCACTGCCGCAAAGGCGCGCGCGAGGTCACGTTGTTGTCCGCGCTCCATAGCCGCAATTCCCATAATCAACGCATGGGCGGCATTTCGGGGGTGTTCGGGTTCTGGCACATCCTCTGGCCAAGGATCGGGATCTGTCCTCAAACCGTGCCGTGGCGGCTCCGTGCCCGAAATGGATGCGACGGCGTTGAGTGGCTTTCGGCATACGGCAGCGTATGTGAGACCGAGTCGGTCGATAACGGTTTTCGAGTAGACAGATAGTCCACTCTCGTCGGGACGCAATTTGAAACACGCGCTTGTCAGTTGTCTTTCGCCTGTTTGTGTATTGATGGCGTAGAAATCATCGTTGGTGAGACTCGGTATGCGTCGGAGAAGTTCATCCCGCTCAAAATCTTCAGCCGTGAGGTCAGCGGAAGACGGTGAATGACCCGCCACGGTAGTCTGCAGTTGCGCTAGCAAGTTCGCTCCGAACTTGCGCAAGAAGTTCCATAACTCGCTGACCACTGGCAGGTTCATCGATTATCTTGCTCTCGTCGATCGCCGCATACACAAATGTCGATCCATCTGCTAAGCATTCGATCTCGATATCCAACTCCCCGTGATGCCACTCAACTTGCAGTCCACCGCCAGGCAACGGGAAAATTTGAGCAGGTATCCGTGGCGATATCTCGGAAACCGCCATTATCGCACTGACAACGGCCCGCTCAGACGGTACGAGGTCATTGTCGACACAGGACGATGACGAAAGACCGCGATGGAGCGCGTTGATGCGCTCGACAGCAGAATCTAGCGCCACGCGGGTCTCAACGTCGGCAGGCGGCCGCAGCCGAATGGTTACAGCCGGCTGGTCATGCTCGTACAAGAACTTGCGCGGGCCGGGATGTCCACCATGGGCGTACAGCGAGGGCGGCTGAAGAGAGCGCGGAGCGCACGTGGCGATACTCTCAGGCGCGAGGGTCACTCTGTTCGCTCCCATCGTTGCTGCATCTCATCGGTCGTTACGACCCCAAATGTTCCTACGACGAAGTCATGAGCGAGGTCCAGCGCAATGGCAGTGCCGCGACCCTCGCGTGTCTGGGTGTTAGCGGATATCTGTAACACGATAGGCAAGTCAGGCGAGCTGCTATCCACATTGGCAGCCATCGTTAGGAAGGTCTGCAGGTCGTGTACCTCCCAGCTCTGATTGACCGCCACCGTAGCCATGTCGTCGCGCCAAAGGTCTCCCCGTCTATCCATCTTCAACACCGCAGAAATATCCAGCTTCCCATCGTCATCAGTCTTGATGACGTTCACGTATGTCACTTCGGCGTATTGGGGCTGGAGTGATTGCGTAAGGCCATGCTCGACAATGAATTTCTCGAAGTCGGACCACCGCTGCAGGAACTCGTCACGGAGCGGCCCGTAGCGGGGATATGGTTCGCCGCTGCCAGGCACCGCACGCCAGTTGGCGATCAGGCGGTCCCGTTGAATCTGAATCACACGATCGCCTCCGGAACTCAGAAGCCACAGCCGACGAGGCGGGGGTCCGAAGCCAAATTCAACCTTAATCGACTGTTGCGGGGTGGATGGGGACTCCAAGAGCGGTTGCTCCTCCGCGCCTGGATAGGAGTCGATCCATCTCGATCGAAGATCCGCCATGGCCGCGAAGTTCAAGCCGACCATGGGGGCGAACCCGATCGACATGGCAACTTCGACGACCGGCGGCTTACGAAAACTCGGCAGGATGAGACCGGACTCGCTTCCGCCCTGCATGCCTTGAGGGTACAACCAGCACTCCATTTTCCCTGATAGCGCCATTATGCCGCGTCGTCGACGGTGGGGCTATGCGGGCGCCAGCGGGGTTTATCACCTCGAACGCGCGGGTGATGATGGGTTCCGATCGCGGTCGAGCGCGGACGGAAAGAGTTGGGTACGCAGCCGGTTACGCTTCTCGCGTAACCGGACGACGACGAACATCAACGACTGTAGCGACGAAAGCACCCGCCAACAGACCTTTTCGCCGCCACTCGTCGACTACCCACACCAACCATCGATCATCATAAGCGCAGGTCAGGCTCGTTCGGGACGAAGAGGCCGTGGGTTTTAAATCCCACGTCCTACAGTCCCTCCGAACCGGATGAGGGTGAGCGCCCGCTGAATGGCCGCCCGATCGCGGGCACTGCTCATCCCTGGAATCACGGCACAGGCGGGTTTCTCTCCTGTCTGAGTATTGATCAGCTAGACGAGCTTCGCCTTGCGCGCACTTTCGATGACGTACGACACGAAGGCCGCGCAAGCCACAAGCATGTACCTAGCGAGGGACTGGTCAGCCTCGGCCGCGTCGATTCCGCCGTGTCGAATGCCGTCGGCGTCCGACGTCCAGCCGTACATTTTGGACCAAGCTGATTCGAGCGCCGGATGAACTGTGACACCCGCAGTCGCAAGCTTTTTCAATGCCGCTCCGAGCGTGCCCTCGCCCGTTACCTTGCGACACACGGACTCAACTGCCGAGATCGACTCCTTGATGGAATTCGGGTAGTCGGGACTCTGCCGATCGGCAAGTAATTCGATGGCGCGATTGAGGTGGTGACGCGCGCCTTCGAACCTGCCAATGCTTTCTAGCGCGTCCACGATCGCTGAAGTTTCGACCGCGGAGTCGATGGGGGTGATCTTGTTTTCGATCAGGCGGTAGCCGACCAAGCAACTTTCCAACGTCGCGTTGAGAGCCTGTACGAATACCTCAACAATGTGTTCCGTTGACGGTGTCTTGTAGCGATCAAGATTCTCGGCGAGGGCTTCTAGAACGTCGAACACGGCCCACCACTCACCGCTGAGGATAATCCCTTTAAACCGCCGCCAGATCGCGTCATCCGAGGGCCGCTCATCGCGCGCCTCCTTCAGGTCCCAGGTCCAGGTCGCCGTGAGCACATTGCTCTCGGTCTCATCCGGGTAATTAGGCTCGCGGAACGCCTCAGGCAGCACTGCCACAACGTTCCCGATCAGCAGGCGGGTCTCATGATCGAGTTCTTCGCGTTGGACTATCGAGCGGAGTTCCTGATATCCGTAACGCTGCGAGAAAGTGGACACCCTTTGGACCGTACCGCTCGCACCAGGAACGCCCGCAGCAGCGGACTGGACCAAAAATATCCGCTTCGTGCGTGTGCTGCTGCCGACTGGTCGTTACTGATCTGCATAGGCTCGCGCTACAGGTGGCTCGACGACGCGACGCTGCCGGCACTGAAGGATCCGATGTGCTAGGTCCGTTTACCTCAACTTCCACTATCAACGCGATTCCTGGCGCGTACGCAAAATTGGGCAGATGGGCGTTGTCGAAGGTAAGACACTCCTCGAACCCCAGGCCTGGGAGTCGGTCAAGTGTCGCGGTGACGCAGCAATACGAGTGCGGTCGCGACCGAACGTGTTGCGCTACAGGCACTCGCCAACCTGAGCGGCTCATCAACTCGGTCCTCCAGGCCTGTGCGGGGCCGGGGACGGCTGGGTCTGTAGAGACGTTCGCCATCCGGCTCGCCGGGGTGCGGTCTAACGGCGCCGCTCGGGCGCTTCGCGCCCTTATCGAATCGGTTTATAGAGAGAATTAAGAGCGCTAGCTAAAACCGCAGGTCAGTGAGTTGCGTGTAAAGCTATTGCTTGACGTAGGTGAAGCTGTGGCTTGACGTTTACTCGCATTTCGGGTGCAACCGTCAAGCCGCAGCTTGACATTCATGAGACGAGTGTCAGCTTTGCGCGTTTCGCCCGATACTTGCGCTCATGCACCAGGCATGGGGCGGCGGCCTTGCCATGCGGCCCTTGGATCGCGTGCCCCGGCACGACTAGGCACTCCGAGCAGGAGTCGTCGTCAAGGAAGCCGTGTTTCACGGCGGTCGCAATCGCCTCACGGACAGCTTGCCTGCTGGCACGCTGGAACGGTTCGGAGGCCTTCGGGGGCGTGCCCAGAATCCACGTCAGCTCACCGCGCCCAAACACGGCGTGGCCGTTGGCCTGGTGGCGCCCGTAGGCGAGAGAGAAGATCCGCGCCCACAGGGGCAGGTTGTGGTTGGCCGCACGGTTCTCCCATGCGGCCTGGTAGTGGCGGGTCCAGGGATTGAACACGGCCATTAGGCAGCCTCCTCAGCGTAGTAACCGTCGGGAGTTTTGGGGGACCGCTCAGCGTGGCGCTGAGTGGCCAGAGCGCATATCTCATAGACCTTGAACCAGGCCACAGCGGCATGGTCCCAGCGGGTTGCCCGCCGCGCTTGGGGGCTTGCGGCGGTCACTTTCCCGAACGCGACGCCGTATTCAGTCAAGTTCGGACGCTTGCGGTCGAGGTTGATCTCCACGACAGTGCCTGTACGACCACGGAACTCGGGCCAGCTGCCCTTGGACGGGTAACGGGTTTCGTCACGCTCGATGCGGACCGTTTGGCCGATGTCGAGGGCGAGTGCCTTTTCGATCATTTAGGCCGCACCGCCGTCGAATGCGGATTCGATCCACGCCTCCACATCAGCCCGGCGATAGATCACGCGTTTCCCCAATTTACCCCAATTGGGCCCTCTTCCAACGTGTTTCATCCACCGCAAGGTTGCTACCGGCACTCGGGTCAGGGCGGCGACCTCTTCGGTGTAGAGGATTTCCGACTTGAGCGTTTCCACGATTTGTTGCACGACAAATAGACCTTCCAATAGGTATCAATGGATTTCGGCAACGCCACGCGATTGCCTGAGGCAACTCTCTGCACTTGCAGGATTGCAGGACCGCCTACGCCAGTCCGTTGTCCGGTGTTGGTAACCCTCGGGTTCTTCCGGCTCGTATGGATAACACTACCCCTGGGGGGCGACAAGATCGCGCAACACAAGAGGTTGTGTTAGTTGCATCTACGAAAGTCGCAGGTGGGCGTTAGGTGCCAACCTGGATGCGTTTTGTAGCGCATCTCGGCTTCCGGCTTGCAGTTCAGCGGTTCGAGGTCGACACGATCAGCAGCGCGGGGCTGGCGATGTCGAACAAGAAGTAAGGGAAGTAGTAGGCGAAGCCGCCGAAGTGGTCCCGCAGTGACTCGGTCGGCTCAAGCCCTCGCGGCGCGGGCGGCCTTGTCCATCTCGGCGGCGAGGTTATCGAAGTCGTCGGGCAGCATGTGCGAGTAGACATCGGCCGTGGTGCTCACCTTCGCGTGCCCGAGCAACTTGGAGGCTGTGGGTAGCGAGGCGCCCGTAGCCAGGGCCAGCGATCCTGCACTGTGCCGCAATGTTTTTGGGCTGACACCGGTTAACTCCGCGGCCTGGCACGCGCGGTCGAAACGCCAGCGGAAGAACGAATTGCGCATGGGACCGCCGTTCGGGGCAGGAAACAGGTGTTCCTCCGGTCTGCGGCCTTCTACGGCTGCCTTAAGCGTGTCGGCCAACGCCGACGTGAGGATGGGCACTGAGCGCACCTGGTGTGTTTTTGTGGTGTCTTCGACAAGTCCGACGCCGGTCACCTGAGCGACAGCTCTAGACACGAGAATCCGTCGTCGGGACAAGTCGACATCACCGACCCGCAGCGCGGCCAGCTCCCCGAACCGGAGGCCCGTGTAGGCGAAAGTCTGAATGATGGGTCCAGCATCACCAGCGGCCTCCACAAGCGCGGCGACCTGGGCGTGGCTCAGTGCAGTCTCGCGGCGATACACGACACGCGGGCGTTCGATCCCATCGGCCGGGTTAACCGCTAGCCGCTTAGTACGCACGGCGTACGCAAGTATCTGTTTGACGATGCCGTGGGCCTGCACGGCTCGGCGTGCCGAGAGCGGCTGGCGCTCAGCGTTCCTGGTCTTGTCGGTCGTCCGAGGCTGGCGGGCCTCTTTGCTGGTAGTCAGCCACACAATCCACCGCTGAACGTCGGCATGGGTGATATCGGCCAGCTTCACATCGCTCCACCGCGGCAACACGGTCATCTTTAGCAAGCTCTCGTACCCGCCGATGGTGGATGGCTTGAGACGGGTGCGCTGGGTGGCTAGCCATTCGTCGCTAATCGCCCGGAATGTCACCGCAGACTTGCGCGGGTCGGCGTAGGTGTGCGTGACGAGGTCGGAAGTCACGTGGTTGATACGAGCCTGGGCGTCGGCCTTGCGCTCAAAAGATTGGGTGCGTTCGCCGCCGTCATTGCCGACCCATCGGGCCAACCAACGCCGGCCGGTGCCGTGACGCACCGTGCATACGAGGACGCCCGGCGTGCCGTGTCTGGCGTCCATACACCACGTCCCCGAGACCTTGCCGAGGCTGTCGGCGGGGTAGAGGACGTGTTCGCCTTTGCGTGGCGGACGGTGCCACCGGTCCTCCACGCCAGCCCGAGAATTGCGCCTCAACATGCCCACCAGCATAAACCTTGCGGACTGTCTGCGGACTGGAACCTTTAGCAAAATCTATAGACTGACTCGATACCGCTTTTAACTGGCAGTTTCCAGTGCCCCCGGCACGACTCGAACGTGCGACCTAGGGATTAGAAGGCCCTTGCTCTATCCACCTGAGCTACGGAGGCAATGCGCAGGTCAGTCTATCGAACGCGACACGCCGGAACGACTCGCCGAGCACGACGCGCCCGAAAGCCCTTCCCCCACCGCGCTTATCAGTTATGGTGTGAATCCTCGACACACGTACAACATCGGTTGGTAAACAGCCGTTAACCGCAACGAGGCGTGTGCATAACGTCGAGAGGGTGCCGTTGCCATGAGCGTGGTCTTGAACTTGACTTCGCGGTGCTCGCGGGCCGGTGCCCAGGCGCTGCGCATGGCAGCCGATGCCAGAGACACCTATCGAGCCGGCACCCTGTTGCTGCGCGGCTCGCCGTTCGCGGTCGGCTGGTTCGCCGGCTGGCTGACCACGGAATTTCCCCCGCATGTGGTGACCGGTCACGCGTTGTCCAGGGTGTCGCCGCCGTCGATCGGCCGTGTCGGCGAGTCCTGGGCCGCGCAGAAAGCCGATCAAGCCCTCACCGCCGCGCTCCAGGAATGCTTCGGGCCCGACTTCAGTGACCTGGTGCGCCATCCCACCTGCGCCCGCTCCGGCTGCGCGCCCCGCAGCGGTCTGTTGAACCGGCCCGGGCCGCACCGCCGCTACGCCGCGCAGACCTCCGACATCCCCTACGGCCCCGGCGGTGCCGAACACCTGCTCGACATCTGGCGCCGTCACGACCTCGCGCCCGGCCACCGCGCCCCGGTGCTGATCCAGGTTCCCGGAGGAGCGTGGGCCATCGGCGACAAACGAGTGCAGGCCTACACGCTGATGAGCCGGATGGCCGAGCTCGGCTGGATCTGCGTGTCGATCAACTACAGCAAGAGCCCCCGCTGCACGTTTCCGACCCACCTCATCGACGTGAAGAGGGCGATCGCGTGGGTCCGCGACAACATCGCCGACTACGGCGGCGACCCCGGCTTCATCGCGATCACCGGCGGCTCGGCGGGCGGACATCTGGCCTCGCTGGCCGCGCTCACCCCGAATGACCCCACCTTCCAGCCCGGCTTCGAGGACGCGGACACCACCGTTCAGGCCGTGGCGCCGTATTACGGCGTCTACGACTTCACCGACTCCGAGAACATGCACGAGCTGATGCTGCCGTTCCTCGAGCAATTCGTGCTGAAGACCCGCTACGCCGACGACCCCGAGCGGTTCAGGGCGGCGTCGCCGATCTCCTATGCCCACAGCGAGGCCCCGCCGTTCTTCGTCCTACACGGCGAGAAGGACGAGCTGGTCCCCAGCGGGCAGGCCCGGGCCTTCTGCGCGGCGCTGCGCGAGGCCGGGGCCGCCACCGTGGGCTACGCCGAACTCGCCAACGCCCACCACGCCTTCGACATCACCCCGACGGTCCGATGCCGGTTGGCCGCCGACGCCGTCGCCAACTTCCTGGGCATCGTCTACGGGCGCCGCGGCATCGCACTGGCGGATTCCCTGCCGCTGTCGGCATCTTCGGCCAGCTGAGCGCACCGGACCGCGCCTTTCACCGGCGCGGCAACCCGACTAGCGTTGTTGCGGTGACAGGGTTGGCGCGTCGAGTTCGTGATCATGGCTGAGTCCGTCGAGGTCGTTAAGTTGTCCGACGAGCTCGGACCGGTCGACTACCTGATGCACCGCGGTGAGGCGAATCCGCGGACCCGGTCGGGCCTCATGGCGCTCGAACTGCTCGACACCACGCCGGACTGGGAGCGGTTTCGCACCCGATTCGAGAACGCCTCCCGGCGGGTGCGGCGGCTGCGGCAGAAGGTCGTGGTGCCCACGTTGCCGACGGCGGCCCCGCGGTGGGTGGTGGATCCCGACTTCAACCTGGACTTCCACGTACGGCGGATCCGCGTCTCGGGATCCGGCACGTTGCGTGAGGTGTTCGATCTCGCCGAGGTGATGCTGCAGTCGCCGATGGACATCTCGCGGCCGCTGTGGACGGCCACCCTGGTGGAGGGCCTGGCCGACGGCAAAGCCGCGGCACTGCTGCACGTCAGCCACGCGGTCACCGACGGTGTCGGCGGCGTCGAGATGTTCGCCGAAATCTACGACCTCGAGCGCGACCCACCGCCCAAACCGACGCCGCCGCAACCCATTCCGCAGGACCTCACACCCAACGACCTGATGCGCCAGGGCCTCAACCGGCTGCCCCTCGCCGTCGTCAACGGCGTGGTGGGCGCGGTGGCCGGGGCGGTATCGGCGGCCGGCAAGGCGGTGCTCGATCCCGTGTCCACGGTTGGCGGAGCGGTCGGTTACGCCATGTCGGGCGTGCGGGTGATGAACAAGGCCGCCGAGCCGTCGCCGCTGCTGCGCCGGCGCAGCCTGGCCACCCGCACCGACGCGATCGACATCCCGCTCTCGGACCTGCACAGGGCCGCCAAGGCGGGCGGCGGATCGATCAACGACGCCTATCTCGCCGGCCTGTCGGGCGCCTTGCGCCGCTACCACGTGGCCCTGGGCATGCCGATCAGCACGCTGCCGATGGCGGTGCCGGTGAACCTGCGGGCCGAGGCCGACACGGCCGGCGGTAACCGGTTCACCGGCGTCAACCTGGCGGCACCGCTCGGTACCGCCGACCCGGTCGCCCGGATGAAGAAGATCCGCGCGCAGATGACGCAGCGCCGCGACGAGCCAGCCATGAACATCGTCGGTTCCATGGCACCGCTGCTGAGCGTGCTGCCCACGCCGGTGCTGGAGGGGATTACCGGCTCGGTGATCGGTTCGGACGTGCAGGCCAGCAATGTCCCGGTCTACCCCGGAGACACCTACATCGCGGGCGCAAAGGTCTTGCGGCAGTACGGGATTGGCCCGCTGCCCGGCGTGGCGATGATGGTGGTGCTGATTTCCCGTGGTGGCTGGTGCACCATCACCGTGCGCTACGACCGGGCGTCGGTGCGCAACGAGCCCCTCTTCGCCCAGTGCTTGCTGGAGGGTTTCGACGAGATCCTGGCGCTGGCCGGTGACCCGGCACCCCATGCGGTGCCCGCCTCGTTCAGCGAACCGGCCACCTCGGCGCGGACGGTGGCGGGCTCGTGAGCTCGAAGGAACAGAGCGAAGATCGCGCACCCAAGCCGGGGGAGGACATGCGGTTGCCGGGTTCGGTCGCCGAGATCATGGCAAGTCCGCCCGGCCCCGAGATCGGCGCGTTCTTCGACCTCGACGGGACGTTGGTCGCCGGGTTCACCGCGGTCATCCTGACCCAGGAGCGGCTGCTGCGCCGCGACATGGGTGTGGGCGAGCTGCTCAGCATGGTTCAAGCGGGCCTGAGCCACACCCTGGGGCGCATCGAGTTCGAAGACCTCATCGGCAAGGCCGCCGCGGCGCTGACCGGGCGGCTGCTGGACGACCTGGAAGAAATCGGCGAGCGGCTGTTCGTCCAGCGGATCGAGTCACGGATCTACCCCGAAATGCGCGAGCTGGTGCGCGCCCACGTCGCCCGCGGGCACACCGTGGTGCTCAGCTCGTCGGCGCTGACCATCCAGGTCAACCCGGTGGCGCGGTTCCTCGGAATCACCAACCTGCTCACCAACAAATTCGAGGTCAACGAGGACGGCATACTCACCGGGGGGGTGCAGAAGCCGATCCTGTGGGGGCCGGGCAAAGCCGCTGCGGTGCAACGGTTTGCGGCCGAGAATGGCATCGACCTCAAGGACAGCTACTTCTATGCCGACGGCGACGAGGACGTCGCCCTGATGTACTTGGTCGGCAACCCGCGCCCGACCAATCCCGAAGGCAAGATGGCCGCGGTCGCGAAACGCCGCGGCTGGCCGATTCTGCGATTCGAGAGCCGCGGTCGCCTGGGCCTCCGGCGGCAATTGCGGACGCTTGCCGGCTTCGGTTCGATGTTCCCGGTGGCGGCCGGCGCGGTCGGGATCGGAGTGCTGACCGGTAGCCGGCGGCGGGGCGCGAACTTCTTCACTTCCACGTTTTCCCAGATGGTGCTGGCGACCACGGGGGTGCGACTGAATGTCATCGGGAAAGAAAACCTGACGGCGCAGCGTCCGGCGGTCTTTATCTTCAACCACCGCAACCAGGTTGACCCCATCATTTCCGGTGCGCTAATCCGCGATAACTGGGTGGCGGTGGCCAAGAAGGAACTGCAGCGAGACCCCATCATGGGCACGCTCGGCAAGCTGCTGGACGGGGTATTCGTCGACCGCGACGATTCGGCCGCCGCGGTGGAGACGCTGCACACCGCCGAAGAGCGCGCCAAGAACGGTCTGTCAATCCTGATGGCCCCTGAGGGCACGCGGGTAGACACAACCGAAGTCGGGCCGTTCAAGAAGGGGCCCTTCCGCATTGCGATGGCGGTGGGAATTCCGATCGTGCCGATCGTGATCCGCAACGCGGAGATCGTCGCCGCTCGCAACTCGAGCACGATCAATCCGGGCACCGTCGACGTCGCGGTATTCCCGCCGATTTCGGTGCAGGACTGGACGCTGGAAACCCTGCCGGAGCACATCGCCGAGGTGCGCCAGCTCTACCTCGACACGCTGGCGAACTGGCCTGTCGACGAACTGCCCGAGGTCGGGCTGTACGCCGAGAAGAAGGCGGCGAAGAAAGCCAAGGGGCCCACCAAAGCGCCGGCGAAAAAGGCGCCCGCCAAGACCCCTGCCAAGGCGGCGGCGAAGAAGGCCGCTCCCAAATCGGGGACCAAAGCCGCGACCAAGAAGCCCGCCAAGACCAATGCGAACCAATCCAGGGTCGCCCTCAAAGACGGTGAGGCACAACGGCCCAGCGGCCAGAAGACCGTCGGCGCCGAATCGCCGAGCTCGCCACCCCGAGGGCGGCCGTGACCAAATCGGCCGCCGATCCCAGCGCAGTGCTCACCGCGCAGGATTCGCTGGTATTGGCGTCCATGGCCTCGCCGGTGGAGCGGGAACTGATCATGGCCTGGGTGGGCGAACAGCGAGCCACCGACGCCGACGCGAATTTCGAGGTGTTGGCGCTGCCCAAGCGCGATGCGTCGCCGACGGCGCTGGACGCGCTGGTCGAGCGGCTCGGGTCCGAATCCAATGAGGACCGTTCGATACTACCCGTGCGGGTGTTCTGGCTGCCGCCGGCCGATCGGGGCAGGGCCGCGAAGCTGGCCGGCCTGCTGCCCGGCCGCGATCCCTACCACCCCAACCCGCGCCAGCAACGTCAGATCGTGCGCACCGACCCGCAACGCGCGCGGGTGGTGGCCGGCGAACCGGCCAAGGTCTCCGAACTGCGCCAGCAGTGGCGCGACACCACCGTCGGGGAAGACGAGCACGACTTCGCGCAATTCGTTACTCGCCGTGCCATTTTGGCGTTGGAACGCGCCGAATATCGAATCCTGGGGCCGCAGTACAAATCTCCGCGGCTGGTGAAGCCGGAGATCTTGGCGTCCGCGCGGTTTCGTGCCGGCCTCAAGAGGATTCCCGGTGCCACCGTCGAAGAAGCCGGCAAGATGCTCGACGAACTCGCCACCGGCTGGAGTCGGGTGTCCGTCGACCTGGTCGGCGTCCTGGGCAGGGCGCTCAGCCGCGGCTTCGACCCGGACATCGACTACGACGAATATCAGGTCGCGGCCATGCGTGCCGCGCTGGAGGCCCACCCGGCGGTGCTGCTGTTTTCGCACCGGTCCTACATCGACGGCGCGGTGGTGCCGGTGGCGATGCAGGAGAACCGGCTACCGCCGGTGCACGTGTTCGCCGGCATCAACCTGTCGTTCGGGGTGATGGGCCCGCTGCTCCGCCGTTCCGGCGTCATCTTCATCCGCCGCAACATCGGCGCAGACCCGCTCTACAAGTACGTCCTGCGCGAGTACGTCGGTTACATCGTCGAAAAGCGGTTCAACCTGAGCTGGTCCATCGAGGGAACTCGCTCGCGCACCGGCAAGATGCTGCCGCCCAAGCTGGGGTTGCTGTCCTACGTGGCCGACGCCTATCTGGACGGGCGCAGCGAAGACATTCTGCTGCAACCGGTTTCGATCGGCTTCGATCAGCTGCACGAGACCGCCGAGTACGCCGCCTACGCGCGTGGCGGCGAGAAGACGCCGGAGGGCGTCGTCTGGCTCTACAACTTCATCAAGGCGCAGGGCGAGCGCAACTACGGCAAGATCTACGTCCGCTTCCCCGAAGCCGTCTCGATGCGCCAATACCTCGGCCCGCAGGACGGTGCGCTGGCGCAGGATCAGGACGCCAAACGGCTTGCGCTGCAGAAGATGTCGTTTCAGGTGGCGTGGCGAATCTTGCAGGCCACGCCGGTGACGGCGACGGGTCTGGTATGCGCGTTGCTGCTGACTACCCGCGGCGCGGCGTTGACGCTCGGCCAGCTGCACCACACCCTGCAGGACTCGCTGGACTATCTCGAGCGCAAGCAAACCCCGATGTCGACGAGCGCGTTGCGGCTGCGCACCCGCGACGGGGTGCGCGCGGCGCTCGACGCGTTGTCCAGCGGGCACCCGATCACCCGCGTGGATGGCGGCCGCGAGCCGGTGTGGCGGATTGCGCC
>NZ_LZIR01000028.1 GCF_001667035.1 Mycobacterium sp. 852002-51057_SCH5723018
ACCGACGAGTCCGAAAACACGAAAGTCGTTGGGGCCGTTAATCACTCAGCCATACTTCCCGCGTGCCGCGCGGTCGTCCACCACGGCGGTGCCGGCACCACCGCGGCGGGGATGCGGGCCGGAATCCCGACTTTGATTCTCTGGCACGGGATCGACGATCAGCCGGTCTGGGCGGCGGGGGTCGAACGACTCGGCGTCGGCGCCGCCCGTCAGTTGTCGGCCACCACGCAGGGATCACTAGTGGCCGATCTGGCCACCATCCTCTCGCCCGAATACGCTTCACGCGCCCGCGAAGTCGCCGGCCAGATATCGACGTCCCCCGAAAGCCTCGCGAGAGCCGCGGATCTTCTGGAAGACGTCGCTCGCCTTGGATCGCAAGCCTCATCACCGTAAGTCGACGGTGGCCTCCAGAAGGTCGGCCGCCCTGGCAACACTTTCGCCGGCCGTCGTCATCTTCGCGCCGACGTCACGGGCTTTTGCGGCGCGCTCCGGGGTCAGGACGGAGCGCAGGTCAGCGACGAGCGATTGCTCTGTGGCGCCCCAGAACGGGCGGCCGGTCCCGATGTTCAGCCGTTCGACGGCGGCGGCCCAGACCGGCTGATCGTCGATCCCGTGCCAGAGAATCAAAGTCGGGATTCCGGCCCGCAGCCCCGCCGCGGTGGT
>NZ_LZIR01000029.1 GCF_001667035.1 Mycobacterium sp. 852002-51057_SCH5723018
GCAAGCCGACCACCATCCCAAACAAACAATGCAACCGGCTGCTTAAACCCGCCCCTTGACATAGGAGCAACGCACGCCCGCGCTGCGCGCGCGCTTACCTCGCTCGGCGGGCCAGCCTCTCGGAGTCCGAAATGAGCACGCTCTTGCCCTCCAAGCGGATCCAGCCGCGATGGGCGAAGTCGGCCAGCGCCTTGTTCACGGTCTCCCGCGAAGCGCCCACCAGCTGGGCGATCTCCTCCTGAGTGAGGTCGTGGGTGACACGCATCGCGCCACCCTCCTGGGTGCCGAAACGCTGGGCTAGCTGCAGCAACTGTTTGGCCACCCGGCCGGGCACGTCGGTGAAGATCAGGTCGGCCAGGTTGTTGTTGGTGCGCCGCAGCCGTCGGGCCAACACCCGCAGCAACTGCTCGGCGATCTCCGGACGATCGCCGATCCAGGCCCGCAGCGCGTCGCGGTCCATTGACACCGCCCGCACCTCGGTGATCGTGGTCGCGCTGGATGTCCGCGGACCCGGGTCGAAGATCGACAATTCCCCGAACATGTCCGACGGGCCCATGATCGTCAGCAGATTCTCCCGGCCGTCCGGGGAACGCCGTCCGATCTTTACCTTCCCGGAAATGATGATGTACAGCCGATCGCCCGGCTCCCCCTCGGCGAAAACCGTGTGTCCGCGCGGGAAGTCGACGGGTTGCAATTGCTTGGTCAGCGCGGCGACCGCGCCGGGCTCAACCCCTTGGAAGATTCCTGCCCTTGCCAGGATCTCGTCCACGTTGCCTCTTCAGCTTTCCAATTTTGTGATACGGGCAGGCCAACCCTTGCCCGTGTGACGTAAGTCTAGAGCTAGGCCAATTATGTCCAACGTGCCACGCTACACACGATCGACATAACTGGCGCCACTAAATTCCGGATTGACGCGCGAATGGGTTCGGAGGTGCGTCGGTCATCCGACCTGACCGCGGTCAGCGAAGGCGGGGGCAAACTCCGGTGCGGCGTGACGCGGTCCGATGTAGGCGCGGGCCGGCGGCGAATCGGCCGGCCGCAGGGCCTGGCGCCGGTGCAGGTATTCCAGCGCCTCGGGCATGCCCTCTCGGGCCAGCGTATGCACATCGACGGCCTCCGCACACTCGAGGAACTCGTCGACATCGGTCGCCGTCACGGTGTCATGGGCCAGCTCTTTTTCCAGGCGCCCCAGACCGAGCGTCGCGAGCATCAGCAGCCCGGGAACGCACGCCACCAGCAACCATGACACAAGGAGAGTAAACATGGCCTTGAATCAACACGAGGTCTCAGCCAGATCACGAAATCAGTACTCTGTCGTAGGTGACAGCGGCAAAGTCATCTGGGCGCTCCAAGTCGATGCCGGCCAATTCCGATGGTCCCCTCGCCCGTCGCTGGGCGCAGGAAAGCCGAGTGGGGTTGGTGCGACGAGCCCGCCGGATGAATCGCGTTCTGGCCCAAGCGTTTCCGCAGGCCCACTGCGAGTTGGATTTCACCACGCCGCTGGAGCTGACGGTGGCCACCATCCTGTCGGCGCAGAGCACCGACAAACGGGTCAACCTGACGACGCCGGCGTTGTTCGTGCGCTACCGGTCGGCTCTGGATTATGCGAAGGCGGACCGCGCCGAACTGGAGAACCTCATCCGTCCCACCGGCTTCTTCCGTAACAAGGCGACCTCGCTGATCGGGCTCGGGCAGGCCCTGGTCGAACGGTTCGACGGCGAGGTGCCGTCGACCATGGCCGAGCTGGTCACGCTGCCTGGGGTCGGGCGCAAGACCGCCAACGTCATCCTGGGCAACGCTTTCGGCATCCCCGGAATCACCGTCGACACCCATTTCGCGCGGTTGGTGCAGCGGTGGCGGTGGACCGCTGAGAAGGACCCGGTCAAGATCGAGCACGCGGTCGGTGAACTGATCGAACGCCGCGAGTGGACCATGTTGAGCCATCGGGTGATCTTTCACGGCCGCCGGGTTTGCCACGCCCGCAAACCGGCGTGCGGCGTATGCCTGCTCGCCAAGGATTGCCCCTCCTTCGGCCTCGGCCCCACCGAGCCGCTGCTCGCCGCGCCCCTGGTGCAGGGTCCGGAAGCCGAGCATTTGCTGGCCCTGGCGGGGCTGTAACACCGGGGCCGGCGACCTTGAGCGCCAAGACCCGCTGGACCATTGCGATATTGGCGGTGGTGGCGGCGCTGACGGCGGCGCTGGTGACACAGCTGCGCGACGATGCGGCGACGACGCCGACGACCGCGACCACCCAGCCCGTCGCAGACCGGGAACACCGCGACGCCGACACCCCCGCCGCGTTGGCCGGTCCGCGGGAGCGTGCCAACCTGCCACCCTGCCCGGCGCCCGGCGACGGGGCCGGCCCGGCCGCACTGCGCGGTGTGACGGTGGAATGCGCCGCGGACGGTTCGACCGTCGACGTGGCCCGCGCGCTGGCCGGCCACCGGGTGGTCCTCAACTTGTGGGCGTATTGGTGCGCGCCGTGTGCGGCCGAACTCCCCGCCATGGCGGAGTATCAACGTCGGGTCGGGACGGACGTGATGGTGGTGACGGTGCATCAAGACGAAAACGAGGCCGCCGCCTTACTGAGGTTGGCGGAGTTGGGCGTTCGGCTGCCGACACTGCAGGACGGTCGTCGCCGCGTCGCGGCGGCCCTGCGGGTGGTAAATGTGATGCCCGCGACGGTCGTGCTGCGGTCGGACGGTAGCGTTGCCCAGACGATGCCGCGGCCCTTCGCCAGTGCCGACGAGATCGCGGCCGCAGTCGGAAACGACGCGGGATAGGCAGTTGGAGAGGGAGGCGACGGTGGGTTCAGCCCTTCCGCTGACACCTGACGTCTGCCCATCGTGGTTGCGGCCGTTGGTCGATAACGTCGAGCAGATCCCCGACGCGTTTCGGCGTCGGCTCCCGGCCGATGTGCTGGCGATGGTGACCGCCAAGGTGGCGTCCTCGGTGGCGTCGTTGCGTGGCGACCAGCGCGAGGCCGCGGTTCTGGTGCTGTTTTCCGGTCCGGAATCCATGCCGGCTGGCGAAGGTTTTCCCGACGACGCCGACCTGTTGCTCACCGTGCGCGCCTCGAGCTTGCGCCACCACGCCGGCCAGGCCGCGTTCCCGGGCGGCGCCTCCGACCCCGGCGACGACGGTCCGGTGGCCACCGCCCTGCGGGAAGCCCACGAAGAAACCGGTATTGACGTCAGCCGGCTGTATCCCCTGGCCACCATGGAGCGGACGTTCATCGCGCCGTCACAGTTTCACGTGGTCCCGGTGCTGGCCTATTCGCCCGACCCGGGACCGGTGGCCGTCGTCAACGAGGCCGAAACGGCGGTAGTGGCGCGAGTTCCGGTGCGCGCCTTCGTCAATCCGGACAACCGGCTGATGGTCTACCGCAGCAACCTCGGCGTGCGTTGGGCCGGCCCGGCGTTCCTGTTGAACGAGATGCTGGTGTGGGGATTCACTGGCCAGGTGATCTCTGCGATGCTCGACGTGGCCGGCTGGGCCTTGCCCTGGGACACCAGCGACGTGCGTGAGTTGGACGAGGCGATGGTGTTGGTCGGTAATGAGGGTGGGGATCGATGAATTCGATGACCCCGTCGCAGTGGCTGGACATCGCGGTCCTGGCGGTCGCGTTCATCGCGGCCATCTCGGGCTGGCGTTCGGGCGCGCTCGGCTCGCTGCTGTCGTTCGTCGGAGTGTTGCTCGGCGCGATCGCGGGCGTACTGCTGGCACCCCACATCGTCAGTCACATCGCGGCGCCCCGCGCCAAACTGTTCACCGCGCTGTTTTTGATCCTGGCGCTGGTCGTCGTCGGCGAGGTCGCCGGCGTGGTGCTGGGACGCGCCGTGCGCGGTGCAATCCACAGTCGCACAATCCGTTCCATCGATTCGGTGATCGGGGTGGGGGTCCAGCTCATCGTGGTGCTGACCGCCGCCTGGCTGCTGGCCACGCCACTGACGCAGTCCAAGGACCAGCCCGAGCTGGCCGCCGCGGTCCGGGGTTCGCGGGTGCTGGCTCAGGTCAACGAGGTCGCACCGCCGTGGCTGAAGACCGTGCCCAAACGGCTGTCGGCGCTGTTGAACACCTCCGGGCTGCCCGCGGTGCTGGAGCCGTTCAGCCGCACTCCGGTGATTCCGGTCGCATCACCTGACCCGGCCCTGGCCACCAACCCGGTGGTGACCTCCGCCGCGCCCAGCGTCGTCAAGGTGCGCAGCCTGGCGCCCAGCTGCCAAAAGGTGTTGGAGGGCAGCGGTTTTGTGATCGCGCCCGATCGGGTGATGACCAACGCACACGTCGTCGCCGGGTCCAGTAGCGTCCAGGTCTACGCCAGCGGGAATCCCCTCGACGCCACCGTGGTTTCCTACGACCCTTCGGTCGACATCGCGATCCTGTCCATCCCGAACCTGCCGCCGTCGCCGCTGACCTTCGCCCAAACCGAGGCCAAGAGCGGCGAAAGCGTTGTGGTGCTGGGCTATCCCGGCGGCGGCAACTTCACCGCGACCCCGGCCAGGATCCGCGAGGCCATCAAGCTCAGTGGGCCCGACATCTACCGCGACCCGGCGCCGGTCACCCGCGACGTGTACACCATCAGAGCCAATGTGGAACAAGGCAATTCGGGTGGACCGCTGATCGACCTCAACGGTCACGTGCTTGGTGTTGTGTTCGGCGCGGCCGTCGACGACCCCGACACGGGTTTCGTGCTGACCGCCGACGAGGTGGCCGGTCAGCTGGCCAAGATAGGTGCAACGCAACAGGTTTCGACGGGTACCTGCGTCAGCTGACCGCCGGCCCGATTCTCGCTCGCCCGCGCCCGCGCTTACCTCGCTCGGAAACCGTGCAGCTGCTCGAAGAACCTCATCAGGTGTCTGTTGATGTCGTCGGGTGCCTCTTCGTGGCTGAAATGCCCTGCGCCGGTAATGGATACGTAGCGTCCCTGGGGCGCATAGCGCTGGCTGCGGTCAACCGGGTCGGCCAGCACGTAGGGATCGCCATCACCGCGCAGGTGCAGCAACGGCATGCCCAGCTGCTGGGACATTGAGCGCATGAATCGCCGGCCTTCACCGCGCAGCTGGCTGCGGACAGCCCAGCGCTGGTATTCCAGCGCGCAGTGCGCGGCCCCCGGGATCTGTATCGCCGTCCGCAGATAACCAATGGTCTGGGAAAAGTCCTCGGAGGCAACCCATTTAGCACAACTGCGGCTCCGGACCAGGCGCTCGATCTCGGCCGCGTTGTCGCGAGTCAGCAGCCGCTCCGGCCAGATGGGCACTTGGTATTGCAGCAGCGTCGGCAGCAGTGCGTAGCCCTGGTCACGCCGCGTCAGCGTGGACCGCCGCAGCGCGGCCGGGTGCGGCGAGCTGATCAGCGCGATGGCGCGCACCAGCCGCGAATGCAGCAGCGCGGTGGCCCAGCAGGCCAGCCCGCCGTCGGCGTGGCCGACCAGGGTCGCCGACGAATGGCCGAGCGCGCGAATGAGTCCAGCCGCGTCCCCTGCGAGCGTCCAGCCGTCATAGCCGCGCGGTGGCTTGTCGCTGCCGCCGTAGCCGCGCAGGTCGACCGCGACCACCCGCACACCGGTCAGGCCGCGCAGCTGATGACGCCAAGACCACCAGAACGAGCCGAACCCGTGCAGCAACATCACCAGCGGCCGCGCCGTCGCCGGCGTGCTCGGATCCTGGCCCGCCGGCTGGCCAGTGGGAAGGGCTTCGACGACGTGGAAGCGGATGCCGTTGGCATGGATGTCCAGATGGCGCCATGGCCCGTCGATGCGGGTGACCGACGGATCTGGTGCGGGCATCTACCAACCCGAGGGATCGGTAGGGTTTTCCTTGCCCGGCGATTCGGTGAGCTGCTTCGAATCGGGGGCGGGCTTGTCGTGGCCGGGCGTGAGCGCGGTGCGCGTCTCCTTGACGGATTCGATCGTCTGCCGTGGCCCGCGGATCCGGCGCACCTTCAAAAAGCCCAACAGCCCCAGCACGGCCCCGACCACCACCATGATCGCGAACACGATCAGGAAAGCCACCCAGCGCCACAGCCACGTGTCGAGGAGCTCGGCGACGAAGAAGAAGAAAAAGAACGTGGAGTAGAACAGCACCACCAGGGCGGCGATGAAGTACACGCTGCCGGTGAGGCCCTTCTTGACGTCGCGGGTGATCTCGGCACGGGCCAGCTCCACCTCGGCGCGCACCAGAGTGGACACCTGGGTGGTCGCGTCTTTGATCAGCTCACCGATGGACGGATCGGCCGCCTTGGCATGCGGGTCGGCCAACGGAATCGTGGTCAGGGTGCTGGGCACACCGTTCGTGCGATCGACTTTGCTCACAGAGGGTCCTCTCGCTTCACTCGTCGTGGTTTATGTTGCCATGCGGTGGGGTGCCGCACGAAGGCAGCCGGAGGCCGGCCGACCGGTGAAGTGGAAGGAGTTGGGCGGCAACGTCAGAGGTGACCGGCGGCGAAATCCGCGCCCTGGTCGGCCAGCGAGTCCTCGTATGACGACGCGTTGTGCGCGGCGAATTCCAGCCCGTCGGAGCACACCGGGTCCTCGGGAGCGCACAACTGCAGCGTTTTGCTCGCGTACAGCGGACCGATGACGACCGGAGGCTGGCCGAGGAAGTTCATGGCCCGGACATTCGGTGTTCCGAAGAGGACGACGGCGGCGACATGGTCGGCCACCGCCGGCTGCAGCGGTTTCGGCACGGTCGCGGGGTCGACGCCGTCGGGTACTTCCGCGGAGGTGACGAATCCCATCACGGCCGCGCCTTGGGAATAGCCGCCGAGGACCATCTTTGTGCCGGGACAGTCGGCCGCCATGGAAACGATGTGAGCGCCCGCATCCCGGATCCCGTCGACGCCGGTGGGCCAATCGCTGGTGGCCGGGTAATTGACCGCGTACACGCCGACCGGCCGGCCAATGCGCGAGCGCAGTTTGTCGACGAATGCCTGTCCGACGCCGCCGATTCCGGGCGGCGCGCCGGTACCGCGGGCGAAGACCACTTGGACGTCGGGGCATGATGCCGCGGCTGCGGACGGGACCGGCGCGGTGACCAGCGCCCAGGCCGCAAGGGCGGTCGCCCCGACGATGCGCAAGACGTGCGATGTACTCATGTGCAACAGATGCCCGTACGCAACCTCACCAATCTGAAAGGTTTCTGTGTGTTTTCGAGACGGCAAAAGCGCCGGGGGCGGGATACAGTGATCGATCCCATTGGGCAGGAAGGGATATGGGCAGGGGGTGGCGAGGCCATCGACCTCGGCGGACCGGACCTCTAGACTGTCCAAGCTGCTCGGGATGTCCGACCGTTGACGGGAGTGTTGCTTTGCAGACGGCCCACCGTTGCTACCAGGCGGCGATGGTAGCCGTCCTGCTGCTCCTAATCGGCTTGCCCGCCAACGCAGTCGCCGACGACAGGGTCCCGATGGGTGGCGGTGCGGGCATCGTCGTCAACGGCGACACGATGTGCACGCTGACGACGATCGGCACCGACCCGGCCGGCGACATGATTGGGTTCACCTCGGCGCATTGCGGCGGACCGGGCGCGCAGGTCGCCGCCGAGGCCGCGCAGAACCGGGGCACGCTGGGCGTCATGGTCGCCGGCAACGACAGCCTCGACTATGCGGTCATCAAATTCGACCCGGCCAAGGTCGCTCCGGTGGCCAACTACAACGGCTTTGTGATCGCGGGCATCGGCCCCGACCCGGCGTTCGGCCAGATCGCCTGTAAGCAGGGCCGCACGACCGGGAATTCGTGCGGGGTCACCTGGGGGCCAGGCCAGGATCCGGGCACCATCGTCATGCAGGTCTGTGGTCAGCCGGGTGATTCCGGGGCGCCCGTGACCGTCAACAACCTGCTGGTCGGAATGATTCACGGGGCGTTCAGCGACAACTTGCCGACCTGCGTCATCAAATACATCCCGCTGCATACCCCGGCCGTGGTGCAGTCGTTCAACGCCATCCTGGCCGACGTCAACGCCAAGCACCGGCCCGGCGCGGGGTTCGTGCCGCTGCCGGACTGACGCGGGGCGGCAAGTCTACTTCGCGGCCTTGATCGCGTCGAACACGCCGGGGTCCAGCAGCGTCGACGTATCACCCAACTCGCGGTTTTCGGCGATATCGCGCAGCAGCCTGCGCATGATCTTGCCGCTGCGGGTCTTGGGCAGCTCGGGCACCACGTGGACCTCACGCGGCTTCGCGATGGGCGAGATCTCGCGGGCAACCTCGACGCGCAACTCGTCGACGATCCCGTCGTGCACCTCGAAGTCGGCGCACAAGACGACGAACGCGCAGATGGCCTGTCCGGTGGTGTCATCGGTCTTGCCCACCACGGCCGCCTCGGCCACCGCGACATGGCCGACCAGCGCCGACTCCACCTCTGCGGTCGAGAGCCGATGTCCTGACACGTTCATCACGTCGTCGATGCGGCCCACCACCCAGATGGCGCCGTCGGCGTCGTAGTAGGCGCTGTCGCCAGCGAAGTACCAGCCCTGCTCACCGAACCGGGACCAGTAGGTCTCGACGTAGCGCTCCGGGTCGCCCCAAATGCCACGCAGCATGGACGGCCACGGCTGGTCCAGGACCAGGTAGCCGGTGACGTGCTCGCCCTTGTGGGCGCCCGGCGACAGTTGATCGCCGTGGTCGTCGACGATCTTCGCCGAGATGCCCGGCAACGCTCTCATCGCCGAACCAGGTTTGGCCGCAGCGACTCCGGGCAGCGGGGTGATCATCGCGGCACCCGTTTCGGTCTGCCACCAGGTGTCGACGACCGGCACGCTGTCGGCGCCGATCACCTTGCGATACCAGCGCCACGCTTCCGGGTTGATCGGTTCGCCGACCGACCCCAGCAGTCGCAGACTCGACAGGTCGTGCGCGTCGGGGATCTCCCGCCCCCACTTCATGAAGGTGCGGATGAGCGTGGGCGCAGTGTAATAGATTGTCACGCCGTGCTTTTCGACGATTTCGAAATGTCGGTGCTGGGTTGGTGAGTCGGGGGTGCCCTCATAGAGGACCTCGGTGACCCCGTTCGACAGCGGGCCGTAGACACCGTAGGTGTGTCCCGTGACCCAGCCGATGTCGGCGGTGCACCAAAACACGTCGCTCTCGGGCTTGATGTCGAAGACGTAGTAGTGCGTGTAGGAGCACTGGGTCAGGTAGCCGCCGCTGGTGTGGACGATGCCCTTGGGCTTGCCGGTGGTGCCCGAGGTGTACAGCAGGAAGAGCGGCTGCTCGGCGTCGAACGCCTCGGGGGTGTGTTCGGCGGACGCCGCGTCGACGACGTCGTGCCACCACAGGTCGCGGTCGTCGTTCCACGGCACGTCAATTCCGGTGCGGCGCACCACCAGAACGTGCTCGACGGGGCTGTCGCCGTCGGGACCGGAAGCCGTGTCATCAATGGCCTCGTCGGCCGCCTCCTTCAGCGGCGCCGGCTTGCCGCGGCGGAACTGCCCGTCGCTGGTGATCAGCAGCTTGGCCTGGGCGTCGGCGATGCGGGCGCGCAGTGCCTTCGCGGTGAAGCCGGCGAAGACGACGCTGTGCATGATGCCAAGGCGCGCGCAGGCGAGCATGGCGATCACCGCCTCGGGGATCAACGGCATGTAGATGGCGACCCGGTCGCCGGCGACCAGACCCAGGTCGGTCAGCGCGTTGGCCGCCTTGCACACTTCGGCCTGCAGGTCGGAATAGGTCAGGCTGCGGCTGTCGCCGACGGGTTCGCCCTCCCAGTGGATGGCGACCCGATCGCCGTGGCCGGCCTCGACGTGGCGGTCGACGCAGTTGTACGCGACGTTGAGCTTGCCGTCGCCGAACCACTTGGCGAACGGCGCCTGCGACCAGTCCAGCACCTCGGTGAACGGCGTTGACCAGGTGAGCCGGTTGGCCTGCTTGGCCCAGAACGCCAGCCGGTCCTTCTCAGCCTCGTGGTAGAGCTCCTCACCGGCGTTGGCCTGCTCGGCGAACTGCGCCGGCGGCGGATACGACGACGGTCCCTCGGTGTGGGTGGCGGTCACTGGTTCCTCCTAGGCGTCGAGGATCGTCAACCGTCAGAGAGCCTAACCCTGCAAGGTGAAGAGACGCGCTCCGATCCCGGGTCAAAAGTGTCGCTATGCCGAATAAGCCGTCGTGGAGGGCACGGCCGTCGACGCCGCCGGCAACTCATGCCCCACCTACACCGGGTCGGCCGTCACCTCTACCGTGCCGGCCACCATCGACGCCTGCCAGCTGCAGGTGCATCCGGTCACCGCGGGCTGATCAACACCGCACGGGTGACTAGCCCTCTTTAGCCCTCTTTGGCCAAGCAGTAGACACGTGGGGGAATCGGGAACGCCCTGGCCGTCATCCCGGGCGGGCACAGCGTTTCGTCCGTGCTGCCGTCGATGCGCTTGTCGACCCTGAACTTTGCGTATCGCGCATTGGCGCAATCAGTCGGCGTCCACGTCTTCGTCGTGTTGGCGTCAGTCCTCAGGTAGCACTGGCCTTGTTGCAGGTTGAGTGCAAAGCACAGCGTGAAGGATTCGTTGGTGAGGCGCGCGTAGACAGAGCCATCTCGTTTGCCGTCCGGGCAGGTCGCTGTCGGCCCGCCTTTGGCGGCGAGCTCATAGGTCGCCACCGGGTCAGTGCAGCTCTCGGGCGCGCCGTTGAGAGAACCAATGCCCAATTCGAATTCGCCGAAACACCGGCCGATCTCGGGCGTTGGGGCTTCGGTGGACGGATGCGACCGATCGGCACCCGGCAATCCTTGCGGCCGCTCGGAATTGACGCGAGCGAGGTTCCCGACGATCCCCACCCCGCCCAACGTCAGCAGCAGCGCACCGATGATGATCAGCGCGGTGCCCGACTGTCCCGTTCGGCGCCGCGGTGGCAGTCCGGGTGGGTAACCCGGATAGGGGAAACCGGGATACGGGCCCGGATATCCCATCGGTGGCGGCGGCGGGTACGGATAGCCGGGGGGCACCGGAGGGGGCGTGCCGTATGGCGGTGGGTACGGACCGGGACGCTGACGACTCCGTGAGCGCTGCACCAGCCCGATCACCAGGCAGACCAACCCGATAACGGGAATGCCGAACATCGCCGCCAGATAACCCGCGTGAACCTGGGATTCATGCGAGGCGAGATACGCGGCCGTCACACCGGCGATCCTAGGTTGGGAGGACCCGACCCGGCACTTCACCGCCGCTCGACGCCCGGCAGGCCCTAGGGTCGCTGGCATGCGTCGGATGCGGGTGGGGGCACTGGTGGCCGCCGGCATGCTGGCGGCCGCATCGCTGGTTGGTTGCGGCGGCGGCATCTTGAGTCCCGATCTGGTGCTGGTCAACGGCGGCGAACCGCCCTACCCGTTGGTCCCGACGAGCACCAACGACAGCAACGGCGGACGGATCCTCGATCGACTCTTCGCGGGACTGGTCTCCTACGACGCGGCGGGAAACACCGCGAACGAGGTCGCCCAGTCGATCGACACCACCGACAACGTCAACTACCGGATAGTGCTCAAGCCGGGCTGGAAGTTCACCGACGGCTCGCCGGTGACGGCCCACTCGTTCGTCGACGCGTGGAACTACGGCGCACTGAGCACCAACGCCCAACTGCAGCAAAGCTTTTTCAGCCCGATCGACGGCTTCGACGAGGTGTCCACCGCAGATACAAAGCGGACCACCATGTCCGGACTGCAGGTGGTCAACGACCTCGAGTTCACGGTGCGGGTGAAGGCGCCGACCATCGACTTCCTGTTACGACTGGGCCACAGCGCGTTCTATCCCTTGCCTGACATCGCGTTTCGCGACATGACGGCGTTCGGCCGCAACCCGATCGGCAACGGCCCCTACCAGCTGGCCGACGGCCCGGATGGCCCGGCATGGGAACACAACGTCAAGATCGACCTGCGGGCCAACCCCGACTATCACGGCAACCGCAGGCCCCACAACAAGGGCATCAGGTTCGAGTTCTACTCCAACCTTGACACCGCCTACGCAGACCTGCTGTCAGGCAATCTCGATGTCCTGGACACGATTCCGCCGAGCGCGCTGCCAGTCTACAAGCGCGACCTGGTCGACAACGTCACCAGCGGGCCGGTGGCGGTCAAGCACAGCCTCGACACCCCGCTGCGTCTCCCGCATTTCGGCGGCGAGGAAGGGCGCCTACGGCGGCTCGCGCTGTCGGCCGCCGTCAACCGCGCGGAGATCTGCAACCACATCTTCCTGGCCACCCGTACCCCGTCGCGGGACTTCACGGCCCGGTCGCTGCCGGGTTTCGACCCGAACCTGCCGGGCGCCGACGTGTTGAACTTCGATCCTGAACGCGCCCGGCAACTTTGGGCGCAGGCCAACGCGATTTCGGTGTGGAGTGGCCAATATGCGATCGCCTACAACGCCGACGCCGGAAATCAGGAGTGGGTGGACGCGGTGGCCAACAGCATCAAGAACACGCTGGGCATCGACGCGGTCGGCGCGCCGCAGCCGACCTTCGCCGGGTTCCGCACCGAGATCACCAACCACACGATTTCGACGGCCTTCCGCGCCGCATGGCAGGGCGACTACCCGTCGATGATCGAGTTCCTCGCCCCGCTGTTTGCCACCGGGGCGGGTTCCAACGACGTCGGCTACTCCAACCCCGAGTTCGATGCGTCGCTGGCGAGCGCCGAGGCCGCAGCGACCATTCCGCAATCGGATGCCCTGGCCAACTCCGCACAACGAATCCTGTTCCACGACATGCCGGTTATCCCGCTGTGGGACGACATCGGCGTGGTGGGGTGGTCGATGCAAGTCAAGAACGTCCGCGTCACCTGGAACGGCCTGCCCGACTACGAGAACATTGTGAAGGGCTGAGATGGGCTGGTACATCGCGCGCCGAATCGCCATCATGGTGCCGGTCTTCCTCGGTGCCACATTGCTGATCTACGGCTTGGTGTTCCTGTTGCCCGGGGACCCGGTGGCGGCGATGGCGGGGGACCGTCCGCTGACTCCCGCGGTGGCCGCGGCGCTGCGCGCCCGTTACCACCTCGACGATCCCTTCATCGTCCAGTACCTGCGCTACCTGGGCGGCATCCTGCACGGCGACCTGGGCCGCTCCTACTCCGGCTTGCCCGTGAGCGCCGTTCTGGCGCACGCCTTTCCGGTCACCATCAGGCTGGCTCTGATCGCGGTGGCGGTGGAAGCCGTGCTGGGCATCGGCTTTGGCGTGATCGCCGGCCTGCGTGAGGGCGGGATCTTCGACTCCACGGTGCTGATCGCGGGCCTGGTCATCGTCGCGATCCCGATCTTCGTCCTGGGCTTTCTGGCGCAGTTCGTGTTCGGTGTCCGGCTCGGTATCGCGCCCGTCACGGTCGGGGACCGGGCGAGCTTCGCGCGGTTGCTGCTGCCCGGAATCGTCTTGGGTTCGGTCTCATTCGCGTACGTCGTGCGGCTGACCCGGTCGGCTGTGGCCGCCAACGCGCACGCCGACTACGTCCGCACCGCCACCGCCAAGGGTCTGTCACGACGACGCGTGGTGACGGTCCACATCCTGCGCAACTCGCTGATTCCGGTGGTGACCTTCCTCGGCGCCGACCTGGGTGCGCTGATGGGCGGAGCGATCGTGACGGAGGGCATCTTCAACATTCACGGTGTCGGTGGTGTGTTGTACCAAGCGGTCACCAGGCAGGAGGCGCCGACGGTGGTGTCCATCGTGACGGTGCTGGTGCTGATCTATCTGATCGCCAACCTGGCGGTGGACCTGCTGTACGGCGTCCTCGATCCGCGGATTCGATATGGCTGAGCGACATGGCTTTTGGCGCGACACCTGGCGCAACCTGCGCCGGCGACCAAAGTTCGTCGTCGCGGCCGCGTTGATCGCGTTCATCCTTCTGGCCGCGATGTTCCCGGCGTTGTTCACGGGGATCGACCCCACCTACGCCGATCCCAGCCAGAGCCTGCTGCCCCCGTCGGGCGCACACTGGTTCGGCACCGATCTGCAGGGCCACGACATCTACGCGCGCACGGTTTACGGCGCGCGGGCCTCGGTCACCGTGGGGCTGGGCGCCACCCTGCTGGTGTTCGTCGTCGGCGGGGCGTTGGGCGCGCTCGCCGGCTTCTACGGCGGCTGGATCGACGCGGCGGTCTCCCGTATCACCGACGTCTTCTTCGCGTTGCCATTGCTGCTGGCCGCCATCGTGATCATGGGGGTGATGCGCCACCGCACGGTGTGGACGGTGATCGCCATCCTGGCGTTGTTCGGCTGGCCGCAGGTCGCCCGGATCGCTCGCGGCGCGGTGATCGAGGTGCGGGCCAGCGATTATGTGCTCGCGGCGAAAGCGCTGGGGCTGAGGAACTTTCAGATCCTGCTGCGCCATGCGCTGCCCAACGCGTTGGGTCCCGTCCTTGCGGTGGCCACCATCGCCCTGGGCGTGTTCATCGTCACCGAGGCGTCGTTGTCCTACCTCGGCGTCGGGCTGCCGACGTCGGTGGTGTCCTGGGGCGGCGATATCAACCTGGCGCAGAGCCGGTTGCGGTCCGGCTCGCCCATCCTGTTCTATCCGGCCGGCGCGCTGGCGATCACCGTGCTGGCCTTCATGATGATGGGTGACGCGTTGCGGGATGCCCTGGACCCGTCATCGAGGGCGTGGCGCGCATGAGCGGCACCGGCGAGGCGCCGCTGCTGTCGGTCGAGGGCCTGGAGGTCAGGTTCGGGGCCCATGCCCCGGCGGTGCGCGGCGTCAATCTGGCTGTGCCCCGCGGCCATACCGTCGCGGTGGTGGGTGAATCGGGATCGGGGAAATCCACCACCGCCGCCGCGATTCTCGGTCTGCTGCCGCCCGGAGGCCGGATCACGTCCGGCCGCATCGTTTTCGACGGGCGCGACATTACCGGGGCCGACCGCCAGCTGCTGCGCTCGCTCCGAGGCCGGGACATCGGCTACGTGCCACAGGACCCGATGACCAACCTCAACCCCGTCTGGAAGGTGGGCTTTCAGATCCGGGAAGCCTTGCGGGCCAATACCGACGGTCGCGACGCGCGGCGGCGCGCCCTCGAGTTGCTCGCCGAGGCGGCCATGCCAGATCCGGTGAAACAGGCCGGCCGCTACCCGCATCAGCTCTCCGGCGGCATGTGTCAGCGTGCGCTGATCGCCATCGGATTGGCGGGCCGGCCCAAGCTGCTCATTGCCGACGAACCGACCTCCGCGCTCGACGTCACCGTGCAACGACAGGTGCTCGACCATCTGCAGGACCTCACCGACGAACTGGGCACCGCGCTCCTGCTGATCACCCATGACCTGGCGCTGGCCGCCGAGCGCGCCGAGACCGTCGTTGTCGTCCACCGCGGGGCGGTGGTGGAATCCGGTGCGGCGCAGGACATCCTGCGCGATCCGCAACACGAATACACCCGGCGTTTGGTGGCCGCCGCCCCGTCGCTGGCCGCGCGGAGCTCACCGAGAATCCAGTCGCGCGCCGCGAGCCAACCTTCCGGCGACATTCTCGTCGCCTCCGAGCTGACCAAGGTGTTTCGAGAGTCGCACGGGGCGCCTCACTGGCCAGGAAAGCGGCGAGCGGAGTTTCGTGCCGTCGACGCGGTGTCGTTTCGGCTGCGCCGGGCGAGCACCCTGGCGGTCGCAGGGGAGTCGGGGTCGGGCAAATCGACCATGGCGCGCATGGTGCTGGGCCTGCTGCAACCCACCTCCGGCAGCGTGGTTTTCGACGGCACCCCAATCACCGGCCCACTAGACCACCGCCGGGCGATGGCCTTCCGCCGGCGAGTGCAGCCGATATTCCAGAATCCTTACAGCAGTTTGGATCCCATGTATACGGTGTTTCGCGCCATCGAGGAACCGTTGCGGATTCACCGGGTCGGCGACGGTAAACAGCGCGAACGGGCGGTGCGCAAGCTCGTGGACCAGGTGGCACTGCCGTCGTCGGTGATGGGCCAGCTGCCTAGGGAGCTGTCGGGCGGTCAGCGGCAACGGGTGGCGATCGCCCGGGCGCTGGCGCTGCGGCCCGAGGTGCTGGTGTGTGACGAGGCGGTCTCGGCGCTCGACGTTCTGGTGCAGGCGCAGATCTTGGATCTGCTCGCGGACCTGCAGGCCGAACTCGGCCTGACCTATCTTTTCATCAGCCATGACCTGGCGGTGATCCGACAGATCGCCGACGAGGTCCTGGTGATGCGCGCCGGCCGGGTGGTGGAGCAGGCGCCCACCGAGGAGCTGTTCACCCGACCCGGCCACGACTACACCCGCCAGCTGCTGGAGGCCATCCCCCGGCCATCCTGAGCCGTCCGGTACCCCCGGAGATAGGTTGACAACCTGTGACCGATGACCCGCTGGCCCCGCTGATGGAGCTGCCCGGCGTCGCCGAGGCCAGCGACAGGGCTCGCGACGCGCTGGGCCGCGCGCATCGCCACCGGGCCAACCTGCGGGGCTGGCCGGTGACCGCCGCCGAGGCGGCGTTGCGGGCGGCGCGCGCCTCGTCGGTGCTCGATGGCGGTCCGGTGCGGCTGGAGGACCTGGCCGACGCCGCCTTGCCGAATGGGGGTGTCAGTGATCCGGTGTTCGGCGGCGCGCTGAGGGTGGCGCAGGCGCTGGAGGGCGGCGGGGGCCCCGTCGTTGGGATATGGCAGCGGGCGCCGCTGCAGGCGCTGGCCCGTCTGCATGTGCTGGCGGCGGCCGATCTGGTCGACGAAGAGCGGCTGGGCCGCCCGCGCGGCGACGCCGAGGTGGGGCCCCGGCTGGAGTTGCTGGCGGAGTTGGTGACCGGACGCACCCGCGCGCCGGCGCCGGTGGTGGCCGCGGTCGCACATGGAGAACTGCTGACGCTGAGGCCGTTTGGCAGTGCGGACGGCGTGGTGGCGCGCGCCGTGTCGCGGCTGGTGACCATCGCCAGCGGACTGGATCCGCACGGATTGGGTGTGCCCGAGGTGAGTTGGATGCGCCAGCCCGCGGATTACCGCGCTGCCGCGTTAGGGTTCGCCGCGGGCACGCGCGACGGGGTCGGCGCCTGGCTGGTGCTGTGTTGCCGGGCGATGCGAGCCGGCGCGCAGGAGGCGATGACGATCGCGGAGTCGCTCGGAAAACGGTAGCCAACAGCGCCCGAAAACGGTGTGGCACAAATGTAAAGCGGGCGGCGTCCCGAAATATTCGGTCCGCCGCCCGCTAACACGGAACTCGGTTACCAAGCGTGCATTTCTGGGCTGCGCGGGTTGGCCTCGGCGATCTTGCGACGCCTCCGGTTGCGACCCCACCCAAAGGGCCGTCGACACCTTCCGCTTTTCGCAATTACGCAGGCCCGCAACACTTCTGCCATTATCGCGGCTATGACTCCGCGTGGGTGCCGGGTTCCGTGCTGGGCGCCCGATTCGGGAGAACGATCCTTCTCCTCCGGATCGACCTTGGCCTCACCGGGCTTCCGTGGTTCCTTTGTACTACTAGACCACTGGCACAGCAAGGCCTAATTGCGAAGCAAAATTTATTGCGCGAGCGGCAAGTTTGCTGGCCGCGGTGGCCGAAGTTTAGAAGGCGAAGCGCCGCAGCAACGAGTAGGTGACCGCCCCGGCGGCGAGCGCGCTGATGCCCACGGCGGCGGTCGTCGCGATCGCGGCACCCGACGGCGCCGGGATCCGGTCGCGCAGCGACACCGGCCGCGAGAACGTCAATACCGGCCATCCGCGCTCGACGGCTTCTTTGCGCAAGCCGCGGTCGGGATTGACCACGCTCGGGTGGCCGACGGCCTCGAGCATCGGCAGGTCGGTGATCGAGTCGGAGTAGGCGTAGCAGTGCTCGAGCGGGTAGCCCTCCCGGGCGGCCAATTCGCGGATCGCTTGCACCTTGCCCTCGCCGTAGCAGTAGAACGCGACCTCGCCGGTGTACTTGCCGTCCTCGGCGACCATCCGGGTGGCCATCGCGTGGGTCGCGCCCAAAGCCCGGGCGATCGGCGCGACGATCTCTTCCCCGGACGCGGAGACCACTACGACGTCACGGCCGCACAATTTATGGCCGGCGATCAGGTCGGCCGCCTCGGCGAAAACCAGCGGAGTGACGATGTCGTGCAGCGTCTCGTTGACAATGGACTTGACCTGTTCCACGTCCCACCCGGTACACATGTTGGCCAAGTGGGTGCGCATCCGGTCCATCTGGTCATGATCGGCACCGGAGAGCAGAAAGATGAACTGGGCGTAGCTGGACTTGAGCACGGCGCGGCGGTTGAGCAGTCCCTGGTCGAAGAACGGTTTGCTGAACGCCAGCGTGCTGGACTTGGCGATGATCGTCTTGTCCAGGTCAAAGAAGGCGGCGGTACGGGCGCCGGGAGCGGCGGTTGCGGCTGCTTGCGGTGAGGTTTGCTGCCGCGCGGCCGGGTCGGAGACGGTCACCGATCCAGCATAGGTCGGTATCGCGACGGCCCCGCCACGGTTGGGCGGGAAACACCGCGCCTCGCCGCTGAACAGAACATACCGTCGGTATTTTTCCCGCTCAACGCACTTTTCGTTCAACTAGCTACTTGCGTTAGTGCGGACTGTCATGTGTATAGTAAGCATTACTCGGCCTAGGCCGAGGGTGTATCAGCCCGACCCCCCGGGGCTGATACACGACGACCCTCGCCTCCTCCCCCCCTGGCGGGGGTCGTCCCTTTTCTGGGGTAAGTAATTTTCGGCGTTACGCCCTTGAGCGCGGCCCGCTGCGCGTTGCGGGAAAGCGCCATCCGTGTGCTGGCACAGTGCCCGGCGGACCCCTTTGTGCACACTCGCGTCTCTATCCACAAATCCGGCTTTGGGACTGGTGTGCCAAGGTCACGGCCCCGCAAGGTGGGTGGGTGACCGCCACCAGCCGCGAGAGATCAGCGGGCGCGTCGGGCGTGTTGGCGGTGCTGACGGACCCCGAGTTGCGCGACGAGTTAGACCGGGTGGCGGCCGCCGTCGGCGTCCGGGTTGTTCATGCCGGCGGGCCGGTCAGTCGGAAGGCATGGGCGGCAGCCGCGGCGGTGATGCTCGACGAGGCGGCGGCGGATCGGTGCGGTCGGGCGGCGCTGCCGCGGCGGGCTCACGTCATCGTGCTGACCGTCGCCGAACCTGCGCCGGCGACGTGGGCGGCGGCCCTCGCCGTCGGCGCTCAACACGTGCTCAGGCTGCCCGAGCGAGAGCGCGACCTGATCGGCGCCCTCGCCGAGGCCGTCGAATCGGCGCGCGATGACGCTGCACGTGGTCACGTCGTCGCCGTCATCGGAGGCTGTGGCGGCGCTGGGGCGTCGTTGCTCGCCGTCGCGCTGGCGCACGCCGCCGCCGATGCGCTGTTGGTGGACCTCGACCCCTGGGGCGGTGGCATCGACTTGTTGGTGGGCAGCGAGACCACGCCGGGGGTGCGCTGGCCCGATCTGGCGCTGCAGGGTGGGCGGCTCAACTGGCCGGCCGTGCGCGAGGCGCTGCCACGCCACCGGGGCATCAGCCTGCTGTCCGGCACCCGGCGTAGCTACGAGTTGGACGGCGCGCCGGTGGACGCGGTTGTCGACGCCGGACGCCGCGGCGGCGTCACCGTGGTCTGCGACGTGCCGCGTCGCCTCACCGATGCGACGCAAACCGCGCTCGATGCCGCCGATCTCGTGGTGGTGGTCAGCCCGTGCGCGGTGCGGGCGTGCGCGGCGGCGGCGGCGATGGCTCCGGTGCTGGCCGCGATCAACCCCAACCTCGGGTTGGTCGTTCGGGGTCCGTCGCCCGGGGGACTGCGGGCAGCCGAAGTCGCCGACATCACCGGCCTGCCGCTGTTGGCGTCCGTGAAGGCCGAGCCGCAACTTGCCGAGCAGTTGGAACGCGGCGGTCTGCGGTTCGGGCGGCGATCCGCGCTCGCGGTGGCGGCCGGGCGTGTGCTCGCGGTGCTGCCGAGCGCCGGTTCTTCGCAGAGCGGCAGGGCGGCGTGAGCGGTTCACTGATCGAGCGGGTACGCGAGCGGCTGGCCTCCGAATCCGCCCCGCTGCGGCCCAGCTTGGTGGCGGACGCAATCCGTGCCGAGTCCGGCGGGGTGCTCGGCGACACCGAGGTGCTTGCCAACCTTCGGGCGCTGCAGACGGAGCTGACCGGTGCCGGCATCCTCGAACCGCTGCTGGGCGCCGACGGCACCACCGACGTCTTGGTCACCGCGCCGGATGCGGTCTGGGTGGACGACGGTAATGGCCTACGCCGCACCGGGATTCGTTTTGCCGACGAGGCGGCGGTGCGGCGGTTGGCGCAACGGCTGGCGCTGGCCGCCGGGCGCCGTCTCGACGACGCGCAGCCCTGGGTGGACGGCCAGCTGACGGGCGTCGGCGCCGGGGGGTGCGCGGTGCGGTTGCACGCGGTGCTGCCGCCCATCGCGGCCGGGGGAACGTGCCTGTCTCTGCGGGTGTTGCGTCCGGCGACGCAGGACTTGGCGGCCCTGACCGCGGCCGGCGCGATCGATCCCGGGGCCGCCGCGCTGGTCGCCGACATCATCGCTGCTCGGTTGGCGTTCCTGGTGTGCGGCGGGACCGGCGCCGGCAAGACGACCTTGCTCGCGGCGATGCTGGGCGCCGTGCCGGCGACGGAACGGATCGTGTGCGTCGAGGACGCCGCCGAGCTCGCCCCTCGTCATCCGCACCTGGTCAAGCTGGTCGCGCGGTGCCCCAACGTCGAAGGTGTCGGCGAGGTCGCGGTGCGCGAACTCGTGCGACAGGCGTTGCGGATGCGGCCCGACCGCATCGTGGTCGGCGAGGTCCGCGGCGCCGAAGTGGTGGATCTGCTCGCGGCGCTGAACACCGGCCACGACGGCGGCGCCGGCACGGTGCATGCCAACAGTCCCAGAGAGGTTCCGGCCCGGCTGGAGGCGCTGGGCGCCCTGGGCGGTCTGGGTAGGGCCGCGCTGCATAGCCAACTCGCCGCGGCGGTCCAGGTATTGCTGCACGTGGCCCGGGACCGGACCGGTCGACGCCGGCTCGCCGAGATCGCCTTGCTCCGTCGAGTCGAGGGGCGTGTCGGCGCGATCACCGTGTGGCATGCCGACCGCGGCGCGACGGACGAGGCAAGCGAGCTGCGGCGCTTGTTGGACAGCCGGGTGCCGGCATGAACGGCGTTTCGGTTGGCGCACTGTTGTTATCGGCTGCGCTGGTGGTGTTTCCGTCGTCACCGCGGCGCCGGCTGGCGACGCTTGGTCGCGACCGGCGGCTGCCGAAGGGTGCGGCCGGCTGCGTCGCGACATGCGCCCTGGCGGCCGCCGCAGTGCTGCTGCCGTTGACGACGGTCCTGACCGTCGCTGTGGTGGGCGCAACGGTGGGCCTGCGTCACCGCCGCCGCCGCCGCATCCGGCGTGCGGTGGATGAGGGCCGCACGCTGGAAACCTCCCTCGATGTGTTGGTGGGCGAGTTGCGCGTGGGCGCTCATCCGGTGCGCGCCTTCGGCGTGGCCGCCGACGAGACCGGTGGGCCGGTTGGGGCTGCCCTGCGCGGCGTCGCGGCGCGGGCCAGACTGGGCGCCGACGTCACGGCCGGCCTGCTCGTGGCGGCACGATCCTCGGCCCTGCCCGCCCATTGGGACCGGCTCGCCGTGTGCTGGCAGCTGGCCAGCGACCAGGGGCTGGCGATCGCCACCCTGATGCGCGCCGCGCAACGCGATATCGCTGAGCGGCAACGGTTTACCGCGCGCGTGTCGTCGAGCATGGCAGGGGCGCGCGCCACGGCGGCGATACTGGCGGGCCTGCCGGTGCTCGGCGTGCTGTTGGGTCAGCTGCTCGGGGCGCGGCCGCTGAGCTTCTTGCTGAGCGGGAGCGCGGGCGGATGGCTGTTGGCCATCGGATCGCTGCTGGCCTGCACCGGGCTGTTGTGGGCGGACCGGATCACCGATCGGCTGGCGGCGTGAGCCGCGCGGCGACGATGCGGTGGGGGCACCCCCAGCCGCGCAGCGGCGAGGGGGACGAAGCGATGAGGAGAAGCGGCGCATGACCACCGCGGCAGTGCTGCTGGCCATCGCGTTATGGATCGGCCCCGGCCCCTCGGCGGTGCGGGCGCGGGCGGGGCTGCGGGGTCGCGCGCACCGGCCGCCGCCGCCCCCGCCGGCCGGGGGCGCCGCCCCGCTGGCCGTCGCGTCCAGTCTCGACGTGCTGGCCGTCTGTCTGGAGGCGGGCATGGCGGTGTCGGCCGCCGCGGCGGCGACCGCCCCGTCCGCCCCACCGAAGCTCGGCAGGGTGTTGCGTCGGGCCGCCGACCTGCTCGCGCTGGGCGCCGATCCGGCTGTCGCATGGTCGAACTCGCCGGACGCACCGCCGGTCGACGCGCACACCGAAGCGTTGCTGCGACTGGCGCGCCGGTCGGCGTCCTCGGGCGCGGCATTGGCTTGCGGTGTAGCCGAATTGGCCGACCAGTCTCGTCATGAGGCCGCGCACGCGGCCACCGCGGCCGCCGAGCGCGCGGGGGTACTGATCGCCGGGCCGCTCGGGCTGTGCTTTTTGCCTGCGTTTGTGTGCCTGGGCATCGTCCCGGTGGTGGCGGGTCTGGCCCGCGATGTCTTGCAATCGGGCCTGCTGTGAAACGAAGGGAAGGTATTGATGCACAACATGTTCCGCGGATTCCTGGCTCGCATGGCCGTCGTGGCGACCGACGAATCGGGCATGTCGACGGTCGAGTACGCCATCGGCACCATCGCGGCGGCCGCCTTCGGCGCGATCCTCTATACCGTCGTCACCGGCGATTCCATCGTGTCGGCGCTGACCAACATCATCGGGCGCGCGCTCAACACCAAGGTCTAGCCGGCTGTGCCGGGGCGAGCACCGTCGAGGCGGCGCTGGCGATCGCCGCGCTTGTCGTGGTGCTGGTGCTGTGCGTGGCCGGTGTCACCGCGGTGTCGATGCAGGTGCGCTGTGTCGACGCCGCCCGTGAGGCGGCCAGGCTGGCCGCGCGCGGTGACGAACGTGTGGCGGTCGACACCGCGCGCCGCATCGCGCCCGCGCGGGCGCGGATCCGGATCGACCGCGACGGCGATTTCCTGGTGGCGACGGTCGTCGCGCGCTCAAAGCTCCTGCCCGCGTTGGACATCGCCGGCAGGGCGGTTTCGGCGGCCGAGCCTGGAGGATGACCGCGGCTCGGCGACCGTGCTCGCGGCCGCGATGGTGGTGGTGTTGCTGTGGGTCACCGGCGCCGGTGCGTATCTCGGCTCGGCGGTGGTTGCGCGTCATCGCGCGCAGGCCGCCGCCGACTTGGCCGCGCTGGCCGCGGCGGCCTGGCTACCCTCCGGGGCCGCGGCGGCCTGCACGCGCGCGACAGCGGTGGCGCACGAGATGCGCGTCGACGACGCCCAGTGCGCGGTGGATGACCTCGACGTTGTAGTCACCATTGAAGTGGCCGTGGCATTCGGCGCCGCCGCTCGCGCCGCCGCGCGCGCCGGGCCGGTCCAAGGCGGCGCCTAGGTCGTCTCGTCTGAGGCTCGCGGCAGCCCGGCGGCGACGACTTCCTCGTCGGTCGGCAGTCGCAAGGACACCAGTCCGGCGAAGGTGTCCGGCTCGAGTTCCACCCTGTTGACCGTGACGTGCACCGGGACCCAATCGACGTCGTGGCCCCGCATGCGCAGCACCCGGCTGGTCGGCGCCTCCTCAAATTCTTTCGTCATTTCGGTCAACAGGTGTTCGTCGTCCGGATGAACCTTCGGCCTGTCGGCCCTTCCGCCCCGCCAGTCATAGAAGCTGCACGGCTCGTCGAGCCATTTCAGTAACGTCCAGCTCTTGAGGTCGACGAGCGCGCGGTGGACCCCGGCCTGGGCCAGCCCGTTGAGGATCCGTTGCGCCAGATCGTCCGTCGACACCGGTGGCCCCTTGAGCTCGGTGCGCCAGTTCATCGCTCGGGCCACCAGGTGATCCCGGCCGTCGGGTCCCGATTCCAAACCGGTGCGTGCGACGAAACCTATCCGAATGGGGTGTCCCTGCCAGTCGGTGACATCCCATGTGCTGCAAAGGGTTTGGTCGGGCTTGGCCTTGACGGCCATGGCCAGCACCTTGGCTTCATTCGGGTTGAGTTCGCGCGACGGTAGGTCCTCGGCGAAGGCCCTTCCGAAGGTCACTTCGGCGTCGGGATTCTTGCCGCTGTTGGTCAGCGACTCCCGGGTATCGGTGGCCACGCCAAGGGTGAGGTCCCACTTCAGCGGCCCCGGGACGGGCCGCTCGGCCGGTTCGGCGTCGGCGGGGCCGGTCCACACGTGCACGCCGTGGATGTAACCGTCGGACATCACCACCGGCTCGGTGCGGATCACGCGGTCACGCTTGGTGGTGATGCTGGTCAGGCTCTGGCCGCTCTGAACCGTCTCGGCGATCGCGGTCCGGACCGCGGCCAGATGCGGACTGCGGCGCAGGAACGTCGTGATCGGGACGAGGTTCTTGAGTTGCCGTCCCTGCGCCACTACGGCGGGCTCGCCCCCTAGCGTCTCCACGAGCAACCAGTCGTGGGCCATGGGAGCATTTTACGGCGGTGCGATGGCCGGCTGAGCCGCGCCACTCCTGGCGCCTAGCCCACCCCGTGGCCGGGATCATGAATGGTTTGCGTTTCCGCCCATTTGTCGGCCTGGACGGTGGTACGTTTGCATTTCTTCAGCAGCGAGGAACCGGCGCCTGTCACGACGCAGTCCGTGGAGGTCGACCGTTCGAGGGGTCGGTCGCCGTCCTCGGATTGCCGAGCATGGCTTCCGCGCTGCGGTGGCTGGGCCTATGCGCAACCCCGTTCAGGCCCAGCAGGCGGCCGGGGTCAGAGGCGTCGCCGTTGCCACCCCGGTGGCCGCTCGGCTTACGACCGCCGTTCCAGCCGCTACAAGCGCGCTGGTTCACCGTGACTCTCGGGCCAACTCCGCCAGCACCAGTCGCAGCACCCGCACGGCGCCCGCCTTGTCGAGCGGGTCGTTGCCGTTGCCGCATTTGGGCGACTGCACACACGACGGGCAGCCGCCCGGGCATTCGCACGCCTGGATGGCCGAGGCGGTGGCGCCCAACCAAGTGCGGGCCTGGCGAAAGCCGCGTTCGGCGAATCCGGCCCCGCCCGGATGGCCGTCGTAGACGAAGACACTGGGCAGCCCGTCGGGACCGATCGCGGTGGACAGGCCGCCGATGTCGCCGCGGTCGCAGCTGGCCACCAAGGGCAGCAGCCCGATGGCCGCATGTTCGGCGGCGTGCAGCGAGCCGGGTATCTGTGGTGCATCAATACCGTTGCGCAGCAATGCCTCTGTGCTGATGGTGTACATGGCGGCGGTGGTCGGCAGCACGTGCTCGGGCATGTCCAGCTCGATGAAGTCGATCACTTCCCCGGAGAGCCGGCGCCGCAGGTAGCCCACGACGCGATGGGTGACCTTGACCGGCACCAGCCCAAGGGTGACCGGACCGAACCGGGAGCGTTCACCGGTCCCGGTCACGACGATGTCGGTGAGCTCGCGCGCGAACGTCGCGTAGCCGGGATCCTCGGCGTGGACGAATGCGATGCCGTCGTCGAAGTCGAGGGAGTCGACGACGTACGTCTCGCCCTGATGCAGGTACACCGCGCCCGGATGCACCGACGCGGGGGCCCGGTCGACCCCGGTGCCGCCCAGCAGCCGCCCGGTGTCGGCCTCCACGATGACGATCTGGCCGCCGGTCGAGCCCCGGATGTCGACCGCGCCGTGCGGTTCGATGCCGGCCGCCGGAAAGTACTTGCCGTTACGGCGCCGCAGCAGCCCGTCGTCCACCAGGTCCTGCGCCACCTGGGTGGCGCCGAAGTCGCGCACCTCCGCCTCTTCGAGCGGCATTTCGGTTGCCGCGCAAAGCAATTGGGGACCAACGATGTAGGGGTTGGCCGGATCGATCACCACCCGCTCGACCGGTTTGCCCAGCAGCGCGTCGGGATGGTGGACCAGGTAGGTGTCCAGCGGATCGTCGCGGGCGATCAGGACCACCAGCGCACCCTGACCGCGCCGGCCCGACCGACCGGCCTGCTGCCAGAACGAGGCGACCGTCCCTGGGAAACCGGCGAGCACCACCGCGTCCAGCCCGGCAATGTCCACCCCCAGCTCCAGCGCGTTGGTGGTGGCCAGGCCGCGCAGCCGGCCCTCGGCCAGCGCGCGCTCCAGCGCGGTGCGGTCCTCGGCGAGATAACCGGCCCGATACGACGCCACCTTCTGCGAGAGCTCCGGGGCGATGTCGGCCAGCCGCGCCTGGGCCCCCAGCGCGGTCAGCTCCGCGGCGCGCCGCGACCGGACGAACGTCAGGGTCTGCGCCCCCTCGGCGATCAGGTCGGCCATCACCCGCGCCGCCTCGGCACCGGCGGAGCGGCGCACCGGCGCACCGTTCTCGCCGAGCAGGTCGGACCGCAACGCGGGCTCCCACAGCGCCACGGTCCGGGACCCCTGCGGCGAGCCGTCCTCGGTGACCTCCTCGACCGGAAGGCCGATGAGTTCGGCGGCCGTCGCGCCCGGGGAATCGGTCGTCGCGCTGGCGAAGATCACCGTCGGGGTAGCCGAGTACCGCTCGCACAGCCGCAACAGCCGGCGCAACACCATCGCCACGTTTGAGCCGAAAACCCCGCGGTAGTAATGGCATTCGTCGACGATCACGAATCGAAGGCCACGCAACAAGACCGCCCAGCGGGCGTGGTTGCGCAAGATCGACAAATGGATCATGTCGGGGTTGGAAAACAACCAGCGGGAGCGTTCGCGCGCGAAGCGGCGCACCTCGGCGGGGCTGTCGCCGTCGTAGGCGGTGGGGGCGATCGCAAAACCAGGATCGCGCAGCCGCGGGATCGCGGCGGTCAGCGCGTGCGCGGCGCGCAGCTGATCGTGACCGAGCGCTTTGGTCGGAGACAAATACAGCACCCGGGCCCGGGGGTCCGTCGCCAGCGCGTTGAGGACGGGAAGCTGATAGGCCAGCGACTTGCCCGACGCGGTGCCGGTGCTGACCACCACGTGGCGCCCGGTGTGGGCCAGCTCGGCCGCCGCGGCCTGGTGCGACCACGGGCAGCTGATGCCGCGGTCGGCGAACGCGCGCACCACGTCGGGCTCGGCCCACTCCGGCCAGGTGTGCGGCCGGCCGCCTCGTGCCGGCAGCTCGGCGACGTGGCGCAGCGGGTGTTCGCCCGCCGAGGTACCGGCGAGCGCGACGGAAAGCAGGTCGCTGCCGAAACTCGCCAAGTTCACACCCTCCTAACATCAGCCGGTCACACAAGTCTGTCGCCGACGCGACGAACATGATTGGATGATTGCGGTCGCAAGCTTCTGTGTTCGTGCAAACTTTCGCAGGAACAACGTTGCGGCCGCGGTTCCTGCGAGGTTATCGGTCGGGTGAAGTTCCGGCGACTACGCGAGGTATGGCGGTCGCAGCTGGCCCGGGGCACCGAAAGGCGGTGCACCGCACCCATAAGAGAAGGAAAAATCAAGAAATGCCACAGGGAACTGTGAAGTGGTTCAACGCGGAGAAGGGGTTCGGGTTCATTGCCCCCGAAGATGGTTCCGCGGATGTTTTTGTCCACTACACGGAGATCCAGGGTTCGGGCTTCCGCACCCTCGAAGAAAACCAGAAGGTCGAGTTCGAGATCGGCCACAGCCCTAAGGGCCCCCAGGCCACCGGAGTCCGCTCCGTCTAAGGAGAGCAGCCACTCCACCGGAACCCCCCGAGCAGTCCCGCCCAGCGGGCCCCGCCGGGGGGTTTTCGTTTTGCGTCTTGCGACCAGAGGTGGGAAACCGCCGCCGCGCCGGTTAACTGAAGGCGCGGACGGACGACCTGGCCTACTGTCGGTGGCGTGAGCCAGCTTTCCTTCTTCACAGCGGAGTCGGTGCCCCCCGCG
This sequence comes from Mycobacterium sp. 852002-51057_SCH5723018, assembly GCF_001667035.1. GTDB lineage: Bacteria > Actinomycetota > Actinomycetes > Mycobacteriales > Mycobacteriaceae > Mycobacterium. Next base: position 27,716 of record NZ_LZIR01000029.1, read on the forward strand.
GTCGCCGATCTCTCGGGGGTGCTGGCGGCCTCAGGCCAGATCGTTTTGGTAGGCGCTGCGGAGACGCAGGGTGCCCGGCTCTCGGTTGTGGTGGACCAGCCGTGGCGCGCCGCGGCGCTGGCCGAGATGATCCGTGAGGCGGGCCTGGAGCCCGAGATCGCCCGCACCGACGAAGACACCCCGCTGGTGAGGACGGCGGTGACCCCGTCGTTGGTGGCCCTGGCCGCCGAGTGGACCCGCGGCGCGGTCAAGACAGTGCCCCCGCGGTGGCTGCCCGGGCCGCGCGAGCTGCGGGCGTGGACGTTGGCGGCCGGTCACCCGGAGAGCGAGCACTATCTGCTCGGTCTGGATCCGCACGCGCCCGACACCCATTCCCCGCTGGCGTCGGCGCTGATGCGCGTGGGGATCGCGCCCACCCTGATCGGCACCCGAGGCGGCCGGCCGGCGCTTCGGATCAGCGGCCGCCGCAGGCTATCGCGCCTGGTAGAGAACGTGGGAGAACCGCCGGACGGCGCCGGGGCACTGCCCCTGTGGCCCACGGTTTAGCGGTTTGCCGCGGCCCGGATTTTGGCTAGCCGGTTTGCGCAGCCGTGCCCCAGGGTGCGAAATTGTCAGGTGCCCGAAAGGGAAGGAACGCTGGCGTACCCGAATTTCACCGGAATTTCAGCCGCCAGCCTGTCATTCTTCCTGCAGGGCGGTCTCGTAAGGGGCCGGTATAAGAGATGGAGCGTAAGCGCAGTTGGCTGATCCGAAGCTAAAGGACCCACCAAGCCCGAGCAGCGGCGGAAATGGGAGCCGTCGGCGACTCGTCATCGTCGAGTCGCCGACCAAGGCGCGCAAACTGGCCGGCTATCTGGGCTCCAGGTACATCGTGGAGTCTTCCCGCGGCCACATCCGCGACCTGCCGCGGGCCGCGGCCGATGTGCCCGCGAAGTTCAAGTCCGAGCCGTGGGCCCGGCTCGGGGTCAACGTCGACGCCGACTTCGAGCCGCTCTACATCATCAGCCCGGAGAAGAAGAGCACCGTCAGCGAGCTCAAGGGCCTGCTCAAGGACGTCGACGAGCTCTACCTGGCCACGGATGGTGACCGCGAAGGCGAAGCCATCGCCTGGCACCTGCTGGAAACCCTCAAGCCCAACATCCCGGTCAAGCGGATGGTGTTCCACGAGATCACCGAACCGGCGATCCGGGCGGCCGCCGAGCACCCACGGGACCTGGACATCGACCTCGTCGACGCCCAGGAGACCCGCCGCATCCTGGACCGGCTGTACGGCTACGAGGTCAGCCCCGTGCTGTGGAAGAAGGTCGCGCCCAAGCTCTCGGCGGGCCGCGTCCAGTCCGTGGCCACCCGCATCATCGTGCAGCGCGAACGCGACCGCATGGCGTTCCGCAGCGCGTCCTATTGGGACATCGTCGCCCAGCTGGACGCCAGCGTGTCCGACCCGCAGGCCCAGCCGCCCACCTTCACCGCCCGGCTGTCAGGCGTGGACGGCCTGCGCGTGGCCACCGGCCGCGATTTCGACTCGGTGGGCCAGCTGCGCAAGGCCGATGAAGTGGTGGTGCTCGACGAGGCGGCCGCCACCGAGCTGGCCTCGGGGCTGCGGGGCGCGCAGCTGTCGGTCGCGTCGGTGGAGGAAAAGCCCTACACCCGGCGCCCGTACGCGCCGTTCATGACGTCGACGCTGCAGCAGGAGGCCGGCCGCAAGCTGCGGTTCTCCTCCGAGCGCACGATGAGCATCGCCCAGCGCCTCTACGAGAACGGCTACATCACTTATATGCGCACCGACTCGACGACGCTGTCGCAGTCGGCGATCAACGCCGCGCGCACTCAGGCGCGCCAGCTCTACGGCGAGGAGTACGTCTCGCCGTCGCCGCGCCAGTACACCCGCAAGGTGAAGAACGCGCAGGAGGCGCACGAGGCGATCCGGCCGGCCGGCGAGACGTTCGCCACCCCGGACGCGGTGCGCCGCGAGCTCGACGGCGACGAATTCCGTCTCTACGAGCTGATCTGGCAGCGCACCGTGGCCTCGCAGATGGCCGACGCGCGCGGCACCACGCTCAGCCTGCGGATCTCCGGGATGTCAGGGGGCCAGCGGACCCCAAGGGAGGTCGTGTTCGCCGCCAGCGGGCGCACCATCACCTTCGCCGGCTTCCTGAAGGCCTACGTGGAAACCGTCGACGAGCTCGCCGGCGGCGAGGCCGACGACGCCGAGCGCCGGCTGCCGCGCCTGACCGAAGGGCAGCGGCTGGAAGCCCTCGACCTCACCCCCGACGGCCACGCAACCAACCCGCCTGCGCGCTACACCGAGGCCTCGCTGGTCAAGGCGCTCGAGGAGCTGGGTATCGGTCGCCCGTCGACGTATGCGTCGATCATCAAGACCATCCAGGACCGCGGCTACGTGTACAAGAAGGGCAGCGCGCTGGTGCCTTCGTGGGTCGCGTTCGCCGTCACCGGCCTGCTCGAGCAGCACTTCGGCAGGCTCGTTGACTACGGCTTCACCGCGGCAATGGAAGACGAGCTCGACGCGATCGCGTCGGGCAACGAGCGGCGCACCAACTGGCTCAACAACTTCTACTTCGGCGGCGAGCACGGCGTGCCCGACTCGGTGGCCCGCTCGGGCGGCCTCAAGAAGCTGGTCGGCGTCAACCTGGAGGGCATCGACGCGCGAGAAGTCAACTCCATCAGGGTGTTTGACGACGCGCAGGGCCGTCCGGTCTATGTTCGGGTCGGCAAGAACGGTCCCTACCTCGAACGCATCGTGACGGGTGACGACGGTCAGCCCACGCCGCAGCGGGCCAACCTCAACGACTCGCTGACCCCCGACGAGCTGACGCTGGAGGTCGCCGAGGAGCTCTTCGCCACCCCGCAAGAGGGACGCGTGCTGGGCGTGGATCCCGAAACCGGCCACGAGATCGTCGCCAAGGACGGCCGGTACGGGCCGTACGTGACGGAGATCCTGCCGCCGCCGCCCGAAGAAGACGACGGTGGAGCCCCCACGAAGAAGGGCAAAAAAGCCCCCGTTCCCAAGGGCCCCCGCCCCAGAACCGGCTCGCTGCTGCGCAGCATGGACCTGCAAACCGTCACGCTCGAGGATGCGCTGAAGCTGCTGTCGCTGCCCCGGGTCGTCGGCGTCGACCCGCAGACCGGCGAGGAGATCACCGCGCAGAACGGCCGCTATGGCCCGTACCTGAAGCGCGGCAGCGATTCTCGTTCTTTGGCGAGCGAGGACCAGATCTTCGACATCACCCTCGAGGAAGCGCTGAAGATCTACGCCGAGCCCAAACGGCGTGGCGGGCAAGGCGCGTCGGCGCCGCCGCTGCGTGAGCTGGGGACCGATCCGGCGTCGGGCAAGCCGATGGTCATCAAGGACGGCCGGTTCGGGCCGTATGTCACCGACGGCGAGACCAACGCCAGCCTGCGCAAGGGCGACGACGTGATGTCGATTACCGACGAGCGCGCCGCCGAACTGCTGGCGGACCGGCGGGCCCGCGGTCCGGCGAAGCGCCCCGCGAAGAAGAGCACTCGCAAGGCGCCGGCGAAGAGGGCCGCCAAGCGCAGCTAACGCCCGGTTTAGTAACCGGGGCCGATCGATTCGCTGGACACCTGTTCGGGGTTGGCCCGCACGGGTTGGGCGTCCGTGATTCCGGCCAGCTTCACCGGCCTGGCCAGCTGAGTTGGTGCCGTGCGCCCGCGCAGCTCGACGACCTCGCCGACATCCCAGCACAGCGCCTCGGCGTCCAGTGCGCCGCTCACCGCGATCGCCGACGCCAGCACATGGCCGGCCTCCAGCTTGGCCAGCTCGGTGAGCCGCGCGGCCTCGTTGACCGGGTCGCCGATCACGGTGTACTCGAACCGGGCCTGCGCCCCGATGTGGCCGGCGATGGCCCGGCCGGAGGACACCCCGATCCCGAACTCCGCCGAACCGATCACCGGCAACAGCTCGTCGTGCAGCTCGCGGGCCGCGGCGAGCGCCCCGCCGGAGGCGTCCGGGTGTTCGATCGGCGCACCGAAGATGGCCAGCGCCGCGTCGCCCTGGAACTTGTTGACGAACCCGCCGTGCTTGCCGACGGTGTCGACCACCACCCGGAAGAACTCGTTGAGCAGGTGGACCACCTCGGCGGGCGGCCGCGTCGCGGCCAGCTGGGTGGAGCCGACCAGGTCCACGAACAGCACCGCCACGTCCCGTTCCTGCCCGCCCAGCTCGGTGCCTCGTTCCAGGGCCCGGCGGGCGACGTCCTCGCCGACGTAGCGGCCGAACAGGTCACGTAGCCGCTGCCGCTCGGACAGGTCGCGGACCATGTCGTTGAAGCCGGCCTGCAGCAGGCCGAGTTCGCTGGCGTCGTAGATCTGCATGTGCGCGTTGTAGTTTCCGCGCTGCACCTCCGACAGCGCCCAGCGCAGCTGGCGCAGCGGGTCGGCGATCGACATTGCCACCAGCAGGGTGCTGACCAGACCGATGCCCAGCGCCGCCAGGGCCAGCAGCAGGATCGGGTTGAACAGCTTCTCGGGCGTGGCATGCAGCAGGGAGGCCTTGTCGGCCACCACGGCCAGCACGATGGCCAGCAGCGGCACGGCGGTGGACAGCATCCAGCTCAGCATCTGCCGCAGGATGACGCCGGGCGCCTTGACGTTCTCGGGCACGCCGCTGCGCAGGGCCGCGACTGCCACCGGCCGCAGCACGCGCTCGGACTGCAGGTAGCCGATGATCGCCGTCGCTGCCGCGCCCAGCGCCGTGGCGACCGCCACGACGGGCGCCGTGTACTTGGCCACCGACCAGCTGGCGATGATGAACACCACGCCGCCGATGCACCAGGCCCCCATGCTGGTCAGCGTGCGGTAGAACGGCATGCGCAGGGCGCGGCTGCGGGCCAGTTCGGTGCCGGCCGGATCGGCATCGGCCAGCAGGTTGTCGCGGCGCTGCCAGCGGAAGACCGGCAACAGCAGCTTGAGGTTGAACACGATGCCCGCGAGGAACAGCGTGATCACGACGCTGATGAAGATCGCCAGGTTGACCGGCGGCAGGTCCTGCAGCTGGATGCGGTCCTGGGGCGGCAGGCCGTAGCGCAGGAAGCCCAGAACGAACAGACCGCCGATGATGTCGGCCTGCAGCATGCTCAGCGAAAACAGCGGCCACGGGGTGCGCACCACCCACCGGACGAATCCGCTGATTCGCCCGGGCAGTTCCGCCGTGGTTGCCACCAATCCACCGTATCCGGCGGTACGGACTTGACGGAAAAGTTCGCGGATCTCGGCAAGTCGCCTATAGCTGCTGAAACGCCCGGAAACGTCACGGAATTGTCCCGATCCGGTGGCTGCTCGGTGTCGGTCGGTCGGTGTCACTACTGTTGCCGGTGATGTCCGGGGTGTTTACGCGGCTGGTAGGCCAAGAGGCGGTGGTGGCCGAACTGCGCGCCGCCGCCCGGGCCGCGCGCGGTGATTCGGCTCACAGCGAGTCCGGCGCCGGGACTATGACACATGCGTGGCTGATCACCGGTCCCCCCGGTTCCGGGCGCTCGGTCGCCGCGGTCTGCTTCGCGGCGGCGCTGCAGTGCACGTCCGACGGGGAGCCGGGCTGCGGGCAGTGCCGGGCGTGCGCGACAACGATGGCCGGCACCCACGCCGACGTGCGCCGGGTGATCCCCGAAGGCCTGTCGATCGGCGTGGACGAGATGCGCGGCATCGTGCAGATCGCGTCGCGCCGCCCGACCACCGGACACCGCCAGATCGTCGTGATCGAAGACGCCGACCGGTTGACTGAAGGGGCCGCGAACGCGCTGCTGAAGGTCGTCGAGGAACCGCCGCCGTCGACGGTGTTTTTGCTGTGCGCGCCGTCGGTGGACCCCGAGGACATCGCGGTCACGCTGCGATCCCGGTGCCGGCACGTCGCGCTGGTGACTCCGCCCACCGAGGCCATCGCGCGCGTGCTGGCCGACGACGGCCTGGACGCCGAAACGGCGAACTGGGCGGCCTCGGTCAGCGGCGGTCACGTGGGCCGCGCGCGCCGCCTGGCCACCGACCCCGAGGCCCGGCAGCGACGCGAGCGGGCGCTCGGGCTGGTGCGCGACGCCGCGACGCCGTCACGCGCCTACGCGGCCGCCGAGGAGCTGGTGGCCGCCGCCGAGGCCGAGGCCGTCGTGTTGACCGCCGACCGCGCCGAGGCCGAAACCGAGGAGCTGCGAACCGCTTTGGGCGCCGGCGGCACCGGCAAGGGCACCGCGGGTGCGCTGCGCGGAGCGACGGGTGCGCTCAAGGACCTCGAGCGGCGGCAGAAGTCACGGCAGACCCGGGCGTCGCGCGATGCGCTGGACCGCGCGCTGATCGACCTGGCGACCTACTTCCGGGACGCGCTGGTGGCGTCGGCGAACGCGGGCGGCGTGCGCGCCAACCACCCCGACATGGCCGACCGGGTGGCGGCGCTGGCCGCCCATGCCTCGCCCGAGCGGCTGCTGCGCTGTATCGAGGCGGTCCTTGAGTGCCGCGAGGCGCTGGCGATCAACGTCAAACCCAAGTTCGCAGTCGACGCCATGGTCGCCACCATCGGCCAGGAACTTGGGTGAGTCCGCCCGGCTGCCGTACACTCGTGCCGCCCGGCAGGGCACGCCACCTTAGCTCAGTCGGTAGAGCGGCTCACTCGTAATGAGCAGGTCAGGAGTTCGATTCTCCTAGGTGGCTCCGACTTCAGGTGGCTCCGACTTCAGCGGATACGCTCCTATACCGATTTACTTGCATTGGCAGGGTTGGATCCACAAGGGGGAGTGGCTGATATGTCGTTTGTGATCGCGGCGCCGGAGGTGTTGGCGGCGGTGGCTACGGACTTGGCGGGGATCGGCTCGACGCTCGGTGCCGCCAACGCGGCCGCGTCGGGCCCGACCACGGCACTGCTGGCCGCGGGCGCCGACGAGGTGTCAGCGGCGATCGCGGCGGTCTTTTCGGGCCAGGGACAGACATTTCAGGCGCTGACGTCGCAGGCCGCGGCCTTCCATGCGCAATTCGTCCAGAACCTAGCCTCGGCCGGAGCCGCGTACGCGAGCGCCGAGGCCGCCACCGCCTCCCCGTTGCAGGATGCGCTCAACGCGGTGAACGGACCCACCCTTGCGCTGTTCGGGCGACCGCTGATCGGCAACGGCGCCAACGGCGGAACCGTCGGGGGCGTGGGCCAGAACGGTGCGCCCGGCGGGTTGTTGATCGGCAACGGCGGGGCCGGCGGTAACAGCACCAATCCCGGAGCGCCCGGCGGAAACGGCGGGGCCGCTGGGCTATTCGGCACGGGCGGGCCCGGCGGGGCCGGCGGTGCGAGCCCGACGGGCATCGGCGGGGCCGGAGGCGCCGGTGGCGCCGGCGGGCTGTTCGGAGCCGGCGGTACCGGTGGCGCGGGCGGATACGGCTTGGTCCAGGGGGGCCAGGGCGGCACCGGCGGCATGGGCGGGCTCTTCGGTTTCGGCGGCCCGGACGTCATCTCCGGCGGGACCGGCGGCACCGGCGGAGCCTCCGGGGGGATCGGTGGAAACGGCGGCACGGGCGGGGCCGGTGGCCTCGTCTTCGGCTCCGCGGGAACCGGCGGCACCGGCGGGGAGGGCGGCAACCTCGGAGGCAACGGTGGCGCCGGTGGCTCGGCCGGGGTGTGGGGCAATGGCGGCACCGGCGGCATGGGCGGCGTTGGCGCGGCGGGCACCGGCGGCACCGGGGGCGCGGGCGGTAACGGTGGCAGCTTTGAGGGACTGGGCGGCAACGGCGGGACCGGCGGCACCGGCGTCGGGGGCAACGGCGGGGACGGCGGCGCCGGCGGCGCGTCGATCGGGATCTCGGGCAACGGCGGCCTCGGCGGCCTCGGCGGCACCAGCACCACGGGCCACGGCGGCAACGGCGGGGCCGGCGGCAACGCCGACCCCTTCATGGGCGCCGGCGGCTCCGGGGGCGCGGGAGGTACCGGTCTGACCGTCGGCGGCAACGGCGGGAACGGCGGGGCGGGCAGCACCTTCGACGGCTCCGGTGGCACCGGTGGCACCGGCGGTTTCGGTCGGACCGGCGGTGCGGGCGGCACCGGCGGCAACGCCGGGACGATCGGCAATGGTGGCGCCGGCGGCGCCGGTGGCGCCGGTTTGGTGACCGGCGGAAACGGCGGTAACGGCGGCAATGCCCAGGTGATCGGCAACGGCGGCGACGGCGGCGCCGCCGGGACTGGCCCGGCCCCAGGCGCGCCGGGTACCGGCGGCGCCGGCGGGGTCTTCGGCGCGCCCGGCAATAACGGCTGACCTAGCTAGGCAGGCGCGACGAAGCCCACCGGTCCCGACGCGAGGCACAACGCGAGTGCCGTGGTGTTGGCCCGCACGGCGATCGCGTCGCCGGCACCCGGCAGCCGGACGAACACCCGGTTGAGACCCGGGTGCACCGGCACCTTGACGTCGGGTCCCTGGTTCAGCGACAGCGTCATCGACCCGTCGCTGTTGGCCAGGTAGTTGAGTTCGACGGTCCAGTCGGCCGGCAGCAGCGGCCCGTCCAGAACCAGCCGCGCCGGCTTGTCCGGTTGGGCGAAGTAGCCGCAGCGCGGCATGGGTCCGGGCGCGATGGTGCGGATCCAGGTTACCCTCGCGTTGACCAGCCGACCCGAGCTGTCGATCATGCGTAATTGCGTTGTTGCCGAGGAGAATTCGGGCCTATCCCGCAGCAGTGCGAACATGTGGCTGGCGAGGTTCTGCGGCGCGGCCACCCGCTGCAGCACCAGCGGATCTACCTCCTGGTCCAGCAGCGGCGCATCCGAGGCCGCCCGCGCGGCGGCCAACCCGGCCCGGGCGTTCTGCAGGTAGGGCCGCGCGGGGTTGTCGCGCCAGCTGGTCAGAAACGTCGCCGTCGAGTACAGGCTGCTGGCGACGAACGCCACCGCCAACACGGCCGTCGCCACAGTGCGTTTCGGCGCGTCGTCCAGCCAGCGCGCCGCGAGCGGCCGGTTCGGCGCGCACAGCGCGACCGCCGCCAGCAACGCCAGCACCACGACGAGGTCCGGCAGATACCGCAATGTCTGGGCCAGTTCCAGAGCGGTCTGCTTCGACGAGCGCATCAGATAGATCGGCGCCTGGCAGGCCACGGCGTAACCGGCGGCGGTCAGCCACACCGGCCCGATGCGTTGCTTGCGGGTCACCGACAGCGCCAGCACGGCGGCAAGGACCAGCCAGCCCAGCGCCATCGCCAGCGGCGGGGGCGTGGCCCACGGCGAGGCCGGTGCCCAGCGGTCCCAGTGCCAGGGCCCGCCGGCCAGCCCCGGCACGATGCCGTGGGTGATCGACCGCCACAGCAGATCACCGGTCATCGACAGGTCGGTGCTCCACCGCTTTTGGTTGACCACGGCCAGATACAGCGCGACCCAGCCGACCGTCAGCGCCAGCGACGCGACCCACAGCCGCAGACCGGCCCGCCACACCGTCTGCACCGGCGACCCGTCACCCGTTACGTGGCAGAGCAGGGCGGCCACGGCGAAGGCGACGAACGGGATCACCGCGGCCTTCTCGAAGAACAGCAGCCCGCCGAGGTAGGCCAGCACGCCGGTCACCGCGTAGCGCTGGTTTCCGGTGCGCACCAGCAGGATCGTGTCGGCGCACACCCAGGCCAGCGCCGCGAGCATGGGCAACGAGTTCAGCGCGGCCGCCCACCACGCGAAGCCCGGCACGGCCAGCGGGGTGAACAGCGCGAACGTCAACGGGATCAGCAGCACGCGACGCCAGCCGAGGATGACGTGCAGCGCGCGCAGCAGCGACAGCGAGGCGAGCAGCTGCAACACCAGCAGGCTGACCGCCGGCCACGTCCAATCCAGCGGCGCCAGCCGGATGATGGCGCCGGCGACGAGGAAGGCGGCCGGCATCACGTGGCCGTCGTGGTCGTCGAACAGGTACGACGGCGACAGCAGTCCCTCGGTGCCGGCTTTGCCGACCAGGATCAGGTCGTCCCAGTAGAAGTAGCCCCCGAACGCCAGCACCGCGCGTATCACCAGCTGGACGACGATCAGCGCGGCCGCGGCCAGGGCCACCGGAGGCACACGGCCCGCGCCCGCGGCCCGCCGGTATGGTGGGCCGGTGCAAGCACTGGTCACCGGGGCAGCCGGATTCATCGGCTCGACGCTAGTCGACCGCCTGCTGGCCGACGGTCACACGGTGGTGGGGCTGGACAATTTCGCCAGCGGCCGCGCGACCAACCTCGAGCACCTGGCCGACAACCCGGCGCACGTCTTCGTCGAGGCGGACATCGTGACCGCCGACCTGCACGCCATCCTCGACGAGCACCGCCCCGAGGTGGTGTTCCACCTGGCGGCCCAGATCGACGTCCGGCACTCGGTGGCCGACCCGCAATTCGACGCCTCGGTCAACGTCATCGGCACGGTGCGGTTGGCCGAGGCGGCGCGCCAGACCGGGGTCCGCAAGATCGTGCACACCTCGTCGGGCGGATCGATCTACGGCACCCCGTCGGTCTTCCCGACCCCGGAGACGGCGCCCACCGACCCGGGCTCGCCCTACGCCGCCGGAAAGGTGGCCGGCGAGATCTACCTGAACACCTTCCGCAACCTCTACGGCCTGGATTGCTCGCACATCGCCCCGGCCAACGTCTACGGCCCCCGCCAGGACCCGCACGGCGAAGCGGGCGTGGTGGCGATCTTCGCCCAGGCGCTGCTGTCGGGTAAGCCCACCAAGGTGTTCGGGGACGGCGGCAAGACCCGCGACTACGTGTTCGTCGACGACGTGGTGGACGCCTTCGTCAAGGCCGCCGGGGACGTGGGCGGTGGGCAGCGGTTCAACATCGGCACCGGGATCGAAACCTCCGACCGCCAACTGCATTCGGCGGTCGCCGCGGCCGTCGGGGGGCCCGACGACCCGGAGTTCCATCCGGATCGCCTCGGCGACCTGAGGCGGTCGTGCCTCGACATCGGTTTGGCGGCAAGCGTTTTGGGTTGGCGTCCCCAGGTTCAACTGGACGATGGGGTGCGTCGCACGGTGGAGTACTTCCGGGACGCACGCACCAGCTGAGCTCGCGCCGAGCGTGCAGCCATTGCGAAATCCGGGCAGTTTTTTCGCAATAGTTACACGTTCGGCGCCGGTTCGGGCTCCTGCGCGCCCTCCAGCGCCACCGCCCGGGCCAGCCGCGCGTAGCGCAACTCCAAGTCCTTGAACCGCATGTAGGTGCTCAGCGTCGTGAAGCTGAACGCCATGATCAGCGCGTAGAGCATCAGGTCGGTGCCGCGGCGCACCCCGAACCAGTGCGCGATCACCGTGGTGTCGTCGGGCCGCAGCACGGCATAGATGCCGCCCAGCACGAACAAGACGTATCCGACCTTCACCCATGCCCGCGACCGCGCATTCCTGCGCGACCGCAGCAGGTAGAACAGCAACGCGACGATCGACCCGATCAGCAGCACTTGGATCCAGTTCACCTCGGAATCCTCCCTCTCAAGAACCCGTCGAAGATTATATTGACGCCGTTGAGCAGTGGCTGCCCCTTCGACTTCGAATATTCGGTGTAGAGCACCTCGACCGGGTATTCGGCCACGCGCCAATGGTTTTCGGCGATCAGCATGATGATTTCGTTGGCGTGGCTCATGCCGCTCATGGTGATGTTCAGCCCGTCGGCGACCTTCTTGTTGAACACCCGCAGCCCATTGTTGGTGTCGGTCAAGCCAAGTCGGCGACCGCGCCGGCTCAGCCTCGCCGCGGTCCGCAGCACGGTCCGCTTCAGGAACGGTGGGCGGCTGCCCTCGTTGGTGGCGAACCGCGTGCCGATGACGACGTCGACGTCGCCGGCGCCGAGCCGGTCGATCATCGCGACCACGTCCTTGACGCGGTGCTGGCCGTCGGCGTCGAAGGTGGCGAAAACCTGCGCTCCGGGCTGCTTTCGGGCGTATTCGACGCCGGTCTGGATGGCCGCGCCCTGGCCCAGGTTGATCGGGTGGCGCACCAGATAAGCCCCTGCCCGCCGGGCGATCTCGCCGGTGCCATCGGTGCTGCCGTCGTCGACGCAGACGACGTGGTCGAAGACCGAGCGCACATCGGCGATCACCTCGCCGATGACGGCGGCTTCGTTGAAGGCGGGAATGACGATCCAGACGCCGGGGTAATGCGTTTCACTGTCCATTCAAGCCCACAAGGTACACGCGGAATCAGCCGGTCGAGCGTCCGGCGCGCGCCAGCGCCACCAGGTGCACCCCGATTCCCACCAGCGGCCCGCACAGCAGGCCGACCACTGTGCGGGTCTGCAACGGCAGCGGCAACAGCAGCAGCAGCCCCGATGCCACCGTCGCGCCCACCCAACCCACCGCATAGGCCCGATGCAACGCGGCCGCCACCGCGGCGGCGCCGGTAAGGGTCAGCATGGCGATCGCGACGGCGGCCGCCGTCAGCCACGCCAGCAGCGCGCTGCTGGCCTGGTACTGCGCCCCGAAGCCGACCCGCAGCAACCACGGGCCCACCACGCCCGCCGCCACCACCCCGACCACGCCGATGCCGGCGACGATCGCCGCCGGCGCGATGAGCGCCCGAAGCCGGTCGGTGCGCTGGTCGACGAAATGGGCAATCAAGTTGCCCTGCATGGCCGTCAGCGGCACCAGCAGCGGCGCGCGCGTCAGCGTCACCGCCAGGATGATCACGCCGCCCTCCGACCCCAGCTGCGTGCTGGTCAGCTTGAGCAGCACCGGAAAGCCCATCACCAGGATCGCGCTGGCGCCCGCCGCGGTGATCGAATGTGCGGCGCCGCGCAGAAACGTCGCGGTGCCGCCCGGCGTCAGCAGCCGGGCCGCCCCGCGTGCGGTGGGGGAGGCCGCCAGCACGATCAACCAGGCCACCGCCCCGGCCACGGTCGCCCAGAGGAACCCGATCAGACCCCACCCGATCACGAAGGTGGCCCCGGCGACCGCCACCCGGATCACCGCGTCGGTCACCATCAGCGCCCCGTACACGGTCCATTGATTGGTGCCCGCCAGCATGCCCAGCAGGGTGGCGTGCAGGCAGAACCCGGCCAATCCGACGGCGAGCAGCCCCACCGACAGCCAGCGCGCCTCGACGAACACCCGCCCGCCCCACAACGGCGACGTCCCGGCGATCACCACGGCGGCCGCCACCCCGAGCATCGCGGCCACCCGCAGCGGATGGGTGCGGCTTCCGACCATCTCGACGTACTGCGTCGAGCGAACCTCTCGGGTGGCCTCTTGCAGTAGCCCATTGGCCGCGCCGGTGACCAGGCCGAACGCCCCCCAGAACACCCCGAACACCGAGAAGCCGCTCGGAGCCAGGTCGCGAGCGGCCAGGTAGATCACCGCGTACCCGCACAGTGCGGTCAGCGCGGTCGCAGTGGCGACCCGGGCCACACTGCCGCGCGCGATCGGCCCCGCCCCCGTGGAGGCTTCGGTACCGCCGACTTCGGGCATCGCCACAATTTGAAAATAGTAAGTGCGCCAGCACCGAAGGCCCGCGTCGGCGAGATGGTCGCTAGGGTGGGCGACTGTCGGGAAAGGATTCATGGCCGCGTTCCGCACCTTCGGTTTTTCGTTGTTGTGCACCGTTGCGGCCCTCGCCGTCGGCTACGCGCACGGCGGCCTGAACGCCCTTTTCCTGCTGCTGGTGCTGGCCGTACTTGAGGTGTCGCTGTCCTTCGACAACGCCATCATCAACGCGGCGATCCTGAAGCGGATGAGCCCGTTCTGGCGGCAGATGTTCCTGACGGTCGGCATCCTGATCGCGGTCTTCGGCATGCGGCTGGTCTTCCCGTTGGCGATCGTGTGGGCGACCGCGGGCATCGGCCCGGTTCGCGCGATGGAGCTGGCGCTCAATCCGCCGCCGCACGGCGCGCTGGAGTACCCGGACGGCTCGCCCAGCTACGAGAAGCTGATCGTCGCGGCCCACCCGCAGATCGCCGCCTTCGGCGGTATCTTCCTGCTGATGCTGTTTTTGGATTTTGTCTTTCACGACCGAGACATCAAGTGGCTCAAGTGGATTGAGGTGCCCTTCGCCCGCATCGGGCGGCTCGGCCAGGTATCGGTGGTGGTGACCGGCGTCGCGCTGGTGCTCGTCGGGACCGAGCTGACGCACTCCAGCGACGAGCGCGCGACGGTGCTGACCGCCGGGGTGCTGGGCCTGGTCACGTATCTGGTGGTCAACGGATTTAGCCGGGCGTTTCGGCCGCCGGACGTCGGGGCGGCGACGGTCGACAAAACCTCCGGCCCCGCGGTCGGCAAGGCGGCCCTGGGCCTGTTTCTGTATCTCGAGGTTCTCGACGCCGCCTTCTCCTTCGACGGGGTCACCGGCGCCTTCGCGATCACCTCGGACCCGATCGTCATCGCGCTGGGCCTGGGGCTGGTGGGCTCGATGTTCGTCCGCTCGATCACCATCTACCTGGTTCAGCAGGACACGCTGGACCGTTACGTGTACTTGGAGCACGGGGCGCACTGGGCGATCGGAGCGCTGGCCGTGATCATGCTGGCCTCCATCGAGCCGCGGTTCGAGGTTCCCGAGGTCGCGACCGCGTCGGTGGGTGTCGTCTTCATCGGGGCGGCCCTGGGCTGGAGCATGTGGCAAAACCGGCGCGCCGCCCGGGCCCCCGCTCTAACCGGTTAATCCCAACCGTCAGGCCTCGATCTGGCCGGCGATGCGCCGCTCGATGCTGGCCCGCGCCGGGGCCGGCAGCACGATCAGCCCGTCGAGCTCCTTGGTGGCCCGGGCGTAGGCGCTTTGTCGTTCCTCGCGGGTGGCCGCCTCGTCGGCAGCCAGGTGCAGCAGGTGCTGGGCGCGGGCCAGCCGCTGCTGGTCGTCTTCGGAGAAGTCGCTGCGGCGGCGCCGGATCGCCTCGGTCTCGGCGATCTCGAACGCGCTGATGTACTCGTGCACGGCGTCGCGGTACTCGAGCTGCGCGCCCCGATCGCCGACCAGGGCCTGCACGTCCTGGGCCCGTTCCGGCCGCAGCAGGTCGGCGCGCCGCTTTGCCTTGTGAAAGGCGATGGTCAGCGGGGCGCGCATGTCGGTCATCATCGGGAAGTCCAGCAATTTCGCGATGTCGATCTCGTAATCGAACCACCGCGCGTCGATACGATCATGTGCCGCAAGGAGTTTGGCGATCTCGCGGCGGGAGACTTCCGCGTTGGTTTGCTTACGCCCGGCCGCCTCGGCCGCGGCGATCTTGGCCTGCTGCTTCAGCCGGTAGCGCTCCAGCCGTCGTTCGGCCCGCCGCTCGTTGGCCGCGGCGATCGCCCTGATACCCGTGCCGACCGCGCCGCCCAGCGGGAAGATCAGCCACCAGAAATTGGCCGCGAAATGCAGCATCGGGGTCACACCGCCAGGATGCCACCGAGCCGCGCGGCACGGTTACGCCCAGAGCGTTAGTGCCCGGCCTTGAACCGCTCCACCGAACGCTGCACCTCGGCCTCGGCTTCGGCGCGGTCGACCCAGTTGGCCGTCTTGACGAACTTGCCCGGCTCGAGCGCCTTGTACTGCGAGAAAAAGTGCTTGATCACGTCGAGCTCGAATTCCGGGACGTCGCCGATGTCCTGGACGTGGTCCCAGCGGTAGTCGCCCGCCGGTACGCACAAGACCTTGTCGTCGCCGCCGGCCTCATCGACCATCCGGAACATTCCGACCGGACGCGCCTCCACGATCACACCGGGATACACCGGCTGCGGCAGCAGCACCAGCGCGTCCAGCGGGTCGCCGTCCTCACCGAGGGTGTCCTCGATGAAGCCGTAATCCGTGGGGTAGGCCATCGACGTGTAGAGGTAGCGGTCCAGGCGCACCCGCCCCGTCTCGTGATCGACCTCGTACTTGTTGCGCTGGCCTTTCGGAATTTCGATGGTCACGTCGAATTGCACCGTGCCGGCTCCTTATGAGGGGTAGTCCTGGTAGCTCATTGGGTCGGGCATCCACCCTAGTCGAGCGCAACGAGGCCGATTCGGCAGAATGGGTTCAAACAGTCAGGAGAGTGATGGGTCGTACTCGCTGGCGGAAATCCACCCAAGTGTTCATTGGGTTGGCCGTGCTGGCGTTCGTCGCCGCCGTAGTGGCCGCGGCAACGTTTTTCACCACGGGTGGCCACGGCGCCGGCGCCGCACACGCCCCCGTGCCCCCACCGCGCCCGCCGACGGTCAAGCCCGGGGTGGTCCCCGTCGCCGACACCGCCGAGACACCCAGCCCCGCCGGTGTGGGCGCCACGCTGGCCCCCGCGGCGGCCGACCCCAACCTGGGCAGGCTGGGCGGCCGGATCACCGACGCCATCACCGGGAAAGAGCTCTGGCAGGTCGCCGACGACCTGCCGCTGGTGCCGGCGTCGACCAACAAGGTCCTGACGGCGGCCGCGGCGTTGCTGACGCTGGACCGTCAGGCCCGGATCAGCACCCGCGTCGTGGCCGGCAGCCAGAACGCCCAGGGGCCCGTCGTGCTGGTGGGTGCCGGTGATCCGCTGCTGTCGGCCGTGCCGCCGGGGGTGGACACCTGGTACCGGGGGTCGGCGCGCATCAGCGACCTGGTCGAGCAGATCCGCCGCAGCGGCGTGACGCCGACGGCGGTGCAGGTGGACACCTCTGCGTTCAGCGGGCCCACGATGGCGCAGGGCTGGGATCCCGCCGATGTCGACAACGGCGACATCGCGCCGATCGAGTCGGTGATGATCGACGCCGGACGCATCCAGCCGACCACGGTCAATTCGCGGCGGTCCAAGACGCCCGCACTCGATGCCGGGCGCGAGCTCGCCAAAGGGCTGGGCCTGGACCCCGGCGCGGTGACGATCGCGACGGCGCCCTCCGGGGCGCGGCAGCTGGCCGTCGTGCAGTCCGCGCCCTTGGTCCAGCGGCTGCAGCAGATGATGGACCACTCCGACAACGTGATGGCCGAGTGCATCGCCCGGGAGGTGGCGGCCGCGATCAACCGGCCCCGCAGCTTCGCCGGCGCGGTCGACGCGGTGACCAACCGGTTGAGCACCGCGCACGTCGACACCGCCGGGGCCGCTCTGATGGATTCCAGCGGCCTCTCGGTCGACGACCGGTTGACGGCGAAAACGCTCGACGGCGTGGTGCAGGCCGCCGCCGGCCCGGACCAGCCGGCCCTGCGCGCGCTACTGGACCTGCTTCCCATCGCCGGCGGCAGCGGGACCCTGGCCGACCGGTTCCTGGACCCGGCCACCGACCGCGGCCCGGCCGGCTGGCTGCGCGCCAAGACCGGTTCGCTGACCGCCATCAACTCCCTGGTCGGGGTGCTCACCGACCGCACCGGACGCGTGCTGACATTCGCGTTCATCTCCAACGCCGCCGGACCCAACGGCCGCAACGCGATGGACGCCCTGGCCAGCCGGCTGTGGACGTGCGGGTGCGCATGACGCCGTCGTCCAACCTGACCCTGGGAAACGCCGTCGACTGGCGGTTCGCGGCCACGGTCGGCCAGCGCCTGGCCCGGCCGGGTCCCGCAGCCAGCGACTACACCCGCCGCCAGGTGATCGACGAGCTGACCCGCGCGGCCGCCAAGGCCGAACCGCCGGTGCGTGACGTCACCGGCCTGGCCAGCAAGGGCTTTGACAAGAGCGACGTGCCGCCGGCCCGCATCGTCGACCGCGCCGAATGGATTGGGGCGGCGGCCGAGTCGATGCGGGTGATGACCAACGGGGGCGACAAGCCGCGGGCATTTCTCACCGGCCGCATCACCGGGGCGCAGACCGGCGCCGTACTGGCGTTCGTGTCCTCCGGGATCCTCGGCCAGTACGATCCGTTCGCCACTAATCAGGGGGCCAATGAGGGCCTGTTGCTGCTGGTGTATCCGAACGTCATCGCCGTCGAACGCCAGCTCAGGGTCCAGCCGTCCGACTTCCGGTTGTGGGTGTGCCTGCACGAGGTGACCCACCGGGTGCAGTTCACCGCCAACCGCTGGCTGTCCGACTACATGTCGCAGTCGCTGGGGCTGCTGACCCAGGACGCCGGGGAGGACATCGCCCAGGTGGCGCGGCGGCTCGCCGAGTTCGTCCGCAACCGCGGTGACGTGGCCGCCGACGGTGGCTCGTCGGGGATCATCGGCCTGGTGCGCGCCGTGCAGTCCGAGCCGCAGCGCAAGGCCCTCGATCAGCTGCTGGTGCTCGGCACCCTGCTGGAGGGCCATGCCGACCACGTGATGGACGCGGTCGGCCCGAGGGTGGTGCCGTCGGTGGCCACCATCCGGCAGCGGTTCGACGAGCGTCGTCACCGCAAGCAACCGCCGCTGCAGCGGCTGCTGCGCGCGCTGCTGGGCCTCGACGCCAAGCTGAGCCAATACACCCGCGGCAAGGCGTTTGTCGACCACGTGGTGGGCCGGGTCGGGATGGAGCGGTTCAACACCGTCTGGTCGGGTCCCGAGACGCTGCCGCTGCCCGCCGAAATCGAAGACCCCCAGCGATGGATCGACAGGGTGCTGTAGGGCAGCTGCGCGCGGCTGTCGAAGCGTTCGCCCAGAGGCATCTCGGCGGCGAGGAGCGCTGGTGCGTGGCGCTGTCCGGCGGCCCGGACTCGCTGGCGCTGACGGCGGTTGCGGCCCCGCTGCGGCCCACCACCGCGCTGATCGTCGACCACGGCCTGCAGGCCGACTCTGCCGCCGTCGCCGAGACCGCGCGCAGGCAAGCGCTCGACGTGGGATGCGTTGCGGCACAGGTGCTTCAGGTGAAGGTCGGCGCTGAAGGCGGTCCGGAGGCGGCGGCGGGCGCCGCCCGCTACGCCGCGCTGGGCTCCCAGCGCGACGGCGCGGTGCTGCTGGCCCACACGCTCGACGATCAGGCGGAGACGGTGTTGCTGGGGCTGGGCCGCGGCTCCGGGGTGCGCTCGATCGCCGGGATGCGCCCGCATGACCCGCCGTGGTGCCGGCCGTTGTTGGGGATGCGGCGCGCCGCGACGCACGCCGCATGCCGGGAATTGGGCCTGACCGCGTGGCAGGACCCGCACAACAGCGACCGCCGCTTCACCCGCGCCCGGCTGCGCCTCGACGTGCTGCCGCAGCTGGAGGACGTGCTTGGTGGCGGAGTGGCCGAGGCGCTGGCCCGCACCGCGACGGCGTTGCGCGAGGACACCGAGCTGCTCGACGCGCTCGCCGAGCAGGCCCGCCCCGGAGTGCAGGAGGACTCCGGGCTGCGAGCGCGAGCCCTGGCCGAACTGCCCGACCCGGTGCGCCGCCGGGTGATCCGCGGCTGGCTAATGGCCGGGGGCGCGACCGGGTTGACCGACAAGCAGATCCGAGGCGTGGACGCGCTGGTCACCTCGTGGCGCGGGCAGGGCGGGGTGGCCGTCGGCTCGGCGTTGCGCGGTGAGCGCCTGATCGCCGGGCGGCTCGACGGCGTGCTCACAATGTGGCGCGAACCTGTGTAAATGGGGGCTGCCGTTGGTTATTCGCCAGTTAGCGTGGCACTCTGTGGTCGTGGCCCAGATCTCCTCGGCGAGCACCCCCGCTCAGCCCGCGGAGCTGTATCCGGGGGACATCAAGTCGGTGCTGCTCACCGCCGAGCAAATCCAGGCCCGCATTAGCGAACTGGGCGAGGAAATCGGCAACCACTACCGCGACCTGGCCGCCGAGACCGGCCAGGACCTGCTGCTGATCACCGTGCTGAAGGGGGCGGTGATCTTCGTCACGGATCTGGCCCGCGCGATCCCGGTGCCAACCCAATTCGAATTCATGGCGGTCAGCTCCTACGGGTCCTCGACGTCGTCGTCGGGTGTGGTGCGGATCCTCAAAGACCTGGACCGCGACATCAATGACCGCGACGTGCTGATCGTCGAGGACGTCGTCGACTCGGGGCTGACCCTGTCGTGGCTGCTGCGCAATCTGAAAAGCCGGCACCCGCGCTCGCTGCGCGTGTGCACACTGCTGCGCAAGCCCGACGCGGTGCGTGCCAACGCCGAGATCGCCTACGTGGGCTTCGATATTCCCAACGATTTCGTCGTGGGCTACGGCCTGGACTACGACGAGCGTTACCGCGACCTGTCGTACATCGGCATGCTGGACCCGCGGGTCTACGAGCAGTAGTCACTAGTTGGGTGGTGGCGACCCGCCGCGCCCGGCTACGCCGCGCTTGCGATCTACGCCGCGCTTGCGATCGCCACTGGTCCGATGGTGGCGACCCGCCGCGCCCGGCTACGCCGCGCTTGCGATCGCCACTAGTTCAGTTCCCACACCGCGGTCACCGAGAAGCTCACCGTCTGCTCGCCAGGTTCCAGCGGAACCATGGCCGCGGCACGGGGCGGCGCGGGCGGGCCTCCCGGCGTGGGCGCGCCGCCGGAAGCCTCCGAGATGGACAGCACCCTGCCCAGCCGCAGGCCGGACAGCTGGGCGTACTGGTCGGCCCGGCCCTTGGCGTCGTTGAACGCCCGCGCGCGGGCGTCCTTGACCAACTCCGAGTCGTCGGCGATGGAGTAGCTCACCGAGGTGATCCGGGTGGCGTCGCCGCCGGTGCCGACGATGACGGCCAGCATGCGCGACGCCGCGTCGGTCGGGTGGATCTTGACCCGGATCGCATTGGTGGCGCGATAGCCGGTGATGTTGGCGGCGCCGGGCTCGGCGTTGCTGTACTGCGGCTGCAGCGTGACCGTGGTGGTGCTGATGTCTTTGCGGTCCACGCCCGCCCCGACGAGCGCGTTGATCACCGCCTGCTGGCGATCGTTGGTCTGGTTCATCGCGGAGGTGACGTCGGGCGCGGTGAACTCGATGCCGACGTCGGCGGTGAGGGTGTCCGGGACGCCTTGCACGTGCCCGGCGCCGACGACGGTCACCTGGCGTGGATTGGCGCCTGGTAGTGCCGGGCTGTGCTTGTCACACGCCGCCACCGCGGCGACGGTCAGTGCCACCACGACCAAAGCGATCGACCAGCGGACCAACCTCGGGGCGTTCGTTGCGATCGGCATGTGTGGACCCTAGCCCCTCCACTGCGCCGACGATGCGCGACAACCAGTTCGATATGACGGCCATCGCGAACAACTGCGCGATCACAAGCGCGAGAGGAAGATCCGCGGCGATGGTGACCCAAATCAGCGCAGGAGTTGCGAGCGGTCCGGCCGTCAATCCCGCCAGCACGCCCAGCGCTTGTACTGAGCCCGCTTCGCGCGTGTTCCTTCTCACGTCACGACAGGTGGACGGGAAGCGCGGCTAGTCCTCGCATCAAAGTGCTGCTGCGGTACTGCAGAGAAACGTTGTCATCGAGGTTAATTCGCTCGAATCGGCTGAGCAGCCTTCCGATCGCAATCTCACCCTCGAATCGCGCGAGCGGCGCTCCAAGGCAGTGGTGAATGCCGTGGCCGAACGCGATGTGGGGGTTAGGAGTTCTGGTCACGTCGAGGCGATCGGGATCGTCGAACTTGCGATCGTCGTGATTGGCCGCCAGCAGAGCCACCAACACCGGTTCGCCCGCGGGTATTTCGACATCGCCAACCCGAACGGCTTCGGTGGTGAAGCGCTGCGTGGCCATGTTGAGCGGGCTCTCGAACCGCAAAAATTCCTCCACCGCCCGCGGCAGCAGTGCGCTATCCGCACGCACCGCCGTCAACTGAGATGGATTGCGCAGCAAGGCCAGGACGCCGTTGCCGATGAGGTTCACCGTGGTTTCGTAGCCCGCCAGTATCAGCAGGAAAGCCGTCGACACCACCTCGTCGGCGGACAGTCGATCGTCGGCGTCCGACGACTGCACCAAAGCGCTGAGCAGGTCATCCGCGGGCAGCCGGCGCTTAGCGTCGACCAATCTGGCCAAGAGGTCGACTAGTGCGTTCTCAGCGGCGCTCAATTCATCCGGATTGGTGCTGGTCAGCAGAGGTTCGACGTGCATACGAAACTGGCTGCGATCCTCTGAAGGCACGCCCAGCAACTCGCTAATGACCCGCAGCGGCAACTGGACCGCGTACGACTGCATCAGGTCCACCACGCCCCCGTCCGCGGCCGTGGCTGCGATGCGCTCAAGCAGTTCGTCGGCGATCCGGACGATGTCGGGCCTCATCTTTTGCACACTGCGCGCGGTAAACGCGTTGGCAACCAGTTTGCGCAACCGAGTGTGATCGGGCGGATCCTGCAGCAGCATGTGGCTGTAGAGCAATGCCCTGTGCGGACCTTCATCGCCCGAGGGGAAAAGCTCCATCACCCCACGCCAATCCTTGCTCAGCCGTGGATCGATCAAGGCGGCCTTCGCCTCGGCGTAACGGGTGATCAGCCATACCCGACGACCACCCCACATCACGACGCGACACGCTGGGCCGCCGGCGCGTAGCTGGCGATACGCGGCGTGCGGATCCTGGATGAACGCCCTGCCAAGCCGCGGCAAGTTCTGCGCCGGAACAAGCTCGTCGTCGACCCGGCAGTCGTTCTGGCTCATAACTCGGATAGTGCACGGGCCGGCCGCAGTTATCCAGGACGCCCAATTCCTGGTAGCGCTGCACCCAGGCTCAGCCGTTGACCATCCGGCGGAGTCCGGCTTCGGACGCGGAACCAGGTTCGGCCCAGTACGCCACGAGCCAGTGACCCGTTGAGGGCAACATCATCTGCTGATAGTTGAGATCCAGCGGCCCAACCCGCGGATGGTTCACCAACATGACTCCGGCGGCTTCCTGCTTCACGTCGTGGCGGGCCCACAGTTGTCGGAACCGGGCACTGTGCTGCCGCAACTCACACACCAGGTTGAGCAGAGCTGGGTCCGGACGCTGCCCGTATAAGGAGCGAAGTAAAGGCACCGCCCAGGCGGTCAACGGCCTCCAGTTGCGGTGGAAATGTCGCATCTCCGGTTCGAGAAACAACGCCCGTATCGTGTTCGCCCCAACGGAATAGTGTGGTGAGAACGCCGCGGCGAGCTTGTTTGCGGCAACCACGGTCAGGCCTGGGTCCACCACGTGCCCGATCGCCAGCGGCCAGCCGTCGATAAGAGCCTCGATCCCGGGATGCAGCTCCTGCAACGAGTCAACTCGTGTGTTCGAATGGTGCATCAAGTTGCGCATGTACGCGACGGCCTGGTCATCCAGTCTCAATGCACGCCCGATGGCGTCGAGCACCTGCTCCGACGGATTGTCTTCTCGTCCTTGCTCTAGACGCAGGTAGTAGTCGGTGCTGATACCGGCGAGCACCGCGACTTCCTCGCGGCGTAGCCCTGCGACTCGGCGGCGTCCGCCGGCCGGCAGACCGACCTCGGCGGGCTGCACCAGGCTCCGCCTGGCTCGCAGAAACTGCCCCAGGGCAGATCCCTCGGCCATCGGCCCTCCGTCTCGTGCAAGCTGTGAATCACCCGCCTCCGCGAGCATAACTCCGCAGATCGCCGCACAAGCTAACCCCCTGTACGCCGGACCGACTGGCAAAGTGCCAGCAAAGCCTAGTGCCCGCCATGGCAATCGGATCAATCTTCATGTCAAACTCTAAACATATTGGTTTGCAACCACTTTCATTGAACACCCATAAATTGCAGCATATCCGATCAGCTAAATGAACAGTTTTTGACTCGGCCATGAACAGGTGCCCGGAAGCCTTGTGATGCCCGGACGGTGCAGGCCTAACCTCTGAGCTGCTTCGGTGACGTCGTCGTCACTGAAAACCCTTGATCGAACGCTCTTTTGGGGAGGACTCATGTCGCTCGTGATCACACAGCCCGAGACGCTTGCAGTGGCCGCGGCCGAAATGCAGGCACTGAATGCGTTGGTGTCGTCGGGAAACGCCGCCGCCGCGTCACCGACCACCGGGGTGGTTCCCGCCGCCGCCGATGTGGTGTCGGCGTTGACCGCCGTTCAATTCGCTTCGCATGCACGGCTTTACCAGGAGATCAGCGCCCAGGCCACAGCGATGCGAGAGCAGTTCGCGGCAATACTGGGCATCAGCGCCGGCTCGTATTCGGCCACCGAGGCCGCCAACACGAACACGGTCGGCTAGCCATGCTGGATTTCGCACAGTTGCCACCCGAGATCAATTCCGCCCTCATGTATTCCGGCCCCGGATCGGGTCCCATGCTGGCCGCCGCGGCGGCATGGGACGGGCTGGCCACCGAGCTGCGCGACACCGCGTCCTCCTACGGGTTGTTGATCACCGGCCTGACCGACGGACCGTGGCAGGGTCCGGCGGCGGCGTCCATGGCAGCCGCGGCCGCGCCCCAGCTGGCGTGGCTGACCGGGACTGCGGGCCAGGCGGAACAGGCGGCGGCCCAGGCCGCCGGGGCGGCGAGCGCCTATGAGGCGGCGTTTGGGGCGACGGTGCCGCCGCCGGCGATCGCGGCCAACCGGGCGCTGCTGATGGCGTTGCTGGCGACCAACTTCCTCGGTCAGAACACGGCGGCGATCGCGGCCACCGAGGCGCAATACGCCGAGATGTGGGCCCAGGACGCGGCCACGATGTACAGCTATGCGGGCGCGTCGGCGGCGGCTGCGGCGTTGACGCCGTTCACCCCGGCCGCGCCCAGCACCGACCCGGGCGGGCCGGCCGCACAGGCCGCCGCCGTGGCCCAGGCGGTCGGGTCGGCCTCCGGCGCGCAGGGGGTGTACGGGATCCCCAATGTGCTGCTGGGCCTGGCCGGATTGACGAATTCTCCGCCGTGGTTGGCCAATCCTGCGGCCGCGCTGGGTCTCACCGGGCACGTCTGGAACAGCAATGGTGACGGGATCGTCGTGAGTGGAATGTTCGGCGACCTGGTGGAGGGGTTAACCGGCTCGGCCACCGTGGACGCCAGCACCGGATTTGACGCGTTCATCCGATTGATTTCTCCCACAAGGCTTTTCACCACCGCATTCAAGGACATCCAAGGCTTGGCGCAGGCGGTGATGCCGCAGGCCGCGAAGGCGGCCGAGGGCGCCGCTAAGGCCATCGAGGCGGTGCCGCACGCCGTTTCGGGCGCCGTTGGGGGTGCCGCCGGGGGTGTGGGCAGGGCGGCGTCCGTGGGCGGATTGTCGGTCCCGGCTTCCTGGGTTGGCGCGGCGCCTTCGGCGAGCCCGGCCGTCTCGGCGCTCAACGGGATGGGCGCCGCCGCGGCCGCCGAGCCCGTCACGAACGCGGTGGGCGGACTGCCGATGATGGGTGCCGGTTCGCGCGGCGCAGCCCACTTTGCCGCTCCACGTTACGGATTCAAGCCGACGGTGGTGACGCAGCCCCCGGCGGGGGGATGAGGTAGAGCGGGTCGGCCGGAAGGATCGTCGCGGCCTTTCCGCCAGACGGTCCCTAGAGCCCGGCTTATCCGTCGATGTGCGTCGGCGGGTCGGCGAAGGCGAGATCCCCCGGTTGCTGGTCAGGGCCCATCAAATCGCAATATCTTTCGGGCACCAGGTAGGAACTGGCACCGTGAGGAACGAACTGAGGCGTGTCCACGCAACGTTGCCAGGTGCCGTCGGGCTGGATGGGTCCATCGCACTTGCTGAGAAAGCCGTCTCCGTACTGGCAGCCGGCGCTGGCCGGCGGCGCCGAGGCGATCAGCCCTGCGGTCATCAGCAGGGCAGCCAATCCTGCGACGATGCTGCGTTTCATGATTGCCTCCGTTCGGACTACGGCGTCACCAAAATCTTGCAGTGCCGCTCGGGGTCGGCGAGGTCGTCGAAGGCCTGCCCGACGCCGTCCAGGCCTACCTCTCCAGTGATGAGCGGCGTGACGTCGATGTCGCCTTCGGCCAGCGCGCGCAACGAGTCGCCGAACTCGTCGGGCGTGTAGGCCAGGACGAACTGGACGTTGATCTCCTTGGCGATCGCGAAGAACGGGTGCACGGTGTCGGGCTGCATGCACACCCCGGCGACCACCAGGCGGGTGCCCGGCCGCGCCCGCCGCAGCACATCGTCGATGATCCCAGGCACCCCGACCGCCTCGAACACCACAGCGGGCTTGACGGTGTCGAACGGCGAGCCCTGCGCCGCATCTAGCGTCTGATGTGCGCCCATCGCCGTCGCCAACTCGCGCCGCTTTGTCGAAAAGTCCGATGCCGCAATGTTTTCCACCCCACGAACTTTGAGAGCGGCTATGATGGCGACACCGATCGGGCCGCAACCAAGCACCAGGGCGGTCTCACCCGGCTGAATGTTTGACTTGTTGACGGCGTGCAGCCCCACCGCCATGGGTTCGGTCAGGGCCGCGTGTTTGAGGTCAAGACCGTTGGGGATCGGCAGCAGTAGTGGCGCCGACAGCAACATCCGCTCGGCGAAGCCGCCAATTGTGTTGTTGCTGGACAGGATCGGCTCGACGCGCTTTCCCGACAGCAGCACCGGAATCGAGGTGACCGGTGTTCCGGGCGGGTGGGTGTCGGTGTCGGGGCCGACGTCCAGGATTTCGGCGCTGTATTCGTGCCCCATGAAAATGTCCTGGCCCAGGTCGACATTCATGCCTGCAGCCCCGAGCCCCATCTGCTCGCTCAGCTCGAGCATCTCCGCGCCGTGGGCGGCGAAATGCAAGTCAGTACCGCATATTCCACATGCTCGCACATCCACCAGCACCTGGCCCGGCCCGGGCGCCGGCTCAGGCACGTCGTCCCGGTACACCATGCGGCCGTCCCGCAATACCGCAGCGCGCATCAGCTTCTCACGCCTTTCTGTTCGTCGACATGCTCGGTGATGGCCTTCACCACGGCCTCACCGGCGCGGCCGATCAATTGGTCGCGCTTGCCCCGGGCCCAGTCGTGAGACGACCGCGACGCCTCGAGCTGCCCTTTGAAATGCGGAATCACCTTGCGGGCGACCAGGTCATAGCTGTGGTAGGTCGCCTCGGGGCAGGCCCAGTCGTGGCCCAGCATCAGCAGCGTCCCGAAACCGCCCGAGCGCTCCAGTAGATTCTCGATGTGTTCGATCGCGTCGTCGGGCGTGCCGATGCAGCAATTGCCCTTGGCCGCATAGTCTTCCACGAACTCGTACGGTGTCTGGGTTGCTCCGTCGACGGTGTTGGAAAGCGGGACGAACCCCGCCGCGCCAAAATAGTCCGCGAAATCCTGTAAGCCGTAGGTGCAATCGTCGATTGCCTGCTCTCGGGTGTCGGCGATGTGCATGATGCTCAGAACGCGCCAGTCGGCGCGGTCCGGCTCGTTGCGGCCGACTTTGGCGGCCTGCTCGCGCACGACGTCCCAGGTGTTCTCCAGCGCGGCGTAGCCGCCGGGCACCGACATCGACAGGGATAGCAGCGACGTCCCCAGCGCACCGGCCAGTCGCGGTCCGGACGGCGATATCATTGCCGCCGTGGCGATCTCGGGGTAGGGCCAGGTGAACGGGCGGATGTGTAACTGGGCGTCGCGCAGCGTGAACCAGTCGGTGTGGCGGTCGATTCGCTCGGTGGGCCCGGCGCGGAACAGCGCTAGGATCGCCTCGAGGGACTCCTGCATCATGTGCCGCTGGTCGACGGGGTCGATGCCCATCATGTACGCATCCGACGGCAGCGCGCCGGGACCGGTGCCGAAGACGACCCTGCCCCGGGTCAGATGGTCTAACAGCACCCAGCGGTCGGCCACCATCAGCGGATGGTGGTAGGGCAGCGACACCACCCCGGTACCCAGCCGAATGTGCTTGGTCCGTTCGGCCGCGGCCGCAATGAAGACCTCCGGGCATGCGATCAGCTCGTAGCCACCCGAGTGGTGCTCACCGAACCAGGCCTCGTCGAAGCCGAGGCGGTCCAGCGCGACGACACGCTCCATGTCGTATTCCAGTGCCACCGTGGGGGATTGGCCGGTGGGATGAAACGGCGTGATGAAGACGCCGAAACGCAGGGGTGCGCTCATCGCAACTCCAATCCGTTGAGGAACTCCAACAATGTCGCGTTCACCTCGTCGGGCCGCTCCTGCTGCAGCCAGTGCCCCGCGCCCTCGATCATCATCTGGCGGTACGGGCCCGAGATAACCTCGGCCGCCTGGTCGATGCGGGTGAACGCCAGCACCGGGTCGGCCGTCCCGGCGATAAACAGGCATGGCACGCCGATTTTCGCGCCATTGAGGTCGGCGGTGGTCTCCCAGTTGCGGTCGAAGTTGCGGTACCAGTTCAGGCCACCGGTGAACCCCGTGCGGGAGAATTCGCTGATGTAGTGGTCGAGCTCGTCCTGGCTCAGCCAGTCCGGCAGTCGGTCGGGCTCGGGAAGGCGATCGATAAAGCCCTCCGGGCCGGGGGTCAGCATCCGCGACGCGGTGAGCGAGTCGCCGGATGCTCGTACGGCGCCCAGCATCCGGCGCATCGTGCGGGCGGGATCACCGTTGAGCTCGGCATCGGCAACGCCGGGCTCCTGGAAGTACAGGATGTAGAAGAAGTTCTCACCAAAATTTTTGCGCCACGCTTTGGTGGGCGCCGAATGCGAGCGGGGCAGCGCCGGCACGCTGAGCGCGGCGACCGCCGCGACCCGGTCGGGGTGCAAGAGCGGGGCATGCCACGCCACGGGCGCACCCCAGTCGTGACCAACCCACACGGCGCGCTCTGCGCCGACGTCGTCGAGCAGCCCCACGATGTCGGCGGTCAACTCGTGAATGTTGTACGCCTCGATCGCATCCGGACGCGATGAGCCGCCGTAGCCGCGCTGATCGGGCGCCAGCACGTGGTAGCCGGCCTCGGCGAGAACCGGTATCTGGTGCCGCCAGGAATACGCCAGCTCGGGGAAGCCGTGGGCTAGGACCACGACGGGCGCTCCGCGATCACCGGCCTCGGTCACCCGCAGCTGCACACCGTTGGTGTCTACTAACCGTTCGGTTGATGAGCGCACCGTCTCACCAAATCACAACGGCCTCCGGCTGAGAAGGGCTCGATGTGATGGGAATGGGCGTAGATATCGCCGGTGCCCGCCGCGCATCATGAGATGTTGGTGATTGGGGAAGGCGAGGTGGTTTGACAATGCGGATGGACCACGTCGTGCTGTGGACGAAGGATCCGCGGGCGGCCATCGATTTCTATTCCCGGGTGGTCGGGCTGACGCCGGTGCGGGTGAGCGAGTTCGACGCCGGCGAGGCGCCGTTCCCGAGCGTGCGGGTGTGCGAGGAATCCATCATCGACCTGATGCCGATGGATATGGCCGACGGTCTGGGGGCGTTCGCGAAGGTCGACGGCAGCGCCGGCAACCCGGTCAACCACGTCTGTCTTGCGCTGTCCAAGGCCGAATTCGAAGCGTTGGATCGGCGTCTGCAGGCGGAAGGCGTCGATACCGGCGCGCGGATGAACCGCACTTTTGGCGCCCGGGGGTGGGCCCCGGAGGCCTTCTATTTCGCTGACCCGGACGGCAACGTGATCGAGGCCCGCCACTACGAGTAGCCCCGAGCGTGGCATACCGGTCTTTCGCGGGAACCGCCGGTCGTTAGTCCTAAGGAAACTGGCGACCCGCTGCGCCCCGGCTCACCGGGGCTGGCGATCGCCACAGGAACATTGGTGGCGACCCGCTGCGCCCCGGCTCACCGGGGCTGGCGATCGCCACAGGCGGTAGCCTGGACTTTTCCAGCTTCGTGTATCGGGGAAGGAACTGGCCGACAAGGCCGATGATTGATGAACCGGAAAAACTTGATTCGCACCATCGCGGCGATCGCCGTTGTGGTGGTGCTGGGTTGGTCGTTCTTTTACTTTAGCGACGACACTCGCGGTTACAAGGCCGTCGACACCTCGGTGGCGATGACCCAGATCAGCAGCGACAACGTCCAGAGCGCGCAGATCGACGACCGCGAGCAGCAGCTGCGGCTGACCCTGAAAAAGGGCACCAAGGACACGGACAACTCCGACAAGGTCATCACCAAATACCCCAGCGGATACGCCGTCGACCTGTTCAACGCGCTGAACGCCAAGAACGCCAAGGTCAGCACCGTCGTCAGCGAAGGCAGCATCTTGGGTGAGCTGCTGGTGTACGTACTGCCGCTGCTGTTGCTGGTGGGCCTGTTCGTGATGTTCTCGCGGATGCAGGGCGGCGCCCGGATGGGGTTCGGCTTCGGCAAATCGCGGGCCAAGCAGCTCTCCAAGGACATGCCCAAGACCACCTTCGCCGATGTCGCCGGCGTCGACGAGGCGGTCGAGGAGCTCTACGAGATCAAGGACTTCCTGCAAAACCCCAGCAGGTACCAGGCGCTCGGCGCCAAGATCCCCAAGGGCGTGCTGCTCTACGGGCCGCCCGGCACCGGCAAGACCCTGCTGGCCCGCGCCGTGGCCGGCGAGGCTGGGGTGCCGTTTTTCACAATCTCCGGCTCCGACTTCGTTGAGATGTTCGTCGGCGTCGGTGCCTCGCGCGTGAGAGACCTCTTCGAGCAGGCCAAGCAGAACAGCCCGTGCATCATCTTCGTCGACGAGATCGACGCGGTCGGCCGCCAGCGCGGCGCCGGGCTGGGCGGCGGCCACGACGAGCGCGAGCAGACGCTCAACCAGCTGCTGGTCGAGATGGACGGGTTCGGCGAGCGCGCCGGTGTCATCCTGATCGCCGCCACCAACCGGCCCGACATCCTGGACCCCGCGCTCTTGAGGCCCGGCCGCTTCGACCGGCAGATCCCGGTGTCCAACCCCGACCTGGCGGGCCGTCGGGCCGTCTTGAGGGTGCATTCGAAGGGCAAGCCGATCGCCCCGGACGCGGACCTGGACGGGCTGGCCAAGCGCACCGTCGGCATGACCGGCGCCGACCTGGCCAACGTCATCAACGAGGCGGCGCTGCTGACCGCCCGCGAGAACGGCACGGTGATCACCGGCGCGGCCCTCGAGGAGGCGGTCGACCGGGTGATCGGTGGCCCGCGCCGCAAGGGCCGCATCATCAGCGAGCAGGAAAAGAAGATCACCGCCTACCACGAGGGCGGGCACACCCTGGCGGCCTGGGCGATGCCCGACATCGACCCGGTCTACAAGGTGACGATCCTGGCCCGGGGACGCACCGGCGGCCACGCGGTCGCGGTGCCGGAGGAGGACAAGGGCCTGCGCACCCGCTCGGAGATGATCGCCCAGCTGGTGTTCGCGATGGGCGGGCGCGCCGCCGAGGAACTGGTCTTCCGCGAGCCGACGACAGGCGCGGTGTCCGACATCGAGCAGGCCACCAAGGTCGCCCGCGCGATGGTCACCGAATACGGGATGAGTTCCAAGCTCGGCGCGGTCAAGTACGGCACCGAACACGGCGACCCGTTCCTGGGCCGCACCATGGGAACGCAGGCCGACTACTCGCACGAGGTCGCCCGCGACATCGACGACGAAGTGCGCAAGCTGATCGAGGCGGCGCACACCGAGGCGTGGGAAATCCTCACCGAATACCGCGACGTGCTCGACAGCCTGGCCGGCGAGCTGCTGGAAAAGGAGACCCTGCACCGAGCGGAGCTGGAGGGCATCTTCGCCGACGTCCAAAAGCGGCCCCGGCTCACCATGTTCGACGATTTCGGCGGCCGTATCCCGTCGGACAAGCCGCCGATCAAGACCCCCGGCGAGCTGGCGATCGAACGTGGCGAGCCCTGGCCGCCGCCCGTCGCCGAGCCGGCGTTCAAGGCGGCCATCGCGCGGGCCAGCCAGGCCGCTGAGGCCGCGCGAACCGAGGGCGAGCGGAATGCCAACGGCGGCAACGGTTCCCATGGCGGCCAGGGCAATCGCCAGCCAGCGCCGCATGGCCCCACCCAGCCCGACTACGGTGCCCCGGCGGGCTGGTACGCGCCGGGATGGCCGCCGCAGCAACAACAGCCGAATTACTGGTACCCGCCCGCCGCGAGCCCGACGCAGCCACCGCAGCAGCCCTATTGGCCGCAGCCGCACCCGCAGCCGGCGCCGAGTTATCCGGGCCAGCAGGGCCCGCAGGCCCAGGGCTACCCGACCCACCCCTCCTACCCGCCGTATCCTCCCTATCCGCCGCCAGCGCAGCCCAGCCCGGATGCCGGAAAGTCACCTGATAAGCAGGAGGACGATGTGAGCCGGTCCAACCCGCCGGCTCACGGCTAGCGAACGGAGGATTCAATGGCCTTACCGGGTTTGGGGCCGGATTTCGGGCCGGATGCCCGCCAGGTGACTCCCCGCATCCGGGTGTTCGACCAGCAACGAACAGAGAATGCGATCCGCGAGTTGCTGTACGCGATCGGCGAGGACCCGAACCGGGACGGCTTGCAGGACACCCCGGCCCGCGTCGCACGCGCCTATCGCGAGATGTTCGCCGGGCTCTACACCGATCCGGACTCCGTCTTGAACACCATGTTCGACGAGGACCACGATGAAATGGTGATCGTCAAGGAGATCCCGCTGTACTCCACCTGCGAGCATCACCTGGTGTCGTTCCACGGGGTGGCCCACGTTGGCTATATCCCCGGCAAGGACGGCAGGGTGACCGGGCTGTCGAAGATCGCCCGGCTGGTGGACCTGTACGCCAAGCGACCCCAGGTGCAGGAGCGGCTCACCAGCCAGATCGCCGACGCCCTGGTGAAGAAGCTCGATCCGCGCGGGGTGATCGTCGTGGTCGAGGCTGAGCATCTTTGCATGGCGATGCGCGGCGTCCGCAAGCCCGGCGCGGTCACCACGACGTCGGCGGTGCGCGGCCAGTTCAAAACCAGTGCCGCGTCTCGATCCGAAGCGCTCGACCTCATCCTGCGTAAGTGAGTCCGCGCCTGTGCAGGTTATGGGAGTCCTGAACGTCACTGACGATTCGTTCTCGGACGGTGGGCGCTACCTGGATACCGACGACGCCGTCGCCCATGGCCTCGCGATGGCGGCCGAGGGTGCGGACATCGTCGACGTAGGGGGTGAGTCCACCCGGCCGGGCGCCACCCGGATCGACGCGCGGGTCGAGACATCCCGCGTTGTTCCGGTCGTCAAAGAGCTTGCAGCCCAGGGGATTACCGTGAGCATCGACACCATGCACGCCGACGTCGCCCGGGCGGCGCTGCAAAGCGGCGCGCGGATCGTCAACGACGTGTCGGGCGGACGGGCCGACCCCGCGATGGCGCCGCTGCTGGCCGAGGCCGGCGTGCCGTGGGTGGTGATGCACTGGCGATCGGTGTCGTCGGACCGCCCGCATGAGGTCCCGCACTACCGCGACGTGGTGGCCGAGGTGCGCGCCGAGCTGCTCGCCAACGTCGACGACGCGGTGGCCGCCGGCGTCGATCCCGACAACCTGGTGATCGATCCCGGCCTGGGATTCGCCAAGACGGGACAACACAATTGGGCGCTGCTGCATGCGTTGCCGCAACTGGTCGATACCGGGGTCCCGGTGCTGCTGGGCGCCTCGCGCAAGCGGTTTCTCGGCACGTTGTTGGCCGGGCCCGACGGGTCGCCGCGGCCGCCCGACGGGCGCGAGACGGCGACCGCGGTGATTTCCGCGCTGGCCGCCCTGCACGGGGCGTGGGGAGTGCGCGTGCACGACGTGCGCGCGTCGGTCGATGCGCTCAAGGTCGTCGAAGCGTGGACGGCACTCGATGGCTGATCGAATCGAGTTGCGCGGCTTGGAAGTTCGCGGCCGGCACGGAGTCTTTGAACACGAGCGTGCCAACGGGCAGGACTTCGTCGTCGACATCACCGTGTGGATCGACCTGGCCGGCGCTGCGGCAAGCGACGACCTGAACGACACCTACGACTACGGCGCCCTGGCCCAGCTGGCGGCCGACGTCGTTGCGGGGCCGCCGCGCAAGCTGATCGAGGCGGTCGGCGGCGAGATCGCCGACCGGGTGATGGACGACCCGCGCGTGCACGCCGTCGAGGTAGTGGTGCACAAGCCGCAGGCTCCGATTTCGCACCAGTTCGCCGACGTCGCGGTGGTGATTCGGCGGTCGCGACGTGGCGGCCGCGGTTCGGTGATCCCGGCCGGCGGGGCGCTATGACGCGCGACGACGACGATGATGCCGGCACGGTCGGGATCGAGGAGTGGCGCCTATGACGCGCGTGGTGCTGTCGATCGGCTCCAACTTGGGGGACCGGCTGGCCCGGCTGCAATCGGTCGTCGACGGGCTCCAGGAAGCGGTAGTGGCAGTGTCTCCCATCTACGAGACCGATCCCTGGGGCCGGGTGGAGCAGGCGCCGTTTCTCAACGCGGTGCTGATCGCCGACGACCCGACGTGTGACGGGCCGGCCTGGCTGCGCCGGGCGCAGGAGTTCGAGCGGGCGGCGGGCCGGGTTCGCGGCGAACGCTGGGGCCCGCGCACCCTCGACGTCGACCTGATCGCCTGCTACGGCGAAACCGAAGTGATCGTCCGCGAACCCAACCTGACGCTGCCCCACCCGCTGGCCCACCTGCGGGCCTTCGTGATGGTGCCGTGGCTGGCCATCGAGCCCGATGCGCGGCTGACGGTCGCCGAGGGGCAGCGTCCCGTCGCGCGGCTGCTGGCCGAGCTGGACCCGGCCGACCGGGCCGGTGTCCGGCTGTCCAGCTACACCCTGCAGCTGAAGGCAAAACCCGATCCCGAACCGGAAGCCTGATGGGACCGACCCGGAAGCGTGACCTGACGGCCGCGGTGGTCGGCGCTGCGGTCGTCGGCTATCTGCTGGTCATCAGCCTGTACCGGTGGTTTCCGCCGATCACGGTGTGGACCGGGCTGTCGCTGCTCGGGGTGGCCATCGCCGAGGCGCTGTGGGCGCGCTACGTGCGGACCAAGATCAACGACGGCGAAATCGGCCCCGGCCCCGGTTGGCTGCACCCGCTGGCGGTGGCCCGCACCGTGGTGGTGGCCAAGGCGTCGGCCTGGGTGGGTGCGCTGGTGCTGGGTTGGTGGGTCGGGGTGCTGGTGTATTTCCTGCCGCGGCGATCGTGGCTGCGGGTCGCCGCGGAGGACACTACTGGGACGGTGGTGGCCGCCGTCAGCGCGCTGGCGCTGGTGTTGGCGGCGCTGTGGCTACAGCATTGCTGCAAGTCGCCGCAGGATCCGACGGAACACGGCGAGGGTGCGGAAAGCTAGCACGCCGCAATCAACCCAGGTGGGAATCGCCGGGGTCGCGCGACACGCGCAGTGACCTCGCGCAGGTACAGTGCAGGCCATGACCGTTCTGTCCCGCGGCGCCAGGGTCCGGCGCGGCGGCCGCAGGCCGGGGTGGGTGCTCTTGACCGCGTTGCTGGTCCTCGCGATGGGGGCCAGTTCCGCACTGGTTTTCACCAACCGGGTGGAACTCCTCAAGCTCGCTGTAATCCTGGCGCTGTGGGCCGCAGTCGCCGGCGCCTTCGTCTCGGTGCTCTACCGCCGCCAAAGCGACGCGGACCAATCCCGCGTCCGTGACCTGAAGCTCGTTTACGACCTGCAGCTGGATCGGGAAATCTCGGCCCGCCGCGAGTACGAGCTGACCGTGGAGTCCCAGCTGCGCCGCGAGCTCGCCTCCGAGCTGCGCGCCCAGGCCGCCGACGACCTGGCGGCGCTGCGGGCCGAGCTGAGCGCGCTGCGCACCAGCCTGGAGATCCTGTTCGACACCGACCTGCAGGAGCGCCCGGCGCTCGAGACCCACGAGACCGAGGCGCCGCGCGCCCGCGCGTACAGCGACTGGGAGCGCAACGGCGAGGCCAGCCGCGACTGGGTGGCCAGCGACCGGGTCACGTCTGTCCCGCGGGACAATCCGCCCGGCCGGGCCGACGAATCCGCGATCATCGACGTGCCCGAGGAACCGCTGTTGCCGCCCCGGCAGCCCCCGCCCCAGCCGGAACGCGTTCGCGTCCAATACGACGTCCCGCAGCAGGCTCGGTATGTGGTCTCCCAGGAGCCGCCGTACATGACCGCGCCGCCGCCCCCACCGGAGGCGCGGTTCGCGCCTGTCTCTTATACACAACTG